>JADJUV010000005.1 GCA_016716885.1 Candidatus Trichofilum aggregatum | reverse complement strand
CAAAATCCTGCAACCACCCTGGCACATAGTCCGCATATGGCTCTTTGTGTTTCATCGCTAGCGACCCTGTGCCGTGATGCCAGGACAGTGCCCGGTTGAGCATCCCCAGCTTGTAGGCCAGGCGGAACGCTTCTACCAACTGCTCACGGGGCGCATAGCTTGTCCAGGGTTCCAGGTAGGCATCGCGCAGCCGTTTCATTTCGGGACCACCTTCTTCTAATTTGAGGCGGTGCGCGGCCGCGCGGATTGTCACCAGCATGGTAAAAAAGGGATGCCCCACACAGCTATCACTCCAATCGGTGTAAATGTAGCGGTCCCCGTTGACCAGCACATTGGCGTCGTGCAGTTCTTCGTGGGTGAGGGTTTCGGGCAGGCCGTAGCTGGCTAATTGTTCACACCAGAGGATGAGTTGCGGCCGCAAACGCAACAACCGCTCATACTCCTCACGCGTCAAACCCGGCTCCAACCCCACCCGCAAATTCTCGTGCGCCGCCATCAGCTCGTCATACAGGCCAGGCAACTGCGCCAGCCGCCGATCCGGCATCCCCATTTGCAAAAATTCTGGCACGTGGGCGGCCATCTGCATCTGAAATTCGGCGTAAGGGGGCAGGAGTTTGACCCAATGTTCCACCTGCTCGGCGGTAGGGCTGACGGCGCGAACGGTGCTACCGGCATCCGCCGCCAAAATCCACCCCTGATCCAGGTCAATCGCCAGAAGGGGTACGGTGCAATCAGGGCGGTGGCGAGCCAGAAAGTAGGTTAGCGGGGCTTCAAAGTATGGCGGCGCAGGGGCTTTGAAGTAGACCGTGCCGTGATCCGTGCCCACCTGGGCAAAGGTAGACCACGGGCGTTGATGGAGTAAGGTGACGGGTTCGGTAATGTGCCAGCTCCGTGCATCCAGTTCGGCCTGAATCCAGGCTGTGGCTTGGTTCAGCCAATCAGGTTGTTCCCAGGGGAGTTCGGTTGGGGGGTGAGACATGGTTAGACCGCCTTTCGTGTGGGGTATGTGAGAAGGGTGTTCCCGCGGCCGCAATCATAGTGACAAGCTATTTTCCCGTCAACCTGCTCCCGAATAAAAAAAGACCTGACAGGTTTCTGAAAACCTGTCAGGTCTGAACGAATCGGTTCATCTGTGACCATCAAAGCGACGCATGTACCACCGCGGCCGCGTCCACCGTTACCTCTGGCGTCCGTTTCACCCGGTACTGATACAGAGCCACCCCCAGCAGGCCAAACAAAACCGTCCCCAAAATCCCTTCCGTGCCCGGTGAGAAGAGGGTGTTCTGTCCCCTCTCCAGGACGATGAAACCGCCGCTGATCAGGGCAAAGGAAACGGCATTGGAAACGTTGTGCAGCAACCAGGCAGGCCACACCGAGCCGCTTAACAGCCGTAGTTCGCCGTAGGTGATGGCGTGGAGTGGCAACAGAACAAACGACAGTGCGATGAATGCCCCCAGGCGCAACGAGGTGAATTCGGTGAGCGTGTCACGGTTGAGGAAATACAGGTAGTAGGGAATGTGCCAACTGGCCCAGATAAAGCCGGTGATAATGTATTGCCCGGCGGGATGGAGTTTTAGTGAGGCCAGCCGGGGGGTCAGATAACCCCGCCAGGCAAACTCCTCGAAGAGGTTTTTCATCATCGCGGCCGCAAAGTTGAACCCCAACAGTGACAAAAAAGCCGCCATCCCCTGCTCCGCGAACCCATCCAGTGAGGTGACACCCAGCAACGCCCCCACCGCCACCATTACGAAGGCCACCAGAGGGAAGCTGAGCAGGGCGAACAGGTACCAACGCCAACTGGAGCGGAAACGCGGCCGCAACCCCCCATCTTTCCAGCCATCCCCCCCGAACGCCCGCAGCAGCAGGTGTGTCAGCAATGGGGTTGCCAGCCACACCAGCGCACCCAATCCCTGCATGGGATCCGCCGGGGGGTTGGCCCGGTCTATGGCAACACCAAGAAAGCCGCCTAAAAGCGTCGCGGCCGCGAAAATAATCAAATTCCGAATCGTCTTATTCATTCTTTCTCTCCTGAGAAAATAAGTTTCAAGTTTCAGGTTTCAGGTTTCAAGTTCCCCTGAGTTCCTAGAGTTCCCCGAGTTTTCGCGCCCCAGCCCCATGGGGAACTCCTACCAGTTCTGCAATCGTCGCTGGCGTATAGCTACCTGTCTGAATCCGCTCCAACGCACCTTGTAGCCACTGCAACAAAACCACCTGCCCGGTTAACCCATATTCAAGTGTTAGCAAACTCATAAAAATCGCTCGTGGATCCGTCACCCGGCTTGGTTGTTCCTGCGACAGCGCATAGACCATCTTGTAAACTTCCAGCCGTTCCTGCACCCCTGTTATTTCGTGCTGGAGCAAATGAATGAGTTCCTCATCGGTAAGTTGGCCGCCAAAATAGACCTGAATGAGGAACGGTTCGCGGGTGTCTTGCGGGGGTAGGGGCGTGGCTAACCAACGATGTAACTCCGTGCGCCCGCCTCGGTAATATCGTAAATCTTCATGTCGAGCCGCTCTTCACGCGGAATCACCTCTTTCTCGACAAACCCTTCCCGCTCCAATTCAGCCAGGGTGCGGTAAATCTGGCTCTGGTTGGCAGGCCAAAAATGGCTCACGGATTTATCAAATGCCTTTTTCAGGTCATAACCTGATAACGGCACAAAAGATAAAAAACCGAGAATGGCATGTTTCAGGGACATCGTGCCCTCCCTTCAGGTTGAATAGCCGGGTTACGTCAACTATAGTATAGATACTATAGTACATGTACTATAGTATCTGTGCGATAAAATGTCAAGTATCAATTACGCTCAATTGCTCACCGTACAGTTTTACGAAAGGTGGATGTGTGTTTTTATGACAGGTCTCACCCTTGGTTTGTCGCCCCACCCCAACCCCCCCCCAGGGGCGGGGAACTCTGGGCGTGGGAAAGCCTGCGAAAACCGCGCCGTTAAATTGGCATCTTCAAATTTCTTCTTACCAGAGCACTAGAGTGAATGGTCTGACAACACAAAATTGGCCGGATAACAGAGACTGGTTACAGCAGGGTTTTGTGAAGTTGCACAGGGGGTCTACCTTTAGAGGGTCAGAGGGACTGGGGATTGGCAAATAACTGGCTCAGGATGTGCCTTTCACGCTGTTCGACAATCTGTACAAAGCTCGTGACATCGCGCATCTGCCGGAAAGCGTCGTAGCCATGCCGGAGAAAATCATACAATTCAACCCAGCCCGCCTGATAAACCGGCACACGGGCTAACTTCATCGCCACGCCGATGATCCGTTTACGTGACCCTTCGCCTACCTGAGTCACAACCCGAGTAACAAGGTCTATTTGATGTTCCCGTGCGGTAAAATTGTCGCAAAGCCGATACCCTTCCGCATAAAGTTCTACGGTAATGTGGTCAGTCACCTGGAGTTGATCCACCAACACGTTTACTAATTGCTGGTCTAGCTCCGCAGATAAGGTGTTTAACTCGACGACATCTGTCAGCAGTTGCACCATGTGGGCGGGAAACACCCGTGACAAAAAATCGTGAATGCGTTGGGTATCGTGATCCCGTTGGCTGAAATCACGGGGCGCATAAATATCGCTCAGAAAGAACTCGCAGGCCGGGCGATACTGTTTGTCCGCTAACAAATCGGCGTAGGTTCTCGCCAGCCGTTCAGATTGCCAGGTACGCAACAGGGCTAGATGGGGGTCTAGTTCGCTTCCGGCAACGGGCTGATGTCGCAACGTTTCGTTGTGTTGTAGCTCTTGTAATAATTGCTTGGCGGTGGGTGGAGTGGGGTCTGAGGTCATAACTTGCCTCTTTCGTGTTAGGGAAATAACTGCTCCACCCATTGTTGTCCACTCACCGGGACATTGTGGACGCGCAAATCCCAATGCAGGTGGGAGCCAGTAGATAACCCGGTTGTCCCCACCTTGCCGATCAGGTCGCCTTGGGTCACGGTTTGCCCGGCTGTCACCAGTGATTCGGTGAGGTGGAAGTAGGCGGTCATCACACCCAGGCCATGATCGAGGATGATGACGTTGCCGCGCAGGGGGGTGGGTTGGTTGAAGATGACGATGCCGTTCGCGGCCGCGAGCACTGCCGTCCCCTCTGCGGCAAAAAAGTCCACCCCCGTGTGCAAAATGGGGGCACTGCCATTGTAAGTACGAAACTCGCCAAAGTTAGACGTGACCAAGGTGTTGGTCAAGGGATATTGGAACACCCCTTCCCATAGCCGTGTCGGCGTAAACTGGGTGAAATAGGTGTCCAGTAAGGCATCATCATCTATTCGCACCTGCGGTGCCAGCAGAGGGGCCACTTCCACCCCTAGCGTCAGGGCCAGCGTGCCAAACGACTCTGGCACAACCAGCATCAACTGGCGGAAGGGCCGCCAGGGACGGTTGCCCGAACCACTGAGTTCCAGGGGTTGCAGGCCGGTGGGCGCGTCTACGGGCAAACCCACCAGGGCCACATAACCGTCTTCATAGGGGGTGAACCGGAGTGTTTGGCCCGCAAATGTGCCGGTTGGTGTACCCTCAAGCTGATTTTTCACATAGACGGACATGGTTTGCCCCTGGATAGCTCGGGGGGCATGGGTTGTCACCCGTACCCATTCGTCATTGAGGGGCTGATAGGGCTGATCACCGGGGATGAAGAGGCGTTGCCCCCGGAAGAGGACGGCGGGTAGGGTGAGGTTGTTCGCGGCCGCAAGCGCTTCCCGCCCCACGTTATACCGTAAAGCCAACAAAGCCAACGTCTCACCTGATTGCACCAGATGAAAGGTTCCAGTCAGCGGCGTGGGCTGGGCGGAACCGGTGCGGCTGGTGACGATCAGTTGTTGTCCGCCGTAAATTAACTGGGGGTTGAGCAGGCTGTTTTGGGCGGCGATTTCTTCGGCGGTGGTGTTGAACGCGGCCGCGATGCTGGCCAACGTATCCCCCATTTGCACCGTGTACAGGGCTGCGGCCGCGTCTCCTACCTGCCCTGGAATGAACAACTCCTGCCCCTCAAACAAAAACTCCGGGTTGGTCAGGTTGTTGACCAGGATCAGATCATCCACCGTTATGCCATACAGGTCGGCGATGCTAGACAGGGTTTCCCCCGCCTGAACCACATGCACTTTAGGGATGGGGGTGGTATTGGTTGGCTCCCCGTCATCCCCATCTTGGGCCAGGGTTGCCAGCGGCAACAAAAACAATCCCAGGCCCAAGGCGATTAGAAACAAGATTCGACGCATAAAAATAAGAGATTGGTTCAATCTTCTGGGCGTCTAAGGAAATCACCCGATGTGGGCCGTGTCATTGACCAATTGGCTTCGCACTGTTCCGGCGCTGTCTTCGAGGAAGAATCCCCGCTGTGGACCCAGCACAATCATTGGGTGAATCTTTGCTACTTAAAAGATTGAACCAACCTAACATGACCGACAAGGCAATACGTTTTACTTACTCGATTGTGGCGAAAATTAGCCCACCCTCTGGAAATCTCTTAATCTCTCACTTCTAGTCTCCAGAGGTCAGACAAAAGCGCCATCCCTACTTCTTCGCCGGAGAGGTAGCCTTTTTCGACCACCACTTCACGCACGGTGCGATTGCTGGCCATGGCTTCTTTAGCGACTTCCGCTCCTTTAGCGTAGCCGATGACCGGGTTGAGGGCGGTGACCAGAATGGCGTTTTTGGCGAGCCAGCCGGTGGCCTTTTCCTCATTGGCCTTGACCCCCACCAGACATTTCTCGCGGAAGGCGTTGAGGGCGTTGATGATGATGTCCATGCTCTGGAACAGGTTGTAGGCGATGATGGGCATCATCACGTTCAGTTCCAGTTGCCCCGCCTGCCCCGCCAGCATGACGGTTAAATCGTTGCCCATCACCTGGAACATCGCCATGTTGGTCATCTCGGCCAGGACGGGGTTGACCTTGCCGGGCATGATGGACGAGCCGGGTTGTACGGCGGGCAGACGGATTTCGTCGAGGCCGGTGCTGGGGCCAGAGGAGAGCAGGCGGAAGTCGTTGGCGATGCGGGTCATGTCCTGGGCCAGGGTGCGTAACGCGCCACTGAAATGGACGGCATCACCCATGCTTTGCATGGACTCAAACAGGTCGTCGCTCTCATGGAGTTCCAGATTGGCGAGGCGGCTCAGCACCGTGACCATGCGGCTGTGGTATTCGGGATGGGCGTTGAGGGCGGAGCCGGTGGCCGTGCCGCCAATGCCTAAGCGGCGCAGGCCCGTAGCGGCCTGGACGATTTTTTCTCGGTTGCGTGACACACTCTTGGCATACGCCCCAAATTCCTGCCCCAAACGGACGGGCACGGCATCTTGCAGGTGGGTGCGGCCGCTTTTCAGCACATGATCAAACTCGACGGCTTTGGCACGGAACGCGGCCGCGAGGTTGTCCAACGTCTCCAGCAGTTCATCCAACCGGTATAAACAGCCCAGGCGGATGGCGGTGGGGATGGTGTCGTTGGTGGATTGGGCCATGTTGACATGATCGTTGGGGCTGACCGGTTTACCAGAAGCGTCCAGGGAGAACCCTAACCCCATGTTCGCCAGGTTGGCGATGACCTCGTTGACGTTCATGTTGTGGCTGGTTCCCGCGCCCGCCTGGATAGGGTCCACTACAAACTGGCTGTTCCAACTGCCGCCGATCACCTCGTCGGCGGCGTTCATAATGGCCTGGGCCATTTGTTTGCCGGTGATGGTGCGTTCGCCCACCTGTTTATCATCGAACAAACCGAGATCGTGGTTGACTTCCGCGGCCGCGCGTTTGATCAGCGCCATTGACCAGATGAAAGCCGGGTACGGTTTGAGACCAGTGATGGGAAAATTGTGGATGGCTCGTTGGGTTTGTGCGCCCCAGTAGGCCTCAACGGGGACATACACGTTGCCTAATGAGTCTTTTTCGGTGCGAAACTCAGACATGGTGACTCCTTAAATCGGGGTAATAAGCCCGCTTGAGCCGAGGTGCAGAGCGTACCAACCGGCAATGGTTCGATCAAGGAGTCGGAAAATGAGCCAATCGCCTTTCCCTGGCATGGATCCCTATCTGGAAGACCCATTGATGTGGGAAGATTTCCATGCCAGCCTGGCGCTAGAGATAAGAGACCGATTAGCACCGGGGTTGCGGCCGCACTATATCGCCGCCGTTTTTCCCCGTACCACCTATGAGGAAATATTCATCGCGTCCAAACCACAGACCATGATTCCCGATGTGGGCGTCATTTACCCCAGGCGTCTGCGTGAAACGTCTGTTCAAGGGTATACCCCCATTTCGCCACCGCCGATTCTGGGTACAGTAGCGCAAGAAGTACCGGTAAAACTGTTTACCGTCGAGATAAAACAGGTGGGAACCAATCGGCTGGTGACGGCGATTGAGATTTTGTCGCCAGTCAATAAACGGAAGGGACATCAGGCTTATCGGGATTATCAGGACAAACGACGGGATTTGGCTCGCGGCCGCGTGCATCTCCTGGAGATAGATTTACTCCGAAATGGCGAACGGTTCCCCATTGTTGAGCCAGAATTGCCCCACGCCCCTTACTTCATTTTCCTGCAACGTGCCTCTACCACCACGGTGGAAATCTGGCCCCTTTCTCTGACCGAATCCATTCCCATTGTTCCCGTTCCCTTGCTTGACCCAGACCCTGACATCCCTCTGGACATCGGCGGGGCGATTCACGCCATTTACGACCGGGCGGCTTATGACCTACGCCTGGATTACAGCCAACCCGCGCCACTACCTGAATTGCCTGCGGCCGCGTTGAAACTCCTGGACAACCATCGTGAGCAATAACAACGAACCCTCTGGTCACCTTTTACACAATCTGGTGCTGTTTAACCGGCTCTTGCGGGAACTGGGGCTGGATGTCAACCCTGGTCGGGTCATTGACCTGGTGCAGGCGCTCTCCCTGGTGCAAATTGGCCGCCGGAGCGATTTTTTCTACACCCTACAAAGCCTGCTCGTGCACAACAAAGAAGATTTGCCCCTCTTTGAGCAAGCCTTTGACCTGTTCTGGCGCAGACCCGTCCATGAACTCTCCCTGGCTGATCTGTTCCGCCGGGAGCCGCCCCGCCCTAAAGACCCCATCATCAAACCGCCTGACCTGCAAGAAAATGCCGCCCAGAAAGAAAAGGAAACACCCGATCAGGCAGATGAAGAACCCATCGAGGTGATTGAAGTTACTCAAACCTACAGCACGCAGGAGATGTTGCGCCAGAAAGATTTTGACGATCTCTCCGCGGAAGAGTTGGAAGCGGTGCGCCGCATGATGGCGGCGATGGTCTGGCAGTTAGGGGAACGACGCACCCGACGCACACAAACGGGCCGCGGCCGCAACCCCGATTTGCGCCGTCTGCTGCGTAAAAATCTCCGTTATGGGGGAGAACTGCTGGATTGGCCTTACCGCCAACCCAAATACAGGCCGCGGCCGCTCATCGTCATCGCCGACATCAGTGGTTCGATGGAACGATATTCTCGCCTGCTACTCCACTTCATCTACAGCCTGACCGCCGGGCTGGAGCAGAAAGTCGAAGCCTTTGTTTTCAGCACCCGGCTTACCCGCATTACCTACCCCTTGCGTGACAAAGACATAGACCGCGCCCTGCACAACGTGTCTGGGTTGATCCATGATTGGGCGGGTGGAACCCGCATTGGTGAGGCCATCAAGACGTTTAACTATGACTGGGGGCGGCGGGTGTTGGGGCGGGGGGCGATTGTGTTGGTTATCAGCGACGGCTGGGATCGCGGCGACCCGGCCCTGCTAAAAAAAGAGATGGACCGCCTGCACAAAAGTTGTCACCGGCTCATCTGGCTCAACCCGCTTCTGGGTTCGACCCAATACGAACCACTCACACGAGGGATTGTGGCCGCGTTGCCCCACGTAGATGATTTTTTGCCGGTGCATAATCTGGCCAGCCTGGAAGATTTAGCCACCCACCTGGCCCAACTGACCGATGACAAACCCATCAGTCGCAGCAACCGCCTCGTGACGAAGGGGGCGGCCTTTATCAAAAGCGAAAACAGGTGAACCACAGGTTTACAGCGAGTTTGCGAGTAGCGAGTAGCGAGTTCAGAATTCAGAACTTGAAACCTGAAACTCGAAACTCGAAACTTATTTTTGTAGGAGTATGGGATGACGATCAAAGTGGTGATTGACAGTGCCGGGGATATTCCCCCGGTGGTGGCTGAACGGTATGGCATCACGATTTTGCCGGTGTACATCAACATTGGCGACAAGGGGTATCTGGATGGGGTGGATTTGGGGCGGCAGGAGTTTTATGAGAATCTGAGCCGCTACCCGGATCACCCCAAGACGGCGGCCCCTTCGCCAGCGGCGTATACGGAGCTGTATGAAAAGCTGGCCGATGAAGGGGCGACGGCCATTATCTCGGTGCATATCGCTTCGGGGTTGAGCCTGGTGTACAACGCGGCCCGGTTGGGAGCCGAAGCGGTGACGCGCGTGCCGATCCATCTGTTTGATTCGGGGCAGTTGACGTTGGGGACGGGGTTGTTGGCCTGGTTGGCGGCCGACGCGGCCGCGGCCGGGCACACCGTCCCCGAAATCATGGCCCTTCTCCACGACACCTATCCCAGCGTTCGCACCTTTGCTACCCTCAACACCCTGGATTCCCTGCGCCGCAGTGGGCGGGTCAGCCTGGCCCAGTTTGGGTTGGGCACATTGTTGCAGATTAAGCCGGTGATTGGCATTCAGAACGGCAAGGTGGAAGTGGTGGAGCGGGTACGCACACGAGGGAAATCATTGGCCCGGGTGGAGCAGATGATTCGGGAGTTGGCCCCGTTTGATAAGCTGGTGATTTTGCACAGTAACGCGGCCGCAGACGCGGCCGCGCTCAAACAGGCTGTCCGTGATCTCATTCCCCCGGATTGCCTGGACATCGAACCGATGCTCATTGCCCCGGCCATCGGGGCGCATGTGGGGGCGGAGGCGGTGGGGTTTTCGGGGATTGTTGGGGGAGGAGACTGAGAGACTAAGAGACTGAGAGATTGGGGGAATTTACCGCCAAGATTTAGAACGTCTTGGCGGTTTCTTTTTAGGCGCATACGCGCCAATAGCGACAAAAATTGTCGATTTTCTTGAAAAATGGCAGACTTGGAAAATCTTTCGTACACGGATAGGACAAACACGGATGGCTTTGGGCTTTTATCCGTGTTCTTCCTATCCGTGTGTACACCTTTTTTTCCAAGCGAAGTCTTGGAAAAGATGTAGTGCCTTGCAAGTCAGCTTTTTGTACAGATAGCAAGAAGTGAACCACAGATGGCACAGATTTTCACGCAGATAAATCTTTAATCTGCGTAAGCCTCATCTGTGCCATCTGTGGATAAATCTTTTCTGGCTGGAGCTGATTAGGGAACAGTTCACTCGCTAACAGGGGCAAATGAGGTCATCACCTTGAGCAGTTGCCGGGTGACATCCTTGGTGTCCGGGCCGATGTCGCCGGGGGGGCCGACACAGGCGGGGCAACCGTCCCGGCAACGACAATCCTGCACCAGCTCCAACGCGGCCGCGAACAGCATCTCTTGCAGTTCAAACAGCCGTTGACTAAACCCCACCCCATCGGCCACCACCTCATAAATAACCAACGTGGGCGCCTGGGTCAGCGGGTTGCGCCCATCCGCCGACACGGCAATATCACTGGGATCACACATCAGATAGAGGGGAGCCAGGTTGCCCAGCACATAGGCCAGCCCACCGAGGGCCGAACGAGTCTGCTGACCCGCTTCGGCTTGCCGGTGACAACTAGGGCAGAGGGTCGCCAGGTTGTCCAGGACGTTGGCCTGTTTGTAATGGTCATTCTCGCCGGGGATGTAGCCGTATTCGCGGAAGGGGCGGATATGGTGGATGTGGAGCGGCTGACCGGATTGGGCAGTGGCGCTACAGGTGCGGCATTTGTGCCCGTCACGCTCCAGGGCCAGTTGCCGTTGGGCCTGCCAGTTGGGGCCGTAATCATTGGGGCGGAGCAAAATCCCGGCGTCGTACAACTCCTCGGTTAGCGCCTCGCTGAAAACCAGCCAATAGCCGTTGGTCAGCCGCTCCATGGGGGGCAGATCAATCTGGCCGTAGCCCAGGGTTTCGTGGCTGTACCGTTTGATTTTGCGGAAGCTGGTGGCCTGGGTGACCACGCGCACATCACCGAAGGCATGAAGGATGCGGCCGCGTACCTCTTCCTGCTCCGCGTTCAACTCCCGAATCGAGCTACCGATGCTGGCCCTGGTGTAATAATCCACTTCCACCGGCACCACATGGGCCAGCCGCCCATCCCAATCGAACTCCTCAACCCGGTAGGTGCGGGCCTGGTGCATGTAAATCGCCCCTTCGTGAATCAGGCTGGGCGCACTCTCCAAATCCAGTTCGCCGATGACGGTGGGGCCGGTCATATCCTGAATGACGACGGGTTCGTCGCCGCTGGTGCGGAGCGAGAAGCTGTGCGACGGTTGCCCCTCGCCCAGCCAATGGTATTGGTCGCGGGTCTGATGCACGGCCCCCGCTTCGCGCAAGGTTTCCAACAACTCCTCAACCGGCCCAAATTCGCCAAACGATTCATCCCGGCCAAAGGGCAATTCGTAGGTGGCGCAGAGCAGATGTTTGACCAGAATGCGCAGGTTGTCGGGGTTGGTGAGGGCGTGTTCCGGGGAGGTGCCGAAGAGGTAACGGGGGTGGGTGCAGATGTATTGGTCGAGCGGGCTGTTGCTGGCGATGAAAATGACGGCCGATTCGTCGGTGCGCCGCCCGGCCCGGCCCGCCTGTTGCCACACCGAGGCGATGCTGCCCGGATAACCGGTGATGATGGCCGCACTCAGTTGGCCGATGTCTATGCCCAGTTCCAGGGCATTGGTGGCGACGACGCCGCGCACCGAGCCATCACGCAGGCCCCGCTCGATTTCGCGCCGCTCCAGGGGCAGGTAGCCGCCCCGGTAGCCGCTGATGGTTTGCGGTTCGCGGCCGCGATAGGCCATCTCATCCCGGATGTAACTCAGCAGCAGTTCGACCGTCTGGCGGGCGCGGGCAAAGACGATGGTCTGGATGTCATGGTGGAGAAACGTCGCGGCCGCGTCTCGCACCGCCATCACCATACTTTGCCGCAACCCCAACTCCTCATCCACGATGGGCGGGTTGTAGAGGATGAACTGCTTTTCGCCAGAGGGTGAGCCATTTTGCGACTCATCCACCAGGGTAAAGGGGCGTTCCACCAGCCGTTCGGCATGTTCACGCGGATTGGCAATGGTCGCCGAGCAGACGATAAACTGGGGATTACTGCCGTAAAAGTGGCACAGCCGTTGCAGACGCCGGATGACATTGGCGACATGGCTGCCAAAGACGCCCCGGTAGGTGTGAATTTCATCAATGACCACAAATTGCAGGTGGCGGAACAGGTCGCGCCAGTTGGTGTGAGTGGGCAAAATTCCGGCGTGGAGCATGTCCGGGTTGGTGATGAGGATGCCGCTTTCGCGCCGGACTTTACTGCGTTGGCTGGAAGGGGTGTCGCCATCGTAGCTGTTGACCGGGATGCGGAGATTGCCCGCTTCGACCAGGGCGCGGGCTTCGGCCAGTTGGTCTTGGGCCAGGGCTTTGGTGGGGAAGAGGTAGAGGGCGCGGCTTTGCGGCCGCGCCAACATCGTCTCCAGCACGGGCACGTTGTAGCAGAGGGTTTTGCCAGAGGCGGTGCTGGTAGCAATGACGACATTCTGGCCCTGGAGGGCGGCATTAATCGCGGCCGCCTGGTGGGTGAAGAAGGTGTTCAGGCCCCGTTGGTTGAGCGCGTTTTGCAGTTGCGGCCGCAGGGCACATTCCAGGGCCATCGTTTGTGGGGGCCGGGCGCGAAACCGTTCCCAGGCCACGACCTGGCTCATAAAATCCCGATTGCGCCGCAGACCGGCTAAAACTTCTGGCAATTTCATGGGTAGATTATAACCCTGGCCTGGGGTCTGGTGCATGTGGATGCGAGGAGAGTGTTGCGGCCGCGTTGTTGCGTAACGTGATTAGAGGGAAAATGGGTTTGCGGCCGCGAGTTGGGCAGGGGTGGCTCGGTCGGGAGACGCGGCCGCAGAAAGGCTCTACGTGGAAGGGAGAACACCTCGCTCCAGCAAGAGGGTTGCCATTTGAGGACACCTGGAAGGATATCAATATCAGAGATCGCCAAACTAAGCCTAAACTGCTTTTTTGGATATAGGGATAGGAATGGAAACACAAACCATCAGCTTGGTTTTTTTTACTCGTAAGAACATACGAACTCAGCAGGTCGCAAAACAGGTACTAGAACTATTTTTTACCCTGGGAAGTGAATTTGCTCCAGAGTCGTTTGATAGTGGTGGAAAATGGAAAGTAGTTGACAAGGTAGTAATGGGAACAGTGCTAAAAAAATGGAACTCATCTAATAATTTCCTGATGCGACGTGAGAGGCCTTATCAATCTGAGATCGCAGTTTCTATGGGATTTTTTGCTTTTGGTTTTAACACCATAAGCATATGGGTGGATCAAAAGTATTTTCAGGTTGACACAAATGTTTCTACGTTTTTAAACTTCAGCAATGCTATTTATGATTTGATTCAACCAACATATGGTAGTATCCACCAAACAGAAGATGCTATCAAAATGTTAACTGTGCAAGATTCCCACTATGGACAAACTGTTGTTCCTATAGATCTGAACAAAGGATTGCCAACTATTTATTGGGCTAATTATTTCGGCCCAGAATATGTCGAGATAATGAATCGTGCAAAACTATTGTCTACTCCTTGTGAAGAAAAAAGAGAGTTATCAGATAGGGGAGTAGTGCTCATAACTTCTCCCTCGCCATTGTTAATTGATCATAAAAGACAAGAACATATCAAAGCGCATTTGGGTAAAGATTTATTCTTTACATGGGGCCAATCTTAAATCTCCCTGCACTCCTGACCGAGGTGATTCATAATTCATCCCTCATAATTGGGTGGTGCGGCCGCGTTGTTGCGTAACGTGATTAGAGGGAAAATGGGATTGCGGCCGCGAGTTGGGCAGGGGTGGCGCGGTTAGGAGACGCGGCCGCAGCGAAGCTCACTGTGGAAGGGAGAACACCTCGCCACGGCAAGGTCGCCTATAACTTGTGCGTCAATATCTGCTCTGATCCATCGTATATAAAATCACCTGACGCAGGGGCTGGACCAGGGACAGTAAGGCAAAGTTTTTACACCAGCTGGGTTTACAACGCATTCTTGAACCAAGGAGTTACTGGGCAATGAACAGGGAAAGTATAGTTCAGTTATCAAAACAGTTCCTGATTACAATATGGGTGTCTTTGGTAGTTGGCTGTACCCCACAGACACAATTTGAACCTAAAGAAGGATTGAACTATGGTAATAATTTATTCTCGACAAAACCATTAATAAATTTTCCGCCTTCTGAATTGAGGGATGCTTTTGACATCGAAAATGTCCTAGTTACTGTTGGCACGGTATTATCTTAGGTCAATCTGAAGAAGAGGCGATTGCATTCTTACGAGAAGATCCTTTAATAGATAAGACTATTCTCCCTTGGGGTGATTATTTGGGAATACAACATTATGAAAACGTCTATGGTGACATTAGTTGTCATATGCTTTTGCCCTATGGAACTGATGATTTAGTCAATGGCAATATTCATATCATCAATGGTACGGTTGATTACTTTTTTGTCGCCATTCAGGAACGATTTCCTGTTGAACTATTGTTTCAATCAAGTCTAGGCCTACCAGATTATGTTTCGTTGCCGCTTATTGGGGAAGAAGGTGGTTGGGTCTCTGATCATTATGTATTGGCCTATTCAAAACAAAGAATTGCATTCAGGGTCACGCCTAAAAATCATGGTCTAACTGGAGATAGCCTTGTTGACCGGGTTGTTTTCTATACTCAGTCGCCCAATTACAAGTGCGATCCTTACTATTATGAATGGGCTATACTAGAACAGGAACGCATCCCTCTTTACCCCAGAACTGTAGCTAGCAATTGTAAATAGTTTTCTGCCTTGGCTGTGGCAAGATGTTCTTCCTCCGGCTGGTATTCCTGTTTAACAAAACACTCGCTGCAACGGTGTTCTACCGAGCCACCGTTGCGCGGCTGTGTATTTTTTCTTGTTGGCAGGGCAACATTCACATATGTTATCTTCGTACTGTGGCCGGGTTCCCCCTCTCACTCCTCATCCCTTTTGTCTCATCACTGAACTTTCTCCGTTTGTGTTGTTAGATGAACAGAAGAAAATAGTGGTTGCGGCCGCGTGCCCCTTTCTTGAGTGGAGTTAAACACAGGGAAAGCACTGTTGCGGCCGCGTTCCCCCTTCATCCTTCATAATTCATCCCTCATAATTTGGTTTGCGGCCGCGTTCTCCTCTCAGCACTCAGCACTTTTATCTCAGCACTGATGTTCGCGGCCGCGCCCTAGAGCCTGGAGTCGGGAACCCTCTCTTCATCACCCCAATCGTGTGCTTTTCAGCACGTTTCATGCCCTTCCCCCCTATGCTAAAATACCCTGGCGTTTATTGACGCTAGAAACACAATCCCAGTCTCTCAATCTCTCAGTCTCTTAGTCTCCTCCCCAAAGGAGACTAAGAGACTGAGAGACCAGGAGACTCGTCACCATCACGAGGAACCCATGAACAAAAAATCAATTACCCAAATGAATCTCCAGGGCAAAAAAGTGCTGGTACGGGTGGACTTTAATGTGCCGCTCAGTGGCAAAGAAGCCCCCATCACCGTCACCGACGATAACCGCATCCAGGCCGCACTGCCCACCATTAACTATCTGCTGGAACAAAATGCCGCCATAATCCTCTGTTCTCATCTGGGACGGCCCAAGGCGCAAGAGGCCCATTACCGCATGGACCCGGTGGCGGCCCGCTTGCAAGAAATTTTGGGACGACCGGTGAAGAAGGTGGATGAGTTGGTAGGGGAAGCGGCGAAAGCGGCCGCCGCGCTCCAGCCCGGTGAAATCCTCATCCTGGAAAACACCCGCTTCCACCCCGGCGAAACCAAAAACACCCCCGAACTCTCCGCTCAACTGGCCGAACTGGCCGATGCCTACGTCAACGATGCCTTCGGCTCGGCCCATCGTGCCCACGCCAGCACCGAAGGTGTGGTTCACCCCATGCGGGCCAAAGGGGGCGAATGTGGGGCCGGTTTCCTGATGGACGCCGAAATCAAGGCGTTGGGTATGGCCGTCAATAACCCACCCCATCCCTACATCGCCATCATGGGCGGGGCCAAAATCTCCGACAAAATCCTGCTCATTGAGAACCTGCTCCACAAAGCCGACAAAGTGCTCATCGGTGGCGGCATGGCCAACACCTTCCTCAAGGCCAAAGGGCTGGAAATCGGCACGTCCCTGGTAGAAAATGAGGCCCTGCCCGAAGCCAAACGCCTGCTAGAGACCGACTCCGAGCGGCTCATCCTGCCGGTAGATGTGGTCATTGCCGATAAATTCGACGCCGAGGCGCCAGGAACTGATGTGCCCGTCAGCGAAATCCCGGCCGACAAAATGGCCCTGGATATTGGTCTGGTAACGGTGCAATATTTCAACCAACAGTTGGAAGGAGCCAAACTGGTGGTCTGGAATGGGCCGATGGGCGTGTTTGAGTTTGATCGGTTTGCTGTGGGGACCAATGCCATGGCCCAACTGTTAGCCGGATTGGCCGATAAGGGTACAAAGGTGATTATTGGGGGCGGTGATTCCGCGGCCGCGGTTGCCAAAGCTGGTCTCACTGATAAAATGACCCACGTCAGCACCGGCGGCGGGGCCAGCCTGGAACTGCTCGAAGGCAAAGAACTGCCCGGCGTCGCCGCCCTGGACGAAGCGTAGGTCCTGGGGACTCAAGGGAACTCGTTGGAACTCAGTTGTTAGGACACGGATGAACTCCCTCACCCTGGCCCTCTCCCCATCAGGGCGCGGGAACCCCCTTCTCCCTGCCAGGGAGCAGGGTCGGGGATGAGGATATACTGTTTATCCGTGTCCTACTCTTTTTACTCGACTTTGGCGAAAATTAGCACGACCTCTGGAAATCTCTCAGTCTCTTAATTTCTTAGTCTCCAGAGGAGTTAAAACGCCAAACCCACTTTTATAGGACACGCATGAAAACTATTGAAACAGCCCATACCACGCACCACGCACCACGCACCACGACTCACATCTCACGCCTTATCGCTATTCTCACCCTACTTGCCCTCATCCTTACGTCCTGTGGGGGTGAAGAAACTCCTACCCTTCAGGCCACGGTAGCCGTGCCTACGGCTGAGGTCGCGGCCGCGAATACCGCCACCTCGGCTCCCTTAGCCGCTACCGCCACATTGGCCGCCCCGCCTACCCTGGCCGCTCCGGCTACCGCCACATTCGTGCCCACCCTCACCGCCACCCCCTTGCCTGAAGGGGTTTTCCTGCTCACCGCCGCCGATTTCGGCACCGACCGTAATCCCCTGACGGGTGAACAGGTGGCAGACCCTGCGGTGTTGTTGCGCCGCCCCATAGCCGTGAAGCTATCCAACGCGCCGCCGAGTTATGTGCGGCCGCAGTCAGGCCTCAACCAGGCAGACATCATCTATGAACATATCGCCGAGGCCACCATTACCCGCTTCACAGCCATTTTCTACGGCCAGACACCGGCTACGGTTGGCCCCATCCGCAGTGCCCGCCTCATTGACCTGGAAATTCCGGCCATGTACGACGCCGCTCTCTTCTTTTCCGGGGCCAGCACCGGCGTCAACCAGCGGCTCTTCGCCTCGGACTTTGCCGACCGGGTGATGCGCTCCAACGAACTGGGTTACTACCGCACCGGCGACACGAGCAAACCTTATGAACACACGCTTTACGGTGATCCGGCACAGTTCTGGCAGGGATTGACCAATAAAGGGCTAAACACGCCGCCTGTTTTCAGTAGCACCATGAGTTTTAGTTCTACCCCCCCGGCTGGTGGCACACCCGCCACCAACATCACTCTGGATTACCAATGGGAAACAGTGAACTGGCAATATGACGCGGCCGCGGGACGGTATCTGCGCTGGTCAGCCGGTCAACCCCATCTAGACGGCAACACCCTGGAGCAGGTACGGGCCGCCAATGTGGTAGTCGTTTTTGCCAATCACCAGGAAGATGCCACCATTTGTGAGCAGATCACCAACGGGGTTTGCACCTGGTTGTCGTTGCAGGCCCAGATTTGGAGTAGCGGCCGCGTTGTCATTTTCCGTGATGGGCAGATGTACGAAGGCACCTGGACCCGCACCAACCGCAGCGATATGCTCACCTTCACCGATGCCAGCGGCAACCCGCTTCCCCTGCAAATCGGCAATAGCTGGTTCCAAATGATGTCATTGGGATATACGAATCCCCTTACGGTTACGCCCTAATGCGGTAAAACAGTAGTCAGCCCCAGATTTTGTCGTGCGTAAAACCCAAGACAGCCCGGAGATAGGTATATTTTCCGGGCTGTCTTCGTTTTTTGCCAGAGTGCAACCATGCAAAACGACATCCAGGATGGTTAGGGATAGGGGATATAATGAAACAGGGCTAAGAAATTGGATTTTGGGAAAGCCATACGAGGCTGAGCGGGTTTTACCCTAATGAATCTATACAGTTGCTCACTATTCGCCCTCATCGGGAGTTTGTCCCCTCGCCCCGGCGGGGAGAGGGTTAGGCACTTACGCGCCAACATCGACAAATAATTGTCGATCTTCTTGAAAAATGGAAGGCTTGGGAAATCTTCACGGATAGGAGAAACACCGATTGATTTGGCTTTTATCCGTGTTCTTCCTATCCATGTATACACCTTTTTTCCAAGCGAAGTCTTGGAAAAGATGTAGTACCTAACGAGTCAACAGTTGGCAAGAAGTTTAACCGCAGATTTTGGGGATTAACGCAGATTCTTTAATCAGCGAAAATCGGTGTTAATGTGCGGATAAATTTTTTGGTTTATCCAGGTTAGGGTGAGGGGCAGTATACATACGAAAATTGAGACGGGGGTAAGTAGGTGTTTTGCTGTAAACTTTACCCACACCACACCCCCAATCGAGGTTTAACTTGGGACAATTGATCGAACAGATGAAAACCGTTCTACCTCCGTTACAACGAAACCGGCTCATTGCTGTGCTCGTTGGTAATGGCCTGCTCCGTTTGGCCAATTTAGGGGGAACCGCGTTAGTAAGTTTTTATCTGGGGATGCTCATGCGGGGAAGCTCGCGCTATGATGAAGGGCTGTTAGCAGCCCTCACGATTGTCTCTAGTGGCGCGGAATTGCTGGGAGCCATCCCGTTTGGCATGTTGGCTGATCGTTTTTCGCCCCGGGCTTTGCTGGTGTGGAGTGCGTTGTTGGGCGCGGCCGCGACGCAGTTATTTGGTATCAGTGGCCTCATCGTCATTTTTTTCCTCTCCCGGGCGTTAGAGGGATTGTCCGCGGCCGCGGTGACTCCGGCCATATTGGCCCACCTGTCTGATGTAACCACGGGCAAGAAGCTCATTCGCGGCCGCATCATGGGTCTTTTTGAGCTATCCATCTTTGCCGGCGCCTCTCTCAGCAGCCTGCTGGGCAGTCAATTATGGGAACAATTTGCTACCTTGTCGTTTAGTCTGTTGTCCATCGTGTACCTGTTCGTGGCCCTTCTGTTTCATTGGGGGGCACGAGGTGGGCAAACCCACAGCCCTATCATCTTTGAAAACCCACTGCTGGGCCTCAAACAAGTGTGGGCCAACTCTCGGTTGCGCCGCCTGGCTCCCGGCCTGGCTGGCCGCCAACACTGTTCTGGCCCTGTGGGTAACATTCACTCAAATTTTGATGGTACGCTCGCCCATCGCCGGGCAATATCTGGTAGGGCGATTTACCCCCACCGAAGTGGGGCGTATTGCCTTTGTCTATGCCCTCACCTTTGGGGCAGGCATTGTGCTTTGGGGCGAAGTGCTCAAGAAAACGGCCCGTATTCGGGTTATGTTTTTTGGGGTAGTCGGCACGTTTGGTACGGCCATCTGTTTCTACTTAATCAATGGTTCTGAGGGTTGGACTCCGCTCGTCCGGGGCATCGTCATATTGGGTTATGGCCTCTTCCTTATCGTACAGGCCGGTTTTGCCCCGGCGGCCCTGGCTTACCTGGTAGATGTAGCCGGTCAGACCGAAGGACGCGGGGTAGCGATGGGCATTTATACTGTTTTGTTGGCATTGGGTTATGTGGTGGCTTCCGCCTTAGGGGGCAATTTGGTCCAACTCTACTATTTTAATGGCTTAGTCCTGGCAACCTTGTCTTTGGGGCTTGTCTGTTTGATAGCCCTGATTTTTCTTTCCCGGCAAGAGCAGTCCGATGCCGCGATAATGGTCGGTGTAGGCCACCCCAGTGAATCAATATCATGAATCGAAGTAGAGAGATGCGAGCGCAATTTGAAGCCCAGGGTTTGTGGGAAGCCGAACTGTCCGCAGACCCATTGATCCAGTTTGGCATGTGGTTCGCGGCCGCGACACAAGATCATTTGCCCCAGGTAGAAGCCATGACCCTGGCGACCGCTACCCCTGATGGCCGCCCCTCGGCGCGGATGGTGCTGCTTAAAGGGTTTGACGAGCGCGGATTTACCTTTTTTACCCACTACGAGAGCCGCAAAGGTCAGGAGTTGGCTCGTAATCCCTGGGCGGCTCTGGTCTTTTGGTGGTATGAACATCACCGGCAGGTGCGTATTGAGGGTATTGTGACGCCCATTCCACCAGATGAGTCTGACGCCTATTTCCGCACGCGGCCGCGGGGGAGTCAGGTAGGGGCCTGGGCTTCAGCGCAAAGTGAAGTGATCCGCGGCCGCGAAACCTTGGATGCCCAACTCCAGGCCATTGAGGATCAATTTAGGCATCAGGAAATACCGCGGCCGCCCTATTGGGGCGGCTTTCGCCTGCAACCCCACCTTTTTGAGTTCTGGCAAGGACAGACCAGCCGCCTACATGACCGCCTCAGTTACCGCTGGCAAGAGCCAGGTCAATGGCTATTAGAGCGGCTGTCACCCTGATGGCTGTTCAGTAATCTTCCCCCCTAACGCCCAACAATTTCTCAACGCTAGAAATTGGTGACCCACCTTTGTTGGCTGATAGTGGCATATTTCATCGCTCAAGATATAATCACCGCCGTTGGTTTGGGCGCTTAGCTCAGTTGGTTAGAGCACTTCGTTTACACCGAAGGGGTCGGGGGTTCGAGTCCCTCAGCGCCCACAGAACAATCCCGGTAGCGTTTGCCCGCCCTTTCCGGTTTGGTATAATGTTGATTGTGATAAAAAGTACATACAAAACTGCCTGTAAGCTGGTTACAGGCAGTTTTGTGTGTAATTCCCTTGGGTTGACAATACTATTTTTGCTTCTTACAGGAGATGCCCTCTTATGGCTGAAGCAACTGCCTCTGCAAATTCAGGCTTGACTCGCCGCGAATTCCTTTTTTATGTTTGGGGTGCTTCCATGGCCCTCTTTACGGCCGAATTTACCGGCCTTTTTATCTGGTTCGCCTTACCCCGCTTCAAAGAAGGTGAGTTTGGTGGTAAGTTCGCCGTCCCTGTTGATCAGTTACCCGCGAAAAATGCTAAACCGACACCTTTCAGCGAAGGTCGTTTTTGGTTGGTGAATCTGGATACCACCGAAGCCAATGAACGCATGTATCGGGCTGAAGATGAACCAGAAGATATGATTGGGGTGGCCGCAATCTACAAAGTATGCACCCATTTGGGCTGTATTTACTCCTGGATTGAGGCCAACGAACGGTTTGAATGCCCCTGTCACGGTTCAAAATACCGTTTGGATGGTCGGCGCATTGAAGACCCTGCTCCCCGAACCCTGGATCGTTTTGAAATTGAAGCGGTAGACGCGGGTGGGGCTGTTTTGGCGACATCTCAGCCTAGCGGGGAAACGGACGAATACCTGCCTCTGGTTTTGCCAGCAAATACGGCGCAACTTCTGATTAATACGGGTATTCGCAAACGCGGGTCAAATAAAACATTACTCAGCACAATTGGACGCGCCTCTTAATGAAACAGCTTTCTTTATTGATGGTTGTAGTCAGGTAGGGAGGAGTTTACTTATGGCTACTTTTATAGAACAAGTGCAAGAGATGGGGCTGAAGCAAGCCGCCATTGCCAAACTGGATGAGTCTGTAGAGCGGTTAACGGCCGGGATGAATATCAATGACATCCGGGCCGCCCTGCGTGGTGATGAACCCCGTCGCCCCAATCCCCGCCTGCGGCCGCATGCCGATGGTTTCTGGCTCCACATTCGCCCCAGCTTCTACCACACCGAAGTGACCCACATTTACCCCACCTTCCGCCTGGGGTGGTTGTCTACCTTCCTGTTTGTGTGGGAAACACTCACCGGTATCTTCCTGATGATTTTCTATACTCCTTCCCCTGGGGCGGCGTATCAAGACATCTGGAATATCCTCGGTAACGTGCCCTTGGGCCAACTGATGCGTAACCTGCATCGCTTTGGGGCTGAGGTGATGGTACTCATTGTGGCCCTGCACATGCTCCGAACGTTTATTACGGGCAGTTACAAGAAGCCACGCCAGTTCACCTGGGTTACGGGTATGCTCTTGCTGGTACTAACCCTGATGTTGAGTTTCAGCGGTTATTTGCTCCCCTGGGACCAACTGGGTTATTGGGCTTTGACCGTGTTCCTCAGTGCCACGGAAGCTCACCCCGGCCCTGAATTTGTGGGCCGTAATGTGGGTCTCCTCCTGGCGGGTGCGCCCCAAGTGGGGGCAGGTGGTTTGCTCCGCTGGTATCTGCTCCATGTGTTGGTCATGCCGCTTCTACTCGGTATTTTCTTCTTTGTTCATTATTACAAAGTCGTTCTGCACGGTCATTCTCTGCCCCCTGGCCGGGAAGAAATTGGTGAAGATACGGCCAAACGAGTGCCCAAAGATGAACGGAGCTATTTCATCCCCGACCTCTTAACCAATGAACTGATGTGGACAGCCTTAGCGACGTTGATTTTAGTGGCTGTGCCGCTATTCCGACTGTATAACGCCCCCCTGGAAAGTCATGCCAACCCTCTGGTGACACCTCTGCATGTGGTTGCTCCCTGGTATCTGGCTTGGTCGCAGGGCTGGCTGAAACTAGCCCCCAAAGGTATTATCGCTTTTGGTCTTATCCCCGGTTTGCTGGTGGCGTTTACGGTGATGCCTTACTTTGAAGTGGGCAAGAGTCGTCGCTACATTGACCGACGGGTAGGCTTGACCGTTTCTATGGCCTTCATCGTCATCATGCTCATCTCTAACTGGATGGGTTCGCCGGAATATGGTGTTACTAGTTCCGCCGAGCAAGAAGTTTTCCAGGAAATTCTGCCCCAAGAAGGTCACAGCGAACTAAAGTCCGTGCCTTATGAGGAGTTGACGCCCGGTGTTTATTTACCAGGGCAGGCTCTCCCCGGTCGTTATCACCTGACAGAAGCTTTACTGGCTCTGGAAGAAGCGATTTATGTGCATGGTTGTCATCTGAATGGTAGTAACCCACTTGAACTGCCAGAATGTACTGCTTATGAAGCAGAAGACGGTTCTACGAAATACCGTACTTATTACACCCGCGATGCCATGCCTGATCCTGATTTTAAGCTGATGGTTGAGCCGTTACAGAACAATATGTTGCGCTTGACCATTACGGCACAAGTAGAGGATCCTGACAGCCCCGGTGAATTTCTGATTGACAGTCAGACGGTTGCTTACCGGCACGCGGATGCGAACTACGAAGAAGATTAAATAAAGGGATAAGGGCGTTCCATGAACGCCCTTATTATCTGGTTGCTTCATTTTTTTTGGGGAAGCCGAAAGAATAACGAGGAAGAGAAGCCATGCAAGTAAAGATTATCATTGGTACAGTGGCTTTTATGATGACGATGATGCTCTTTGGATATGCCGCGTTGCGTGAACCGGCCCGCCTGGAGCGTTTCGCGGCCGCAGATCAGGCCCGTAATGTGGAAAAAGGGGCCGAGATTTTCTTCAATAACTGTGCAACCTGTCATGGTAGTGAGGGGGATGCGGTTGAATGTTTCAATGCCGCGGGCGAATCAATCGCCTGTGTTGGTTTGCCGTTGAAAGATTCCTATCTGCTCTGTGGCGAACCGTCACCCCGGTTGGTTGACCAGGATTACAAATTCACCGTCCGTGATTATATCTACGGTACCGTCTACGCTGGGCGAGTGGGCACACAAATGCCTACCTGGAGTGCTAATCTGGGTGGCCCCATGCAAGATTATGAAATTGAGAACGTGACCCAGTTCGTTCTCAATTGGCAGAATGATTTGTGTACGGGGGTTCCAGAAGGACCATCATACGAATGGCCGCTCACCGTGACCGCTTTGTTAGAAGCAGAAGGGGTAACGGTTCCTGGTGATGCCGCCAATGGGCAAAGTCTGTATGAGACAACCTATGCCTGTACCAGTTGCCACGGTGATCCGGCCGTGGAAGGCTCTAACCGGGTTGGTCCCTGGTTGGGTGACCTGGCGGAGCGCGGTGATGGTATTGTAGAGGGTTATGCGGCCGCGGATTACGCCTACGAGTCCATCTTGAACCCCAATGCCCACATTGCCGAACAATGTCCTACTGGGCCTTGTAATTCACCCAGTGGTATGCCTGGTAACTTCTCTGCTCGTATCCGTGAACCCCAGGCGATGATTGACTTACTGACCTTTATTCTAGGTGATAACCTGGAGACGAGTGGGGTAGAAATCAATTACGTCCCCCGCTAAAAGCCCTGGATCGTAAACCATAAACCATAAAAAATCGGGTAGGGCGACATGTCGCCCTACCCGATTTTCGTTTATCAGGAGTTCCCCATGAGCGGGGCGCTCACCAAGATGAATGAAAATTTTAACCACAGATTTCACAGATTTACACAGATTTTTCTTTTCTCTGCGTTCTCTGCGTCTCTGCGGTTCGTTATTTTCGCAGGAGAAATGAAAATGCCAGATGAAACGATGATTCGTATCATGCAGACTTGCCACACGATTGCCGTGGTCGGGTTTTCTCGTTACCCCGCCAAAGCTGGTTACTATGTGCCCGCTTATCTGCAAAAACAGGGCTACCGCATTATTCCGGTGAACCCCAATCTGGCAGAGGGGCTAGGCGAAACGGCTTATGACAGCCTGGAAGACATTCCTGAGCCGGTGGATTTGGTGCTTCTTTTCCAGCGGAGTGAGAATGTCCCCTCCTTTGTGGAGCAGGCGGTAGCCATTGGGGCGAAAGCGGTGTGGATGCAGTTGGGGATTGAGCACGCGGCCGCGGCCGCAACTGCTCGGTTGGCCGGACTAGACGTGGTGCAAAACACCTGCCTGCTCGTCGTTCACCGCCACTGGACGGGGCGATGAGGGTTTTGTCGCCTGTTGCCGATACCAGGCGACCGTGGCCTGAATGGCCTGGGCATGGGGTGTGACCTTCACGCCAAATGCCTGGGCAAACTGGCTGTGATCCACCACATAAGGCTCCTCAAACTCGTACAACATTTCCTTAAATTCCCGCACGATGGGCTGAAATAAACCTACCAGCGTTATTCCCACCTTGCCCATGGTACGCGTTTTGATCGGTTGGTTGATTGCTTGAGCCACCAGGTCAATGAATTGGCGGGTGGTGAGGGTTTGGTCGTTGGGTATGTGCCAGGCCCGACCACTGGCTGATTCATGCTGGCTGAGGGTGATAAGGGCCTGGGCAAAATCGCCGATATAGCTGTAGGTGTGGGGCAGGTCCAGATTGCCGATCATATTGACGGTTTTGCCTGCCAGCGCGGCCGCGAACAATGTCTCCCCTACAGATGATCCTGTTACCCGAGGGCCATAAAAGTCCGAGGCGCGACCGATAACTACCTCAAACCGCCCCTGGTGATGGGCTTCTAAAAGAGCCTGAGCCATCTGCGCCCGGGTTCGCCCTTTGTGACCTGTAGCCGCGTAAGGCAACCCTTCGTGGATGGGCTGACCGTTGGTAGGGCCATACATGTAGAGATTGTCACCAAAGACGAGCTTTACGCCTGTGCCTGAAAGCCCCTGAATAACGCCCTGGACAATAGGGGGAAATTTCTCCGGCCATTCGTTATAGGCGGGTTGGGCGCACAGAAAAACCACCTTGGCCCCAGCACATAGTCGGGCCACATCCTGAGGGTTGGTGACATCCCCGGCCAGTAGCTCTACCGAAGAAGGAAGGGGTTCAGGGGCGCGGCCGCGGCGGTTGACCATCCGTACGGGCAAGCCTTGTGCCACCAGTTCATCCATAATCGCCAGGCCAAGCTGGCCTGTGCCTAAAATAACGTGTGGGGGAGTGTTTGTTTGTGTCATAGTGGTTCTCCTGCCAAGAATTGTTGGCTCTACTGGGGTTTAGCGGGGGAGTGGAGACTTTAGTCGGAATGACTCGACCGGCTAAAGCCTCGACTCCTCATTCACCGCGTCCGAGCCGGTAGAGCCGAATTGTTTTGTTCAATGACACAAGGCTACACCTTGACACAATGTTAAAGTCAAGAGGCAAAATGGGGAACTTACTGGTAAAGCTTTACGAAAGGTGGGTTTATGTTTTTATGACAAGTTTCCGTATCAGTTTGTCGCCGGAAACCCCCACTTCTAACCCCCCAGGGGCGGGGAACTTTCTAAAGTGCCGGTTTTCGAGCGCGGCCGCGCTCGAAAACCGGCACTCTATGTCTCATCCCCTTCCCGCCGGGAAGGGGGCAGGGGGATGGGTCAGACTAAATCTACCAAAGAGTTCTGTAGAGCTGTACTAGGTTGAGGAAGTGATGGGAACCTGGAGTTCAACAATGGCTGAGGGGACAGGCTGACCATTGTGGTGGACCGGGCCGGAGAGGTGACGTTCGCGTAGGGGACCAGCCATGATGTGGTTGTGGGTGCCGATGTAGGTGAGGAGAGCCAGAATAGCAGGTGTAATCTCGCGGATAGGGCCTTCATAAATGAGCGCGGCCGCGAGTTCAACCATAGGCAATTCTTTCACCATAAACTGTTCCGAAATGGGTTGGGTGAAAGGATCCACAGGTAAGGCAACTTCCACATCCAGGTCGGTTTCCCGGAATTCGTTATTGTGATAAAGCGTTACTTCAACATCCACCGGGGCAATCTTGTAATGGTGGAGCGTGGCATACAACTCTTCATACAACATCTGACAGTAGTAAGGCATCTGGGCGATGTGAGGGACAACCTGCCGAATCGAAGCGACGGTTTGTGCATCAAGTGATTTGACCACAATTTCGTAGGGTGAAGGGCGGCCTTCCTGTTCCAATTGCTGTAAACGAGCCTCGACACTGATCAGTTGCGTCTGCTTCTCCGGCAACTCCCGATTGATTTCAGCCTGGCGGAGTTTCAACATGCCTCGCAGTTCCTGCACGGGCAGAGCTTCTCCCCGGTTGAGCAGTCCAGCGATTTGCTCCAGGCTAAAACCTAAATCTTTGAGGGCGATGAGGCGGTGTAGGGGGGCCAGTTGGTCAATGGTGTAATAACGATAGCCCGTCCACTTGTCGGTGTGGCTGGGTTTGAGTAGGCCCAGTTGGTCGTAATGACGCAACATACGGGTAGAAACCTGACCTAACCGGGAGAAGTCTCCAATTTTGAACATCAGGGGTTACTCGACATGGGCGTTTTCTAGGCTGGCCTTAGGAGACTGAGAGATTAGGAGATTTCCTGAGGTCATCCCAATTTTTGCGGGAGTTGAGGAGGTTACACGGAGGGCGCGGAAGGGAAGGCGCAGAGATACCCAAGGAACAAATCGGATTTTTGCCAGATGCAGGGGCATTGCCCTACATGTTTAGGAGAGGAAAAGGTTGATAACGATGAGCAAGATGAACATCGCGGCCGCGAGAATAAACACCCGCCGTAAATCTTGTAACACATAGGCATATTCCTCCCGCAACTCTTCTTCCGTACTGGAAAGCTGTGGTTTTTGGGGGGTGGACACCTTAGCCGCAGGGGTGGTTTTGAATTCAATGGGTTGGCGAAGGGGAGCGGGCTGCGGCCGCCGCACACGGCGTACTTTTTTGCTGGTACTCATACGAAATAACCTCACAACACGTAATTGATGATGCTGGATTGTAACCCATTCTGGCAGACCTATCACCTCACCGAGTCACGGCTTTTCCAAAGTCCGATTTCTTTAGCGCTGCACCATCGTGCCGGGCATTTTCCCCCACCCCTAACCCCGCCCCCAGGGGCGGGGAACTTTCTAAAGTGCCGGTTTTCGAGCGCGTCAGCGCGCTCGAAAACCGGCACGCTTGGTATTTCCCCCTTCCCCCGGGAAGGGGGTAGGGGGATGGGTCTTCCGATTAAACCGGCTAAGGAATGCTATAAAGCTATGCTAGTTAACTTTGAAAATGCCCTGCTCTGCGTGTTATCAGGTTTGTCGTAACGCCTGTGTCCGTTTACGCGGCCGCGACAAATGCTCATTGAACCGAGGTATCAGAGGGTTGGGTTTCAATGAGGTCGGCAAACACGACGATACGTTTGTTGTTGATCTGGTAGGGGTAACAAGAAATGAGGGTGGCACTGGCGAACTCAGTCGGTTCCAGCACCCATACATCGGTGGGGTCCACCACTTTGATCTCACGGACAACGTAGGTGTAAGATTGAATTTCAGTGGAAACAATGATCTCATCCCCGGCCTTGAGCTTGTCCAGGTGACGGAAAATCTCGCCAAAAATGTCATTATGCGCGGAAAGCACCATGTTGCCGCTGTTGCCGGGTTGGGCAGAGCCAATATGATGGCCCACCCCTTTTTTCAATTGTTCCCAATCATCACCGGCCACAATGACGCGGTTGACGCCGATGGCGGGTATTTCAATGAGCCGGGCCTGCTCTGGGCCGGGGGTGGGCAAGGGCGGGGGAATGTAATTGTTGATGAAGGGGCGCAAATGTTCGGGAATGTCGCCCGCTTCACCTTGTTCCGGGGGGCGACCGGCGACGGGCGGACGATGGCCGCTCGGCAATACCACCACGCCAATGATGGGGGCAGGGGAAGGGGTAGGCAGGGTTAAACCGATACTTTGATTTGCTTGCGCGGCCGCGACCTCTTGGTTCAGCTCTTGCCGGGTGGCCCACAGGGAAAAAAGCACCACCAGAAAACCAATAACCCCCGCAATTTCTACCAGCAGTAAAATTTGGTTGAAGACCCAACGGAATAAAATGGGACGACGGCGTGAGGGGGGTTCTACGGCGGATGTTTCGTTGCTGGATGGTTCCTCGGTTACGGCATAATGACGGAGGGCGCCGTTGGGGATGAGACGCGGCCGCACCACCGGGGGGGGAATCGGGTGGGGTGCAGGCAATCCAGCCACATCTATCACCCGTCCTTCCTTCTTCAGACGCAGGAGCCGTTGTTGCCGCACCGTCCGCTTTTTGCGGTACAGCACCGACGCCAGTTCATCTACCGAAAGTTCATCAATCTTGCGACGATCAGTCATGGGAAAGTAATCAGTGATCAGAACAGAATGTGCCAGAGGCATTGACAGCCCATTCAAAGGCGCGATTCACTGCTCGTTACTCTAGAATAGTCAGGGGTATTATCGTCGCTTTGTCGTCTATGATGGCCCCGGTACTGTCAATGACAGGTGTGCGTTGGAGGGAAGGGCGATCATACATGCCGACGATAACTTGATATTCGCCCGCGGCCGCGTCCGCAGGCAAAGCTAATTGATGTATTTGTACAACAATGTCACCCGTTTGCCAACCCCATGATGGCACATCGAGCCGGTCTTGCTGAACGAGAATGCTGTTATCGGGGCGCAAAATTTGGGTGAAAAAAACCACATCGGTGGTAAACGCAGGCGGCACGATGGGGCCAACTCGCCCGGGATCAAACACACGCCACCAGGTTAATAGCTCAACCACATCCCCTGGTTGGGCTGGCTCGTGACTCCAATTGACCCCAATCAGGTGAATCGCACCATTAAAATCCACCGGGCCAATCGGGTTTGGCGGTGTGCCGGGTGCGAGGTTGTAAAGGGTAAAAAATGGGTCAAGGTCATCTGAGCGCAGGTCAAATTGTTCTAGAGGTTGGCTGAACAAGGCAAACGCCGGGTGCAATGGAGTTGATGAGGGAATGATGAGGGTCGCGGCCGCGTTGCCAGGAAAACTCAACCCCAACCGCGCATCTACCCAACGGGTGGGTTGCTCCTTGTGGGTCATAAGAACAGCCGCGATGGCGGGGTCGTGAGCCGGGCCGGGGTAAACGGTGGAAAAGACCAGGGGTTGGGTCGCGGCCGCGTGTTCATTCACCCAACCTACCGCCTGCACCAGATTTTGCTGGTAGGCCGCCCGCACATCCGGGTCTTGTCCCCAGCGGTCAAAATAATCCCGGCACGTAATGAAGGCAGAGATGAGTAGGATCACAACTGGGGCCAAAGGCAGGAGACGTGGTGCGTGGTGCGTGGTGCGTGGCGTCTTTTCTGAAACCCGAAACCCGAAACTCGAAACTAGAAACTCAAAACTCAAAACTATCCCCAACGCTGGTAACACCATGAGCGGGGTAAGGGCGGCCAGGTTGCGGGTGGTATTGGCGGTGGGGCCGGTGATAAGAGACGGGGCAATGCCGACGACCAGCCACAGCAAAATGAGGGCATAAGCCGGTTGCCGCCAGCGCCATAGGCATACGGCCAACCCTATCAGCCAAAATAGCCCCATCAGCCCATCAAAAACCGGGCGACCCGGTATGTTGTAAGCCAGGAACTGGTCACCAAAACCGGGTACAAAAAACGCGGCCGCGCCCCGGCTGGCGTTACGGATGAGCGGGGTCAAGTTACCTTCGCGCACGGCCTGGAGCGTATTGTCTAACATTTCTAGCCGGGTTTCGGCGTAGGGGTTGGTTTGCAGGTAGCGGAACATCGGAATGACCAGGATGCCTGCCAGGAATAACCCGGCCAGTACGGGCTTCCAGCTTTGCCGATACCAGGCCCGGTGAAAGAAAAACAGGTAGCCCAGGAACAAGGGGAAAACCAGCCAGGCCACCCGTGCCGCCAGGTAGGTGTGGAGCATGAGGGCGATGAGGATGCTGAGGGAGAGAGTGCTGAGTGCTGAGTGCTGAGTGCTGACTGCTGAGCGCTGAGTGATGAGCGCTGAGGGGCGAGGATGGCCTGATACCATGCGCCAGAAGACGAGCAGTGCCAATGTGGTGAGGAAAGGTAAAGACACCTGCCCGCAGGGCTTCACGGCTGGAGGCCAGGGGCCAGAAGGTGATGGTGAGGATCGCGGCCGCGAGGAGGGGGACGGAGAAGAAGGGGGAGGGGGGAGAGTGGAGGGGGGAGAGTGTGTTTTTGAATAGATCAACGGTGAGCCGGTACGCGGCCGCGATGACTAACACGCCAAACCACCCATTAACCAACCGCAAGGAGAGCAAATTCTCGCCGCCCCCCCACATGGTCAGGGCTACCAGATAACTATAAAGCGGCTCACTGCCATAGTTACGCGGAAAATAGAAGCGAAACTCGCCATCCAATACCCCCATCGCTTCCACGCCATGATTAGCCTCATCGTGGGTGAGGCCGGGGGGAATTTCCGTGAGTCGGTAGGTGCGTAGGGCAAAGGCCAGGAGCAAAATGAGACAAATAACCAGCCGGGTTTTCATATCAGCGCCCCATTGAGCACCTGATGCACCTGCTCGGCCAACGCTTCCGGCCAGGGCCAACCATGTTGTTGGCTGATGTTGCGGCAGACAGATTCGCCCAGGTGGGCCGTACTCCGCATCGTTTTGAGGAGGGACATGGCCCCAGGAGCGGGGATACATTGAGCGAGTTGTTGGAGCCGGTCGGGCGAAAGGACTTGTTCAATGTTGGCCGCGGCCGCGCTCCCCCGCCATCTTGCTATTGCGCCACATTCCAACCGGAGCAAAGCTAACAAGTTGCCCATAATGACAAAGTTGAAATCATGCCGGGCGGCCCATTCTTGTCCGCGCTTCAGCCGGGTAAAGGTGCGTAGTTGATAGTACCAAAAATCGCCACAAACCTGGTCAAAGGCCGCGGCCGCGGCTAGCGGTGCAAGTGATTGCCTGACTAATTTCTCGGCCAATGACGTGAGTTGCCCACCCGTGCCGTCATAGAGGACAAAATGGCTAACGGAAAGGGGGGCAACCGGCCAGGTCACGATTTGGGATAGCTCTGAGATGGGGCGGAAAACAAAATCCACACGTAAAGGAATGGGCGCGGCCGCGTACACTGCCCAGGGATGACCCACTCCACCCACATAAGCCAGAAGTAACGGCCCGAAGACCTCGGCCCACTTTTTCCAGTTCTGAATAAACGAGGCCATCACATCATCGGCCAAAAACAAAACTACGTCCAGGTCCGACCCCTCATCATCGCGCCCCTCACAGGCGGAACCATAATCCACCAATCCTAGAATGCCTGGGTCTGATTGAGCCGTGGCGATCAATTTTTGACGAATGGCTTGTCTGAGTTCCGCGATGGCCAGAGGTGGGGTAGTCATCTCAGTTTTTGTCAGCGACGGCAAACACTTCCCGCTCAAAGAACCAGCGGAAGGGGGGCACATCGAAAGCCAGACGGCGTAACCCGGCCATGAGGAGATTTTCCTGGCGGTTTTGTGGGGGACTATCTAGCCACACTTTGGCTTTAAAACCCGCCGCTTCTAACACCCGGCGCATCCCAAACAAATCCTGTTCGTTCACATGCACATCCTGGTTGACCGGGGTGATGGCGCGAGGATCTTTGGGGTAATTGGCTCCCTGCCCCATAAGGGTGCGGATACGGCGCACCCAGGGGTAAGCATACACATCGTACCAGCGGTTGGGGGCTGTGTGAACGACCAGGCGGCCGTTGGGTTTGAGAATGCGATGAACATCCAACAGGGCTTCGTGCAGTTCCCAGGGGTAGAGGTGTTCAACCACATCAAATAGAAGAACCCGGTCAAAATAGCCGGTAGGAAAAGGGAGTTTTTTGGCGTCGGCCAGGCAGACGCCCGTTTTGTAGGTTTGTTCGGGGTGGGTCTGAATGTGGCCGCGAATGACTTCCCGGCTCATTTGGGTAGCGACCTCGGCATAATCTATGCCGTAGGCTTCTACCCCCAGTTCCATACAGTGACGGATGATCTCGCCGCGGCCGCAACCCACATCTAGCACCCGCATCCCCGGCTCAACCCCCGCCACTTCAAAAGCGTCATGCAATCGGCGGGAAAGATGCTGCCCTTCAGACTCCAAAAAGACATCATAACCCTCGCACGCCGTCAAAAAATACTCCTCGGTGTATAACGTCGAGGGTAAAGATCGTTTTTCGTTTTCGTTCATCTCGTTTGCCATAAGCCAAGCATTATAAAACAGGCCAGAGAGGCCGTCAAAGGAAGTGACTGGCGTGTGCAGGGCTTTTCCAAAGTCAACTAGTACAGCTTTACACAACTCGTTAGCCGATTTAGTCGGAAGACCCATCCCCCTAACCCCCTTCCCGGGGGGAAGGGGGGAACTTAACGGCGCGGTTTTTCGGGGCTTCGCCCCGAAAAACCCCCCTTAAAAGTACCCTCCCCCGGGGGCGGGGGTAGGGGGGAAAATGCCCGATACGATGGTGCAGCGCTAAGAAATTGGACTTTGGAAAAGCTGTGACTGGCGTGCATAGGGCATATAGCCTTGCGCCCACTTCTTGCCTGCAACATCTTCTCCCATTATCCGTATAATAGCCTTGTTGTGACCTGGTCAGAGATTTTACTATCCAACAACTTTTTCCATGACCCTGCGTACAGTTTTCACAGAGTCAGGAGTTAAATCGGTGGATCAAGAACAAATCTGGTTGGATTTAGCCCGACAGGGCGACAAATTCGCTTTTGGAAGTCTGATTGAAGCGTATCAAGGCCCTGTTTTTAATCTGGCCTATCGTATGTTAGGCAATTCGGGTGAAGCCGAAGAAGCCGCCCAAGAAGCCTTCGTTCGTGCCTATACCCGTTTGGATAGCTATGACCCGGCGCATAAATTTAGCACCTGGATGTTATCCATTACTTCCAATTATTGTATTGATGTGATCCGCAAGCGGCGGGCCATCATGCTTTCGTTAGATGAACCGTTGCCGCCCCACCCCGCGCTCCATTCAGATAAGGCGGCCGGTCCTGAGTCGCAGGCGCTCATGAATGAACAACAGCAAATGGTACAAACCCTTTTGCAAGAGCTACCGGATGATTATCGGCAAACCGTCGTTTTGCGTTACTGGCATGAATTGTCGTATGAAGAGATTGCTGACATTATGCAAACGACAGTGAGTGCCATTAAGTCCCGCCTCTTCCGTGCCCGGCGCATGTTAGCCCAAACGGGTTTAGAGATGGGATTGATACAACCGGCAGAACTCGCGGCCGCGGAGATGGTCTGAAATAACCAATACACCACACTATCGAGAGATCCCCGCTCATAGTTGAGCGTGTATTGTCAATAGTTCACTCCACTGGATGAGGAGAAACGGATGGAACATGAAGAGATTTATTTGTTAATGATGGACGCGCTTGACGATGAGTTGCCCCAGGCTGGTTGGGATGATCTGGAAACTCATCTGCATACGTGTCAAGCCTGTGCCCAGGAGTGGTATGCCTTGCAAGCCATAGAAACCTTGCTCCGTACCACCCCCGCTATTGCCCCCCCCGTTGATCTATTGTCCAGAACGTTGGGACGGCTGCCCCATCCGGTGCATCGCACCTGGGTTATTGGGGCGGTGTACGGGCTTCTTCTGTTGAGCGGAGTCATCCCCGTCGTAGGGGCCATGATTTTACTGGGCACGGTTGGCACCGTTTTGTTTGACCCAGCCTTCCTGAGTGGTCTTTTGCGTTCCTTCTGGGAAACCCTCAGTCTTTTGCCGGTGATGTTATCAGCCTTACTCAACCTCATGGGAGCTTTTGTCTCCCAGCAACCAGCCATTGTTGGTGTCTTATTGATGATGGTGGGAATCATTATGGTTTGGGGCGGCGTGTATAGCCAACTTATTACCACACCACCCCGGTTGGCATCCACCAATGCCGCCGCCTAAGGAGCCTTGGTATGAAAAAATACCGCCTTGTTTTATTACCCTTTGTTTTGTTGTTGGCCTGGATCATCCTGCCCACGACTTTCGCCCTGGCTCAAGTAGGTCAGGACCGAATAATTCCCGCAGGTGAGGCACTAAACGATGATGTCACCCTGTTTGATGGTGATTTAACCATTGAAGAAGGGGCGGTCGTTAATGGCCCGGTTACTTTATACGATGGTGATCTACATTTAGCTGGCACTGTCAATGGTGCGATTACACTGTTTAATGGCCGCTTAGAGGTAACAGAAACGGGCGTTTTGAATGGTGCTTGTGTACTGGTCGGCGGTGAATTGGTTGACAACAGCGGTCATTCTGTCAACTGTAGCACTACCGGTTTACCAGCCTTTGAGCAACTGTTTGATAATGTGCCGATTGTGCCACCCGTGCCGCCGATACCGACCGTGCCGCCGATACAGCCAGTAACACCGTTTCAGGAGTCGCATCTGGAAAGAGGATTCGCTCGTTTTGTAGGCAATGTCGCGGAAACGGCTGGTTGGACGTTTACATTGGGCGTGTTAGCCCTTATCATCGCCTCGGTGTTTCCCCGTCAATTGCATCAGGTCAGTGTGGTTATTAGTGAGAAGCCGGTTGCCAGTGGTACGGTAGGTTTGTTAACCAGTGTAGCCGGAGCTTCTTTGATTGCCCTGATGTCAGCTGTGTTTGGCATTCTAATTTTGGCTTGTGGTTTGGGTTTGTTGGGCTTTCCTATTGTCATGCTTGTTTCGGCAGCGCTGGCCGCGGCCGCAATCCTGGGTTGGGTAGCCATCGGCCAGAAAGTAGGTCTCTGGCTGGCCGAAACCCTCAAACTCAAGAGTCCGACTCTGCCTACAACCACGGTGTTAGGCACGGTGGCCCTCTCCTTAATGGTGGGCATCCTCAATATTTTGGGGCTGGAGTTTGGTCAGTGGATATTGACGACCATTATTGGTGCGGTGGGGCTGGGCGCGGCCGCGTTAACCCAGTTTGGCACTCGCCCTTACCCTGTGCCCTATGTTGACCCGACTAAGGTCGCGGCCGCGGTCAACAATATGCCCGAATAACCCCGTTAGAGGTACAATCCCCCCATAAATCCTACTCATAACTCAGGAAAGTCCATGACTTTCCTGAGTTTTTTGGCTTATCCCAGAGCCGCCACGTTAAGGAGAATCCTATGCACAGTGACTACTTTATCCAACTGGATGAAACGTACAGTGCCCACAACTACCATCCGCTGGATGTCGTCATCGAACGGGCTGAAGGTGTATGGGTTTACGATGTAGAAGGTCGTAAATATCTGGATTGCCTGGCCGCCTACAGCGCCGTCAATCAGGGCCATTGCCACCCCAAAATCCGGGAGGCCATGATAGCCCAACTCGACAAAGTGACCCTGACTTCGCGAGCCTTCCGCAATGATCAGATGGGGCCATTCCTCAAAGAGTTATGTGATCTGACGGGCTACGAAATGGCTTTGCCCATGAATACCGGAGCTGAAGCTGTAGAAACTGCGGTTAAAGCCGCCCGCAAATGGGGTTACCGGGTTAAAGGCGTCAAAACCAATAAGGCTGAAATTATCGTTTGTACGGGAAACTTTCATGGCCGTACCACGACAATTATCAGCTTCTCTTCAGAGGCGCAATATAAGGAAGATTTTGGTCCTTTTACACCGGGATTCGTTATGGTTCCCTATGGTGATATCAAGGCTTTGGAAGAGGCTATTACACCCAACACCGTGGCTTTTTTGGTGGAACCCATTCAGGGTGAGGGGGGTGTCATTGTGCCGCCGGAAGGGTATCTGCGCGCGGCCGCGGACCTCTGTTACAACCACAACGTCCTGTTCATTGCTGATGAAATCCAAAGTGGTTTGGGCCGCACCGGCAAACTATTTGCCAGTGAACATGAAAATGTTCGCCCTGATATGATCATCATTGGCAAGGCCCTCAGCGGTGGTTACTATCCTGTCTCCGCGGTTATCGCCGATGAGCCTGTCCTGGGTTTATTCCGCCCCGGTGATCATGGCAGCACCTTTGGCGGCAATCCTTTGGGCGCGGCCGCGGCGCGGGCAGCACTCAAAGTCCTCGTAGACGAAAAACTCGTCCAACAATCCCACGAACTGGGAGCTTACTTCAAAGGTCGCTTAGAGCGCATCGAAAGTGAACACATCAAAGAAGTGCGGGGTAAAGGATTATTCATCGGTGTCGAACTAAACATACCCGCCCGCCGCTTCTGTGAAGCCTTGCGTGATCGGGGCATCCTGTGCAAAGAAACCCACGAAAATGTCATCCGCTTTGCCCCGCCCCTGGTAATCACAAAAGCTGAGATTGATTGGGCTTTAGGCCACATTGAGCCAGTCTTAATGAGCAATGGAGCTTAGTTTAGTCAAGCTTAAGCTTGAACCACTCTAACAAAAAAGACCCCTCATGTGAGGGGTCTTTTTATTTACAACTCGTTTGAAGGACAAAAAACAACTTTATCCCTCATCATTCAAACTTCTCTTTTAGAAGTCGCCCATGCCGCCGCCGGGGGGCATCTGCGGGCCTTTGTCTTTTTCCGGAATGTCCGTGATCAAGGCTTCGGTCGTCAGAATCATCGAGGCAATACTGGCCGCATTTTCTAACGCGCCACGAGTCACTTTTGCCGGGTCAGTAATACCCGCTTTAATCATGTTCTCGTACTTGTCAGTCAATACATTGTAGCCAATATTCTTGTCGCCCATTTTTTCCTGTTCGCGGGACACATTTTGAATGATAACATCACCATTCTGGCCAGCGTTAGAGGAAATTTTACGCATCGGGGCTAACAGAGCCTGACGCAGAATGTTCAGACCAGTGCGAATGTCGCCTTCGGGAACAACTACGTCATCCAGGGCGGGCAGGGCGTTGATCAAAGCCACACCACCACCAGGAACAATCCCTTCTTCCACGGCAGCACGGGTGGCGCTCAAGGCATCTTCCACGCGGTGTTTCTTTTCTTTCAATTCCACTTCAGTGGCGGCACCTACACGGATGATAGCCACACCACCAGCCAATTTGGCCAGACGCTCATTCAGTTTTTCTTTGTCGTAGTCAGAGGTGCTACGTTCAATTTCGGCCCGAATTTGTTCGACACGGCCTTTGATCTGAGCTTCGCTACCGGCTCCGTCCACGACGGTGGTGTCATCTTTGGTAGAAACCACTTTGGCGGCCCGACCCAGGTCACTGATCTGGGTGCTTTCCAGCTTGCGGCCCATTTCTTCGGTAATGAGCTGGCCACCGGTCAGGGTAGCAATGTCTTGCAACATGGCCTTGCGGCGGTCGCCAAAACCAGGCGCTTTCACAGCCAGGGCATTGAACGTGCCACGCAGTTTGTTTAACACCAACGTCGCCAGAGCTTCGCCATCTACGTCTTCAGCAATGATGACCAGGCTTCGTTTGCCAATCTGGATCAGTTTTTCTAATACTGGAACCAAATCCTGGGCCGAGCTGATTTTTTGTCATGAATCAGAATATAGGGGTCTTCGATGGTGGCTTCCATCGTTTCGGGTTGGTGATGAAGTAGGGGCTGATGTAGCCACGGTCAAACTGCATACCTTCAACGTATTCCGTCTCGAATTGCAGACCGCGAGATTCTTCAACCGTGATAACGCCGTCTTTGCCGACTTTGTTCATCACTTCGGCGATCAGTTGGCCGATGGCGTCGTCCTGGGCGGAGTTAGAAGCGACAGAGGCAATTTCGTCCATGCTGTCAATCGGCACAGCCATTTCGCGGATGCGTTTGGAGAGGGCAGACACACCGGCTTCAATACCACGCTTCAAGAGCATGGGGTTGGCTCCGGCGGCCAGGTTTTTCAACCCTTCGTTGACAATGCTCTGGGCTAACACGGTGGCGGTGGTGGTACCATCACCAGCGATGTCGTTGGTTTTGGTAGCCGCTTCTTTAAGTAACTGGGCGCCCATGTTTTCAAATGGGTCTTCCAGTTCAACTTCTTTGGCTACGGTCACGCCGTCATGGGTGACGGTGGGGGCACCGAATTTCTTATCCAGGGCCACGTTGCGACCCTTGGGGCCGAGGGTGGTAGACACAGCATTGGCCACGGCGTCAATGCCGATTTTCAGTTTGCGACGGGCTTCTTCGGAAAAAATGAGTTGCTTCGCCATGATTAATTCTCCTAAATTTTAGTACACGGATTTACGTGAATGACACGGATGGTTAACTTGTAAGAAAGTGATCCGTGGGTGGTTTAATTAGCCTTCTACAACAGCCAGAATGTCGGATTCTTTGAGGATGAGCAGTTTTTCGTTATCAATTTTGACTTCGGTGCCCGCATATTTGGCATACAGGACGGTATCACCAACCTGGACATCCATAACAATTCGTTTGCCATCATCATCGCGGCGACCAGGGCCTGCGGCAATGATCGAACCTTGTTGAGGTTTTTCTTTAGCGGTTTCGGGTAGAACCAACCCGGAAGCGGTTGTTTGTTCTTGTTCGGCTGGACGCACGACGACGCGGTCGCCTAACGGCTTGAGGTTTGTGGACATTGTTAAATCTCCTTAAGAATATGAAATTGACAAATTTCAAGTGGTGAAAAGGGGGTTTCTCACATTTTGGCACTCTCGAAGTGAGAGTGCTAAAACTAAGCAGAATTCTAACAACGGGCGAGGGGGAAGTCAAGCGAATTTTAGCAATCAGTGGGGTAAAGTGCTAATTTCTAAGAAAGTTTTTACACAAGCAGGGCGAACGGGTCAGGCGGTTTGCCTGGCCCCAGGCAAGATCATAAAATCCCCCTATATGAAACCGGCCCCCTTTATTTATTCCGCTCCTACTACGTTGTCTCAAGCATTGGTGCTGTTAAATCAGCATGGTGATGAGGCTAAGATTCTGGCGGGTGGGCAAAGTCTGATCCCGGTGATGAACTTCCGCCTGGCGCAACCTGGTATGTTGGTGGATTTGAATGGCCTGGCGGCGCTGGATTTTGTGCGGGTGGAGCAGGATGGGTTGCATATTGGCGCGATGACGCGGCAGAGAACGGTGGAACGCTCACTGATCGTGGCGGAGCAAGCCCCGTTGGTACATGAGACGATGCCTTTTATTGCGCATCCGCAGATTCGTAATCGCGGCACGTTTGGCGGTAGCATTGCTCATGCTGATCCCTCAGCGGAACTGCCGGTGATTGCGGTAACGTTGAATGCTCGTCTACGTTTGGCGCGGGAAGGTAGTGAGCGGTGGGTGAACGCGCCGGACTTTTTACTGGTTTGTTTGCTACGGACTTAGCCCCGGAAGAGATGTTGACGGAGATTGTGATTCCACCGCCGCGGCCGCGTACCATCACGGCTTTCACCGAATTTGCCCGGCGTCATGGAGATTATGCGCTGGTGGGGGTCGCGGCCGCGCTGACTTTTGCCCCTGATAATACCTGCACCGAAGCCCGACTGGTTTATTTGAGTGTTGGTGAAGTGCCCACCGTTGCCACCCAGGCCTCGGCCCTTTTGCAAGGGGAGAGCCTGTCGGATGAGGGGATACGTGCGGCCGCACACGCGGCCGCGGCCCACGAAATTGATCCCAGTGAAGACATTCATGCCACCGCTGTCTACAAACGCCACCTGGCTGAGGTGTTGACCAAGCGGGTTTTGCAGATGGTGAGAGAGAGATTGAGAGACTGAGAGATTGTTCATATACCCATAATCCCTTCTTCGACTCTGGCGAAAATTTGGACGACCTCTGGAAATCTTTTAATCTCTCAGTCTCTTAGTCTCCAGAGGTCAACACAAAAAACGCCAATGTCGAGTCCCTTCCTATGAGCCATACGATCACCCTTACCGTCAATAATCAGAAATATGAGCGCACCGTTGAGCCGCGTCTGTTGCTTAGCGATTTTTTGCGGCATGAGTTGGGGCTAACGGGTACACATGTGGGTTGTGAACATGGCGTCTGTGGAGCCTGTACTATTTTGATGGATGGCGCGGCAGTACGCTCTTGTCTCATTTTTGCGGTACAAGCCGATGGGCATGTGTTGATGACGGTTGAAGGATTGACCCCGAACCCTGCCGAACTCCACCCCCTACAACAGGCTTTTTGGGAAGCGCATGGTTTACAATGTGGGTTTTGTACACCGGGTTTTCTTATGACCCTGCTCCCTTTCCTGGAAGAAAACCCCACTCCTACGGAGGTGGAAATCCGGGAGGCTATTTCGGGTAATTTGTGCCGTTGTACCGGGTATCAACATATTGTGAATGCGGTTCAGCTCGCGGCCGCGAGACAAACAGCCCTCATCGATAAATAATAGGTCGCCCACGCCGCCCACCACTTCTGCCTGGCGCACGCTTCGAGATTGAACGATAGACCGCAAGATAATGATGGGGGGCAGGGTGTCAACTCCCTGAATTCCCCAAAACCCAGGTGCGGCTTTAGCCATTCATCACTAGCCCACTAAACTGGACGCTACGAACCCCAACCCCCAATGATTATTTGAACATCTATAGCCCCTGGTTTGCCTACTCAACCTATGAAACGCCTAAAACGATTTCCCTTTTGGGACGCCAGCCGCAAACTATTTACCCTCGTTATAGGGAGTGTTCTTTCTGCGGTAGGTTATGCTCTTTTTCTCGTTCCCTTTAACATCGCTGCCGGGGGCGTCAGCGGTATCAGCATCATTATTAACCATTTCACCGGTTGGCCCGTAGGTGTTCTTTACTTCATCATGAACATTCCCCTGCTGGTATTGGGGTTCTTTTATCTGGGTCGCTGGCAATTTATCTGGAAAACCCTCGTGGCCGTTATCCTTTTCTCCAGCCTCTCCGATGTTTTCATCTATTATTTGCCCCAGTGGATAGAGCAATACCCCATTAATCAGGATACGCTGCTTAATGCCGTTTATGGCGGCATCATTGGTGGGATAGGGGGCGGTTTCATTTATCGTTTTGGGGGCACGATGGGGGGCACGAGTATTCTAGGTCGTATTATCCAACAAAAAACTGGTGCCCCGCTAAGCCAGATATTCCTCTATACCGATGGGGGGGTTATCATCTTAGCCGGTATTGTCTTTGGTTGGCAGGTATCTTTATATGCACTTCTGACCCTATTTCTGAGTGGGCTGGCCTCAGATTACACGCTGGAAGGGCCAAGCAGTGTCCGCACGGCCACCATCATCACCGATCAACCGGAACAGGTGGCGCAGGCGCTCATCGCCGAGTTAGGACGTGGGGTAAGTCAATGGCAGATTACGGGGAGCTACACCGGACAAAAACATGGCATGATTTTCTGCACCGTATATCGGCCCCAGGTGAATGAGCTAAAGCGGGTAGTAGCCGAGGTGGATAAAACGGCTTTTGTGGTGATTGGTACGGCTCATCAGGCATTAGGGTATGGGTTTTCACCCTTGAAATAAGAACGGCGGTATCCGTTCAGAACCCGAGAAATCATCTTGACCTTCCCTCGTTTACGCCCCGTTGCCATTATTCTTGTCACGAGCCTCGTGGGCTTCATCCTTTACTGGCCCGTCCTCAAACTACCGCTCATCTACGATACGCTTCTGCACATCCGCATTACCGGGGAACTGGATTGGGGCCTGGTCTGGCTACCCACCGATTCGTTTGGGTTTTATCGTCCTCTGACTTTTGCCCCTCTGTTGCTGATCAAAGATCTATTTGATGGTTATCCGGTCTGGTTGCTGCAAGGGCTGAATTGGCTTCAGCATGGGGTGAATGTGGGTCTGTTAAGTTGGTTAGCTTTACGACTTTGGCCGGAACGCCCCTGGCGAAGTCTGTTGGCCGGGTTATTTTTCGCCGTTTTTCCTTTCTCGTATCAGGCTGTGGCCGTTTATGGTCATAATGTTCACCTCACCACGGCGGGTTTGCTCTTGTTAGGGCTTCATACCTACCTATCAGCCAACCGGAAAGAGCCGTTACCAGTCTCCAGTACCCAGTCTCCAGTCTCCAGTCCCCACTCCCTGCCCCCTTCGTCGTATCTTGCTCGTGCTGGCCGTTGGCTACCCACGCTGGCGATTTTTGCTTTGGCGATTCTTAGCCATGAGTCGGCTATTTTATTTGGGGCGATGGCGGCGTTGGTGGCTTGGGCGGATGGGGGATGGCCGTTGGCGGTTGGCGGCATGGGACGAAACATCAGACAGTTTGGGGCGTATTTGTGGCGTTCGCCATGGTTTGGGTTTCTGGCTTTGGGCGGGATGTATATTGTGGTGTACCAGTTTTTTCCCATTAGCCGTGCCCCACAAGCGGTGGATGGGGAGGTGGGGTCGTGGTTGGTGCGGGGGCTGTATCTGGCGCAAGCGGCCGCGTACCCGTTAGCCTGGTTGGCACATCTTCTGCCCCAAAATTGGGGGGTGACGGTGGTGGTGCTGGCCGCGGCCGCGACCATTTTTCTTACCCTGTTTAGCCTGCGTCAGCCAGAAAGCCGCTTCGCCCTATTACTGGGCTGGGGCTGGTGGGGGTTGGCCGTGGCCGTCATCGCCATTCCCCTATCTACCAACTACCTGCTCCACGGCCCTCGCCTGCTTTACCTGAGTTCGGTAGGGCTGGCCATAGCCTGGGCGGTTATGGTGGACTATGTTTCGGGTTTCAAGTTTCGAGTTTCAAGTTTCGAGTTTCAGGTTTCGAGTTGGGGGTGGATACGTTGGGTGGTAGGGGTGGGGTTTGTGGGATTTGTACTTGTGAGCAATTGGGTTTTTGTACGCGGCCGCATGGCTGATTATGCCCGTTTGACGGGTGGCGTGGATGTGGTGGCCCAGGTTATGGCTGAAGAGCCAGCCGCAGTAGGTATCACCTTGATCAATCTGCCCCAATGGTTGGCCCAACCTCGTACCACTTATCCAGTCGGCGCGGAGTTGGAGCAAATGCTGGGCGATTACTTGTTTGCCGAGGAGTTGATGGCGCACAACCTGGGAGTAGATCATCCCGTGCTGGCAGTGGTTGTACCCGAACTACTCCAGCCGACAGCCTACGGGTATCAAATTCATAATCAACACCCCATCACCGCCCTGACCGAATTACCCGTAACCCGTCGCCAGCAATTTTTTCTGACGCGCTATTGGGAAGATGGCCCAGTGATGATCCATCTGGGTGGGTTGCAACCAGCTAACGCGGCCGCGACCCCTATCGCTTCTTTCACTGTGTATGATCTGCTCTCGGCTGAGGCCCAGGCTTGTGATGAGGCGGTAGAAGTGACGTTGGTTTGGCGCGGCCGCGAAGAGATTCCGCCTACCACGTCGGTTTTTGTACAGTTGTTAGACGCTTCAGGCCAACTCATGGCCCAGGCGGATGGGCCACCCTTGAGTTTGCCGCCTAATTTGTTGCCCTGGCGCGGCCGCGAGCTGGTAGATGTGCGGAATTTGCCCCTACCTGAGGGCAAGACCGCCACTCAGCTATTGGTAGGGGTGTATGATTATGTGACGGCAGAGCGGTTAGCAGGGGTGGATGCGGCGTTGCGGCCGCTGCCAGACAATGCCCTGACTGTGCCAGTCATAGCCTGCCCGGAGTGATCTGGAGATTAAGAGATTAAGAGATTAAGAGACTGAGAGAATTCCAGAGGTTGTGCTAATTTGCGCTAAAGTCGAGTAGCTAATTGTTGAACAGTTGAATGGTTAATGAAAAGCCGATGCCCCTCCGTTAGTCATTCACCAATTCACCAATTCACCGATTAATTATTCTCTTCCTCCCGCCAAAATGAAACACACTCTTCATCAACGCACAGCTCACCTGCTCCTATCGCTGGCTCGCTCCCGTTGGTTGGGTTGGCTGGTCGGCCAGATTATCACCTACATGAGTTTCTTACTGCCCGTTGACCGCCTGCGTGAAACGACGACCTTGTTGGCTTTTTACCACCCCCGCCCGGCTTATCCCTTTCATGTTTTGCTCATGCCGAAACGCCCGCTGGCTTCCCTGCGTGCGATAACGGCCCAAGATGCGGATTTTTTGCTGGAATTGTTCCAGGTGGTGCAGAGTTTGGTAGAGGAGTTCAAACTGGAAGAAAAGGGGTATCGGTTGGTGTGTAATGGCGGCCGCAACCAGGATGTGCCCCATCTCCATTTTCACCTGATTGCCGGGGAAAATGGGTGGTAACTATACAGCCCCTCACCCTAACCCTCTCCCCCGGGGCCCCCCCCCCCCCCTTGGGAGGGGCGGTAAACGCCCGGAAAAGTCCCCCAGCCGCCCGGTAGTTTTCTTTTTGCGTTTTTCCACTAACGCGGCCGCGAGCTTTTGCGCCGGTTGGTAATCAGCCTGTAGCCGCAAAGCCTGTTGAATCGCCCGTTCCGTCTCCTCATCGTTTTCCAACTGCCAATAAATCAAGGCGATTTGGTGCCATAGCTCCGGGTTTTGCGTGTCTACATGAATAGCTTCCCGGTAAGCGGGAATGGCCTGCTCATACTGCTCAAAGGCGAAGTAACTATCGGCAATGATACGGCGCCAGCGCAACCGTTGGGGGTTGCTCACGGCCGCCGCCGAGGCTTTCTTACACCAGTGTATGATCTGCTCTAAATCATTTTGTTGTTGCCAATAAGCGACTTCAGCGGCGTAAAGATAATAATAATCAGGATCAACTTGCCACAAATAATCTAGCACCAGTCGGGCCTCTTCCAAACGTTGCCCGTAAATGTAAATCAGCGCCTCGATGAAATTAATCTCGAGCTGATCGGGTTCGTTGGCCTGTGCTTTTTCTAGCCATTGTAGAGCCGCTTGCACACCGGCCTGATCATAGGAGCCTTCCTTTTCGCGCGCGGCCGCGAGCAAGGCATAAGCGACCCCCGCATAGGCATACGCCTGTGAATCCCCACCTAAAAAGGTGCGCAAAGCTGAGGCCAAATGTTTAGGATCATCTTTGTACGTATCCACCTGATCCAGGCCAATCTCGTACGTTTTGCGACCCAGAGCCGTAGCCTGGGGCGCTGCCGGCCAATTAGCCCGTGCCAGCGAAGAAACTATTTGCTCAACCAACCGTTTCCCCATAATTATGCCTCTCTCACCAATAAAATTACCTCACCTTATTGTACCCAATGCCATCTACAACCAAAACTTTAGATGGGGTGAATAAATCGCCAGAAAATTGACAGTGGCACAAGACAGGATATACTAAACTCATGAGCGTTTTGAAAGCAAGCGCCTTAATTACAGAACCCGTCTAACGGCAAAAACGCACGCAACCTCTGCGTGCGTTTTTTTTTATCCCAGGGATGCCCATCCCACTATTTCTAGCAAAGAGAGGAGTAAACTTATGGACTATGGCATGATCGGCAAGATTGAAAAGGCAAAGATGTACGCGCAGGAACGAGATCGGTTTAAGTTTGATGCCTTTACGGTACGCCTGGCTGGGGATAATGACACAGTACATATCGTCGGCTATGATCACGGCGATTGGGATTGTGATTGTCACTTCTTTACCACGCGTGGGCGTTGTAGTCATACAATGGCGGTTGAGCATGTCCTGGAAGATATGTTTGATTGACCCATTATTCGCGGCCTGACCCACCAGCCCCGCGGCGGCTTAGATAACCTGGGAGACGAGTCACCTTACTGACAGATAAGAAATGTCCGGTGAGTTACCGGACATTTTTGTTATAATGCCCCCATCATGTTAGAAAAAGCCCAACGCATTGCCGTCATAGACCTGGGTTCCAACACGGCCCGTCTCATCGTCATGGGGGCGGTTCCCGGTTATGCCTACCGCCTGGAAGATGAGATTCGGGAGGTGGTGCGGTTGCGCCAGGGCATGACGGAAAAAGGGCTAAGCGAGAAGAGCGTGGCCCGCGCCCTCTCTACCTTGCGTCTTTTTAAGCGTTTTTGTGATAGTTCACGGGTTGATTTGATCATTCCTACGGCCACCAGTGCTGTGCGTGAGGCGGCCAATGGCCCCCGTTTTGTGGAGCAGGTTAAACGAGAACTGGGTTTGACCTTGCAGATCTTGGATGGGGAACAAGAGGCGCAGTATGCCGCCTTGGGGGTCTTGAATGAACTACCGCTGACGGATGGGTACATGGTAGATATCGGTGGTGGGAGTGCGCAGGTCGCCCAACTGAAGCAAAGGCGGTTTTCATAGAAGTAAGTCGCTCTTATTAGGCGCTTTGGCGCTGACGGAGCGTTTTGTGACGACGGATCCCATTGACGCGGCCGCGATCCATGCCCTCACCCAAGAGATTCAAACTCAGTTAGACACAGTAGCGTGGCTAGCGAAAAAGCACACCAAACCAGAACGCATCCTGGTCGGGGTGGGTGGCACCATTCGTAACCTGGCTAAAATGGCGGCTGCCCGCCAAAACTACCCCCTTAACACCTTGCATGGTTTTACCTTGAGCCGGGACGCCTTGCAGGAAAACATACGCTTGTTGCAGGAATTGCCCCTGGCTGAGCGCCAACAATTGCCTGGCCTGAACAGTGATCGTGCGGACATTATTTTGCCCGGAGCGATGGTGCTCCAGGCAGTGATGAACTGCCTGAAGGTAGAACAGGTGGTGGTTTCCATGAATGGTTTACGTGAGGGGCTGTTTTTTGAATATTTCTGGCAGCATCTTGAGCATTCGGTGGTGGCTAATGTGCGCCGTTTTAGTGTGCTCAACATGGCGCGGGTTTACCGGTATCAGAAAAATCACGCCACGCACGTTCGTTATCTGGCGGACCGCTTGTTTGAGCAGTTGGCGCCGTTACACGGGGGCGGGCGCTGGGAGAAGGAGTTGTTGGACGCGGCCGCGATCTTGCATGATCTGGGCACGATTATCAGCTACTACGACCACCATCAACATTCACAAACCCTCATTATTAACAGTGGGTTGCCCGGCTTTACCCCGCGGGAAACGGCGCTCATTGCTCTATTGACCCGGTACCATCGCAAGGGTCGGCCTGGTGTGGCTGGGTTTGAGTCGCTATTTGAAGAGGGGGATGGGAAGCGGGTGCTCCAGTTGGCGGCTATTTTGCGACTGGCGGAGTTTTTGGAACGCGGCCGCAATGCCAATGTAGATGATGTAACCGCTACCTGGGATGAAGAAACCCTGCGCTTGACGCTCATCGCTGATGAATATCCAGCGGTAGAGATGTGGGAAGCCGAACGTAATGCCTCGGCCTTGATGGCGATTGCCTTCAAGCGCAAAATTGTTTTGGAAAGCACCGCCGCCCCGGATGTTTGGGCGATGCCAGTGGATGAGGCGTAAGAGGTTACGCGACATTGGCGTTTTACGCGGATCTCTGGAGATTGAGAGATTTCTGAGGTCGTCCAAATTTTCGCCAGAGTCGAGTGAGGTTATTCGTCGGCCAATAAGCCGCGTAACAGGAGCAAATTACGTTGGGCTGTCAGATAATAATCATCGGCTGGGGCGGATTCTAACTGCAAGTAATCTTCTAAATCCTGGATGGCATCCGGGAAGCGGCCGCAACTCTGATAAGCCATCGCCCGGTTAAAAAGAGCCGCACTGTACTGGGCGTCTTCGTCTAACAAGGCATCAAAATCGTCCAGAGCTTCCTTCACCTTGCCCAATTCACGCCAATACAACACCCCCCGATCCAGCCGCGCCTTGCGATAACTGGCATCCATCCGATAAGCCAACGAAAAAAGGCGCACTGCCATCTGGTGCGCCTCGCTCAGGTTGTACCGGTTGCCCACCAACCGGTACATGCCGCCGTAGGTGTAAATGAAATAAGCCAGGAAAAAACGGAGCATAAGACGGTCAGGATTAACCTGGTTCAATCTTCACCTGGAGATTGAACCAGGTTAAGGGTGTTACTCTCTGTCACTCAACCATTTCTGAGCTTGCATCGCGGCCGCGCACCCTTGCCCGACTGAGGTGGCGACTTGCCGGTATACCGGGTCCTGAATCTCACCCGCCGCAAAAAATGCCGGGCACACTGGTTCGCATTAACTCATCCGTAATCACATACCCTTCTTCATCCATAGCCAGATTGCCACGCAAAAAATCACTATTGGGAAAATGGCCGATGAAAACAAAAACGCCATCAATCGATTTTTCCTCCACTTTACCCGTTTTTACATTGCGGGTCGTCATTTTTTGCACGGTGCCATTACCGCTGATTTCTTCGATCACCGTATCCCAGGTAAAAGCCATCTTCTCGTGAGCCATAGCTCGTTTTTGCAAGATGGGGCCAGCGCGTAACTCATCACGCCGGTGAATAACATTGACCGACGTAGCAAACTTGGTCAAAAACAGACCCTCTTCCAAAGCGCTATCACCACCCCCAACCACGGCCACTTCTTTACCACGGAAGAAGAAGCCATCGCAGGTGCCGCAATAACTAACCCCACGGCCCACAAATTCTTCCTCACCGGGTATGCCCAATTTCTTAGGTGAGGCGCCCGCCGTGACAATGACGGCCTCGGCTTCATACTCTTCACTATAGGTTTTGACATAGAAAGGGGAACCTTTGGTGAAATCTACCGACACCACCGAATCATAAACATAACGTGTGCCAAATTTTTCTGCTTGCAACCGCATCATTTCTACGAGTTCTGGGCCGGTTGTACCTTCGGGGAAACCTGGGTAATTTTCTACTTCGTAGGTGATGGCAACTTGCCCGCCTAACTGATTCCCTACGATAACGAGCGGATTTAGCATGGCGCGGGCTGTGTATAAGGCAGCGGTCAGACCAGCCGGACCAGAGCCAATGATGATAACTTTTTCTTTTTGCATGATGTTTACCTTGTCAGATTTTTTAGGTGGGTTTAGATTTCTGGTTGTATGGTTTTGGTAAAGGGAGCACAGAGCGATGTACCCCTTTAGTCTTCATCATTGAGCCAGAAAAAACGGTCAAGAACATAAAATCCCACGGGGTTATTTTTACGCCTTACCTGAGTTATTGACCCATAACACCGAGGGTTTCTTACAACAAAAATGTAAGAGAACCGTTGGAGAACGGGAAGTCAGGTCAGGGGAAACCAACAATAGAAGGTTGATCCCTGGCCTACGTTACTCTCAACTACAATGCGGCCGCCATGGGCCTCTACAATGCGTTGCGCAATGGACAACCCCAACCCACTCCCCTCAGATTTTGTTTCACTACCCGGCACCCGATAAAAACGTTGGAACAAGTGCTCCAGGTGTTCCGGGGCAATCCCTTCCCCTGTGTCGTGAACAGAAAGGCATAACTCACCATTCAGGCAGGCCAGACGCACGGTAATGGTGCCCCATTCACGATTGTATTTGATGGCGTTACTGACTAGATTAAGGAGAACCTGTTTTAGTCGATCGGCGTCCCCGGTGATGAAAGGGACTACAGTTTCACCTTCATAGTGCAGGGTGATGTGGCGGTTGTTGGCTTGCGGCCGCTGAATGTGCATGACCTCTTGGATGATAACAGTCAGGTCTACTTCATGATGCTCCAGGCTTAACCGACCTGATTCAATGCGGGCCAGATCAAGATAATCCTGGGTCATGCGCGATAGTCGTCTGACTTCTTGTTGAATGATTTTCACCAATTCAGTGCGCTGATCTTGTTTCACCTGATCATACATGAGCAGTTCGGTGCTGGCGGTGATGGCCATCATGGGTGTTTTTAGCTCGTGCATGATTTCGGCGATTAGATCAGATTGTTGGAAGAGGCGGGCATTTTCGATGGCGATGGCTGCTTGTGAGGCCAGTGATTGTAAGAGAGTGAGGTCTTGTTCGGTGTAGGACTCGCCTTGTTTTTTGTTGATGACCTCTAGTGCGCCGATCACTTTTTCCCGGGTGAGGAGAGGAACACCCAACAATGAGCGGGTGACGGATTGGGTAGCCATGTCGATGCCCTGGTAATGGCGGTCATCGGCCTGCACATCTTCCAGATTAAGGGGTTTGCCATTACGCACGATCCAGCCCGCAATGCTACCTTCGAGGGGGACGATCATGTTATCGCCGATGTTGGCGTGCCCGGTCGCGGCCGCGAAGCGTAGTTCGCCTGTCTGATTATCCAGCAACAAAATAGAAGCTGCTTCCGTATCTGTTAACTCTGTGGCGACCTCTAAAACCTGACGCAGAAGAGGTTGTAATTCCAGGGTTGAACTCAGAATGCGGCTGACTTCTAGTAAACGTTGCCAATGGATGGGTTTGAGGCTTTCACTAACAATGGTACTGCTGTGCATGGGAACCTGCTTGGGGATGGGTGGGCATTTCCGATTGGGGTAATCTCCCAGATGGAGCCAAGTTCGCGTAAATTTAACCCGGCAAAAATGATTCAGCGAGCCGGGGTAACACATCGGCCACATTGCCACGAATGACGATGTCGGCCAGGCTGTCTAGCGGCGTTTGCCCCCAGTTGACAATGATAAGGCTGGCCCGGTTGCGTTTAGCCAGATAGGGTAGATCGCTGGCTGGGGCCACTTCCAGAGAAGAGCCGGCCACCAACATCAGGTCACAGGTTGCGGCCGCGTGCCTGGCTTGCTCAAAAATAGCCCAGGGTAGAGCCTCACCAAACAAAATGACATTGGGCTTCATTGTGCCGCCACAGGCCGGGCAGACCGGAACCGTCTGTTGTTGCACAATCTGCGCCAATAAATCATGGGCATCACAGGTAAAGGGGCAATCAAGACAGGTGGCGGTGCGCAGATCGCCATGAACTTCGTAGACAGTCTGAGAACCAGCACGCGTATGGAGCATATCAATGTTTTGGGTAATAATCGCTTTGAGAGGGCCGTACCGTTCTAGTTGGACGAGTGCCAGATGAGCGGGGTTAGGTTGGGCGGCGAGAATGGTATGCGTAAGAGGACGTACCCAATCAAAGAAGGCTTGCGGCCGCAGGCGAAACGCACTAATAGAGGCCACTTCCATCGGGTCTAGCTGATCCCACACCCCAGATTGGGGGCTACGAAAATCAGGAATACCAGAGGGTGTGCTGATGCCAGCCCCGGTTAGGGCGACCATATAGCCAGATTTTTTTAAGAGCGCGGCCGCGGCCGCAATTTGCCTCTCCATTACGCCCACACCCACCCACGTAAAGGCCTACTATTTTCAACCCTCACGCCTACACATAAGCAAACTGGTGAACCAACTGCTTAAACACAATCGTTGCCTGTCCCGTCGGACTCACTCGTGTTATGGCCGTAGCCTCATTAACCGCCTGATTAATCTCTTTAGCAGAGATCACGACCATGCCGACCAGAGAATGTCCCAAAAACTCCTCAATCGCACTTTGTGGTAACTCTGCCCGGTTGCCAAAAGCCAACATCAACGCATGTGTTTCAGCCGCTGCGGCCGCTAAACCTCTCCGGTCAATCTGCGCCATCAAATGCTTGGCCGCCAAAATGGCAATTCGTTCCGGCTTGGCAAACCAGAATATGAGATGCCTGAGGTAGAACCGCTTCAGCTATAGGCGAAAGGCCCGTACCCAGGTCAACAACCACATACTGACCAGGTTGTAAACACTGTTGAATCAGCCACTTTACTTGTTCCGGCGAAACAACCGGCCAATTCTGCCCTATATTCGGTCTTGAAAGAACCAGACGAAGGTTCTTCTCATAGTCCAATATGGGTGCCGTAAAACGATCGGCAGACATATTATTCTGACTATTCAGCCCCCCATCTACCCGCTTGTTGAGATACATACTCACATGACCCTGAAGCATATCCAGGTCAATCAAAATCGTCTCTTTGCCACTATCCGCCAACAAAAAAGCCAAATTAATGGCCGTGGTTGTTGTCCCGGAACCTCCCCGTGCCCCCACGACTGCAATCAGGCCAGAGGGTAACTTAGCCGGTTCTTGGGACATCCAACTCTCATAATCTAACCGCTCCGTGTGTTGAACCGTCGTATCAGCCGGACTATTCGCCAACAGCTTCAGTCGGGTAGCGCGGGCCAGAATAGTCTCCACCCGGGTTAATAACTCCTCAGAGCGCGTTGGCTTTACCAGATAATCATCGGCTCCGGCATTAAACCCCGTCAATTTTTCCATCGCATCATCATTTGCCGAAAACATGATGACCGGCACCTTGCCTTGGGTTGGATGTACACGAATCTGACGGCAAACTTCATAACCATTCATATCCGGCATAGAAATGTCCAGCAAAACCATATCTGGCTTTTGCTCTTCAAACAGATTCAACGCTTCGATCCCTGATTCCGCTGCCACCACTGTATAACCATTACTTTCCAACGTCATTACAATCGCTTCGCGGGTTTCCAGATGATCATCCACAACAAGGAGTTTTTCGGCCATGAGACTGATCCTTCCGTAATCTTTTCTAGCAAGATTGATAGTCTACGTGATTAAAAGGGTGAAATGCCACAGGTTATGAGCATCTAAAAACTTCGATTGGATGATAGGTTTTCGGAAACCTGTCAGGTCGGGTTGAACTTATTTTTGGACGATTCCAACTGGCCAATCACTTATAATGGTAGTCGCCCCGTCCCCCTATCGGCAAGTAACCCTAAGTTTTGTGTCTACCATAGGGTTCGCTTTTTAACCGGGATGGCCAATCCGGAGTGAGCCAATCTGTCCAAGGTTGTAAACCCTTAAACGAGGGGCCAGGGATAATGGCGACCTGGACCCGGTTCAGGGAAATGCCCTGCTTCAAGAAGCGTCTTAACTCGTGTTTGCAGGGCACGGACTTCACCTTTGCTTAGTAGTTTCTGTAAATCCAAAGACAGCGAACTATCCTTTTGACTTAAGGTTGCTTCCAGCCGTGTCATGTCATCAATTGCGTCTGGTGGAATAGGTAAACCTGCATAGTCCCATATGACCGTACGCAACTTGTAATCTACATGAAAACATATCCCATGATCAATCGCCCACACATGATCTTCTTGATCCAAGATAACATGACCACCTTTGCGGTCAGCATTATTGATGAAAGTATCAAACAGGGCAATTCTTTGGGTCTGTTCAGTAAACTGGCCTTTCAGCGTGAAGTAATGCTGATCTGGGTCATGTTCAATGAAGTATTGCAGAGAGCCTTGCCCCTGTGGTCCCAGACGCAAGATGGTGGGCGGAACAATGTTCCACTCCAGAGCCTGACTAATTAGAAAAGCGGCACGTTCGCGCTGGCACAGGGTTCCTGCCGGGAAATCCCAGAGGGGGCGTTCACCCCGGCGCGGCTTGTAAATGCCCTGTGCTTCAGTGGTGTCATAACACAAGCGCACCAGAAATGTGTAATTTGAGCCCCAGGGAACCAGTCCTTCAATATCGATACTGGCTTTTTCTAGGACTTCTAAAATATCTGTTGGTAGCAGATTTTTATTGTTGTCCATTCGCTCCACCCGCATAACTGTAGAGGTCAGAAGCCGGGCATTTCTTTGTGAATCGCCATGCCTTCACCCCCATGCTTTCTGTGCGTCCTATTTCTGGTTCCCTGTACCAAAGCATCGCCTCTGATGAGGTGCTAAAAACGAAAGCCATTCCGCTTGGGGCAAAAATGCCCTTCGGGATCAATGGGGCCACCGCAATTGCCACAAATCGGCCGGCCTGCTTTGACCATTTCTCGGGTGTGGGTAATCAGGGTTTCAATCTGATAACGTGTGGCCCAGAAGCTCACAATATTGGGTTCTTCGTCTTCGCTTACTAGTTCATAAGCAATGATGACGATACGGTTGTTGTCGTCGTTATAACCTAGACCAATGTTACCCACTCGGAATAAGGCTTCAACTGGTTCACGTAAGCGCAGGTCTGTTAGCACGGTTTCACGTGATCCTGGGGCTAACGGAGGATGTTGGCGATCAAGCTCTTCTAATAATGACTCAAAGCTTGTGGCCAACATGGCTGCCTGATGCTTTTCGATGATCAAGGAAATGGTATGGCTACCTTTACTTCCTTGTAAATAGAACGTGCGTTTGCCAGGCACGCCAATCGTGCCAATCGTGAGTTGGGACACGGGGTTAAGTTCGATATGCCGTGCCATAGAACACCTGTTGGGGGCACAAGTCGTTAAATGGTTGGCATTTAATGTCTTGTGCAATAGATAAAAGTGATGGTCATTCTTCTTCGTCTGGCGTTGGCTCAGACGGGGATTTTTTATTTTCTTGGGGCTGGCTAATCTGGAGGGGACCATCGTCGTTCAGACGAAGGATGCGCACTGTGCCTTTGGGTGTCAGGTCAATTGCACTGACGGAGGCGGGTGAAAGAGCGATTCTTTGAAAAAGGTCCAGATGAACACCCAGATAGTGAGCCAACACCATTTTGATTACATCGGCATGGGAAACAACGACAATGGTTTCTTTTTGGTGTTGTTGGCTTAGCGTTTCCAGGGCGGTGATGGCCCGGTTTTGCACTTCGCGTAGCGTTTCCCCTGCCGGAAATTGGTGGCGGCTAGGAAAGTGTTGGACGATGTACCATTCGGGTTTTTTAGCCAGCTTTTTGATCTTTTTGCCTTCCCATTTGCCGTAGCGTACTTCGCCTACTGCTTCTAGTGGGTGAATGGGCAGGTCGAAGATATCGGCAATGGGACGAGCGGTTTCTAAGCAACGGGTGACAGGGCTACTATAGACGGCGGTGATGGCAATATGGGCAAGCCTCGCGGCCGCGCTCACAGCCTGTTCTTTCCCCTTCTCATTTAAATGAACACCAGGGATCCAGCCTGCTAGCCGACCCTTCTTCACCCATTCATTCTCACCATGCCGCACGAGTAAAATGACTGTCATGCCATTGATAATAGCACAACTCTAGCGAAAGCGTTACAGATTAAAGAGGCGAACCCGCAACTCATTTCAATGGCGAAGGGCCACCTTTTTCTAATCCCTACACCTATAACATCTTCCGGTGGAACCACATAGTTGAGAACAACCCCTGTTGGTGTGACCTCGGCCCGCTCCGGTATGTTGCCCCCCGAGCCGTCATCAAAACCATCTACCTTGAAATACGCCGCCATCACTTCACGCACAACGGGTCCCGACCATTGTGAACCTTCACCGCCATTGTAAATAAACGCGGCCACCACAATCTCGGGATTATCGTAAGGCGCAAAACCAACAAACCAGGCATGAGTCGGCAAAATCTGCCCTTCTATGCACCAGCCTCGTTTAATGGCGATGTTGTCACAAAATTCGGCCGAACCCGATTTGCCCGCCGTGGCAATTCCAAAATCATCTAACCAATCTACATAGGCCGCGCCGGTTCCCCCCCGCTGGTTCACCAGCCACATCCCTTCTTTGATCACTTCCAGGTTTTCCCGGCTTATATTCACCGGGTTTAGGACTTCGGGCTGGAAAACAAATTCGCCATTTTCATCAAACAAAACAATTACGGACACGTCCGTTGAGGCAAGAGGGTTCTTGTTCGTGTCCATGTAGATCGTTTGATTATTTTCATCGGGGTAGGCGAGAATGTATTCGCCCCGTTCAGCATCAAACACGACAATATTGCCCTCAGCATCAGTAATGTGGTGAATGAGGGTGGGTCTGTAAAGGAACCCCCCATTGGCAATAATGGCGGTCATTTGGGCCATTTGTAAGGGGGTGGTGGTTACAAAACCCTGCCCAATAGCCATATTGTAATCATCACCGGTGGACCACGGTTCGCCTTTGGCCAATCGTTTCCAGGAACGGGAAGGATTGTTGCCCGGTACTTCTAGGGGCAGTTCGATGCCTTGTATCCGGCCTAAACCAAATTGGTCGGCGTATTCATAAAGGCGATCCACGCCCAACCCTTCAATAAACTCACCATCTTGATCAAACCCACCATTGACTTTGTAAAAGTAGACATCACAAGACCAGGCGATGCCGGTGTACATGTTGACTGGACCATGTTGATTGGTAACGCCGAGTTGATTGTAAATCCAGCAGATAAAGGGTTGAACTCGCCCGGGATCGTTGGGGGCGAAGCGGTTAGGGATTTCGATGCGGCCTGGGTCAAGCAACTGGCGCAAGGGGGAGATGACACCTTCCTGCAACGCGGCCGCGCCGGTAATAATCTTGTAAATAGAGCCAGGTGGATACTGCCCGCCAATGGCATGATTAAACATGGGCAGGTACTCATTGCGTGCCAGCCCCAAATAATAATCCAGCGGAATTTCCGTAGCGAAGCGGTTGTTGTCAAACGTGGGCGTATTCACCATGGCTAGAACCTCGCCCGTATCCGCCTTCATAACCACCACCACGCCCTGTTCCGCCTCTACCGGTTGCCCCAAACTATCAGGCTCCTGGCGGCGTAACTCCAGTATCTCCTGCAAAATGTTATGAGCCGAAACTTGCAGTTCCGTATCCAGGGTTAAATGTATGTTATAACCCGGTACGGGATCAATCTGCGGGCCAAGTTGGCGAATTTCGCGGCCGGTCCAATCCACTTCAATGGTCCGCTGCCCCTTTGTGCCCCTTAATACTTCTTCCATCGAAGATTCCAGGCCAAATAGACCTACCCGATCACTCCGTCCATACCCTCGATCCAGATAACTTTCATCCGGTAAAGGCCCCATGAAACCAATAAGCGTCGCGGTATATTCGCCGTTAGGGTATTGCCGTAACGGCTGGGGAATAACCTGCACGCCCGGTAAAAACACACTTTCCTGAGCGATGGTGTATGCCTCAGTAATAGATATCCCTTGTTTGATCGGTTCGGGAATGTAAGGTCGAAAGCTAACCGTCTCGACAATGTTGATAATGCTGCTGGGTAGTTGTTCAACAATACCACTACGGTCTAACGTTTCCAGCACCGGTTCACCATACAGTCCGGCCAGCCGCGTATATTGGCTTACCAACTCCGGATCCGCCTCGGCAATAAGTCGTTGCTGTTCAACGGTGTTGGTAACGGGAACACCGGTTAATATGGATAACCGTTGGAAGACAGCCAACTGTTCGTCTTCATTTTCGGGGAGGAAGGCAGGGGTGATGGTGACATCAAAACTAGGTGTGTTGTCGGCCAATAGATTGCCGTTTCGGTCAAAGATTACTCCCCGAGGGGCAGGAATGGGCAGGGTAGCAAAACGGTTTTCTTCAGCCAGCGCCTGATACTCTGCACCACCAATTTGTTGCAGGTAAACCACCCGATACAACAATATCACCATGGTGACGATGATTGCCCCACGAAACAGGTTAAGTCGGCTCCGAACACCGGGGTCTTCGGTCAAATCTTCAACTTCTGGTTCGTCTAAATCCCAACCAATACGTGACATAGCAATTTCCCCGCACTTGCCGGGCAAGAATTTAATTGATGCGATTATGTTTCAATGGTCCGCGGCCGCAACGCTCGCAGCAAACCATAAAAAAACCAGTAAAAGGGTAACACTAATACCCCATGCACGACCAACAAACGAGGCAAATCATTAATCTCCTGCCAACTTCCCCCCAAACCCAACAGTCGTAGCAGCAAGATGTAAATAAATAACCAGGTGAGCGTTGCCACTATCACCAGAATCACCGGTAAGATAATCCGGTTAATGGGTAAGGTGCGATAAAGCAAAGCTGCTACCGTCACCGCGACCATAAACGCCAGTGCCGATGTGCCCAATGGGGCCAAAGAGAACATATCCATCAATATCCCGGCGATAAACCCCCATAATGCCCCTTCCTCAAGCCCTTCCAACAGCCCCCAGGCCACTGCCGCCAGCAACATCAACTGGGGAACAACGCCCCACACGGGCAAGCGTGGCAATATTGAGGTCTGAATGACCAGGAGAATCACCATCACAGGGAGAGCAAGATAAAGGCTGAGACTCATAAGGGGAAGCATTTCAGCCGGTCAGCCAGTCAGCTAAAAAGCTGACTAGCTGACCGCTATCGTTACGGTACCTGATCAAACACCTCGGTGTCTACCGAATTAAAATTGGTGATGACAAAAACGGCTTCCAGATTGGCAAAATCGACGGCTGGTTGCACGACGGCCCGTTGGAACAAATCTGCTTCTAGCCGCTGCACGTCAATGACCCGGCCAATAGGCACATCAGCGGGGAATTTATCTCCCAGCCCTGAGGTAACGACGAGATCACCGATCGTGACCGAGGCTTCCAGGCTGATCCAATCCAGATACAAAGTGCCGCCTAACCCGCCCCCTTGCAAAACGCCCGTCGCTCGTGACTCACCCAACCGGGCCGCCACATTGCTAATATTGTCTGTCAGAAGCAAAACCTGCGATGAACGAGCATCCGCCCGGTAAATGACCCCCACCAGCCCTCGTGTGCTTTCGACCGGCATCCCGACCAGAATGCCATCGGCGGTGCCCCGGTCAATGATGAGGCTTTGAAAGGTGGGACTGGTGTCTCGGGCAATGACGTTCGCCAATAGCCGATCTAAGGTGGGATTCAGGCTGGCGTAGTCAAAATATTCGCGCAATATCTGGTTTTCTGCCTGCATCTCACGCATCACTTCCATTTCTCGCCGCAGGGCTGCATTTTCTTCTTCTAGTTGTTCGATTTGGGCCAGGGCCAGTTGCAAATCACGCGGGCCAGCCAGCACATCGGCATAAGCATCGGTGCGGTCAGCCGTCCAATCCATTAAAGAAGCAATGGGGTTGCGGATGAAGGAGAAAGCACCTTCGACGCCTCTGGTGGCATCTAAAATGAGGAGTAGGAGGGCCAGACCAAAGAGGAGACCAAAGGTGATCCAACGAAGGCGTTGGGAGGGGTCGTTGTTACCACCGAGGTTCATGGGGGGAGTGGCGAGTGGCGAGTGGCGAGTGGGCGAGCATAAAACTAACTCGCAGGCTCGCAAACTCGCTACTCGTTTAGTGGTGGGTGCTGCCGCGATCCAGACCGACCAGGACCCGGCTGTAACCATCGAGGTTTTCTAAAACTTTACCGGCGCCACGGGCCACGCAAGTCATGGAATCTTCGGCGATCCAGACGCGCATCTTTACGGCGTCTTCGATGCGGTCGGCCAGGCCACGAATCTGTGCCCCACCACCGGCCAGACAAACACCCACTTCCATGAGGTCGGCGACCAGTTCGGGGGGAGTTTCGTCCAGGGCGTCGCGCACGGTGTCTACGATGATGTTGATGGAGGGGGCCATCGCTTCGCGCAGTTCGATACTGCTGATTTCCACACTTTGGGGCAAGCCGTTGATGAGATTGCGGCCGCGTAAGGTCATCGTCAGCTCTTCTGGCAAGGGAAAGGCCGAACCAATGCCAATCTTGGCCCGTTCCGCCATCCGTTCGCCGATGAGCAGGTTGTATTTGTTGCGGGCGTAGCTGATGATGTCCTCGTCCATTTCGTCACCGGCTACGCGGATGGAACGGCTGACGACGATACCGCCCATGGCAAACACGGCTACTTCGGTGGTACCACCGCCGATGTCTACGATCATGCTGCCGCGTGATTCGATGATGGGCAGACCCGCACCAATCGCGGCCGCCATCGGTTCTTCAATGAGATACGCTTCTCGCGCTCCGGCCGAAATGGTGGCATCGTATACGGCCCGCTTTTCCACCTCAGTTACACCACTGGGCACACCCACGACGACCCGCGGCCGCGGAAAGGGCACCAGCATCTGTTCATGGGCCTTCTCAATGAAATATTTGAGCATGGCCTCGGTAATCTCAAACTCGGAGATCACCCCGTCGCGCAGGGGGCGAATGGCGACAATATCCGAAGGGGTGCGGCCCACCATTTCCCGCGCTTCGGCGCCAATGGCCAGCGGCCGCCGTGTTCGTTTATTGATGGCAACCCAGGACGGTTCATTAATAATGATGCCCCGGTCGCGTAAACTAACCAGGGTGTTGGCTGTACCCAGGTCAATGCCGATATCGAGTGAAAAGAACCCTAAAATCCAGTCTAATGGTCTAAACAAGGCATTACCCTCTTGATAAGCTAGAGCGCTGTGAGCGCTAGAGTGGGTTAATTCTTCCTCTATTCCTTCGCTCTAGCTATTCTGATCATGGCATTATACCAATGGGGGAGATGGGTAGCACAAAACAGGACTGCTTACTCAGAAAACACCTCTGTTTGGTAGGGAATTTGCTTAATGTTGGGTGAACGCGGCCGCACAAACCCAACCGCAGTCTGTTTGTCACACATCCTCACGGTGGTGTGTTAGCCATTTGCCCATCCATCAGTTTTGTGGATCTCTCAATTCGAGCATTATCTTTTTGTTCTTCACTGAAACCCATAACCTAGGTCCCTCTGCTCAAAATTCTGCGAAACCAAATGGGAATGTTGATTAAATAATGGTATTTTTGCGAATCAACTCAGTGGTGTTGTTGGTCTACTCTTCATCCATTGTAAATACTTCCTCAGATTTTTTCAAATAAGCCTTGACAGCCCCTTTTGCCTGAGTATAGTATCTCCATCATGTTAAGTCACCGTTTCTTTTTCTTCTTTAGCCACAACAACCGGGCCGCCCACGCGGAATCGGCTCTTTCTGGCTGACGAAGAAACGAAACAGAAAGAACGAGACTTTGCAAAGACGCGGCCGCAACGCCGCGTCTTTTTTGTTGTCTCTCCAGGGGTATGGTATGTTTAGGAAGTTCCGAGTTTCGAGTTCCCAGTTCCAAGTTTGGGGGCAAACAACTCGAAACTCGAAACTCAAAACTAGAAACTGTCAACGAGGTTTTTATGTTAGACGAACTAGAAAAATTACACACCGAGGCTCAAGCTGGTTTGAACGCGGCCGCGACCACCGACGCCCTCTCTGCCTGGTTCCGTGATTACCTGGGTGGCAAAGGGCAAATCACCCTGATGACCCGCCAGGTGGGCCAACTCTCCGCCGAAGAACGCCCCCTTTTCGGCCAGCGTGTCAACAGCGTCAAAAAAGGGTTACAAACTGCCTACGAAACCCGGGAAACCGAGTTAAAAATGGCGGAACTGGAAGCTAGCATCGCCGCTGATGTGTTGGATGTGACCTTACCTGGACGGACGCCCGCTCGCGGCCGCTTACACATCACCACCCAAACCCTGCGCCAGATTTACCGCATCTTCGGCGACATGGGGTTTCAGGTGTACCGCTCCCCCGATGTGGAGACCGACGCCTACAACTTCGAGCTACTCAACTTCCCGCCCTACCATCCGGCACGGGAAATGCAGGATAGCTTCTATACCACCACCCCGGACGTGATCCTGCGTACCCACACCAGTGCCGGGCAAATCCGGGCCATGCGCGAATATCACCCCGAACCCATTCGGGTTATTCTGCCGGGCATGTGTTACCGCAACGAACAAATCACCGCCCGCAGTGAAATTCAGTTCAACCAGGTGGAAGGGTTAGCCGTTGGCACCAACATCACCTTCGCTGATCTGAAAGGCACGCTGACTGAGTTTGCCAAGCGGTTGTTTGGGGCTGACCGGCAGACCCGCTTCCGCGCCAGCTACTTCCCGTTCACCGAACCCAGTGCAGAGATGGATGTAAGCTGTTTTCTGTGCAACGCCAAAGGGTGTCAGGTGTGTAAATACACGGGCTGGCTGGAAATTCTGGGCTGTGGCATGGTTCACCCCGTTGTCCTAAACAACGGGGGTTATGACCCCGAAAAATACACCGGTTTCGCCTTCGGTATGGGGCCAGAACGGATCGCCATGCTCAAATACGGCATCAACGACATCCGGCAATTCTGGGGCAACGACCTGAGATTCTTACAGCAATTTTAATTCCCAGTCTCTTAGTCTCTCCGTCTCCAGCCTGGAGATTGAGAGACTGAGAGATTGAGAGATTTGTGGAGTTTTTATTATGCTCGTCCCACTTTCATGGCTTAAAGAATACGTCAACATTGACCAGCCCGTGGCGGAGGTCGCCGAACTTTTGACCAACGCCGGGCTGGAAGTCAAACATATCGAATATACCGGCATCCCTGGCGCGGATTTGGTTTGGGAACGGGATAAGGTTGTCCTGGGGCACATTCTCAAGGTGGAACAACACCCGGACGCCGACAAACTGGTTTTGGCGACGGTGGAGTACGGGGGTGAACAGCCGGAACTGGTGGTGACCGGTGCGCCCAACCTGTTTCAATATGTAGCCGAGGGGGATGTCCGCGGCCGCAACCTCTACTCCCCTATCGCTCTCGAAGGGGCCACCCTCTACGACGGCCACAAAGAGGGGCGCAAGAAGGCCGTGCTCAAAGGCAAGGCCCTGCGTGGCATCTTCAACCGCTGTATGCTCTGCTCCGAAAAAGAGCTAGGCATCAGCGAAGAGCATGACGGCATCATCCTCATGGTCAAGGATGAAAACTCGCCCGATTATCAGCCCGGCACACCCATGCAGGACGTGTTGGGTGACGCTGTGTTGGAAATAGACATCATCCCCAACATCGCCCGCTGTGCCTCCATGATCGGTGTGGCGCGCGAATATGCCGCCCTGACCCATCAGCCCATCCGCTACCCATCTTACGAAGTGGTCATGGAAGGGGCGGGTGACGCCACCCAGATGGTCAAAATCAGCACCGACGACCCGGAGCTAAACCCCCGCTTCGTCGCCCTGGTGATCGAAGGGGTGGAGCAAAAACCCAGCCCCCACTGGATGCAACATCGCCTGCGCCTGGCCGGGCAACGCCCCATTAACGTGGTTGTGGATGTGAGCAACTATGTCATGCTAGAGATGGGTCAGCCCAACCACACCTTCGACTACGACATGATGCGTCAGCGGGCTAACGAATACGCGCCCGATGGGCCGATTCATATTCATACCCGCCTGCCGCACACCGGAGAGACCGTTACCACCCTGGATGGTGTTTCTCACCAGCTTCAGCCGTTCACCATTCTCGTCACTGATCCGGTGGGTAATTTGAGCATTGGCGGCATCATGGGTGGGGCCAACAGTGAGATTAAGCCGGAGACGAAGAATGTGTTGTTGGAAGCGGCCGCGTGGAATTTCATCAACATTCGCAAAAGTAGCACCCGGCTCGGCCTCTTCACCGAAGCCAGTTTCCGTTTCAGCCGGGGCGTTCACCCCAGTCAGGCTCTCTTGGGGGCCAAACGGGGGGCCGAACTCTTGCGCCGGTTAGCGGGCGGCCGCGTCGTGCCGGGTATCGTCGATCATTACCCCAAACATCCTGACAAAGTGAAGGTCAAGTTAGACCTGGATTATGCCCGTCGCCTGAGTGGCCTGGATTTAACCGGGCGCGAAATGGCCGATTTATTGCAAGGGCTGGAGTTCGTGGTGGAAATGCGGGCCGATCATCTCCTGGTGACGGTTCCCGATTACCGCATGGACATTGAAGGGGGGCATGATCTGGTGGAAGAGATTTGTCGTCTCTACCGTTATGAGCGCATCCCTTCTACCGTTCTGGCTGATACCCTGCCGCCCCAGCGGGGCAACCCGAAGTTGGAGTTGGAAGAGCGCATCAAGGATGCCCTGGTGCAGATGGGTTTGCAGGAAGTCATCACCTATCGGCTCAGTTCGTCTGGGCATGAGGCCAAACTTCTGGCGAACACCCCACCTGATGATCGCCCCTATGTCACGCTGACCAACCCCATCTCCCCGGAGCGGTCGGTGATGCGGCATAGTTTGTTGGCCTCGGTGATGGAGGTCGCGGCCGCGAACAGTCGCTATCAATCACGTATTGCCCTCTTTGAAATTGGCCCCATCTACCTCACTGATGAAGAAGCCACCCTGCCCAACGAACTGGCCCGGCTGGCCCTGGTACTGACCGGGCATCGTGATAAAGTCTCCTGGCTCAACGAAACCCCGGAGCGGTATGATTTCTTCGATTTGAAAGGGGTGTTAGAGGGGTTGGCTGAGGCGTTGGGGTTGGTTATCAGCTATGAACCAGCGAGCCATCCAACATTCCGCCGCGGCCGCACTGCTCGCCTGCTTTTGGGTAACAGCCAAATTGGCTTAATGGGTGAACTGCACCCGCTGGTGGTGGAAAAACTGGACCTGCGCCTGGAGAAAAACCAGCCCGTTCTGGCCGCCGATATAGACCTGGAAGCCATCTATAAACAGGTTCCCGCACTCCGGCCCTACACACCCCTCCCCACTTACCCCGCTATCCGCGAAGATTTGGCCCTGGTTGTGCCCCAAACCACCCCCTCAGATGCCGTAAGGCAGGAAATTGTCAAGGCGGGTGGCTACTTGTTGAGCCATGTGGAGCTGTTCGACGTGTTCAGTGGCGGCTCCTTACCCGCCGGGCATCGGAGTCTGGCCTATCACCTCACCTATCAGGCCAACGACAAAACCCTCACCGACAAAGACGCCCGCAAAATCCGCCAGCGCATCATTGCCCAATTGGAGCGCAATCTGGGGGCAAAATTACGCGAGTAACCAGTTATCAGTGACCCGTGTCAGTTCACGGGTCACTGATTCATTCCCATGGCTAAAACCACCGATATTGAGGTGGGACATGTTAGTTCTAAGAGAATCACCCTGGTATCAAGAAATATTACAGGAAGGCATCCAAAAAGGGGTGCAACAAGGGCTTGAGCAAGGTAAGGAGCAGGGTCAATTGAAGTTGCTCCTACGTCTCTTGTCCCGCGAATTGGGGTCGCTACCGGCTGAATTGTCTGAGCGCATCCGGCAATTACCGCGGAGCAGTTATTGGCCTTGTCGGATCAGATATTTGACTTGGAGACGGTGGATGATTTGCAAGAAGCGGTTGCCGGTCTGGAAGCTTGAAACAGTGTAACCCACTCATATTTTATTCATGACAGGCGAGGCAACCCTCGCCTGTTTTGTTGTACAATCTTTGCCATTGGTACAAGAGTTCCTTGAGTTCCCATGAGTTCCTCTGAGTTCCCATGAGCAAACCTCACCTCGACTGGCAAACGGATGTGGACAGTGAGTGGAACCGGCCTGAGGTCATTCAAGAACCGGGGGGAAAAGCCCGCGGCCGCGTTCTCCCACTCCTTCTCCTCTTTCTTCTCCTCACCGCCACCCTGGCGGCCATTGGCCTGGGGCAAGTGGCCCGCCGTGTCAACCACGTCAACGACGAAACCATCGCCGCCATCCGGACCGTTCACCAGCTTATCCACCAATCCGCCCTCACCCAGGATGCCGAACTATTTCGCACCCTCATCTACCGCCGCGATGGCGGCTGGTACGAAAGCCAACAACGTCTGCTCCATCGTCACCTGTTTCTGGACCGTGCTCCGCTGGGTTTATGGGCCATGCCCCTGACGACCGATGTCCCCATCACCATCACCCTGTCACCCGATTTGCAGACAGCTTTGGTCGCGGCCGCGCTGCCCTACACCGCCGAAATCACCAACGGCCAAGCCCAGATCATCACCCTGCAACAGATCCACCGCTACCAAAAACGAAACGATTACTGGCTAATGTCTCCCCTTTCCGATGATTTAACCTTCTGGGGTGAGTGGCAAACCGTCAGCCTTCCTTTACTGCATCTGACCTACCCCGCTCGTGACGCTGACATCAGCCAACGGTTGGCCGAAGATTTGCGCCAACCGATAAATGAGCTTTGTCTTGCCCTGGCCTGCCCCGACGATTTTCAACTGGAACTCCGCTTTACCCGCGACACCGATGCCTTGTGGCGACTCCAGCAACGGCCCCAAACCGCCCTGCGCCAGATCATCAACCTGAGCACCGTCTACCAGATGTGGCTACCCACCCCGACGCTGGTCGGTTTGCCTAATGATGAAGCAGGATACGCAGCCCTACGGCATGGGTATACCAACTGGGTCGCCACCCGCATGGTTGCCCAATTTGCCGATTTATCCTCGGTCGAAACGGAGACCTTGCTCCGGGAACTGGGATTACATGTGCCCTACCCGGTGGGTTATCAACCCTATCAGCCCCCGGCGATAACCCTGGCCGACTGGCCGGAACAGGATGTTTTGGTGATGTGCCAGACGGATAGGCCATATCTGTATCGGTATGATGTCGCGGCCGCGACCTGGACCCTCGATCCGGCCAACACCCTGTGGGCACAGAGCCAGATTTCCTGGATGCGGGTGCAGTTTTTGCCTTTACCTGATGATGCCAGTCTGCTTTTATGGTTTGAACCCCGCGTAGAGCGACAGATTCAGCATCAATATTGGCACTGGACGGGCGAAACAGGCGCCCTTCTTTGGGATACGCCATTCGCCTTTCCCCCTGATTTATGGGCCAAAATGCTCCCCGCCCCCGATCCGGCTAATCGCTATTTGCCCCTCGTTTACCCCCTGGTAGACGCTAACCAAGAAGCTTCTTTTGTTTATAGCCGCCTTTCCTGGGATGGCCTTCAGGAGCAACGGCTGGAAGGTGCCCGTTTCTCTGAGCGTCCCATCTGGTCGCCGGAGCTAAACTCTGCCATTTTGGTGGGAGCCGATGGCGGGCTGGCTCATACCGATGCGGCCGCAACCTATCGCGTTTATTTGGGGCAGGGGCACTCTCCGTTTTGGCTGGATGAAGACACCTTTGGGTATGTTCGTTATCTGGCGGGTAATGAATGGGAAGCGACGGAGGTGGTTTTGGCGGATCGGTTGGATGAGCAGGCCATCCGTTTGCACAATGAGGTGATAGCTACGGGCAATGATCTGGCCGCGGCCGCGCCCTTCTTTGGGGAACGAAACCCTCTCCTCATCCACCAACTCCTGCAAAACCCGGCCAACCCTGCCAGCCTGCTCCTTCTGGCCCGCACCTACCAACACGATTCCGTAGACATGAGCTATCTCTTCACCCTGGACGCCACCACCGGTCAACTGGTGCTCCTGGCCAAAGATCGGCGGTTGGGTGAACCAATCACCTTCAGCCCCAATGGGCGCTACGTCTCCCGCATGGCCTACGAATCGGCCTATTGGACGCTCACGGCGCATGATCTCCATACGGGCGGTGAACAACAGTGGACAACGGCCATCGCCAGCACGGTGGCCTGGGAACGCCGTTATGATTGGTCTGAGGATGGTCGCTGGTTGGTATTGGCTGAGGATGATGTTCTGCGTCTGTTGGCGGTGGGGGAAAGCTATGAACAACGGGTTCTTTTACCGGAGCAGGGTTGTTACGCGGTGAGTTGGGTGACCCTTTCTTGGTAACTGGAATGGGTACTACCCCGCCCTCTTCTTGTGGCGGGTCACCTGTCCTGGCTAAGCGGCTAATCACGTAATCAGCCAATTGGGGCAAGATAGAGTTGATGTTGTAGGATTGCCATTGACCATAACCCCCGGCAGTAAAAATGGTGAAACCAATCACATACCCATCCTGCCGCACCCCGGCATCATACCAGGCCAACTGGTTGATAAACGCCGAAGGGCCATCTATTCCCCAGCCTTGATCAACCCAATAGCCCTGGAAATCCATCCACCCTAGCCCACTTGGCCCTGGCCGATTACCAATAATGCCATCCACCCCCGCTTCCGTAATCACCAGGGGAATGGTCAGCCCCAACGGTTCCAAAATGTCGCGGTACAGGTAGCGGTAGCGGAAGGTCAACGCGCCCGCGTCGGCGCGGCGCGGGTAACCACCGGGTAACTGACTGCCATAGAGGAAGGTCATATCGGGCGCACCGTATTCGTGCAGGGTGAGAATGCCGCCGTGCTGCATAGCAACTTCGATGGCTCCCAGGAAGTAGGTGAATTCCTGGATTTCTGGCACACCGGTAGGAAAACCACCAATGGCAACCTTGAGGCCATGGCGGGCCATCTCGCGGGTGCGTTCCTGCTCAAAACGGGAATACCAAAACATGTTGGTGATATTAGGATCGGGTTCGTTCCAGCCTTCCCAATAATCTACGGCGGGATTGAGCTGATATTGAGTCAGATTGGCGGCTACATAATCACGCGCAGCCTGCTCCGGGTCGTCGCTGTATTGCTGATCCCGGTTATCCAATCGACCAATGGTGAGCGTCCAGGGAGATGCTTCTTTGACCTCAGCCAGAAAACCCAGATCGTCCACGGCTTTGATGACGGACGGTTGGGCGCGGCGCACAAATTCCATGATAGCCGGATCGTTGTTGCGGATGACATGGATGCTGAGTTTGCTGGGGCCAAGTTCCCCACTGGGTTCCAGGTTGGGGATGAACGGGATGTAGGGTGTGACCTCTGGTGTGGGGGAAGGTGTGAAGGTAGGTGTAGGTGAGGGGGTGCGGCTGGGCAGAATGACGGTGGGGGTAGGCAGGCTGGTGGGGGGTAAGGCCGCGGCCGCATCGCTAAAGGTGTGCTCCCGGTTTGTCTCAGTCACAGGGGTGAAGGTGGGTGGCACATCCCCCGGTGAAAGCGTGGGCGTGAGGGGGAGAATGTCAGGGGGCAGGGTCGCGGCCGCGAGCAAAGTCGGTATCGCCGCTGAAGGTGGGGGGGTGCTCTGGCAACCCACGCCCAAAAACAAGCTCAAACTAAACCAAAATAGGAGATAACCGGGATATTTGTTCAAGTGACAACGCATAAAACCATCATACCATCCCCCACTAGGCCTGCCAACGTCATAACATCCCATCCCCCGGGTTTCTTAATCTCTGAATGGAAGGCGTTTTGCACCCATTGGGGCCAATGTTACAATCAACATGGTGGATCAGGCTCACGACTTTGGCGAAAATTAGCCCAACCTCTGGAAATCACTCAGTCTCTCAATCTCTTAGTCTCCAGAGGTGAGATCAAAAAACGCCCAACGCCAGATCAGGGTCATACCCATATCCACCCTAACCTCACAAACCGGACAGGAAAGAGCTGGCGAATTCGTTTCCTAGCGTCCCCAAAGATAAAACAATGGCATTAGCGATAACCGTTCTCAAGTTACTGATTGTTCTTTTTTTCCTCTACAAGTTTATCCGTAGCGGCCGCGCCGTTTGGGGCATCGGCTTGTTGACGGTGACAACAGCCCTTTTACTGGACACCTTCATCACCACTCTGGGTGGCGAGGCTACGCAAACACGATTGGGCTTCTTTTATGAAGTGCTGCGGGGGGGATTGTTTGCTGGAGCAGCCTTGTGGCTCTTTGGACTGTTGCGGCCGCAGGCCATAACCCCTTCAGCCCCTTCCTCTAGCTCTAGCGCCTTCACCCCACCCCCAGCCAACCAGCCCGCCTGGGCCACGCCCACCCAGGTTGAGCCTGGTAACCAGACGGCTGTAGACCGGCAGATGCTCTACGATCAAATTCGTTACCGCCTCAGCCCGGAAGAAGTGCTGGATGTCATGTTTGATGTGGGCATCAACGAGAACGATGTTTTTAACCCTACCCAAGACATGACCCAGATTATTGTCCACCTCATGGATGTGGCTGATAAACAGGGCAAACTAGGTGATCTGGCCCTGGCTGTGGAGCGCATCCTGACCGAATTGCCGCCCGACAGCCTGCCCCGCCTGGAGAAACTCTCCCCTGATTCACCTCCCACCGTGTTGCGCTACTTTTTGGCGGCCCATTATCGGGTTGAAGAGTTGGAAGCCATGGCCGATGAGTTGGGCCTGACCAATGATATTTTCACCCAGGGAAGTAAAAAAAGCTTCGTGCGACAAATGCTGCTCCACCTTTACCGACGTAATCGGATCGTTGATTTATTGACCTTGATCCAAGAACCAGTCGTTGCTGCACAATAGCCGAGGGGCGTGTTTCAAAGGGGGTGAATAATTAACGGTTGAACAGTTGAACGACTAATGAAACTCGACTTTGGCGAAAATTAGTTCGACCTCTGGAAATCTCCTAATCTCTCAGTCTCTTAGTCTCTTAGTCTCTTAGTCTCCAGAGGTCAACACAAAAAACGCCAAACTCCAGTTAACCATTCACAAATTCACCGATTCACCCCTTAATTATTTTCTGCGTCGAACTTGTTGAAATGAAGTCCACCATAACCATTGGGGAGTGATCCGTTCACTGCTCATCGTTCACTCATTATGAATCTACGGCGGATGTTGCCCTTCCTTTTTTTGAACATCATTGTTTCGGCCACCGTGGTCTTATTGATACTTTCCTGGTGGGATAATCGCCGGGGGGAAGAAGAGACGACCGCGGCCGCGACCGAAATTGCCGCTACTGCCCCAGTCGCTACCCTAAATGCCCAGACCGTTTTGGCCGCTACGGACACCCCCGGCCCTTCTGCTGATGAGCCAGTCGTGTATATTGTGCAGTCGGGTGACACGCTCGGTTCCATCAGTGCCCAATTTGATGTGCCTCTGGAAGACATCATGACCGCCAATGAACTGACCAGTGCCGACTTCATCTTTGTCGGTGAGGCCCTGGTAATTCCGGTAGGGGGCATACCCACGGCAACCCCGGGACCTACATTTACTCCCGCGCCCAACGTCCCGCCGTCCCCCATTCCCCCCATCCCCACCGAACCGCTCACCGCGGGCGAAGTAAGAATTCAGATCACCGAAGTAGTAGGTCTGGGCCAACTGACCGAAGAAGCGATTTCCATTGCCAATTTGGGCAATCGGGCCGTGGCGTTACAAGGTTGGACCATTAGCGATGCGGAAGGGCGTATTTTCACCTTTGGTCAGGTGACACTGTTTGGTGACGGCGCGGCCATTCTGGTTCATACCGAAGCGGGCCAAAACGGCCCGGCTGACCTGTACTGGGGACAAGAGCAGGCCGTGTGGGCCACCGGCGAAACCGTTACCCTCAAGAATAACGAAGGCACGATTCAGGCCCAATATACTATCCCGTGATGATTGACGATTGTGGATTGGTTTGCCCCAAATCTACAATCATCAATCGTAAATAATATGCGTGGCATTATTGATCGCAAGGGCGAAATGTTCGCCTATGAACAAAATGGAACTATTTACACCCTGGATGATGAACCAACTGGGCGCATCCAGGGTGATTTTGTGGTTGATCTGGCCGGAAATAACGTCTGGCGCATTGTCGGTGACGGACTTTACACACTGGTAGAGATGGAACCAGTCGGGTATTTGGGAACAGAGAAGCGGGAAGATTTGTTGTAGAGGGGCAGGGTTGCAGGTTGCAAAGTTGCAGAGTTGCAGGGTTATAAGAAGCAGGTTTACTTTGCCCCTTTGCCCCTTTGCCACATTGCCCCTCTGCCCCTTTTTTAGGAGAAAACTATGCGATTAGGCGCACACATGAGTATTTCTGGTGGACCATATACGGCGTATGCCCGGGGCGCGGCCGCGACCTGTGACTCTATGCTCATTTTTACCAAGAGCAACCGGCAATGGGCGGCCAAACCCTTGTTAGATGAGGATATTGAACTGTGGCGCAACGCGGCCGCGAGCCATCCCACCATCGCCCCCGTGGCTGTCCACGCCAGCTACCTCATCAACATCGCTTCCCCCAACCCTGACCTGTGGGAAAAATCCTACCAATCGCTCAAAGATGAAGTCCAACGCGCCGAAGCGCTGAGCATCCCTTTCCTCACCTTTCACCCGGGTTCTCACATGAGTTCGGGCATTGAGGCGGGCTTAGCCGCCATCAGCCAGGGATTAACCCGGTTGGTACAGGAGACAGAAGGGTATAACGTGATTATTTGCCTGGAGACAATGGCCGGACAGGGCACGAACCTGGGGTACAAGTTTGAACAACTGGCGACGGTGCTGGACGCCTGCGGCCGCACGCCTCGCCTGGGTGTCTGCATGGACTCCTGTCACATCTTTGCCGCTGGTTACGACATTCGCACCCCCGAAGCCTACGCCCAAACCATGGCCGAATTTGACCGCATCGTTGGTCTGGAATGGATCAAATGTTTCCACTTCAACGACAGCGTTCACGGCCTGGGTGAAAACAAAGACCGCCACGCCCACATCGGGCAGGGGCAAATCGGGTTGGACGGGTTCGCCAGCTTTGTCAACGACCCGCGTTGGGCGAACCACGGCGCTCATCTGGAAACCGACAAAACCGAAACCGACGCCACCGGCCAGGAAATTGACATGGACATCGCCAACCTGGCAACCTTACGTGGCCTGATTCGATAACAATCGAGAAGTGAAGAAAAGATTGTTTAATGACCTGAAAATCTACCTGGAGTACCTATGTTTGTAGATTCCCACCTTGACCTGGCCTATAACTTTTTTGAATTTGACCGTGACCTGCGCCTGCCTTTGGCCGATTTGCGCCAGATGGAAGAGGGTGGCCCCGTGCCTGCCCGCAATGGCACGGCCACTGTCACCTTACCGGAGTTGCGTCGCGGCCGCGTCGGTCTCGTCTTTGGCACCCTGTTTGTCGGGCCGTACAACAAAAACCGCATGACCGAACGAGTCGTTTACCGTAATAAACGGCAGGCCCACAACCAGGCTATGCGCCAGTTAGATTATTACCACCGGCTGGCCGATGAAGTGGCTTACGTGCGTCTGGTTACCGATACCAACAGCCTGGACGAGGTGATCACCAGCCAAACGACCGATAACCCCCTGTTGGGCATCGTTCCGCTCATGGAAGGGGCGGACCCCATCCGTGAACCAGAAGAAGCCGAAATGTGGTACGAACGGGGTTTGCGGCTGGTGGGGCTGGCCTGGAGCAACACCCGTTATGCCGGGGGGAATTGGACTGGCAGTGGGGTTGGCCTGAGCCAGGAAGGTCGTCGCTTGCTCGATGTGATGGCCGACTTCGGCATGATTCTGGACCACACCCACCTCAGCGAACGCTCCAGCCTGGAAGCGTTAGACCGGTTCCAGGGAGTCAGTGTGGCTACCCACAGCAACCCCCGCCAGCTAGTTCCCGATGTGAAGGAGCGTCACCTCGGTGATACGCAAATCCGCCGCATTGCCGAGCAGGGTGGGGTGATGGGTGTGGTGTTGGCGAATGGGTTCCTGAAACCCGGCGGCCGCACACTCAAAAAAGCGGATGTCACGGTGGCCGATGTGGCCGCTCATATTGATACTATCTGCCAACTCGTTGGTTCAGCCGAGCATGTCGGTGTTGGCAGTGATTTTGATGGCGGTTTTGGCCGCGAGAATATCCCCGCTGAAATTGACAGCGCCGCCGACCTGTATCTCATTGGCGACGCCCTCAAAGCCCGTGGTTACAGCGATACCGATGTAACCAAAGTGATGGGGGGGAATTGGGTCAATTTGCTCCGCCGAGTATGGCGGTAAAAGGTGATTGACGATTTTAGATTTACGATTGACGATTATGACCCCAATCGTCAATCGTAAATCGTCAATCTAAATCCATGTCTGACTATCAACAACTGATCATGACCCAGATAAAGCGGCTGGATAGTTTCATCCAGGCGGTATTTAGCGGCCGCGCTCCCAACACCTACCAAAAGATTACCGTCCGCCCAGTGGAACTCAAACAGGGGATGCTTCTCCAGTTCACTTACTGGGATGGTAAACAGGATGTGCGCAAAAATGTGGCAGTGGGTGACGCGGCCGCGGCTCTGGCTGAGCTTTTCCCCTTACCTTGGAAAAGCATCACCGTGCAAACCACCGAGGGGGATATGACGGTCCAATTTAGCAAAAAAGGGAAGGCGATTGTGCATCAGCACGCGGCCGCGAACCCCCGCCCCATCCCCACCCTCAGCCACGACCGGACTAAAACATCCATCCTCTCTCCCGAAACCTCGGCCGATTTTCTGCACGCCCTGGGTATGATAACCAGCGATGGTCGCATCAAAGCCGACTACCAGCGCAAATTCCGCCAGATCAACCAATTTTTGCAACTCATCGAAGCCACGATGGATTTGAAAAACCTTGTGCTGTGGCCGGTGTCCCCACCGCGCCACGACAGACCACTCCACCTGGTTGACTTCGGCTGTGGCAATGCCTACCTCACCTTTGCCGCTTACCATTACTTCAACGATGTGTTGGGCATCCCTACGACCCTCACCGGTGTAGACATCAAAGCCAACCTTATCGAACGTCACCGCCAAACCAGCCAGAAACTGGGCTGGGAGCGGATGATCTTCCACGACACCCACATCATCGGCTATCAACCCCATACCCCACCTGACATGGTGCTGGCCCTGCACGCCTGTGACACGGCCACCGATGAGGCATTGGCTCAAGCAGTACGTTGGCAAAGCCGCTTTATCTTCGCCGCGCCCTGTTGCCATCACCATTTGCAGGCCCAACTGAGCCAACAAACCCCGCCAGAGCCGTTTGGCCCGGTGCTAGAGCAGGGCATCTTGCGCGAACGGTTGGGCGACATCCTCACCGATACCTTTCGGGCACAGTTGCTCCGAGTCATGGGTTACCAAACAGATGTGGTGGAGTTCATCGAGACGGAACACACGCCGCGTAATTTGATGATTCGTGGGGAACTTAAAGGAGTACGGTGGAATTCAGAGGAGCTAAGGCAATATGAGGCGCTAAAAACGTTTTGGCAGGTGACGCCGCATCTGGAGACGTTGCTGGAAGACGGGGTACGTGCTCCGTAGGCTGGCAGACGAAAGCGGCAAAGGTTTGATGCGTCAGGGTGGGGTGGTCCGGCAATGTTACCGGGGGTAGGGTAGTGAGATCGTTGCCCCAGAACGCGGCCGCGGCCCTCTTCTGATAATTGCCAGTCATCCTAATTACAGGTAGAATCCCAATCACCCGTGCATTGCCATGCTTCCAGGCATGTGTTATAAATGAAACGCTCTTGCGATATATTTCACAATCACCCGTTTTTCTCTGGTGAGGAGGCTTTCTCGCGTGTTAACTGACTGGCAATTTATTGGCATTTTCTTCTTGCTGTCCCCCATTTTCCCGGCTGTGCCGATCATTGCTCAGCACGTGCTCGGCCCACGTAAGCCTAACCGCATCAAACAAGACACCTATGAGTGTGGTATTGAGACGGTGGGAGATAGTTGGATTCAGTTTAAGGTGCAGTATTACATCTACGCTCTGGCCTTTGTGGTCTTTGATGTAGAAGCGATTTTCTTGTTCCCGATTGCGGCCGCGTATGGACAACTAACCATGTTTAGCATTGGTGCGGCCGCGCTCTTTATCTTCCTTCTCGCCGACGGTCTCGTGTATGCCTGGGACCGTGGCATTTTGGAATGGGTATAACCAATCACTAGAGTGATAAGGAATGAGGACTAAGTTTAGGCTTAGCCCTCACTTTTTTGTCACTTGGACTTTTCAGGAGTAACCCACACTATGGATCCCATCAAGTTACTCGAAAGCACCCTGAGTCTGGCCCCGTTTGAATACTTGCGCGGGGTATGGGTGGCCGCAGGGATGGACCCCAGTTTGGCAAAATTCCTCACCGATACCATTGGTGTGGTCATCTTAGCCAGCTTTTGTCTGTTGATTGTTTTGTTCCTCATCTGGCTGGAGCGTAAGGTTCTGGCCCGTATGCAGGATCGTATTGGCCCCAACCGGGTGGGGGGTAAGTTTGGCCTTCTGCAAACATTGGCCGACGCCCTTAAACTGGTTTCTAAAGAAGCGATTACCCCCGCCGGAGCCGATAAGGTGGCCTATAATCTGGCCCCGATTCTCCTGGTTATGACGGCATTACTTATGTGGGCCGTTATTCCTTTTGCGCCCGGTGTCATTGGCTCAGACCTGAACATCGGGCTTTTTTATGTCCTGGCAGTTAGTTCGGCCTCGGTGGTTTGTCTGATGCTGGCTGGCTGGGGATCAAACAATAAATATGCCCTTCTCGGGGCGTTTCGTTCGGTGGCCCAATTGGTCAGCTATGAAGTGCCTATGGTGCTTTCACTGCTTGTGCCGTTGGTGTTAGCCCGCTCCATGCAGATGGGTGAAATCATCACGGCTCAGGATATCCCCTTCCTGGTTTTGGCCCCCATCTCCGCGCTCATCTTCTTCATTTCCGCCCTGGCGGAAACAGGCCGTACCCCCTTTGACCTTTTGGAAGCCGAGTCTGAAATTATTGCTGGGTTCCATGTGGAATATGGCGGTATGAAATGGAGCATGTTCATGCTGGCCGAATTTGTGGGTACGCTGTTTATGTCGGCCCTGTTCACCACTGTTTACCTGGGTGGCTGGCGTCTTTTTGGCATTGAAAACATTGCTGTGGGCAATATTCAGATTGGTAATTTGCTGGCTATGGCCGTTTTCTTCCTCAAAGTTTTTGGGGTGTTTATGGTCTTTATCTGGATTCGCGGTACGTTGCCTCGTGTTCGCATTGACCAACTGTTGGACTTCAACTGGAAATTCCTGGTTCCCCTGACGATTGTTTTGACGATGGTGGTGGTTCTGTTAGACAAAATTTTGGAAGTGAATGGTATCGTTGGTTGGGCACGGGCTTTGGTACATCTGGTTAGCAATGTGATTTTGGCTGTTGTGACGCTTGAATTGTTACGTCGTCGCGGCCGCCAACTTCGTGAAGAGTTTGAAGGTTCACGTGTGGTTGGTTCAGATGATCACCATGATGATCATGGGCATGGGCATGAGACGACCACGGTCACGGCCACGAACTGGCTCACGCTGTTGGAGATTAGTGACTGTCATAGAGCGTCTGCTTAATACGCAACACGCAACACGCAATACGTTATGATCGCACAACAAATCATCTTTATCCTTATTTCTGCCGCCACGATATTTGCAGCGCTTGTTGTGGTAACGAACAAGAATTTGTTCCACGCGGCCCTGGCGCTCATGGCTTCGTTTTTGGGTGTGGGTGGCCTGTATATTTTGTTAGATGCGGGCTTTTTCGCGGCCGCGCAACTGCTCGTCTACATCGGGGCCATCTCCATCCTCATCATCTTCGCCATTATGCTCACCCGGCGACTCATGTCAGCCAATGAACTCAGTTTCAATTCTCAATGGGTGATGGGGCTTGTGGCCTCTCTGTTGGTGGGGGGATTATTCATCTTTGTCATTGTACAAGGGTGGGGTGGGGCTGTGGCCGAGGCTTTCCCCGTCCTGCAATCCCCGGTTGAGAATCTAACGATAGATGAGAGTGTTCGGGCCATGGGAGCGGCTTTGGTTGATCCCAATGCGTATGTTTTACCTTTTGAAATTGCTTCCGTATTACTTTTGGGGGCGTTAATTGGCGCTATCGTGATTGCCCAACCGGAGAAGAAATCATGAGTGGTATTCCTTTATCCTGGTATCTCATTGTGGCGGCGCTCCTGTTCGCCATTGGTTTGTATGGGGTATTAGCCCGGCGTAATGCGGTTGCTATTCTCATGGCAGTGGAGTTGATGCTGAACGCGGTCAATATTAACTTGCTCGCCTTCTGGCGTTACCTGACACCGGATCGCCCCATTGGTACAGCCTGGGCACTATTTGTGTTCACCGTCGCGGCCGCGGAAGCTTCTGTCGGTCTGGCCCTGGTTATTTCCATTTATCGCCAACGTGACTCCGTCGTCGCTGAGGAAATGGACATCCTGAAATATTAATTATGAGGGATGAAGGGTGAATGACGAAGGATGTTTCTTTCATCATTCCTAATTCCTAATTCATAATTCTGGTTATTTACCTATGAATGAAGCAACATTAACCACCTTCACCTGGCTTATCCCGGCCATGCCCCTGGCGGCCTTCTTCATCATTTTCCTGTTCACCCGACGCAACCGGACGTTGACCTGGATGTTGTCCTGGGCGGCGATCATTACTTCGTTGGTCATGGGCTGGATCGTGGCGTTGCAAGTCTTTGGCATTAATGAATTCTTTGCCGATGGTTTGCATGGACTGGAAGAGCATTTCCATCACCTGGTGGAGCATCCGGTGGCTATTGCCAGTTCGGTGGCCTGGTTGCCCTTCTTGTCGGAAATCGGCACCTGGTTACGGATGGGCGTGGCCGTTGACCCCCTGACAGCGGTTATGCTGTTTATGGTTCCCTTTGCTATCACCATGATTTTTGTCTATAGCGTAGGCTACCATAACTACGGCAAACCCCGCGGTACAAAACCGGGTGTGCCCAATCACGGCAAAGAAGAGCCGATGTTTAGCCGCTTTTTTGGCTTTTTCTGCCTCTTCGCGGCCGCGATGCTGACTCTGGTCGTAGCGGATAACCTGCTTCTGCTCTTTGTGGGTTGGGAAGTGATGGGTTTGTGCTCCTATCTGCTCATCGGTTTCTGGTATGGCCGCGAGTACGACGACCCCAAGGCTACGCCCCCGCGCAAGGCCGCCATCAAAGCGTTTATGACGACCCGTGTGGCTGATGTCATCATGCTCATGGGTATCGTGTTCTTTTATCGCGAATTTGGCACGTTGAATTTTGCCGAGGCTTTTACGGCGGAATCTTTAGCTTTGGTTGGCCCGGCGGTGGGTGGGGTGATTGCCCTGTTGCTTTTTGCCGGTACGGTGGGTAAATCGGCCCAGTGGCCGTTGCACGTCTGGTTGCCGGACGCGATGGAAGGCCCAACACCGGTTAGCGCCATGATCCATGCGGCCGCGATGGTCTCGGCTGGTGTTTACATGATTGTCCGTATCTTCCCCCTCATGGCCCTGGGTTTTGCGGGGAATGAAATGGTCAGCCTGGTTGTCGGTGGCATTGGCGCGTTTACCGCTATCATGGCGGCGACGATTGCCGTAGCCCAAAACGATGTGAAACGGGTGCTGGCTTACTCTACGATTTCCCAGCTTGGTTTTATGATTGCCGCCATTGGTATCGGGGCCTATGTCGCGGCCGCGTTCCACCTCATCACCCACGCCTTCTTCAAAGCGTTGCTCTTCCTGGGTTCCGGTTCCATCATTCACGGCATGGAACACGGAGCTGAGCATGTCCATGACCACCACACCGACCCCCAAGACATGATGAACATGGGTGGCCTGAAGACAAAATGCCCCGCACCTTCATCACCTTCGTCATTGGTGGGTTGGCCCTGGCCGGTTTCCCCTTTGTCACCGCTGGTTTCTGGTCCAAAGACGAAATCCTGGCCGATGCCTGGCACCAGGGTACACGGCAACACCCTGGCGATGATTATTTTGTGACCTTGGCTGTGGCCGCTTTCCTGACTGCCTTCTACACCATGCGCCAGATTGCTCCTGACCTTCCTGGGCAAACCCCGCACCCCTCTGGCTGAACATGCCCACGAAAGTAACAATTTTATGACCTTGCCCCTCCTGGCGTTATCGGTGTTTGCTATCAGCTTTGGCTGGTTAGGCATTCCCGATAATTTCTTGGGCACAGAGGGCATCTTCTTTAATTTCTATCATCACTTTGTGGGTGCGACGGTTGAGCATACCCTAGACGGATTACATGAACTGGTTCCGGGTGTGCATGCCCTGGAAACATTGGAATTTAATCTCGTTCCGTTGGTGGTCTCCATTATAGTAGCCCTGGGTGGTTTGGGTGCCGGTTATTGGGTCTATGGCCGCAACCCCCTCAAAGCGGATCAGCCTGATCCGGTGATAGCTCCGCTTGGCCCGCTGTATACCTTCCTCAAGAACAAGTGGTATTGGGATGAGTTGTATACGGCTGTGTTTGTTAAACCTACGGTCTGGTTTTCGGAAACGTTTGTCTATGAGTGGGTGGACAGAGGGGTCATTGATGGCACGCTTCATCTGGTAGCGCGCAGCACCTATGCACTAGGCGCTTATGTGAAACAGTTTGAAGAACGTGTCGTTAATGACGGGGTGGATGCGGTGAAGGATGCCGTGTTATGGCTGTCCAAAGAGTTTCGCTCCATTCAGGCCGGGAACATTCAGGAATACGCGCTGATGTCGGTACTGACCGCGGCCGCGTTCACTATTTTGCTCATCATCTTGCCCCAAATATTGGGTTAGGCATTCACGATTTTCCATTCAACCTGTTGAGTTGCCATGACTTTTTCTGAACCTACACTCCTTTTGCTCGCTGTGTTCTTCCCGGCTCTAGCTGCGTTGATCATTTTCCTCTTGCCGGATGATGAGAAAACCCTGGCTAAACGGCTGGCTTTTATCCTCAGCCTTGTGCCTCTGGGCATTGTTGTGGCTATGTGGGCTATCTTCTCAGAGAAATATCGCCTGGCTGATGGATTTCAATTTGAAACCATGGCCGAATGGTTCCCACTCATTGGGGCTGGTTTTCACATGGGCGTAGATGGCATCAGTCTGCCCATGATGCTCTTGACGGTCATTCTAACCCCTCTGGGCATCCTGGCATCCTTTAACATTGAAGACAAAACCAAGATGTTTATGGCTCTTTTCCTGATGTTGGAATCGGCCATGTTGGGTTATTTTGCGGCCCTTGATCTGGTTATCTTCTTTATTTTCTGGGAGTTTAGCCTGGTTCCCATGTATTTCCTCATCAAAATTTGGGGTGGGGCCGATAGGGAATACGCCTCGTTTAAGTTCTTTATCTATACCATGGCCGGTAGCCTGGGATTGCTCCTATCCATTCAAGTCATGGGCATCTCGATGGGCACGTTTGATCTGGTCGAACTCATGGATACGTGGGTCAATCTGGCGGGATCGGTGTTGCCCAATTCTGGCGTTTCCATTCCCTTTATCAAAACCTTCGCGTTCTGGTCTTTTGTGATTGCCTTCGCTATCAAAGTGCCGATTTGGCCTTTCCACACCTGGTTGCCCGATGCCCATACGCAAGCGCCTACAGCTGGTTCGATGATTTTGGCCGGGGTTTTGCTGAAACTAGGGGCCTATGGTTTCATCCGGCTGGTCATTCCTTTGTTCCCTGAACATGCGCATCAAGCTGCCTGGGTGCTGGCTATCCTGGGTATGTTGAGCATTGTTCTGGGGGGTTTTGCCGCTTTTGGGCAGTGGGACTTTAAGCGATTGGTGGCTTATTCATCCATCAACCATATGGGGTTTGTGGTGTTGGGCATTGCGGTCATGGCTTTTGCTTATGGCAACAACGCGGGTGCGTTTGATGGTGATGCCGTAATGGCGACCAATGGCGCGGTGATGCAGATGTTTAATCATGGATTGAGCGCGGCCGCGATGTTCTTTATGGTCGGTGTTTTCTATGACCGTCTGCACACGCGTGATCTGCGTAGATTTGGTGGCTTCTGGGCCGTGGCTCCCGTTACTGGCGGCATTCTCATCTTTAACAGCATGGCGTCTCTGGGTTTGCCCGGCCTCAATGGGTTTGTGGGTGAGTTTCTTATCACCCGGGGAGCCTGGGGGCCATACTGGTGGGCCGTCGCCATCTCCATGGTAGGGTTGCTGATGACCGGGGCTTACATCCTCAAAGGGATTGGCGCAACCCTGCATGGCCCTATCAAAGACCAGGAACTGGCCCATCACCTGACGCCCATGACCATGACCGAACATCTGGTTATTTGGCCGCTCATGATACTTATGCTCAGTCTTGGCCTGTGGCCGCAATGGCTGTTAGCAATTATTAACGACACCGTTTCCCGACTCTTCTAACGGAGCATTGGTAATGGAATTTCCGTTTTTATCCGTCATAGCTTTGTCGCCCATCGTGGCGGCGGTCATTATTTTGTTGTTGCCCAAAGAGCGGGGTGAGAATGCTCGCATGTTGGGTTTGGCGGCGATGATCCTTGGCCTGATCCTGAGCGCGTATGTGTACTTTACGTATAACATTGACGCGGCCGCGGGCCAGACCTGGCGAGCCACCCTACAATTTGTTGAAGATACCGACTGGATTCCCAGCCTGGGCATCGGTTACATTCTGGGTGTTGACGGCCTGAGCGCAACCCTGGTCTTCCTCACCTCGATTGTAGGCCTGGGTGGTGTGCTCATCTCCTGGGGCATCGAAGACCGACCGCGTGAATTCTACGCCTTCTTTATGCTCCTGGTTGCGGGTGTACACGGCGTATTTGTGGCGGTAGACGGGTTCTTGCTCTTCTTCTTCTATGAGCTGGCCGTGCTGCCCATGTACGTGATGATTGTCATTTGGGGCTGGCCGAAAACTCGTGAATATGCAGCCATGAAACTGACGCTTTACCTGTTGATCGGCAGTTTCATCTCCTTTATTGGTTTTTTGGTGTTGTACTTTAATATGCCGGAAACCATCCGCACCTTTGACCTACGTGTTTGGTCCGAATTTGACTTCCCCTTTGACCTGCAACGCATCTGGTTTATGCCCGTCTTCCTGGGGTTTGCTATCCTGGCTGGTCTTTTCCCCTTCCATAACTGGTCGCCTGATGGGCACGTGGCCGCACCTACGGCTGTTTCCATGATTCATGCCGGGGTTCTGATGAAATTGGGGGCCTACGCCGCCATGCGTATGGCCATTCAAATGTTACCGGAAGGAACCGTGTATTGGATGCCGTTGGTCATCATTCTGGCAACCATCAATGTGGCCTACGGTTCGTTCATTGCTATGCGCCAGCGGGATATGAAATATCTGATTGGTTATTCTAGCGTGAGCCATATGGGGCTTGTCTCACTTGGTTTTGCCGCCATGAGCCTGAATGGGTTTACCGGTGCGGGCATTCAAATGGTTAGCCATGGGGTAATGACAGCGCTCTTCTTCTCTGTGGTTGGTATGATTTATGATCGTGCTCATACCCGCCATATGGATGAACTAAGCGGGATGGCGAAAGCTTTACCCTGGACGGTCGTAGCTTTCATCATCGGTGGTCTGGTTTCGATGGGCATGCCGGGCCTTTCCGGTTTTGTGGCCGAATATCCAATTTTCCTCAGTGTTTGGGATGGGGGCGACCTGAGTTTGCGTAATCTGGTAGGTGGTTTGAATCCAGCCAGTTTCTACCCTTATCTGGTTATTCCTATGGCCCTGGGCATTGTCGTGACCGCGGCTTATATTATGCGGGCTATCCACAGTGTGTTCTTTGGTGAGTATGATGAACACAAATGGCATGACATGAAACCCATTCGGGCGGCTGACAAAATTACGCTAGTAATGTTTGTGGTCATTCTTATCGTTATCGGTGTCTACCCAGGAATCATTGCCCCTATCGTTGAATCAGGCGTATCCCCTGTGATGGCCCGTGTTCAGGAAGCGCAAACAATGACGGTCTGGCATAGTGTGCAATCTTTGGCAACAACCTTTTTTGCCTGGTTAGGAGGGGGTGCTTAAGTGTCTCCGGAATTTCAAAGTTACCTGGCATTGTTGCCAGAAATTGCTCTGGTCTTGATGATCATCGTGATATTCGCCTATGAACGGCGTTTGGCCCCGGAAGATCGTCGTCAATTGGGTCTGGTCTCGGCCTGGGGGTCGTTTATCATTTTGTTGGCGACCCTGGCCGCCTGGTTTTTTGCTGGGGTGCCTAATCTGGATAACAGTGGCTCCCTCAACGATACGTTGATCTGGGGGGGAATGATACGAAACGATGGGTTTACTCTGGTATTTAGGGCTATGTTCCTGATTGCCTTAGGGTTGACCAGTCTGATTTCGGCTGATGTGAAGAATTTACAGCGGGGCGAGTATTACATTCTGCTCCATGTAGCTACGATTGGGTTTAGTTTGATGGCCGCGGCCGCGGACATGATCATGCTTTACCTGGCCCTGGAAACTGCCAGCATCTCCCTTTACGTGCTGGTTGGTTTTGTCACCAGTAATGCTCGCTCAGTTGAGGGCGGCATGAAATATTTTGTGTATGGGGCCTTTGCCTCCGCTCTCATGCTTTATGGTATGAGCCTGATCTACGGCATGTTTGGCGAGACCAATATCTACGTTATCGCCCAATCGGTGTTGAATGGGGGACTAGATAACCCCCTGCTGAACTTTGATAATGCGTTTTTGGTAGCCGCCATTCTCATTTTGGCCGGGTTTGCCTTTAAGGTATCTGCTGTACCCTTCCATTTTTGGACGCCGGATGCCTATGAAGGCGCACCTACGCCCATTACCGCCTTTCTTTCCACTGCGTCTAAAGCGGCGGGGTTTGCTGTTATCTTCCGTGTCTTCTCTATCGGCATGTTGGGTGCCCCGGTTGCAGGTCCCACCAATGCCTGGTGGACGATTTTGGTGGCGATGTGTATTGTCACCATGACGTTGGGCAACCTGCTTGCGATTTACCAGAGCAGTATTAAGCGGATGTTGGCCTACTCCAGCATTGCTCAGGCCGGGTATATCATCATTGGTTTGGTTACGTTCACATCTGAGGGGCTTGGTGCCGCCATGTTCTACCTCTTCATGTACGTCCTGACCAATATCGCCGCCTTTGGTGTTATTGTCATGTTCAGTAATAAAACAGGCGTAGATGATCTGAAAGATATGTCTGGGCTAAGCCGCCGTTCACCGTATCTGGCTTTAGCTTTTATGGTGGCGCTACTTTCCCTGGGCGGAATCCCGCCAACAGCTGGTTTTATAGCCAAATTCTTGTTGTTTAAGGCGGCGGTTGATGCTGGCTTGTGGTGGCTGGCGGCGATTGGTATCTTCAACGCCTTTATCGCCCTTTATTACTATCTCTCCGTGTTAAAGTACGTGTACCTGTACCGTTCGGAAGAGGAAGAGATTGCTATTCCTGTTCCTCGGGCGGCAACCGTAGCCCTGTTGGTAACATCGCTAGGTATGTTGCTTCTGGGAACAGTTGCTTCTCCGCTTATTGAATGGACTCAGCGAGCCGCCAGCGCGTTTCTCGGTTAGAAATAACCTTGTGAGGCTAGAGAGGGATGGGATGTTTAGTGAACTCAGGTGGGTTCAGCTAGATTTTCCTGCCTGTCATTGGACGAATAATCGTTTGTGATATAATTCGCAAACCTTTGCCCCAGGCGCAAGTTTACAATGTCACAAATTCGACCTGAACAACTGCGACAAATCAACATGATGATGAGTGTTGTCACTCAAGTTGGTTGTGGCACAGTATTGTTGATTGGTTTAGCCCTGGGTGGCGGCATTTTGCTGGACAACCTGTTAAATACAGGACGAATCATAACGGTCATTTTGATGGTAAGCAGTGTACCGTTATCACTTTATCTGATATTCAAGATTTGGTTGCGGGCCATTGAACAAATGCAAAAACAAGAAGACAACCAAAAAAGGGAGGAAGAAATCAACTCATGAAGAAAAGGTACATCATTTACCTTTGTCTGCTTGGATTGTTGGCGCTTACTTTTGTATTGCCGCCCGTGTTGCCAGTCATCCAGTTGCCTGGTGAAGCCATTATCCGTAATGAATTCTTTAGCACGATATTCAGCGAAAACCTGGGTTTCACCAATACAGCAGTGGGGGCTATTTTAGCCGCACTTTTGGTTATTCTGGTAGCCCTGCTCACTCGTGCTCCTTCACGCAAGGCGGATGAGGTTCCTACTGGGTTTTACAATTTCATGGAAATGCTCATTGAAGGAGCGTATGGTTATGTCGCCAATATGTCTGGTAAGTGGGCGCGAACCTTCTTTCCCTTCTTTATGACGTTCATTCTGTGGATTGTCATTGGCAACTGGTTGGAATTGGTTCCGGGTGTGGATGCCATCGGCAAATGGGAAACGATGGGAGAATTAGCCGAACATCGGGCTGAGGCAGCGGGAATCCATGACGAAGAAGAGCTTCATCACATTTATGATGACGCCATGGCTGCCAATACCGGTTCTTGCCGGCAGGGTGGTATTCTCCTGATTCGTGATGGTTGTGCAGAGGAAGACAAGGATTGGACGATTGTGCCATATGTGCGCGCGGCCGCGACCGACCTTAACTTCACTTTAGCCCTGGCTATTATCTCTGTCGTCATGACCCAATATTACGGCATGAAAGCCCAGGGGCTACGCTACTGGAGTAAGTTCTTCGTCTGGAAGTCAGATGAAATTGCCAAGAACCCGCTGGCAATTATGGACACCGGGGTAGGCTTATTGGAGTTCGTTAGTGAAGTCTTCAAAATCGTCTCCTTTGCCTTCCGGTTATTGGGTAATATCTTTGCGGGACAAATCTTGTTGTTCGTTATCGGTTCCTTGCTCCCCATCGGCAACCTGCTCTTCTGGCATTTGGAGTTTGGTGTAGGTCTGTTGCAGGGTGTCGTGTTTGCCCTTTTGACTCTGACCTTCATGAAGGGCGCGACTGAGTCCCATCATGGGGATGATCATCACTAATCAGTCGTCAAGTGTCGGTGGTAAGTTATCAAGAAATCGAAACTCGAAAAGGAATTTGGAGGAAATACATAATGGATGCTGAAGCTGCTCTGTTGATTGCCAATGGCTTAAAATTTCTCGGCGCTGGTCTGGCTATGACCGGGGCTATCGGTGCCGGTGCTGGTGTGGGTATTGTTGTGGGTGGAGCCGTACAAGGTATTGCCCGCAACCCTGATGCTTCCGGTAACATTCAAGCGAACATGATTTTGGGTGTGGCCCTGGCCGAAGCCGTCGCTATTTATGCGCTGGTTGTTGCGCTGATCCTCATCTTCGTGGCCCAGGTTGGCTAATCATTTGGTGGTCAGTCTGACCAGGAGGTACATGAATGGATGCATTAGGTATTAACCTCGGTTATTTGGTGATGCAGATTTTGCTCTTCATCATCTTATTTCTGGTGTTACGTGGTTATTTATACGAACCGATTCTGCGGACGCTGGAAGAGCGTAAGGCCCGCATTGCCAAGGGGTTGGAAGATTCTCGGCAAGCGGCTGTAGCCCGCGAAAATGCGGATGCGGAAGCCAAAAAGTTTCTGGATGCGTCCCGGTTGGAAGCGGCTAAAATGCGCCAGGACGCGGCCGCGCAAGCTGAAGATACCGCCACTGGCATCGTAAACAAAGCCAACGATGAAGCGAAAGCCGTGGTAGCTCAGGCTGTGGCGGATGCCGAAGCGGAACGCAACCGCATTTTGTCAGAACTGCGGGGCCAGGTGGCGAGTATTGCTATCGCGGCCGCGAACCGTCTGATCGGTGAAGCACTTGATGAAAAACGGCAACATGCCCTCATCAGCGATTTCTTCGCTAAAGTGCCCGCCAATGTCACTAGTTTGTCTGGTGCCCATGCCGAAGTCACAAGTGCCCTGCCCTTAACTGAGGCGGAAAAAGCCAATGTGGCCCAAACAGTTCGTGCCGAAAACATTACCTACAAAGTAGACCCCACCATTCTCGGTGGTGTCATTGTCCGGGTGGGTGATCAGATTGTGGACAACAGTGTTGCTTCACAGATGAGCGCCATGAAAAACGCACTTAGCTAAAACCCTCGCCTAAAGGTAAAGAAGAAGAAAAAAAGGCCAGTGGAGACATTCACTGGCCTTTTTTTATTGGTGTTGGTGCAGTTGTTTTTAAGCAGGAGGGAAAAGCACTTCTGTCTGACCTTTGGGGTGATCACAAAGGGCAACTAACGGATCTAGCTGCTTTTAACAGGCATGTACTGAGCCAACTTTGAGGCCAGGTTGGCTAACGGCAGACTTTGCAGCCAGACGGTGCCGGGGCCAGTCAAGGTAGCCAGGAATAACCCCTCTCCGCCAAAGAAAATATTCTTAACCCCTTTGACCGTGGTAATATCATAATTGACTGAAGGCTCGTACATAGCAATATGACCGGGATCAACTTTCATCATTTGACCCGCCTGTAAAGTGTAGGTGCGTACCTCGCCCGAAATTTCGACGAAGGCGGTGCCAGGGCCAGTTAATTTTTGTAAAACAAACCCTTCACCACCAAATAATCCTGCACCCAACTTCTTGCGAAAATGGATTTCCAGTTGCACGGAATCTTCGGCGACCATAAACGCATCTTTTTGGCAAATACGGCTTTCGCCCGCTTTAAGTTCCACAGGAATGATAGAACCAGGAGCCTCTGGTGTGAAGGTGATCATGGCCTGGTTGCCTTCACAGATATAATGGGTGAGAAAAAGGGATTCACCGGAGAGAGAGCGAGCTAACCCCTTCAGTAGGCCACCACGAGTATTGGTCTCCATTTTGACATTACCTACCATCCAGGCCATACCCCCGGATTCGGTGAATATTTTTTCACCCTGATTCAAATAGATGTCCAGGGTCTGTAAAGTTGAACCTTTGATTTCATGGCGCATAATTGGGCCTCCTTTTGTATGCGTGAATAAGGGAACAATAGCGTTTATCGGTAATAAGGAATCTCACGCAGAGAACAGCAGGTCGCCAAGAGAAAATCTTGGCGTCATTTGCGCGTTAGCGTGACATCATGTTAATTCCGATAAGGTCTAATATTAAGTTTACGATTTGGCACCAAAACTGCAAGAGGCGAAGGTAGCCGCTAGAGGAGTATTATGAAACCTGTTTCTTTCCCTGATGAATTTGTCTGGCCGGACTATGCGGGTGGTGCGATTGCTAACATAGCCCCTACCGCGGCCGCGCTCCTAAACATCCCCTTTCTTGGATTGCCACCCTTGCGGGAATCTTACTGGCACTCACTAGGGAAGGATGTGCGCCGGGTGGTGTTGTTCACCCTTGACGCACTGGGCTGGAATCTTATCCAACAAGAACAGTCTGCCCTGCATAGTTTGCTCCAGCAGGCCAAAACGACCGCTAAAATCACCTCGGTTTTTCCTTCAACAACGGTCAACGCGTTATCAAGCATTTGGACGGGTGCCGGGCCAGCCCAACATGGGTTAGTGGCTTTGCGAATGCTTATGCCTGACCAGGCTGTGCTAGGTAATATGATTAGCTGGGGGGCCAATTTCACCTCAGCCGCGGACACGCTGGTGCAGGCGGGGGTGGAACCGGAGAAATTCCTGGCTGTACCAGGCATGGCCGAACAGTTCGCGGCCGCGAACATTCCCACGTATGATTTCAAATCCTTCGCCTTTGTAGATTCCCCCCTTAGCAAAATGCACGGGCGGGGGGTCAAACAACGCCACGGCATCCGCACAATGGCTGATATGGTCGTGCAGGTGCGTCAGTTGCTAGAGGCCAAACCTCAGGAGCAAATGTTTATTTCCGCTTATTGGCATGAGGTTGACAACCTCAGCCATTACCGGGGTCCTCACCATGAGGCCACCGCCGCCGAAGTGCGGTCTGTGTTGCGGCTGATTGAGGAAGAGTTGCTGGGCAAAACCAACGCGGCCGCGCGAGCACAAACAGCACTCTTCATCATTGCCGATCACGGCCAAATCGTTACGCCCCAAAGCCAATTCATTCACCTGGGAGATCATCCCGAGCTACAAAAAATGCTCTTTATGCGGCCGGCTGGTGAGCCGCGTGTTACCAACTTTTATGCCCGACATGGTTGTGTGGATGATCTGCTCGCTTATCTACAGAGTAATCTATCCCATGCGGTCTGGGCTGTACGGGCCAATGATGCCCTGGAAATGGGACTTTATGGCCCACGGCCCTATGCGCCTGATGTTGCGCATCGTTTAGGGGATATTATTGCCGTAACGCGCCAGGGATATACGCTTTTCCCGGCCGATGAGAAAGAGAAAGCGGGCAAAATGATTGGTCGTCATGCCGGGCTGACCCCGGCAGAGATGGAAGCACCATTTTTGGCTTTCCGCCTGGACGAGTTAGGTTGACAGTTACCTGTTGTTTCGATAGCATCAGCGCCTGTTTGACAAAAAAGGTAAAAAGTTATGGAACCTGTAAAAACTCAGTCGCAACGGATTACGACTGTACCCAAGATTACCCTCACTGATCGTTTACGGGTGTGGGGTTCAATTATCATTAACCCCACGGTGGAATTTCTAGCCCGTTGGCGTTTTTCTCCTGACAGCCTGACGATTACGGGAATGTTGTTTCACTTTTTGTTTGCCTGGCTTATTGCTGTGGGGCACATCCGCTGGGCTGGTGTTGCCATCATGTTTATTGCGCCTTTGGATGCCCTTGATGGGTCGTTGGCTCGCCGCCTGGGGCGCAAGCAGGGTGGGTTTGGGGCCTTTCTGGACTCCACGTTGGACCGGCTGGCGGAGATTATCTTGTTTGCAGGGTATTTGCTTTACTTTAACCGGGAAGGCGCGGGGATGTGGCAAGCGGCCGCGTACCTGGCCATCACTGGCTCTCTCATGGTAAGTTATGCCCGTTCCCGAGCCGAAGCCCTGGGTCTGGAGTGCAAAATTGGGATTGCCAGCCGGGTCGAGCGTTACATCCTCATTATCATTACCCTCATCCTCAATCTGCCAGAGGTGGGTTTACTCATTCTGGCGGTCTCCACCTACATCACTCTGGCGCAACGCATCTGGCATGTCTGGAAGCAGACGCGCCCGACGGAATAGATAGTCCATGAAACTTCGTGCAATCCTTCGTTCTGAGCCTTATTGGATCATCATTGGGCTGTTTTGGCTTATCATGGGGGGGATTTATATCGCCCATTTAGCCACTGGCTGGACACCCAACCGGGAAGCGTTGAACCTGGCCTTCCTGGGTGATTTTGCCGTTTATTGGTATGGGATCGTCATCATGGCGGGAGTCACGTTGGGGGCTTATGTGGCTTCTCGGTTGGCGCATGAGCGGGCGGTTGCGCTCCTGGAGCAAACGGTTCCCGCCAAAATTCGTCGGCGCAGTGTGGATGAGTTGGCCTTGCCCGCTGAAATCAAGGCAATTTTAACGAAAAACCGGATTACTACGCTGGGGCAATTACTCCTGGTGTGGGGGTTTAATCCTGAAGCGATAGGGTTGAACCGCATAGGTGTACGAGCGGTGAGGGAAAAGCTGGCCGCGGCCGCGGACCTTGATCCCCTCTGGCTAAGCGATGATCCCCCCTGGCGACAATGGAACCCTGATTATGTATGGGGTGGAATCGGTGTTTGTCTGGTCTTGGGTGTCATCGGTGCCCGGCTTTACCATGTGCTCACACCCTCACCGAGCATGGCCGCGGTGGGCATTAATTCCCCGCTGGACTATTTTCGTAACCCCTGGCAACTTATTAACCTGCGCAATGGTGGCCTGGGCATATATGGCGGCATCGTAGGGGGGGTGTTGGGTTTGCTCTGGTATACCAGCCGCAATCGTCTCGCCACCCTGGCCTGGGCCGATTTGGCCGCCATTGGACTTTCGCTAGGGCAGATGATGGGACGGTGGGGCAACTTCTTCAACCAGGAGCTATATGGCCAGCCCACAACCCTACCTTGGGCGGTGCGCATTGATCCTACCAACCGGTTGGCCGATTATGCCAACATCGAACGTTTTCATCCGGCATTCTTGTATGAATCTCTCTGGAGTTTGTTTACGTTCATCGTTTTGCACACGCTGGCGAAGCGGTACCAGAACAAGTTACAACCTGGTGAACTAACCGCTCTTTACCTGATTTTGTACGGGGTGGGGCGTACATTGCTGGAACTGGTGCGGTTGGATAGTCGCACCGTTTCTTTGGGTGGTGTGAATCTAAATTTGCCTATCGCTACCCTGGTTTCTTTATTAATTGCAGTGGTGATGGCGGTGTGGATGGGATTACGGCGTCGCAATGCGCGTGTTAAGACAAACAGTTGAAAATGAGAGTAGGATATTTGGGGGATATTTGTCAGGGGTAGGGGGGTGTAGGGTGTTTAAGGAGTAAAGGACAGAAGCTACGCGAGTCGCAAGTTTGCGAGTGGACATTCACTTTGTCCTCAGCACTCAGCACTCAGTACTATTCTCTCAGCACTCAGTACTATTCTCTCAGGAGTTTCCCATGATTGTGGCCGAGAATTTAGCCAAGCAGTTTGATGAATTTGTGGCCGTGCATGATGTATCGTTGCGTGTGCCGCAAGGGGAATTATTGGCATTGTTGGGGCCGAATGGGGCCGGTAAAACAACAACGGTGCGGATGCTGAGTGCCATTTTGAAACCCACCCGCGGCCGCGCTGCCATCGCTGGTTATGACACCGTACAACAAGCGATGAAGTACGTCGCTCAGTTGGTTTACTCACCGAACAACCCGGCCTCTACGACCGAATGACCGGTCTGGAATATTTGATCTTTTATGGCCGTTTGTATGGGTTGACTGATGCTGTTAGCCGCCAACGCAGCCTGGGAATGTTTGAGCGGTTTGCCATGCCCGGAGCTGAGAACCGGCGACTGGGCGAATATTCCAAAGGGATGCGCCAAAAAGTGGGGCTTATTCGTGCCTTACTGCATGATCCGCCCGTTTTGTTGCTCGACGAACCCACCTCGGCTATGGATCCGCACAGCGCCCGCCTGGTACGAGATGCCATTTACGAACTCCGCCACGACCATCGCACCGTTATCCTTTGTACACACAATTTGTTTGAAGCTGAAGCTCTGGCCGACCGAATTGCCATTATTCGGCAGGGGCGCATCATTACCCAGGGTACACCCATGCAGTTGAAGCAGGAGCTTTTGGGGTTGCCGCAAATGGCGGTGAAGGTTGATCGCCCTCTGAATGGTCAGATCAAGGAACTGGCTGATCTGGTGACGGTTGAGAGTGTGGACGGGGACACGATTCGTTTTCGAGCCTCGCGGCCGCAGACCACCAACCCACTCCTCGTTCGCCGCCTGCATGAACTAGGCCTCGGTGTCGTTGCCCTCTACGAAATCAGCCAAAGCCTGGAAGAGGTCTATCTTAGCGTCGTTAATGCTGAGACCTAGAAAGGTGAAAAGCAGGGGAACTCGGGGGAACTCTAGGAACTCTTGGAACTCGCCACCTGCAACCTGCCACCTGCAACCTGCCACCTGCCCCTATCTTCACAGGAGTCAACATACCATGACTACTTCCCACGTGTCGGCCTTTCCTCTGACTCGCCATGATATAAATATGGCCTTGATCATAACTCGCCGGGAAATACGGGACTCCTTCCGTGATTGGCGTATCCTTGTGCCCACCATCTTCCTCACGTTGATGTTTCCCGGGCTGCTAAATTTCACGGCTGATCGCATCCTGGCCCTGGCCGCCGAATACAACCCTGAGGCCATTGCTGAGCGTCTCTACCCGTTTCTTCTGATGGTGGTAGGTTTTTTCCCGGCATCCTTTTCCCTGGTAATTGCCCTGGAAACGTTTGTTGGTGAGAAAGAGCGTAAGAGCCTGGAACCGTTGTTGGCCGCGCCGCTCACCAATGGGCAACTCTATCTGGGCAAAATGTTAGCCGCTCTTTGCCCCCCGTTGTTCGCCAGTTATCTGGGTATTACCGTTTATTTGCTGGGTCTCTGGTTGCGTGAGGGTGTACTGGTTCCCTTTAGCCTGTTTAGCCTGCTGGTTCTCCTCACCACGGTTCAGGCGGCGGTGATGGTGGCGGGGGCGGTTGTCGCATCCACCCAAACGACGAGTGTACGTGCCGCTAACCTGTTGGCTAGTTTTATCATTATCCCAATGGCGCTCTTGCTCCAGTTTGAAGCGGCGATGATGTTTATTGGCAACCGAGAAGGGCTGTGGTGGTTTGCTCTGGCTCTGGGACTGGTGTTGGTGATGCTGGTGCGTATGGGCATCAAGATGTTTAACCGGGAAGAGTTGCTGGGGCGCGAGATGGATCAACTTCAGTTAGGGAGTATGGGGAAACGGTTCTGGGTGCGGTTTAGCGGCCGCGACAGCCAACGTTTTCACCTTCTGTCCTGGTACCGGAGCACCTTTGCTCTTTTGCGCCCCATGCGTCAGCCCTTGCTCATCCTGTTTTTGGCCTTGCTGTTGGCCGGTGTGCTAGGCAACTATCTGTCCAACCAATTTCCTGCACCACCAGATATGGCTTCCGCCCTGACCGGAGAAGAGCGTAGTCAATACCTGGGTGATTTGCAGGTGTTGGCCACACGTCTGCCCCTGACAATTTTTTGGCATAACATACGAGCGCTTCTCTTAATTGCCTTGATAGGTATTTTCAGTGTGGGTATGGCCGATGTGGCCTTTTTTGCCCTGCCCTGGGTGGTGCTGAGTTATGTGACGGTGCCCATCGCGGCCGCGGGCGAAAGCCCTGTTACCTTCTTATTGGCCGCCGTGGCCCCGCATGGCGTGATAGAGTTACCGGCCCTGTTGCTGGCGGGCGCGGCCGCGCTCCGTTGGCACACCGTCGTCATCGCCCCACCCCCAGAAAGGTCTATGAGTGAAAGTTGGGTGATTGCGGCCGCGGACTACTGCCGCATCTTCGTGGGCCTGGTTATCCCCCTGCTTTTCATCTCCGCCTACCTGGAAGCCTACCTCACCCCCCAGGTTTTGCTCCGCGTTTACGGCAACTAGTTTGTTTACACTCACCTGGGTAATCATTATACTTGGGCAAAAATCCCCGTTTACACAGATGAATGAACTCGATGATCGCAATGAGTGAAAGCACCCTGGAAAGCTACTGGCGTGAAGATGGTATTCTGGTCTACAAAGCCAGAGATACCTCGCCTGCTACGGTGGAACAGTGGCAACAAGAATCTCTGGCTCTGTTGGACCAAACAGACAAATACAGCAAACGCCTGTATGATCTGCGCGATCTCAATGGGCTTTCCATCATGGCCCTACGCACCGCCATTCGCCTTAAAGCGCATCCCAATGCCCGCTTTGTCTATGCCGCTGTTCTGACCCGTAGCACGCGCACCGCCTCACTTGTGCAAACCGTTTTGTCTATTCAGCCGGGCGGTAATTTTCAAATTATAATGACCGAAGAGGAAGCGATTAACTGGCTCAATAACAAGGTTTCTTCCGCCAACTGTTTCCGCCCACACGACTGACCCGCAGTACTATCCCCTTCACAACTCACTCACCCGAATTTTCCGTTCCCTTCACTGTCCACCTGCCAGCCCTTGTTAGAATCGGAACTACCTACGTTTAATGGGTCGTAGGTGGTTTTTTTTGCCCTGATTTGTTTGTTACAAAACCACCAAACGCCCCGACAATTTTTATGAGGTGGATCATGATGAAGTTACGATTTTTTTTGCTGTTTGTTTTTGTATTAATGGTTATTGGTTATGGCCCAGCCCCCGCCCAGGCGGATGGGATTTATGCCCAGGATGTTATTTTGGCGGGACATGATTTTGCCGGGGGTGAGGTCTGGCAAGTAGCAGTTACAGACGAGGGGTTAAGGTTAGATGCCGCGGCCGCGTACGGTTCCTACACCTCTCCCATTCTCACCGCCCCCTTGCCCTTCAACGCCCTCGTGCCCCAATGGCGGGCCGACCTGCCCACCCACACCCAAATGACCATGCGCTTGCGCACCGCCAACGCGGATGGCCTCTGGAACGATTGGTATGACATCGTGCCCAACGAAGATTGGATGCGCCCCGAAGACACCGACACCGTAGGCAACATGGTGGTAGCCCCAGACACCGATGGAACCCATCACCTTTTCCAATACACCGTGGGTTTTAGTCGCCTGACCGCCGAAACGCCTACCCTCAGTGAGTTGCGCTTCACGTTCATAGACGCAACCGCCGGGCCAACTTCCGCAGAACTGGCGGCCATTGCCCGTGCCGAAGCCCAGGCCAATCCCCACAACCCCGAAGACGGTTATCCTAAACCCCCGGTGGTTAGCCGGGCTACCTGGTGTACCGATCCCGCCTGTAATTACACGGCTGGACTGGAATATGAACCTGTCACCCATCTCATCGTTCATCACACCGTTTCTGCAAACACCAGCACCAATTGGGCCGCCGTCGTCCGGGCCATCTGGCATTTTCATACCTTTACCCGTGAGTGGGGCGACATTGGTTATAACTATCTGGTAGATATGAATGGCGTGTTGTACGAAGGTCATAACGGCGGTGATGATGTCATCGGTACCCATGCCAGCGGGGCCAATGCCGGTTCGATGGCCCTCTCGTTCATCGGCACGTTCACCCTGCCCACCCAAAACCCACCCGGCATCACCCCACCACCCGCCATGTTGAATGCGGCCGTAGAGCTTCTTTCCTGGAAAGCTGACCAAAAAGAGATTGATGTCTACGATTCCAGCCAACTCCCCAATATGGATTGGGGGCTGCCCCATTTGATGGGGCACCGGGATGCCTATGGCACAACCGCCTGCCCTGGTGAACAGGCCCATGATCTGATTCCCTGGATTCGGGACATGGTAGCCAGCCATATTGGCTTTACACCGCCCCACACCTACATTGATGAACTCAGTGGGGCTTTTACCAAGAGCAACAACACCTTCACCGAAGGGCCAAACAGTTGTGGTTACAATGTTCACTCCTGGTACGCTCGCTCGACCACCGGTACGGCTACCCATTGGGGCCGCTGGCAAATGAATGTGGCCCAACCGGGTTGGTATGAAGTGGAAGTGTATGCCCCTTACTGTAACACCGGTTTTGCTGACACGCATGGGGCTGAGTATGAAGTCCAGCATAACAATGGCGTGACCCATGTTGTGGTGGATCAGGGCGATAATTTGGGTTTGTGGGTCTCTCTCGGTGAGTTTTATCTAGAGCCGGGTGGCGACAACTATGTCTATCTGACCAATAAGACGACGACGGATAGTAACCTGGGGTTGTGGTATGATGCGATTCGCTTGCGGCCGCAACCCATCTCACCCCCCACCGTCACCATCCAACAACCCGCTACCGATACCTGGTTGACCAACCGATCGGTTAATTTCAGTTGGGACGTGACCAACTCGGCCAATGTTCAGAGAATTGATCTGGACGTTGCGACCAATGCCGCCTTTACTAACCTGGTGATGACCCAAACCCTGAGCGCCCAGGCCACAACGGCCACTTACACCTTTACCCAGGATTACCACGATCTGTATTGGCGCGTTACTGTTTACCCACTGACGGGTGGGGCGGTTGTTTCCACGACCGGGCACTTTGGTCTGGACGCGGCCGCGCCCACATCCACCGTCACCGCTATTTACATCCTGGCTCCTACCCAACCTGTCACCGTGACCAACTACCTCATTCACTGGCTCGGCGACGACGCTACCTCTGGAATTGCCAGCTACACCGTAGATTATCGCCCGGATGGTGCCGCCACCTGGACCCGTTGGTTAACCAACACCACCAGCACCGCCAACAACTTTGCCCCACCTGAACCGGGAACCGTTTACTGGTTCCGGGTGCAGGCGACCGATGTGGCTGGCAACAGTGAAACCACTCACCCCGACGGCGATATCAACACGACTCAGGCCATCTTACTAGACAATCGCATGATGCTTCCTATAATTCAACGGTAAAAACATGAACCGTGAAACGTAAAGGGGACAATCTGAGAGGGTTTCACCTTTACGTTTCACGGTTCGCGCTCACCGGAGGAGGTTTCATGTCATCCGTCATCCCTGTCGATGTGCTTATCGTTGGCTCCGGGCCATCCGGCATATCCACGGCCCTACATCTCATACAGAAAGATAAAACCTGGGCCAACCGCATCATCGTCGTAGACAAAGCCATTCACCCCCGCGAAAAGCTGTGTGGGGGCGGCATCACCCACCTGGGGCAAAACATCCTGGCCCACCTCGGTTTACCGATTGGTGTACCCAATTTTGAGGTACGGGAAGTGCGGCTGGTTTATGAAGACAAAAGTTATTCCTTTCACGGCAATCCGGTTTTCCGCATCGTGCGCCGGGACGAGTTTGATCATTGGTTGGTCAAAACGGCTGAAACCCAGGGTGTGACAGTGCGGCAGGGTGAAGCCGTTAAAGATGTGGTTGTGCATGATGATTATGTGGAAGTGACGACGGATCAGGCGATTTTTCACGCCAAGGTGCTGGTGGGAGCTGATGGTTCGCGTAGTCTGGTACGGGCCAAACTGAAATGGGATGATGAGACCCGTGTGGCCCGCTTGTTGGAAGTGCTGACCCCCGAAGATGCCCGCCAGGATGTGCTGTTCAAGGATGGCGTCGCTATTTTTGACTTCACCCGTATGACGAAGGGGTTGCAGGGGTATTACTGGGATTTTCCCAGTTTTGTGAATGGGCAACCGATGATGAACCGGGGGGTGTTTGATAGCCGGGCTTGCCCCACATTGCCCAAGGCTGATTTGAAGGAAGATTTGCGCGATTCGATGGCCGAACGCGGCCGCGACCTCTCCGCCTATAAACTCAAAGGCCACCCCATCCGCTGGTACGACAAAAAAGGCAAACTCTCCACCAACCGGGTCATCCTCGTGGGTGACGCCGCCGGGGCCGACCCTCTGATGGGTGAAGGCATCTCCTTTGCCCTGGGATATGGCGAACCCGCTTCCCAGGCCCTCAACGACGCCTTTGCTCGCCAGGATTTTTCCTTTGCCAGCTATTCCAAAATCGTGCGTCGCCACCCTTTGTTCTATCAACTACAAGTTCGCACCAACCTGGCCCGCTGGGCTTATTTCCTGCGTTATCCCTGGCTGGTGCGTTTGGGCTGGCAGGCGGCTCGCCTCATCATTCGCCTGACCCCCTGGCGTAACCCCCACTACGTCCCCGCCATCCCCCCTCAATGGGTTATGGAACATCAATAAGCGTATAGCTTGTTAGCTAGTCAGCCTGTCAGCTCGGCTTAGCCGAGGCAAGGTGGTTCAATGTCGCAGATTGAACCAATCTGTACCGCCCAAAGCCAGCGACTCGTACAACTTTACGAAAGTACGACGTATGTTTTATGACAACTCACTTTTGTTGGTCGCACCCCGCCCTTAACCCCCCTTAGGGCGGGAACCTTCGCCTTTGGCGTTTGAGGTACTCTGGGCTTGATAAACCGGGTTTGGGATAAAACGCGGTTTATCGCTTTCACCCTCTTACGCCCACTCTCCCTTTTATGGCATAATAAGTGAAATTTCGGTGACATTTGCGGGTAACACAAGCCTGGCTGCGGCTCTTTTGGGCGAGGCCCAAGGCGTATTCACCATCAAAGCTATCAGCTTGTGAACCCAGCCGGCTTTTCCCGTCCGGGCTTAGTTTTCTCAGGGTTCCCCATGGTCTGCGGCACAAGGGAACGGAACCCGGTAGGAACTCAGGGGAACTTGAAACCTGGAACCTGGAACTTGAAACCTATTTTCGTAGGAGTTTGAACATGAAAAAGTTAATCCCCCTGTTTCTGGTCTTTCTGTTTGGCCTGACGGTGTTGGCGCTCGCGGCCGCGCCCCTACCCCAAGGTGATGCTCCCTCCCTCTCTGAGCCGGAGCGTGAGAAAATCGCCAGCAAGATCGATCAGGTCGTGTTAGACCAGTTGCTCAATACCCCGGACGAACCCCTCACTGTGATTGTTCACATCGGTGGGTCAGCTGATTTAAGCGGCGCGGCCGCGTTCACCGACTATGCCGACAAGGGGGTTTACGTCTACCAGACCCTACAAACCTTTGCCGAGGCCAAACAGGCGGGCATTCGGGCTTATTTACAACAGGAGCAGGTACGCGGCCGCGAACTCACCTTCCGCCCCTTCTTCATCTTCAACGGCCTGGCCCTCACCGCCACCCCCGACCTCATCTGGCAAATCGCCGCCCGTAACGACGTCCAGGCCATCACCGCCAACAATACCTACCAACTGGATAGAGACTGGAGTCAGAGTCAAGATGTCCCCCACTCTCCACTCTCCACTCCCACTCTCTCAATCTCTCAGTCTCCCCATCCCCCCTCACCCCCGAATGGAACATCGCCAAAATCAACGCCGACGACGTCTGGGCCACCTACGGCATCACCGGCACGGGCGTTTTAGTCGCCAACCTGGACAGCGGCGTGCAATACAACCATCCGGCCCTGGTGCGCCAATATGCTGGCAACAGCGGCGGGGGCATCTTCAACCACGACTTCCACTGGTACGACGCCACCGGACTTAACGCCGCCGCCCCCTACGACGACAACGGCCACGGCACCCACACCATGGGCACGATGGCCGGCGGTGATGGCCCTGGCCCCTTCGCTGACGACATTGGCGTGGCTCCCGGCACCGACTGGATTGCCGTCAAAGCGTTCAGCGCTCAGGGAACTGGTGATGCCGTTCACATCCACGCCGCCTTTGAGTGGCTGTTGGCCCCTTGCCCGGCTGGGGTGCAACCAGGCTCCCCCAGTTGTGATCCTGCCCGCGCTCCACGCATCGTCAACAACTCCTGGGGCAGCAACAACGGTGCCCGCATCGAATTTTTGCCCGATGTCCAGGCCCTACGTGCCTCTGGTATCTGGCCTGAATTCAGCGCGGGCAACAATGGCCCTGGCGTGGGCACCATTGGCTCACCCGGCAGCTTTGCTGAGGCTTTCGCCACCGGGGCCACCGACATTAACGACGTGGTTGCCAGCTTCTCTGCCCGTGGCCCATCTCCCCTGACCGACGAAATTAAACCGGATGTGAGTGCCCCCGGCGTTAATGTGCGTTCCAGCCTGCCCGGCAACGATTATGGCGCGTTTAATGGCACTAGCATGGCCTCACCCCACGTCTCCGGGTTGGCCGCCCTCATGTTAGCCGCCGAACCGAACCTGGATTTGGACACGCTGGAAGCGATTATCCGCAACACCGCCATAGACCTGGGCGCACCTGGCCCGGATATGATTTACGGCTATGGCCGAATTGATGCCTTTGCCGCCATGCAGCGGTTGGTCAGTTCCGGCGATTTGAGCGGCGTGGTGCGCGATGATGTAACCCTCGCACCCATTGCCGGGGCGGAAGTGCGGGCGCAGGGGCAAGGGTTGGATGAAACGGCTACTGCCAATGTCAGCGGCAGCTACACCATCCCGTACCTGATCAACGGCTCGTACACTGTCTCCGGTCGCTACTACTGATGCCATCTCTACCACCGTGCCCATTACCAATGCCCGTATTACGGCGCTGGACACACCTCTGCCGTTTGTGCAGACGGATGCCAATGGTTATTATGAGATTGTGGTGGCCGAAGGGAGTGTGGTGCTGGAAGCGGCCGCGTTCGGTTATGCCACCAACTTCACCAGCACCCTCATCACCGCCAACACCACCATTGACTTCTACCTCGACCCGTTGCCCCCAGTTCTCCTCGTAGACGACGATGAGGGCAACTTGCGCTCCTACTCTCCCCACGTTGAGTCCTACTACTTCACCGCCCTGGATGCCAACGGGTACAACTATGTCTACTGGGACCTGGAAGCCGAAGGCAGTGCGCCCACCTTCGAGTACATGCGCCAATTCCGGGCCGTCATCTGGTTTGGCGGCGAATTTGGGCGTATCAAGGACATTAGTGATGCCGCCCAGGCCCAGATGGTGATGGACTACCTGGATTTAGGGGGTAATTTCTTCTACATTGCCCAGGAGCATACCTTCTACTATGGGGATGATGCCCCGTGTGATCCACCGACTGGCCCCTGCCCCTTCAGCCGTGATTATTTGGGGCTACAAAGTTTTAATGAGGATCGCCGGGCACAAGTGCATTACGGTGTGGCGGGCAATCCGGTTGGGGCTGGGCTTGGCCCCATTCCTATGGTCTATCCCGCCGGTCTGACCGACTTCAGCGATAACATTGTGGGTACGGCCTCGGCCAGTCTGGCCTTCACCGCCACCGACAGCACCCCGCCCGGTGAGGTCAACATGACCACCTACACCCACATCAGCCCCACCGTCGGTTTCAAGCTGATCTTTATGGCGACCCCGCTGGAAGCCATGTCTGATGGCGATGCCGCCGATGTGGTCTATTCGGCTATGCAATGGTTTGGTGTGTCTGGTCTGGCTGAAGGGTTGACCCTGGTACCGCCCCAGAAGACGGAGAGGGCCTATGCCGGTGACACCATCAGCTATACCTTGCGTATCCGCAACCTCAGCGACTTCCCCGATACCTTTAGCCTGGCGGTCATCAACGCCGTCTGGCCCACATCCATCCGTGATGCCACCTTTAGCACCCCCATTACCGAACTTGGTCCTATCCCACCAGACAGCACAGCCGACTTTGGCGTGGTGATTGAGGTTCCCGCCGGGAGTCAGCCAGGGGCGCAAACATCCAGCCTCATTCGGGCTACCTCCCAGAGCAGTACCCCCTTTATGGATGAGACCACCCTCATCGCCCAGGCGCGGATGAGTTACACCTACCTGGACAGCGATCAATGTGATAGTGGCGTCCATTATGAGTGGGTAGATGCGCGTGCGGGAACCCGTTGGGATTTGGATGATAGCGGTAGCACACCGCTACCGGAGTTTGTCTCCGTGCCCTTACCGGAGCCGTTCACCTATTACAACGTCACCTACGATCACCTGTGGGTGAATGATCACGGCACGATTCTGTTTGGTGACGACAACATCTATAACGACAGTTCACCTAGCGGAATACCCGCCCATTCCTAATTCCACCCTCAGCGATCCCAATGCGGCCATTTACCTGGCCTGGGGCAACTTGTTCTGGCATCCCACAGCCCAACACCCGGATTCGGCGGTGTATACGTACCATGACACCAGCAGCGGCCGCAACTGGTTCGTCGTTCAATATCACCTGTACGAAAACCTGCTAGGGGAGCAAGACACCTTCCAGGCCATTCTTGACCTGGATACGGGCGACGTGACCGTGCAATATCAAGTCATCAGTTACCACAACTTCACCGTGGTGGGCATTGAAAATCAGACCGGACTGGAAGGCGTGTTGTACATCAACGATCAGCAACCGCCCCAGAATATCTTACACAATGAATTGGCGGTGCGTTTTGGCGTGGGCGACCCGGACACCGTGTTAGAAGTTGCGCTCGACCCGGCGACAGCCAGCCAGACCGGTACACCAGGGGGGCAGGTGGATTATCTGTTGACGCTGACCAGCACCAGCAGTATCAACGACAGCTACAACCTGGAAGCGGTGTCGAACTGGCCTACAACCATCTGGGATGCCACCTTCACCAATCAAATCAGCACCATTGGCCCCTTCAGCCCATGCAGTTCGCAACAGATTGGTGTGCGGGTTGAACTGCCCGCGACGACCAGCTATGTCTCCGATGTGGCGACCATCCGCGCCCGCTCCCAAACCGACCCGCTCCTGACTACCTCTAGCCTGCTGACAACGGACAATGCCGATCCTGGGGTTCTGGTTGGCCCGTCGCAAGCGAGCAGTGGGGCTTCCGGGACAACCGTCAGTTACACCATGATGGTGACCAATACGGGTAATGTCACGGATACCTACGACCTGGCTTTAACGGGTTTTGTCTGGCCGACTGACTTTAATCCGCCGGTAACGCAGACGAATGTTTTGCCGCCAGGGAGCAGCCAATCGTTTACGGTGGAGGTGGATATTCCGGCTAATGTTCCGGCTAACGGCACGGATACGGCGGTTATGGATGTTGTTTCGCAGAATTACCCCCTCGTTACGGATAGTGCGGTGCTGACCACGACCGCGGCCGCGGCCGTAGGCGTCAATATCGAAGAGTACCGTCAGGCTAAAACCGGTGCGGCTAACACCATTGTCAGTTACTATGCCTATGTGCGTAATACGGGCAATCAGAATGACAGCTTCAGTCTGGAAGCGTTGGGTAACACCTGGGAAACGACCATTTGGAATGACACGTTTACCCAGCAGATTAACCAGACACAGACACTCGGGCCAGATGAAAATCAACGCATTGGCATACGGGTGAGGGTGGACAGCGGCGCGGCCGCGCCCGATCAAGACGTGGCTCTCATCCAGGCCATTTCCGGGCTAGACAACACGGTCAGCGACCTGACCCTGGTGACGACTGGCGTCACGCCCGCAACACCAGGCACGCACGGCGTCGTTTTGGCCCCGGCGGGTGATTGGGCCTCGGCCGAACCAGGTGATGTTGTGCCCTTCACCCTGACCTTAACCAACACCGGTAGTCTGGTGGATAGTTACACCGTGACGGCCAGTGGTAATGACTGGACGGCCCAGGTGACGGGTAACTTCAGCACGGTGGCTCCCGGTACGGCCCGCACCGTCACAGTGATGGTCACTGTGCCTAACAACGCCAGTGAGGGCAGTTGGGATCAGATAACCCTCACCGCCCGCTCCCTGGCTAATCCGTCGGTGCATGACCGGGCGGACCTGGTGGTCGCCCTGAACCAAAACGTCCCGCTCAGCCTGCCGCCCGTTCCGCCGGTGTTTTTCAACTACCTGCCCGTCGTTCTCAAGCAATAGGCTAGTACCGTTTTACGAAAGGTGGACGTATGTTTTTATGACAAGACTCACCCTTTGTTTGTCGCCGGAAATCCCCACCCCTACCCCTTCCCCCCGGGAAGGGGTCAGGGGATGGGTCTTCTGACTAAACCGGCTAAGGACTTGTGTAAAGCTGTACTAGACACATGCCTACTTCGCCCCAATTCCCCCGAAGCAACATTATGAAGGCATCTCGTTGATGGTCAGAAGCCTTCATAATTAACCCTAAACGCGCCACAAAAAAAGCCTCAGCAAGTAGTAGGTTACTTGCCGAGGCTTTTCTGTGATTGATGGTGCTTAAATTGTTCTATCGCGTTCAAGAAAAAGGGGTTTGCCGTTCAGAGTCAGCCCGCTAAAGCGGTCACTACAAACCCCATTCATCTATACCTATTTGCCCAAACGACGATTAAATTCGGTGGTGAGGGCGGGCAAAACTTTGAACAGGTCGCCGACGATGCCGTAATGGGCCAGTTTGAAGATAGGCGCATCCGCATCTTTGTTGATGGCGACGATAACTTTGGCGGTACGCATACCAGCCTGATGTTGAATGGCCCCACTGATACCGGTGGCGATATACAAGTCCGGGCTGACGGTTTTACCCGTTTGCCCTACCTGGTATTCATAGGGAATCCAGCCCGCGTCTACCGCGGCGCGGGATGCGCCCATCGCCCCACCCAGCGCATTGGCTAATGCCTGAACCGGGGCAAACCCATCCGGTCCACCAACCCCGCGGCCGCCACTGACAATAATCTTGGCGTCGGTGAGGCTCACACCACCCTCACGCCCTTCAAAGGCCACCACTTTTTCCGGCACATCCGCTTCGCTCAAGGAAACCGTCAGCCATTCCGCGGAGCCGCTTTGGCCGGTGGGTTCGGCGGCCGGGAAGGCGCGGCTACGCAGAGTAATGACCTGTAAGCCTTCACGCACATGAATGTTGCCGAGCAGTTTACCGGCATAAACCGGGCGCGTAACGATGACTTTGTCCCCGTCTACGGCCAGTTGAATGCCATCGGCGACCAGACCGGCGTCGAGATCGGCGGCTAACCAGGCGGCTAAATCGCGGCCGCAGGTGGTATGTCCAGCCAAAAAGACCGCCGGTTGCCGTTCTTTGACCAGATCAACAACCAGGGGCGCGGCCGCGGACACCCGAAACGTCTCCAAAACCGGGGCATCGGCGCCAACGACAGCATCCGCCCCCAGGGCAAAGGCTTCGGCGGCCACATCGGCTACACCGTGCCCAAAAACCAGGGCCGTTAAGGGCTGACCCAGGCCATCCGCCACCTGGCGGGCGGCGGTGATGGTTTCTTTGCTGATGGCCACCATCTGACCATTGTGATGTTCAATCCAAACCCATACGCCGCTCATATCACCTTCTCCTCAAACAGCTTATCCGCCAGAAGACGAGCCTGCTCCTCAGCGGTGTCGGCTTGAATCATAAACACATTGCCTTCGCGGGCGGGCAGGGTGGTCACTTGCGACCAATCTACCTTGCTCGCGGCCGCGCCCGTACCCCCATTCACGCCCAAATCAGCTGCCGTGAGGGTAGGAATAACTGCTTTGTTGGCCTTGCGGATGCCCATGAAAGAGGGGTAGCGTGGTTCGTTGATCTCTTTGACCACGCTGATGACCACGGGCAGGGGGGCGGTGACGGTCTGTTTGCCATTGTCCAACAGGCGAGTCACCGTAATGCTGTCGGCCGAAATTTCTTTAATCTCAGCAACGAAGGTGAGGGGGGTCCAGCCTAATTTACGGGCTACCTGCACCGGAACCTGACCGGTGTCACCGTCAATGGCTTGTTTACCGAAAAGAACCAGTTGGACTTCCGGCTGTTTTTGGATCGCGGCCGCGAGCACGCGGGCGGTGCCCAACGTATCTGAACCAGCAAACGCCGGGTCTGATACCAAAACGGCTTGTGTACAACCCATCGCCAGGGCGGTGCGCAGGGACTCAACCGCCGTTTCTTCCCCCATTGTCAGGGCAATGGCCTCTTTGGCGCCATGCTTTTCGGTGACACGGATGGCCTCTTCTACGGAATACTCATCCCAGGGGTTAAGCACTTGGGGCTTGCCCCCGGGATCATCCCAGCTCACGACGCCGTTGTTTACCTTAAATACGGCCGTGGTACTGGGTGTTTGTTTCAAACACACCACAACATTCATGGTTCAACCTCCATTAAGGGCTAGTGACAAACCATACAAATCGAAAGGGATTTTATTGGTAAAAAATCGCAGAAACGATGGCATTATACCGCCATCACTGGGGGTGGTCAATGAATTTTTGACGCGATGCGGCATGACATTTAGCATGTTTATGGGCCTAGGGCCAGGGGAGAGGCAGGGCCGCGGCCGCGTCCAGATTTGCATAAAATTGCCCTACTTCAGTGAGAGATAAGGGGCCAGTATAATCTGGGGCAAATGGTTCAGCCAGAAGCATTGTTACTTCAAAATAAGCCGTTGACCAATCCGTATACCAGGCGTACCGTGTCACCCAACGCCCATCCCCATTGAGCCAGCCCATAATGAGGGGTACATAGACCGCCATAAAACCGTCTGCCTGGCACACAGGTGCTTGTACTTGATGGAACCCATAATTCAAGCAACCCATCTCCGTAAACCAGACCTCATCATTGGGATGACCATATGTTTGCACAAATTCCAGCGCATTATTCGCATGTTGTTGCCACAGGTCAAAGGCCGCCTGGGGCGTGGGGAATAACGTATCATCAAAAATCCAGTTTCCCGTGCAATTGACTGGGTCCGCGGGACGTAATTCCGGGTAGAGATGAAAATGCCAGCCAGCATGGGGCAATGGGCCATACGTGTCTTCGTAGTAAGTGACAAATTCACGCAGCCACTTGATACCGCAAGGATGGGCATTGACACCCCCCACAATCAAACGAGCGTTGGGGTCGCCCCCCTGTGCGTAAAGCCTATCCACGACATTATGATAAAAATTCGCGGCCGCTTGAGGTGAGCTATTACATTGATTCTGATGTTCACATTCATTGAGGGCCAGCCAGTAATCATGGGGGGTACGACTATCAGACTCCTGTAGCTCTTCTAATGTCGGAATCCCACTGCGGGGGCCACCGGCAACCATAGGGATATGCTGAATGACCTGGTATTCCGGCGGGACATAATCAGACCAGATATAGCGCCATTGCCCCAAGGTTAAATTGTCCTGCGAATAAAGGGTGGCGGCAAAACCCTGACGCGGCAAAATGGTGCTGGGGTATGGATGGGGTGTTGGCTGGGTCCAGGGAGCGGGTGGCAACGAGGTAGGTGGTGTCTGCGTTCCATTGCCCCCACCCGGTTGGGAGACAGGCGTATTGGTGGCCGAGAAGTTGGGGGTAGGCAAGAGTGTGGGGACATTGGTGGCTGTGGGTGGTGAGGTAGGGGTAATGGTAGGGGTAGGCGTGCGGGTGGGCGTGCGGGTAGGCAACGGCGGAGTATCCGTTGGGGCGGTAGTAGGATTACCGGGTGTAAGACCGGCTACTTCCGGTCGGAAGTCGGGTTCATTGGTGAAGGTGGGTAACAACGCCAGGGCTTCAGTCGCACTTACTTCGTTTTCTGGGCTAATGGCTGTGGGCACCAGGGTGGGGATTGCGGGTTGTAAAATTGTGCCACAGGCCAGGAGTAGAAAACACAGAAATGAAAAGAGGGTAGTTTTCGCCACAAATTGTTTTTTTTATTCATTGTTGAGTGTGTATCCTATATGCCTTAACAGGTGTATTATGACGGACGCCGAGGATAATCTATTTTCCTGCGGCCGCAAATAGGTTAAACTATTATCTCATGCTTCGTAAAGTTTTTCTTACATTCTTTGGTTTGATTCCCCTTATTCTTCTAGGCAATCAGGCGCAGACGACCCATTCAATGCCAACCGCCCAAACAGCGGATTGGCGATTTGGTGTTGTCGAGTCGTATGAGTCACCGGCGGACGCGGCCGCGTTGGGGGCCGCCTGGACACGAGTTCGCTTTCAGTGGGCCGAGGTGCAGGCGGCTGGGCCAGGAAGCTGGAACCCCGCCGTCAGTGATAGCCAGATCAACGGCGAAATCAATAATGGCCGCCTCGTGGTAGGTTTGCTGATCGGTGTACCCGGCTGGGCCAGCGATGGCAATGGTCTGCCCAATGGCCTTTGGTTGCCCTATGATAGCCCAGAGAACACCTGGGCCAACTATGTGCGTGAGGCTGTTACCCGTTACAACGGGCGAATTAGCCATTGGACGATATGGAATGAGCCAGATGTGTGTGATCCAGCCGCGCCGGGCCACACCTGGAACGGTTCGGTCAAAGATTTTTTCCAGCTTTTGCGCATCGCTTATGTGACAGCCAAACAAGTTAACCCCAATGTGACCATTCACCTGGGGGCGATGACTTATTTTTGGGATTTGCAGTGTGGGCAAGAGCAGTATATGACCCGGTTATTACGGGAGATTACGGCAGACCCGGACGCGGCCGCGAACAATTACTATTTTGATGTCGCCACTGCCCATCTCTACTTCCAGCCTAATACCGTTTATGACATAACCCAGGCATTTTATGGCATGATGGGAGCCTTTGGCATCTGGAAACCCATCTGGTTAGTTGAAACCAATGCCCCCCCGATTGATGATCCCGCCTGGCCCGTACCCAATTGGACCTTATCCGTTACCCAAAACGAACAGGCCGCTTTTATGCCGCAGGCCTTGGCTTCCGCCCTGGCGGCTGGCGCTCAACGTATTGCCATTTACAAACTAAAGGATACCTCTGGTGATGTGGCCGCCAACCCGGAACCGTTTGGTCTGGTGCGTATGGATGGCTCACGGCGACCTGCTTTTGACACCTACCGAATTGCCACGCGCTACATGGCGGGTATGACGGCCGTGAGCCGTGAACGTTGGAATGAAGTGGGGCAAATTCGTCTGACCCAAGAAGGTAAAACCACAACTGTGCTGTTTGCCAGGCTACCGGCTCCCCAGCAAGCTTTGGTCGCGGCGACGGCCAATACGGCCTTATTGGTGGATATGTGGGGATCGCAACGTACAATTACAGCGCGAGACGGTTTTTTTACTGTAGATTTACCAGGTGCGTTATGTACACAACCAATTGGAGATTATTGTATGATTGGTGGCACAACGTATTATATTGTACAATCTGCCACGGGTGGCCCGCCACCGCCGCCCCCCGCCGGGAATTCTGGCAATAGTGGCACAACAGGCACTGGTAGTACAACGACCATAACCGCGACTGCGGCCGCGACATCATCTGCCACAACTGTGGTAACTCCCCAAACTGCCACTGCCACACCTACCGTTACCCATACGGCTACACCTCGGTCAACGCGCACACCCCGGCCAACAGCAACATCATCGCCTACATCTACGCCAACAAGCACAACTGTGCCCACAGTCACCTTTACACCTTCACCTGAACCCACCCAGGTGATAGCCGTCGTGACAACAGTAGACGTGACACCCGTGGCAACGTTGTCTCTGAGTCAGCCAACCGTAGAGTCGGCCAACCAGAATAACTTATCCTTTGTGTTTATCGGCATAGGAATGATATTGGGCCTCTTGCTATATTTGTTGCGATATCGTTTAGGGTTTGTGAAATTATAGCTTTCTACGAAAGATAGAGTGGTTTGAAACTACGGCTTTCCTTAAATTCTGGCGGTTGACGTTTTTTTGAGCGCACCACTGGAGAATAAGAGATTAAGGCTCTTTGGGAATTCAGGGGTTTGACACCATTTGTAGGGGCAACCCTTGTGTTTGCCCCGTCTGGGCAGGCACCAGGCCAGCCCGTACTGAGCACCCCACGAAACCCCCATGACCTATATCATAAACTTCATCAAGATTGAACCAATCTTGTCATGTTAAAACGGGTGAATCTCTGAGGTCGAGAGAAACGGGTTATGAAGCACAACGGCAAGCACACATCGCCACCCCCTTGGATCAACCTGCCCCCAGGTGAGCGGGCTTTGGTGTTGATCCAGGCGTTGAACGCGGCCGCGTCTGCTCTCCTGCAATCTACCTACAGTGAAGCGGAAGTTTTTCACCTTTTTAGTCAACAAATGATGCGGTTGGGGCTAGATGGAACGCTCTATCTGTATGATGCCCGGCAGGATACGCTGAGTATTCAATCGTTTACCTTTTCCCCCAAGATTCAGGCACGCCTTAAAGCGCTGGAATCGAACTTGGGTTTTCAGGTTATAGGACAGGCTTTTCCCCTTAGCCAGGTTCCCCCTCTGGCGCAGGTGATCTTCCACAAACGCCCCACCTTTTTTGCCGAAGCTGTCTTTTTTCATAAAACTTTTGTAGGTGAAGAGAACGCCCCCCTTATCCGGGATGCCTTTGGCAATCGGGCAGTTATCGCAGTGCCTTTTTTACACGAAGGTGAGGTATTAGGACTGCTGACGGTCAGTGGAACCTACCTGACAGAAGCGGATGTCCCTCTCATTGCTGCCTTTTCTAATCAGATTGCGGTTGCTCTCATGAACGCCCGTCTTATCGCGGCCGCGAAACAAACCGAGCAAAAGTACCGCCGCCTCTTTGAGCAAGCCCCCGTTATGTACCTGCTGACCGAAAATCGGGGTGGGGAACCGACCATTGTTGAGTGTAACCGGCTACTCACGGAAATAACCGGATATAGTCGTTTGGAACTCATTGGCGGCTCTCTGGCTGATCTTTATACGGAACCCTCAAAAGAGCGTTTGCGGCAGGGCGGTTATCAAAAGGCATTAGAAGGTAACTTTGTCGCTGAGGAGCGTCAATTGGTTACCAAAGATGGACGTATTATCGAAACTATTTTGCAGGCGCTACCAGATACGGATGTCTACGACAATGTGATTGGTACCCGAGCTATGTTTGTAGACATTACCGCCCACAAAAAGGCGGATGCGCAACGGCAGGCGTATCAAGAACAGCTAAAGGTATCATTGGATGAGATGAATATTCTGGTTCCAGCCAGCGCTATTGTCACGCACGCTACCCAAAATGAGGAGATTTTGCACGATATTGGCGAATACCTTGCGGCCGCGTTTGATGGTGATGGTTGTGCCCTTTATTCCCCTCATCCAACCTCAAACCTGCTCCGCCCTTTGATTAATGTGAAACGGATTCGTTCAATGGGTGGAGTGCGCACGGAGGGCTTCAATACACCCCTTGTGCCGTCTCCGGCTATGCGCCGCGCCTTAAACAAAAAAGCCATTGTCTTTTTAACCCAAGAAGATGAGACGTTATTACCTGAAGATCAGAACATCCTGGAACGGCATGAGGCCAAAACGGTACTTTTAGTGCCGCTAATTATTCGGGATGAAGTGATGGGGTTAGCTGAACTCTATACCTATCGCGGCCGCGACTACACCCAGCGTGAACTCCTTTTTGTGCAAACCCTGACGAACTATCTGGCTACTGGCCTGGAGAATGCCCGTCTATTTGAAGCCCTACGGCAGGCCAACGAAGAATTAGAGCAACGGGTTATCCAACGAACCGAGGAATTGCAAAATCGCAACCAGGAACTAGATGCCTTTGCGCACACCGTCGCCCATGATTTGCAGGCCATTCTGACCCGCGTCATCATGTTTAGTGAAGCACTCCTCACCAACTATGACAGCTCCCCCCCTGAAGAACAGAAACATTATTTGCGCACCATTGGGAAAAGCGGCCGCAAAATGCAAGAGGTGATCGAATCTCTCTTCTTACTCGCGACCTTAGGTAAAGCTGAAGTAAACGTTACTCCGCTAGACATGGGCACAATTATTCAAGACACCTTAAACCGGCTAGAAGATGAAATCCAACAAACCCAAGCAAGCATCCAGCAACCGATAGAATGGCCCATTGTGCTGGGTTACCGTCCCTGGATTGAAGCCGTATGGGTCAACTACCTGAGCAATGCCTTAAAATATGGCGGTCAGCCACCCCACATCACTTTGGGAACAGACCCAATAGATGCCGACACCGTGCGTTTCTGGGTTAAGGATAAAGGGCCGGGGCTTTCGCTTCAGAATCAGGTTCGTTTGTTTGATCCCTTTTTTCAAGCCCCCACTGGTCGAGAAAAAGGGCATGGTCTGGGGCTTTCCATTGTCAAAAGAATTATTGACCGGTTAGGGGGCGAGGTAGGGGTGGAAAGTGAAGAGGGGCAGGGGAGCTGCTTCTACTTCACCTTGCCGGCGGCCATTACTCAACCTGGGGGATGATCTGGGTTTTGGGCCAAGGGCAAAAGAGGAAGGGTTCTTTCAGCCCGTGTCTGGCAATCCGTACAACCAGCTATATTCCTCTTGGGGATAAGCAGGTTGCCAGGCGGCAGGCCAGACAAATTCCCCGGTCGCCAGCGGCGGTGCAACGCCTGATCCAAGCTGTTAACCCGCTCCACTAACTGAGGGTTTTGCTGAAAGGGTGGCGAATCAAGCTTCGCCAGCATGGCCGTGATCATCGCGCGGACTTCAACGCCTGTGGCATACAAGGTTATCGTGGGGGCCTGTCCTTGCCACTCACGCAAGGATGTTTGCCATTGGCGTAAACGCACTTCAATCTCCTCATACATCCGCTGTTCTAAAGCCACGATGTTATCTTTTGCCAGTTCATTAAACTGCGCCAAAGCCAGCGCAACGCGAGTTTGATCTTCGGGTGTAAGCAACGCGGATAAAGCGGTTAGCCGATGGGCACGTAGGAAAAACCCACCCAAGGTCAACCGGGGCATATGGCTCTGAGTCATGGGCCAGAACATCACCTCATGACGTAAATAACTGTCCATTTCCGCGCTCATAGCCACCAAAATGTCTATATCCTGTTCTAATTTTTTCTCAACATTGTCCATTTCTTAGTTCCCCTTACTCATAGGGTATAATAGGCCACGTAAAGTTCAGAATCAACCCCCAAAACAATGGTTCGGGCACATTTTGAACTCGTTGACAAGAAAATCGGCTCCGAAGGGGCACGAATGAAGCGATAGGTTTCTCATGAATACAAACCGGCGTGCGGCCATCTTAAAACTGGCATCCACTGCTTATGAGATGGATTTGAGTGTGATGCAGGGAATCATTCGGCGAGATGCTGCGGGCCGATGGGTGATAGGGGAACAGGATTTACAGGCTTGGCTGGCGCAGCATGAACAGGAAGATGTGGTGTTGGTGCTGGGATCTTTGGCGGATGAGCGGCCCGTAGAGGTTCGCAGTTGCCGTACCTGCGGCCGCGACTACACCGATATCGAATGTCCTTATTGCCGGGCAAACCGCATCCGGTTGCGCGGCCGCGCCTGAACCAACACGTAGTAACCAGCCTTTATGAACCTGCTCGACTTTGGCGAAAATTTGGACGACCTCTGGAAATCTCTCAATCGTTCAGTCTCTTAGTCTCCAGAAGTCAGCGCAAAAAACATCACTATCGAGTAAACACACACGAAACAGGAAACAGTAAACGGTCAACCATGAAACACAGGCAACTTCTTCTCTTTTTTCTCCTTTGTCTAACATTATTTCTGGCCTTACCGGCCCAGGCGCAAGAAAGCTCCCCTGACCTGGCAACTCTGGCGGTTGAGCTATGGCCCGATTATGATCGGCCCACCGTGTTGGTGTTAATAACCGGATCGTTGGCCCCAACGGTGGCTTTACCCGCCACTGTTACCATTCCCTTGCCTGCCAATGCTGATGTTCATGCTGTGGCGCGTATCTCTACCACGAACACGTTGGTAGACGATATTGTTTTTGAGGAGTCTGACGGTGCGGTGACGCTCACCACTCCGGATAGCCGTTTTCGGGTAGAGTATTATTTGCCTTATGAGCAGAGTGGCGAAGAGCGGTCTTTTGCGGCTGACTGGGTTTTCCCTTTTGCTGTTGCTAGTGTGACGGTTAATGTGCAAGAGCCTGCGGCCGCGACCAATTTTGCCATCAGCCCAGCCCCCCAAAGCGTCACCACCGGGCAAGACGGTCTCACGTATCACCTGCTGGCCCCCCAAACCCTGGCCGCCGGGCAACCCCTTGAATTTGATCTCACTTACACCTTGGCCGACAATGTGCTAACTGTAGAGACGGCTACTGAAGGGGATACGGCTTCTGCTCCCCCAGCCAGTGAGCCGGAACAGACCACTGCCGCCTCCGGTAACGGTAACTTACCCCTTATTCTGGCCGGGGTAGGTGGGTTGATCATTTCTGCTACCCTTATCTGGCAAGGGTTGCGGGAGCGTTCTGCCCAAAAAAGCCGCCCCGTGGTACGCCGTCGGCCTACACCTGCTCGGCCGGGTCCGGCCCATAAACAGACACCGGAGACCCCCACGGGTGAGGCGCGTTTTTGTCACCAATGCGGCCGCGAAGCCAGTTCGGATGATCGTTTCTGTCGCCAATGCGGCACCCCCCTGAAAGGCCGCTCCTGATTCGGTGATTAATAGCGTGGTTCAATCGCCAAGATCGAACCACGCTTAACCTCTTATTCCCAGCCATTGCCTCATCCCCTTTTCTCTGAGTATGATTACTCTGTGAAACGCACAAGGGGAGAATACCGATGATTCAATTGGGTGATGTGGCCCCAGCTATGTGGCATTGGCAGCCACTCTTGTTATTCCTGCTAGCAGGGGTAACCATTGTCTATGTGCGGGGATGGCAATGGATCCAGTCTACATCTGAACCCCTATTGTTCTGGCGGCCACTGGCATTTTTTAGTGGGCTGTTTCTGCTAGCCCTGGTGCTCATTTCGCCGTTATATCACCTGGCCCAGGCCTATCTGTTTGCCCGGGTGAGCCAACACATCCTTTTGTTAGCTCCCGTACCTGCCTTGTTACTGGTGGGTGATCCGGTTCCGGTGCTGAAGGTTGGGTTGCCCTGGCGTTGGCAGCAATGGCTGGAACGATATTGGGGAGAAGGCACGAAGGGCCGCGGCCGCGTGCAACAACTGACCCCGGTTGGCGCTATTTGGGTGGGGTTCATCGCCGCTTTCACGCTTTGGTATGACCCAATTTTGCACAACGCCGCCCGGTACACCCCCTGGCTCCGCACCCTGGAATTAACCAGCATGTTTATGGCTGGCCTGTTTTACTGGTGGATTATTACCCAGGCCAGTCCACGCCTGCACGAACTGCCCAATTTTTGGTTGCGTGTGATATTTGCCGCCCTGGGTGCGTTGCCCTTGAAACTATTGGGCGGAATGCTCATGTTTAGCGAGAGCCACATTTACGTGTATCCAGCTAATGAGATTCAGGTGATGGATGTGAGTGGGGAGCGGGCACAACAGCTATTGGCCGGGGTTACGGTCTGGTTTTTTGGTGGGGTTACGTTTACGAATGCGGCTTTCCTGCTCATTCGTGGGCGGCTCCAGCAGGAAGAGGATAAACCGATGTTATCTATTTCCGCCCTGTCTACCCACGAACGGATGATCGCGCCAGGGTTGGGAGGGGACAAACGATAAGTTATTGGGGACGCGGCGACAAAGCGACAGGGCGAGGGGGCGAAAATTAGCACGACTTCTAGAAATCTCTCAGTCTCTCAGTCTCTTAATCTCTTAATCTCCAGAGGTGACATTGAAAAACGCCAAACGCCCGTTAATTAGGAGTCGGCTAACTGCGCGGCCGCAATCACACCCGCCAGTTCTAGTGAAGGTGCTCTTACAACCAGCGTTTCTGTGTCTAGCGCATACAAACAAACCACATCGGTACTTTGCCAGCAAGCTGACCCATCGGCTTGCAACCCCAGGAAAGTACGTTCAGCACTATTGTTATAACCCCCATACGCGGCCGCGAACTCCGCCGCATCACCCGCTGTATCCCAGGTAGCTCGAAATAACACCACAATATCCTGAACCGAGGCGTTCCAGTACACCGCAAACTGATCGCCGCCCCAGCCTGTGCTGGCAATTTCCGCATCTTCAGCCCCTAATTGCAGTGTCAGATGTTGCCGGATGAAAAATTCGCCTGCGGTTTCCTGGCGCACCAGTTGCCAATCGGCTCCCAGTGTGTCTGTTAACGGGACAACCGTCACGATTTGGGGCACATCCCCGGCTACATATCGCTCTGGGTGATAGATTTGTTCTGTAGACTGGGGTGGATTCGCCCACGCCTGGTTAATGGCGGCCCAACCACCCCGCTCATAAAGATAGTTGACAAACGCACCGCCTGAATCATAGGGAAAGTAGAAACCAGCCACCAGAATGAGAGGAATGTCGCGGCCCGTCGTGTCTTGGGTCGAACCAATGTTACTTTCATTAAACAGTTCCACCTGTTCTTCAGGGGTGAAAAAAGCCCCTTCCAGGTACAAATTCTGCACCAACTCGGCTTCCCCTTCAGCTAACCCGCGCAAAGCCAGGTTCGCATCGGTGGTCAGGCTCGTTTCGGTCAGGATGTCTAGCTGAAAATGTTGATCTTGAAGGGCGTGCATAAACTCATGGGCATAGATAAGTTGACCCAGTGGGGTCATCGTCTCGCCCCGGTTCACTACGACAAACTCCTCGGTGGCCGGGTCGTAATAGCCCCCCACATTTTCACCCAGATATTGACTATAACGAAGATACAAGTCGTAATCACGGGCGACAAAGTCAAAAGCGTAGAAAACCAGGACATCCTGGTTGGCATCTTCACGGGTGTAACTGGTGAAATAGTTGGTCTGATACCGCTGAATCAGTTCTGTTCGGCCTAGCAGGTCTGGCACTACCGGCTTAAGCGCATCAAGCTCCCGAATGGCGCTGACATTGGACTCTATTCTGGCCCAGATGGGACCGTTTAGCTCCATTGAGGTTTGGTCAACCACGCGAATAAGAATGGTCTCTGAGGTCATGGTATCGCCATTACGGTTGGTGGCGATGATGCTCAACCGTTTGTTGCCCCCCTGATCCGGAACCCATTCCTGGGTGAGGGAGTAAACCATGTCGCCATTGACGGTGTAGTTGCCAATGAGTTGTTCGTTAACCAGAATGGAAACAGCGCGTAAACCCACCATATCGGTGATGGTGATGTTGATGGTCACGACTTCACCCAGATCAATCTGGGTGTCGGGCAAGGGGGAGTTGATTTGGATAGATGGGGTAGGCGTGGCGGTTGGTGGTGGCAGGTTGGGGTTTTGGGTGGGGGTAGCGGTGGCGATGGCTGGGGCCGTGGCGATTATGGTGACTTGGGGTTCTAGCAGGCCGGGCAGAAAGGCGACAGCCAGGGGAATGAGGCAAAGGAGTATGAGGAAAACGGCCCCCCCTACGAGAATCAGGCGGCGTGTTTGGGGATCGAGGGAGCGGGATCGCGGCCGCGTCTTTTCTTTTTTACCCGTTTTACCGGCTTTGGCGCGTTTGTCCTGCACCTGATTATCCGCCATGAATTGATCCAGGGCCGGTAACAGGGTTTCACCCCGCTGGTTGCCTATCTCCCCTTCCAGCCAATCAGGAAATGGCTCATCGAGCGATTCCCCTGGCCCAGGATCGTAGACGAACTGCTGTTGTGGTTTTTGCCGGGTCGCGGCCGCGGGCAGGTTGCTCTCCGCCTCAGACAAATACTCATCTTCGCCAAAGTCAAACAGAGACATCATCTCTGCATCCGGGTCGGTGCTGGGTTTGGGTGGGGTAGGTGGAGCCGGGCGGCTGGGTGGCGTTGCGGCCGCGCCAAACGCGGCAAACGGATCGTCATCATCCCCCAAGGAAGAAGTTGCACTGGCCGATGTTCCCCCAAAATCTTCACCCCAGGCGGCAAAAGGATCATCGTTCGTCAGGAGCGGCAAGGGTGGAACAGTGACTGACTGAGATGAGCCATCATCCAGCCCCCAGTTGGCAAAATCAAACTCGTCGTCCGCAGTTGCTGCCCCCAAACTACTTCCCGCTAAGGGTTTAGCCGGAGATTTAAAAGCCGCTATCAATTCGCGCACGGAGCCAAAACGATCTTGGGGCGTTTCATAGAGGGCACGGTCCAGGAGCGGAATGTAAGGCTCTGGTAGCTCTTCGGCTTTAACCGTATCTAAGGTTTTGCCCGTAAACAGGTACAAAAGCAACGCACCCAGGGAAAAAACGTCGCTGGCTTTACTGGCTGCCTGCCCATCATTTTGTTCCGGGCTGGCAAAATCCACCTGTGAGGAGAGGCTGGCAACCCAGGCCAGGTAAATGTCCCCTCTGGCATCAAAAAGAATATGTTGGGGTTGAATATGCCCGTGGACAATGTCGCGCTCATGGAGCGCTTCGACAGCCTGGGCCAGACGGAGAAAGTTTTGTTCGGCTTGTTCGGTTGAGAGAGGCCCTTTTTTAAGCCGATCAGCCAATGTGCCACCCGCCATCTCCAGTGTCGCGATGTATGGGTTGCCCCCCAAATCGCCAAAGCCCCAAATTGGCACAATGGCGGGGTGGTTTAAGCCGTTGATGATCTCGGCTTCTCGTTGGACGCGGGTGGCAAAGTCGCCAGAGATTTGCTCTTTGCGCCATAATTTCAGGACAACATCTTCGCGGACGCGGGGATCATAAGCGGCAAAAAGCGAGTATTGACGGTCATGACGTAGGGTATTCTTGATTTCGTAAGGACCGATTTTTGAGGCGCTCATTGCCGGTAACCTCCCAACTAAAGGCTGTTGGACTAATGATATGACGGCTTGTGTTTACTGCGCCGTTGTTGTGGGGGGGTCTATATGGACTGTTTGTAGAATGGCTTCGAATGTAGGCCGTAACGCGGCCGCGTTTTCCCGGTTAGCGGCGGTAGACACAAAAGCCAGAAAGCCGTTTTCTTCATTGACGATGGCCGCCATGAGAATTTCCAGCGTAACGTCGCCATCACGAGATTGTACGATCGTTTTTGCTCCTTCCTGATTATCAATGGTAAATAGTTCGGTGGGAACAACCCCTAGATACTCTTGTCCTTCTTTGCGTAGCAAATCAATGTAAAGATTGAGAAGGGCTTCAGGATTTGGGCCAGGGAACGCCTCGCCGGTTTGGAAAGCCAGGGTGCTCAATTCGCCGGGAATGATGACCATGACGCCATCGGTTTGTAAATCTGTAAAACTCTCGATGCTTAAGGCACGTTCACTGCTGGAAATGGTAACGCCGGGCAGGGTGGTGCGGGCTACCCAGTCAGAGGGCATTTCTAACGTGATCCCATTTTCGGTATTGCTGTAAGCTACAAATGCCTCGGTATCGGGTGTTATAACGGCAATCGGTGTTTCTTCGGCGGGGGGTTCGATGTTGCGATTGCGGACAACAAGAAAGACCGCGGCCGCGAATAGGAGCACCACTAACCCGATAAACATGATATTTCGATTTGATAGTTTTGCCATAACCCTTATGTCCTTGTAACAAATTTGCCTATGTAGGCAAGGATTGATTTTATAGGTTTATGGGATGGGATACAAAAAAGCCGCGGCCGCAAAGGGGGTTGCGGCCGCGGCTCTCGATAAAAAGCGCATCATTCCCGGCAAGATGGGTTCAATCGCCAAGACTGAACCCATCTAACCGGACAAAAAACTAAGGCGTGTAACTCGCTAAACCACCCGAACTCGTAGCAAACCAGACGGTGCCCAGGTAATCTACCATAATCGTCCGGTTGCCGTTAAACGCATTCGCAGCCAGCCCCTCGACTGTGGTCAATGCCGTGATCGTGCCGTCAAGGTCTACAAAGACAGCCCCATCAAAATCAGTGGCAATCCACAACCCATCTTCGGCAATAGCCAGAGAACGAATGCCCCCTGGAGCTTCATAAATTACCTCAAACGTATCCCCTGAGACGAGAACCAGCTGATCATCCACGCTAACCAGCAGTTCGCCGGGAGGAGTCAACGTCAGCGCATAGGCGGTAAAGAAGAAGGCATCCAGCCCGGTATTCGTTTCATCAAACCGGGTCAAGGCATCACTGGCATCAAAGCGGAACAAGGCGCGTGACGTAGCTACCCAGACGTTTGTGCCATCCCATAAGATGTCATACACATACGGAGCGGATTGGTTATCGGCTATTTCTTCTTCACTGAGTAAGTCATAGTAGGTAAACGCATCCCCATCCATCACCGTCACACCCGCAGAGGTGCCAAACCACATTCGCCCTTGCCCGTCCTGGGTAATTGCGGTGACGCTACTGGAGTAAATACCTTCGCCGGGGTTGTCGGCATAATCATACGTTTGCCAGGAGCTAGATGCGTAGAGATAGCGGCTGGCCCCACTGGAATGGCCTACCCACATGCTATCCGGTAGAGAGTAGAAAGTATTGACGGAAACAAAGCCCAGGTCGTCTTCCAAATCTTCCCAACCATCTGCTGGGGCATAAGCCGGGAAACGTTGGGCACCAAAGAATCCGCCCACCCAGATGGAGCCATCGGCCCCCTGGGAAATGGCGTAATAGCTATTATCCAGCGGCAGTTCGTCCAGCGTCCAGTTATCCCAGGCCGCGCCATCGTAAGCACTGATACCTTCGCCTTCGCTGGCGTAGTAAATGTGCCCCGCGGCATCGGTCAGGATAGTGTTGTTGAAATCTTCGGCCATGCCTTCTTCATCTTCAAAAGTGGTGAGGCAAGAGGCGGTCGCCGGGTCAAATTGGCAAATGCCGCCGAAGGATGTGTTGGTATACAGAGTTCCATTTGGCCCGCCAGCGATGCCCACAACACCGGAGAAGAAAGGCCAACCAGGTATATCATCACCGTTAAAGAAGGTGAACTGATTATCACCGTCTACCCGAGTCAGACCGCCACCCTGGCCAAACCAGACGGTGCCGTTGTCATCTACGTAGATGGCATCCACAAAGTGCTCGAAATCGTCTGTGTTGGCGTCGTCCAGGTTGCTGTTTTCATCATCGTAATAGGTGACACCAACACCTGGGCGAATGACGGAGACAGCCCCGATATGGGAAACCCACACCTCTTCCAGGTCGCCAACGACCCCTAGAGCCAGGGCAAAACTACTTTCCAGGTCGGTGAAGGGTTCGTAGTAGGTCCAGCGGGCGGCGGTGCTTTCAAAGATGTCTACCCCGTCCAGATCATAACCAACGACGAGTGCGCTGGCTGTTTCAGCACATTCCAGAGTGTCAATACCGCTGTCGCTGCCCATCCCCGTGTTCTCGGGTGTCCAGGCTTCCCAGGTGTCGGTATCTGCGTTGTAGGCGGCCAAACCGCCTTCGGTTCCAGCGAAGAGAGTTTGGTCGGGTACGTTGCAGACTTCGACAGCGTTGACGACGTTGTGCGGTAGACCATCGAGGGTGGTATACCAATCAATAAAATCGCCGGTGGTGGCATCCCAGATGATGATGCCGCCTTCGGTACCGGCAACGAGCAATGTGTCCAGAAGAACGATGTCCAGGACGTAGTTGGAGTTGGTGTAGTGGGTCCAACCCGACTCATTAGGTCCTTGGGGGAGACTGGAGAAATCAAATTCGGGGATGGGTGAGCCAATGACTGTTTCCGTCGTGGGTTCAGCCGTAGGTTCCGGGGTGGGTTCGGGCGTGTTGGTGGGAGCGGGAACGTCGGTGGGGACGGCGGTTGGCTCCTGGGTGGGGGGGACGGACGTGGGTTCGACCGCGGCCGCGGTCGCTGTTGGGTTATCGGCGGTTTCGTTACCGCTGTTTTCGTTGTTGGCATTGCCGCCACCGCCACAGGCCAGGGCAACCAATACCAGGAGCGAAATCATTAACAAGAACATTCGCTTACGCTTAGACATTTCACTTTCTCCTTTTGCTTATAGATGACACAAGATGACAACATTGTGTGATTAAATGAGGTACTTGAGTTTAGAGTTCAGGGCTAGAGCTAGAGGATTTTCCAGATTGGTTTCCTCTCGCTCATTCCTCTCGCTTTAAACTTCAGTGAGGTATAACGACCATAGAATAATCGAGAAACGATCCGAAAACGATCCCCTTATGGTCAGGAAGAGGGTGGAGAGGGGTTGCGGCCGCATCTCCTCACGAATATGGTCTAACAACGCTTCAACGTCGGCAAAGGCATAACGTTGGCCGGTGTGCGGGTCTTCCAACGTGCCTCGCCAGGTGGTGGTACTGTCTTCGCGCCAAAGACGAACCAGATAAGCGATATAAGTGGGCGTAGTTCTTTCAGGCATGAACGTCCTTCCTTTGGGGCGGCAACGTGGGCAACATGATTTTGTAGGATGTGAGGGATCATAAAGTTTAGGCGATCCCAAAACGATCCGACGAGGTAATGACAGGCCCATTCTGCGATGCCGCTCAAAAAGTGGTAAAATTTCGAGTTCTTATGGTACGGTTCACACACCAGCTAACCAATCAATCGCTGGCACGAGGTAACTATGGCTCAGTTCCAACTCGTTTCTGACTATCAACCGATGGGCGATCAGCCCGAAGCGATCCAGACGCTTGTTGAGAGCATCAACCAGGGTAATCGCTTTCAAACGCTCCGTGGGGCCACAGGCACGGGTAAAACCTACACCGTCGCCAACATCATCGCCCAGACGGGCCGCCCGGCCCTCATTCTGGCCCATAACAAGACATTGGCGGCGCAGCTATTCGCTGAGTTCAAGGATTTTTTTCCCAAGAACGCGGTCTCGTATTTTGTTAGCTATTACGATTATTATCAGCCGGAAGCCTACGTGCCCAAGCATGATCTGTATATTGAGAAAGAGACGAACATCAATGAGGAGATCAACCGTTTGCGGCTGGAAGCGATGACGAACCTGCTTAGCCGGGAAGATGTCATTATTGTGGCTTCGGTCTCCTGTATTTATGGGATTGGCAACCCGGAAGCGTGGGGTAAGGTGGTGGTGAAGATGGAACGCGGCCGCGTCTATCGCCGTGATCTCCTGTTGCGCCACCTGGTAGACATCCAGTATGAACGCAATGATTTGGATTTACGGCGCGGCCGCTTCCGGGTGCGGGGTGATACCCTGGAAGTGATGCCCGCCTACACCGAGACAGCCTTCCGGGTGGAGTTCTGGGGTGACGACATCGAACGGATCACCGAAATTGATCCCCTCACCGGCGAAGTGCTGGTCGAACATGCCAAACTCGAGATTTACCCGGCCCGCGAATTCATCACCGACGAGGCCAAACTGGCCCAGGCCATCAACGACATCGAACAAGAACTGACCGAGCGCATCGCCTTCTTCAAGGAGAAAAACCTTTACCTGGAAGGACAACGCATCGAACAGCGGGTGCAATATGATTTGGAGATGCTTCGGGAGATGGGCTTCACCACCGGCATCGAAAATTACAGCCGCCATCTCGATCAGCGAGGCCCCGGCGAACCGCCCTGGACCTTGCTCGATTATTTCCCCTCTGACTATTTGCTCTTCATTGACGAAAGCCATATGACCATCCCCCAGGTGGGTGGTATGTATGCGGGCGACCGCAGTCGTAAACAAACGCTGGTAGATTATGGTTTCCGTTTGCCCAGCGCCATGGATAACCGCCCGCTGAACATTGATGAATTCTGGCAGAGAGTACATCAATCCGTCTTCACCAGTGCTACCCCCGCCGCGTTTGAGATCAACAACTCCACGGTTATTGCCGAACAGGTGATTCGGCCCACCGGCGTGGTAGACCCGGAACTGGAAGTGCGCCCGGTGAAAGGGCAGGTGGATGATCTGTTGGGTGAGATCAAACAGCGCACCAGCAAAGGTCAGCGGGTGTTGGTCACAACCTTGACCAAACGAATGGCCGAAGATCTGGCCGATTATCTGCTGGAGATGGGCATTAAGGTGCATTATCTCCACTCTGAGATTAACACGCTGGAGCGGACAGAGATTTTGCGGGATTTGCGCCTGGGGGTGTTTGATGTGGTGGTAGGGATCAACCTGCTCCGCGAAGGGTTAGACCTGCCCGAAGTCTCTCTGGTAGCGATTTTGGATGCGGACAAGGAAGGGTTCCTGCGTTCGGAAACGTCATTGACGCAGACGATTGGCCGGGCGGCGCGGCACATTGAAGGCAAGGTGATCATGTACGCCAACCGCATCACCAATTCGATGCAGAAGGCGATAGAGACGACGACACATCGGCGGGAGAAGCAGGTGGCTTATAACACGGCCCACAATATTGAGCCGCGCAGCATTATCAAGGCGATACGGGATTTGACGGACCAGATCGCGGCCGCGACCCACGCCTCAGCCACCGGTCTATCCATTGCCGAATCCGGCCCTGGCTACATCACACCGTCAGAGATGCCCAAGGATGAACTGGCAAAATTGATCAAGGAGTTGGAGAAGCAGATGAAAGCGGCCGCGCAGGCGTTAGAATTTGAGAAAGCGGCCGCGCTCCGCGATCAAATCATGGAGCTACGCGGCGTCGAAATCCTGCGGGCTGAAAAAAGCGAGAAGAAAGTCCCCGCCTGGGAACGTTTGCGCCAGACCGAGGAAGAACAAGTGAGTTACAAAGTCTAAACGGGGGGGGGGGGGGGGGGGGGGGGGGCGGGGGGGGGGCGGGGGGGGGGGGGGGGGGGGGGGGGGGGTGTGAACAGTCACCTCTTTCGTTCTGCCCTTAACTACCTGACCTCACTCTTGCTGATTGGGCTAATCACCCTTGCCTTATGGCTGGTGCGTGATCGGCTGAGCCTGGAAAACTTTTCTCTGATTTACCTGCTGGCGATTTTTCTCCTGGCTATCTGGTTAGGCACGGGGCCATCCTTGTTCGCGGCCGCGCTCAGTTTCATGAGCTTCAATTTTTTCCTTATCCGCCCCTACTACACCCTCTACGTCGAAGACTCCCGTGACCTCATTGACCTGCTCATCTTCCTGGTTGTGGCCGTTGTGACCGGCCAACTCACGGCCTATGCTCGCCGTCAGGCCCAAAATGCCCGCCAACTCGCCGTCGAAGAAGCCATCCTTTACAAATTGAGCAGTGCCTTCAACCAACTCACCACCCATCAAGAAATTAACGACACCCTGCGACAGGTGATCCAGGAAGATTTACAAGCGATTGAGGTCACTATCCTGCCTGAAACAACAGAATCAACCCTTTCTGTAGGGGTGACAACCACCGTATATGTCCTGCTTCAAGCGGGTAGTCACATCTATGGCACGGTTCAAGCCCAATTTGCCACGGCCATAAACGAATCACACATTCGTCTATTGCGGTCTTGTGTTGTTCAGGCGGCGATGGCCCTACAACGTATCAACCTGACCACCCGTGCCCAGCAAAGCCAGACACTCGAAGAGGCGGATAAACTCAAAACTGCCCTGCTCCAGGCTGTTTCCCATGATTTGCGTACCCCTTTAACCATTATTAAAACCTCGGCCAGTAACCTGCGTACTTTACAAAACCAGCTTACGGCAAATCAGCAATTAGAGATGGTCAACGCCATAGATCAGGAAGTTGATCACCTGAATGAACTGGTGGGCAACTTGCTTGATATGTCACGCCTGAAGGCGGGGGCGATGGTGATTAACAGCGATTGGTATGCCCTGGCGGAAATAGCGAACGACGCGGCCGCGCGCGCCTGGCAACGTTCCAGTCAAGAACGCATCCGCCTAAATTTTGCCGACGATTTACCCCTGGCCCGCTATGATTACGGCCTGATGTTACAGGCCCTCACCAATATTGTGGACAATGTTTTGCGTTATGAACCAGAGGGCCAGCAGGTTGAAATTCGTGGTGAGGCCGACGCCCACGAACTGCGCTGGGTTATCATCAATCATGGTCCAGCCATTCCTGAAGCCGAAAAACAGCGGATTATGGAACCGTTCTACCACGGGCCAGACGGGCATGTCGGTTTGGGTCTAGCGATTAGTCAGGGTATTGTTGAGGCGCATCGCGGCCGCATGTGGATTGAAGACACAATGGGCGGTGGCGCAACCTTCATCATTGCCCTACCGTTGCCAACCCCCGGTAATAGCCCACTACATTCGCTAGAATAAAGCGTGCTGACTATGTTGCTACTCGTCGTAGATGATGAACCGCAAATCTGCAAACTGTTACAAACAGGCTTAACCGGGTACGGTTATCAGGTCTTGACCGCCGCCAATGGTCAGCAAGCCCTCACCACAATCGCGCAACGGCGGCCTGACCTGGTGGTGTTGGACATCGCCCTGGGGAGTGAACCGGATGGCCTGACGGTCTGCCGTCGCCTGCGTGAATGGAGCCAGGTTCCTGTGATTATGCTTTCGGTACGCAGTGATGAAGCCACCAAGGTGATGGCGCTCGATGCCGGGGCGGATGATTACATCACCAAACCGTTTAGCATGGAAGAGTTAAGAGCGCGTGTCCAGGCTATCCTGCGTCGTGTGGCTCTGGAGCCAACCAGCACCCCCCAGGCAGAAATTCGCGTAGGTGATCTGACCATAGACCTGGCGAACCGGCGAGTCACCATCAGCCAAGAGGAAGTCCACTTTTCGCCGATTGAGTATGAGATATTGCGTCTATTGGCTACCCATCCGG
>JADJUV010000004.1 GCA_016716885.1 Candidatus Trichofilum aggregatum | reverse complement strand
CCAGGTGGGCAAGGTGCCAGTAATGACGAAGATGTGACCAGCCAGGGTATCAGCGGTGGGGGCTTTTTTGTCGCCCACAAACCGGAGACCGGCCTGCCTGAGTTTATCCAGCAGGGCCAGGTTACGTTCATCTTGGAACCAGGCGGCTACGGCTTTAGCAATTTGCGGACCAACCCCTTCGATTTCACGCAGGCGTTCTTCGCTGGCCTGGGCCAGTTCGTCCAGGCCACCCAACTCTTGCACCAACAACCCGGCGACGACGCTACCCACAAAGGGAATACCCAAAGCGGTTAATAATCGTTCAGGCGGCTGATTTTTACTGGTTTCAATGCCTGCCAATAGGTTATCCACCTTTTTAACTTTAAACCCTTCAAGTTGGAGCAATGACTCACGCGGGAGGTAATAAATATCGGCTACATCGTGGATCAGGCCCGCATTGATGAGGAGTTCGCCTGTCTGCGAACCAAAGCTATCCATATCCATGGCCCCCCGGCTGACAAAATATTCAACCCGGCGCACGAGTTGTTCCGGACAAGCCGGGTTGTCGCAATAAATGGCGACTTCGCCTTCAATTTTGACCACCGGGGCATCGCAGAAGGGGCAACGATCTGGGGGCAGGATGATTTGTTCGGAGCCATCACGCAAATCGACCACCGGGCCGATGACGTGGGGAATGACTTCGCCCGCCCGTTTCACCCAGACGGTATCACCCAGGCGGATGTCTTTGCGCACGATGTCCTCAAAGTTGTGCAATTGCGCATTACGCACCACGACACCACCGATCTCAACTGGTTCTAGAACGGCATTGGGGTTGAGGACGCCGGTACGGCCCACGGTAACTTTGACCCCGAGAAGTTTGGTGGTTTTCTCCTGGGCAGGGAATTTCATGGCCAGGGCGCCACGTGGGTCTTTGCCCGCAAAGCCGAGGCTATCGGCCAGGGGGCGGTTGTTGATTTTGACGACGATGCCATCTACTTCGTAGTTGATCTGGTTGCGTTTGGTGGCCCAAAGTTGGTACGCGGCCGCGACCTCAGCTTCACCTTCACAGTACAAAATATCCGGGGCCACCGGAAAACCCAGCGCCTGCAAATAGGCCAGCCGATCCCATTGGTTGGGGATGTCTACCCCTTGCCAGGCCACCAGATCATAACAAAACAGGGTCAAGGGCGGGCGGCGGTGATGGTGGAGTCGAGTTGGCGCAGCGAGCCTGCGGCCGCGTTACGCGGATTCATGTAGACCCGTTCGCCAGCCTCAGCCTGAGCCTTGTTAAACACCTCAAATTTATCCAGCGGGAAAAACGCTTCGCCCCGTACCACCAGGTACGGTGGCGGGGTCAGGTTGCTGTGGGAATCGATAGGGATATGTTTGGGCAGGCTGTAGATGGTGCGCAGGTTTTGGGTGATATCTTCGCCCACTTCGCCATTGCCACGGGTGGCTCCTTGCACAAAAACACCATTACGATAGGTCAGTACCACGGTCAGGCCATCAATTTTGGGTTCAACCACATAATCCAGCCGGGTGTCCGGGTTGGCTAACAAACGGCTGATGCGGCCGCGCCAGGCAAAAAACTCTTCCTCGTTGAAGGCATTACCCAGGCTGAGAATAGGGGCAGGGTGGGCTACTTTGGCGAAAGCATCTTGCGGCCGCGCCCCCGCTCGTTGGGTGGGCGAATCAGCCGTGAGCAAATCGGGGTGAGCTTCTTCAAGCTGGCGTAATTCGTGGTACAACTCGTCGTACTCAGCATCGCTGATAACGGGCGCATCCAGTACGTGGTAACGGTACAGGTGGAAGTTGATTTCCTTACGCAGTTGGTTGATTCGTTCGGCTGGGGTCATAAACGTTATGTGTGTTGGTCTATTCGTGGGATGGGTGTGGGGGCACAAGCTGACTAACACACCCATCCATAGATAAATTTTCGACTCTGGCGAAAATATGGACGACCTCTGGAAGTCTCTCAGTCTCTTAGTCTCTTAGTCTCCAGAGGTCAGCACAGAAAACGCCAATGTCGAGTAAATATACTGGCAACGGGCATAAACTGGCATTTTCTTCGCCCTGTCGCCACGTCGGGTACAACTGGGTTAGGGCGCGGCCGCGGGTTCCAGGAACTGACCCACGACCCATCCTTCCGTGCCATCCTCAAGTTGCACCTGCCACCAGGTAAAATCATCATTCTCCGTGGGGCCAGCAATCACTAACATGAGCGTCTCTTCCGGGGCCACCAGAATGCGCACATTATCGGTGCTGGGGCCACCCCGCACCGTCACCCCAATGTTTTGTGTATTCACCACCCGGACATAATAGCCCACAGTAATCTGATCGGGGGCTACGGCTACATCAGGGGTGGGCACAGGTGTGAGCGACGGGATAGGGGTAGGCGTCAGGCGTGGCGCCGTCGGCGATGGGGTCAGGCTGGGTGGGGCTGTCAGCCGGATGACCTCTGGGGCGGGCAACTCGGCAGTAAGCGGTTCGCGTGCCAGCAAAGAGGTAGCAAAGGAATAAGCCGCCAATAAAGAAATGAAGGTAACCACCAGTCCCAATCCCAACCAGAGCCAGGGTATCGGTTCGCGGTTGGTCTGGCGCTGGCGGCGGGGGCGGTTTTCAGGGTTACGGGGGTCTTCAGGCCGTTGATAGCGGGCCATAGGTCTCCTTGGAGTTTTGAGTTGCGGGTTTCGAGTTTCGAGTTGTCAGATACAAGTTTCCATTCGCTGGCCTTGTCGGTTCAAGTCTAGCATAGGGAAAGATAACAGGCTATTGGTAGCGACGAATGCCAGCAAATCTCTATTTGACCTTCATCCTATGAATGATAGGAACAGTATCCACCAGGATTTGTAGAATTTCTGCCTGAATGGAGACAATAGTTTGATGGATCTCGTCAATAATCATCTAGGTGGAGACCCTATCTACCGGGATTTATAGAAAAATTACCCGGTTTTATAGAATATCTATCTGGATATAGACAATATCCAGGTGGATATTAAGTATATCCAGGTGGATGGTGACAAAAGTCATCTAGATTTAGACAATATCCAGATGACTTTTCTATATGTCCAGGTGAAATTAGACGTTATCTATATGGATGGAGTCAATATCTACCTGGATAAGGCTCTCATCCCGGTGGATCAAGGGTGCATCCAGGTTGACGTGACCCGCAATGGGGTGTATTCTCATTCGCCCTTAGCAGTCTGCGTTTTTGTGATGGCTTATGGAAGAAAAAGCAGAAAAGAAAGAGAAAAAAGAGTGGCGCAAAGCGGTGCAACAGGCTCTGGAGAAAGCGTCCAAGCAGGAATCCTTGCGTCGCCTCGGTACGGTGGAGCCGGGCTTCAATTATCGCAAGGAGCATGTGCGGGCGGTGGTGAACTTGGCGATTCGTTTGGCGGAGCTAACGGGAGCCGATAGGGAGGTGGTGGAAGCGGCCGCGTGGCTTCACGATGTCGCTAAAGAAAAAGGGGCCAAACACCCGGAAGAAGGCGCGAAGGCGGCCCGTAAACTGTTACCCAAAACGACGTTCCCCCCGGAAAAGATCGAGGCGGTGGCCCAGGCAATTGCTCAACACATGGGGCTGTGGCGCAACACGCCGTTGACGAACCTGGAAGCAATGGTTCTGTGGGATGCCGATAAGTTGTCGAAAATTGGTTTGACGGCGGCTTTTCATTGGACGGCTATGTTTATCCAGGATGGTAAAAATAGAACCACCAAAGGGCTGATTCGCCGCGGCCGCATGGCTGATTGGCAGGCCCGGACGGTAGCCAGTATGCACACCGAACCAGCCCGGCGCGCGGCCGCGATCCGCCTGCAACGCTACCAACAATTATGGACCAACCTGGAAAATGAATTAAACGGGGATGATCTTTGGCTAGATTTAGGCAACTCCTTCACCACTCCCCCAATCTCTTAATCTCTCAGTCTCCCAATCTCTCAGTCTCCCAGTCTCTCAGTCTCTCAGTCTCCCAGTCTCCCCAAAGACCCCCATCCCCCCCTTCCTCCCTTACTCCCGATTACGATAAAAAAACTCGGCGACCACCGGATGAACATAGTTAGCCCGGAACAGCGATTGCCACTCCCAGGCATTATCGCCACTCCCCCTTCCCGATTGGCTAAAATCCAGTAGCTAAACGCCAAAAAGTACGGCTCCGCCTCACGCATGTAGCTGTACTGGTAAACGATAAGATTCTTTTCCACATTGATATCAGAGCTATAAGAGCCACCTTCCGTGCCGATCATAGGCAGGGGAACGGTTCAACTCCTTCTGGATAATCTGATCATAGTTGCGAAACATGAGAAAACCGTCGGGGTCGTCGTAAGGGCGGGTGCCATGATAATTGTGTACCGATAACCAGGCACGATTCAGCAGACCGGCATCGCCATTATGCTTTAATGCCTGGAGTACCCGCTCCAGATAGAGATAATGGTTGAAGGCCCCGCCCGGACTCATGGAACCAAAACCAGGGAACCCCCCATTGGCGATTACGTCACGTGCTCCCACCGCCCACATCGTGGCATATTGGCTGGGATTGGCCGCCCCCTGGTTGTTTTCCTCATTCACGTTGGGTTCGTTGTAAAGCTGATAGTAATAAACACCCCGTGCCCGATAATGGGCCACCATTTTGCCCAAATCCCCTTCATAAATTGTCACGTTACTGCGATAAAGGCGCATCACCGGCATGATGCCATTGGCAACCAATCGGTCTACCAGGTAATCATTGTTGCCAATATTGGTGCCATCGTTCAAAAAAACCACCCATTTGATGTGCATACGCACCATCTCGCCCACAAAACGGTCTACGACGGCTGGCTCCTGGCTCACGGTAGGAATCCAGTGCATACCCCACCCATTGTCATCCTGCGGCCGCGGATACGCTTCCGGGGGTAATGGTTCATCCAGGCGGTAATCGGCCAACGGTTTAATCGTCGCCGTCGGGGTGATGGTGGGCGTGGGCGTGATGGAAGGGGTTAAGGTGGGCGGGATAGGCGTAATTGTGGGCAAAATGGCCGGGGTAGGCGTACTTTGGACAAGACGGGGCGGTGAAGGGGTAGGAATAATCGTCGCGTCTAGAGGTACAGCCGTGTAAGTGGGGGGCACAAAACCAGGTGGAGTGGCCGTTGCCGCCTCTAGTTCGGCCACCGCCACAGCCATCAGAGTAGGTATCTCAGCCGAGGAAGCAGGTGTGTTTTGACAACTAATAAGGGCACATAGGCCCATGAGCCAAAACAAGTGGGAAAAGAATGTTCGTTTGCTTATCATAGATTACTCGACTCTGGCGAAAATTTGGGCGACCTCTGGAAATCTCTTAATCTCTCACCCTCTTCGTATCCAGCGGTCAGCACAATAAACGCTAATGTCGAGATAGATTATTGATACAGGTCTAAAGCCCGCGGCCGCACCAAATCTTTGGCCTCACTTGTCTCCATGACCGGGTAGGAAAGTCCCCGCAACAGAACGACCGGGGTGGCCTCATCCGCCTGACCCATGAGCAGCCCCGCGGCCGCGGCCAACTCATCCGCTACCCCTACGTCCGTATGCTGAAGCTGATACCCATACAAATCCGGTTCGCCCCGCCGGTCCCACAACGCTGGAACCCCAGCGACACCAATGGCTACCCCCACCGTGCCCATCCGAAAGGGCCGCCCATGGCTATCAGTAATAATAACACCCACGGCAACCCCCGCCCGCGTCTGAATCGTCTGGCGAATCTGGCGGGCCGAGGCATCCGGGTCAAGCGGCAGGAGCAGAACGACCTCATCCGTGCCCGTTTGGGGCACATTGGAGCGGTCAATACCCGCATTGGCGCTGGTGAATCCTAGCCGGTGGCGCACAATGAGAACACCCATCTTCAGGCGGGAAATGGCCGTACTTTCCTGCAAAATTAACTCCACCAGACGGGGGTCTTTGCCGGTGGCGGCGGCGACTTCTGCCGCCTGGCTCCCTGGTTGCACCGACCCCAAATTTACCTGCCGCCCTTCGGCTTTGGAGACGATTTTTTGGGCAATGGCGATAATGTCACCGGATTGGAACGACAACGACGCGGCCGCGGCCGCGTGCAAAATCAACTCCCCCACATCATCACCCGGCTGAACATGGGGTATACCAGGAATCGCCGTCAAAAAAAGAGACATAAGCGTGGGTTACTCGATTCCCGTGATGCGGATACCCGCATTTTTAATTTTGTGGCGAACGTTAATGCTAATCAAAACGGCGGTTAACCCTTCGACAATGCCTGCATTGACCAATAACCCGGCATGAACCCCGCGCATGCCGGCATCTTTAGCCAACTGCGCAGCAACATCCCGGTCGGCAGCTTTGTCGCCGCAAATGAGAACATCACAAGCCACTGTGTGATCAATATCCAACAAATGTTCAGCCGATACGTTTTGAAAGGCGGCTACCACCCGGGTTTGTTCACCCAAAAAAGCCTGCGCTTCCGCGGCCGCGCTGCCCGCTTCCGGCAACCAGACATTGGCGACCTTGGGCGGTTTAAGGGGCACCACCACCGAGATGAGTAACTTGTTAACCAGGGCTGGTTTGATTGTTTCCAGGGTGCTTTGTTGGGCGTCGTAGGGTACGGCTAAGACCACCACATCGGCGGCTTGCGCGGCCGCGAGGTTATCCGCCCCACTAAATGCGCCCCCAAAACCAGGCATTAACATACTCAGCTCATCGGCTTTGGCCTGCGCCCTTTCCGCCAACCGTGAACCAATAATGACATCATGACCAGCGACAGCCCAGCGATACCCCAGACCCGCTCCCTCCTTACCTGTTCCACCTAAAATAGCAATTTTCAAGATAGACCTCGCTTTTTTAAACTGGGGTTGAGGGGCTAGAAAACATTCAAGGCGAGGAAAAACTCACCCCCTCTCCTCTCAACCCCTTACCTGTTAACTCCCGCACATTACCTGCTGTCATTCTAACGAACCTATAGCCGACACGCCAATCTTATCCATTCTCCTTTTCTAATAGGATTCTGCTTGACGAGTTAGACCAGGACGCGTAAGATTTTCTAACCCTTTGCCATCAAGATCAAAGGCAAACGGACCTGAATAAATCTAAACTAATCTGCAGGCATAAATTATTAAGGTACAATAATGCCGCACATATGCCGTTCATAGCAAAAAAATAAGGAGCAAACGAATGGCAAAACCCATTGATGTAACCGATGATACCTTCGACGCCGAAGTTCTAAAATCTGACAAACCCGTTTTGGTGGATTTCTGGGCCGAATGGTGTGGCCCCTGCCGCATGATCGCCCCCAGTGTGAAAGAGATGGCCGCCGAGTATGAAGGTATCTTAAAAGTTGCCAAAGTAGACGTGGACGAAAATCCCTCTATCCCTGGCATGTATGGCATTTCCGGCATTCCTACTTTGATTTTATTCAAAGGGGGCCGGGTCGTAGAACGGATCACTGGGGCCTACCCCAAAGATCGCATTGTCGCCAAAGTGCTGCCCCACCTCGCGGCCGCGACAGCCTAAACCTTCTCTTAACCCCCAAACAACGCTCATCCCCCTTCGGATGGGCGTTTTTTGTTCCAGGAGTTGCCCGACAGCCAATGGGCGCAAGGGAGAAGGTACCCAGGGAACTAAAACCGGGTAGCACTCATAAAGAACTCGTCACATGCAACCTGCCAGCTTCCCTTGCCCTGCTCCCTGCTCCCTTCCCCCCAGGAGACACCATGATCGAAGTCGCTATCATGCTTGAAGGACAAAATGGCCTGACCTGGCCCCGCTGGCAACGGCTGGCCCTGGCCGTAGAAGCGTTAGGTTTTGCCGGGCTGTACCGCTCCGACCATTACACCAATGCTAACCCACCCGATATCGAATCTCTGGAGTTATGGGTCTCCCTGACCTGGCTGGCCTCGCACACCAGTCGCATTGAGTTTGGCCCGTTAGTCTCACCTGTTTCCTTCCGCCAGCCTACCATGACGGCCCGCATGGCTGCGGCCGTAGATGATTTATCGGGCGGGCGGCTTATTTTAGGATTGGGGGCGGGGTGGCAGGAGCGGGAGCACACCAACTATGGTTGGGATTTGCTGGATGTGCCGGGGCGGTTTGCCCGTTTTAGCGAAGGGTTGGACATTATCACCCACTTGCTCAATCAAGAAGAACCGCTGGATTATGCCGGGCAATATTATCAACTCAAAGATGCCGTGTTGTTACCGCGGCCGCAACGCCCTGGTGGCCCCCCCATTCTCATCGGCGGCAATGGCCCCAAACTCACCCTGCCTCGTGTGGCCCAATACGCCACGGAGTGGAATGCGGTGTACATTGGGGCAGACCGGTTTCGCGAGTTAAATGGCATGTTGGATGAGATGTTAGAGGCTCGCGGCCGCGAACCCCATACCGTGCGTCGCTCCCTCATGACCCGTGTGGAAATTGGCGATGAGGCGGCTCTCCAAAGTAAATTCGCCCACTCCCAGCACTCTCTGGACGAAATTCGCAACCGGGGTGTTGTAATGGGTACACCCGAACAAATCGTTGACCAGTTGCACAAACTAGCCGAGGTTGGTGTCCAACGGGTGATGCTCCAGTGGCTTGATCTGGACAACCTGGATGGATTAGAAACGCTGGCTCAACACGTTCTACCCCATCTCAACTAAAATTCCTATCTTGACTCTGGCGAAAATTTAGACGACCTCTGGAAATCCCTTAATCTCTCAGTCTCTTAGTCTCCAGAGGTCAGCACAAAAAACACCAATGTCGAATTCTACCCAACGCCCGGTTTTGGCATTTTAGAGCCCCTCCCCTAGACCAGTGCGATCAAACCTTGGGTAAAGCGGGTCGAATCTGTTCCGCAGGTTATTTAATCCTCTGTTGGTTCTGAATCTTCGCCACTATCTGGCTCTTTGGCCGCTGGCGTAAACTGATTGGCTAGATTGCCAAACTCTTCACTCAACCAGCGTAACCCTTCAGCCATCGCCGTCTTGGTTTTGCGCCCCAGTTCTGCCCCTTCCACCTTTTCCTTTACCTGGCTAACTTCTTGTTTAGCCTTTTGAGCAGCATCACTGTCACGCAATTCCTTAAACGCCTTATCTAACTCACTCACAAACATATCCAGCCCTTCACGGACTTCTGTCTCGATTTTCTGCCGTTCCTGGCTGTTCCAGGCTGAACGCATCGCCTCAGCAAACTGGCGACCCAGATTTTTCATTTCCTCAATCAGATCCGGTTCCGTTTTCTTCTCAGCCTGAACTGGCTCCTCTTCCACGGGGATTTCCAGCTTGATGCGTTCCTTTCCTTAATTTCTTCAATCGTGCGCTCGTCACTCATGGTTTACTCCTTTATTTCTAACGCCAATAACAAACTGAATGATCAATTCCCTGGTTACACTTCATGACTGGTTTTCATTACGATCCGAACAGGGAGAAGTTGTATGGCGGTTATTGGTTTACGGCGCAACCTGCTGCAATGACCAGTCATCCATAAACCAGCCATTGTTCTCAATCGCCCAGCGGCCGCGTATCCAAACCCCCAGAGTAATCGTATGCGGTTCTGTTACGGTGAAGAGGTGGGTCAAGGTATTACGCCGCCCAAAGGTCGGCAAACGCCAGCCGCCATAGGCTCCATCCACCAGGAATTGCACCTCGCCCGAAAGCGGATCCGGCGCCCAGATTTTCGCCCCGCTGGGGCCATATCCCACCACCAGATCAGGGAATATGTTCACCTCAAACCGATATTGCCCCGGTTCCAAATGGCGTTGGGTCAAAAGGCGAAAGCTAATGGCTCCTTCACCCTTAAATATTTTGACGGTATGCGTGCCATCCCAAATGAAGGTGCTATGTTCGTTTGGGGGCAGAAAATCTTTTGGCAAGACCCGGCTTTCCGGGCGTACAAAGGCGTTCCAGGGATCCGGGTCCAGGGGATTGTTACCCGCATCCCATTCCAGTGTCCACTCGTTGGGAATCTGTAGTTCAGGGATGCCATTCAGGTTGTACCATCCATTTTCAAATGAGGGGTTGGGCAAAAGGTTTGGCCCGCTGGCGGGCGGTGGCACCGGGGTCGCCAAAGGTAATGTGGCCCCCGGCGTTAAGATGTTGACAAATGGGGTAAGTGTAGGGGTTTCTGTAGAGGGTAGCGGAACAGGGGTGAAGGTTGGCCGGGGGGTATTGGTGGGTAGGGCGGGCGAGGTGGCCTGAGGTATGGACGTGGACGTGTTCGCGGCCGCAATCACCACAATCGCTTCGGTCACCATGATTTCTGGGGTCCAGGTAGGGGGAACTGTCGCGGCCGCGGTCATAACCGGCACACCATCTTCAAGCGCAGCCAAAGGCACAAGCGTAGGTATCGCCAACACCCCTCCCGGCTCTACTCGTCCCTGGCAAGCCACCAACCACAATAACCCCAACCCCATCCAGCCAATCTTGCGAAAGATCATACCGATTACTCCCAGCCAGAGTAAGAGCTAGAGCTAGAGGCAAAAAACAGTCTTGAGTCAACTGAAAGAACGCACGCAAAGGGCGCAAACCACCCAAGAATAATTCGTGTTATTTCGTGCAATTCGTGGCCTCTTTCAGTGAACTCAGTCTTGACCACTCTCTAGCTCTAGCTCCATCCTCTAGCTCTCACGCCAATATTCACGCCCACCGCCCTGCCGCTTCATCAACCCATAATCGATCAGATTGCGCCGCAGCTTGGCCGTGTCGTCATTAAACTGACGCAGTAAATCATTCACCTGTTTTTCGGTATAGCGTTGCTCTGGTTCAAAGACACGCACCGTATACCGCAGAATCGCTTCCAGTTTTTTCTGTTGGGTGGGAAACGTCTTGATCCGGCCGTCGGCACCTAGATACGCCTGCAACACCTTCTTGTCATAGGCATCAGCATCCACTTCAGCCACCACAGCGGGCAACGTTTCTTTAGCCAATAAACGTTGGGCCATCTCTTCCAATGCCCTTGTCTCAAACTGGTACACGTTATAATAACTATCACTACGCGCAGTTACTAGCCCAGCTTTGGCTAACCGTGACAGATGATGCGATACCGTAGATGGGGTCAACGCCAACATCTCTGCCATTTGTTCCACCGAAAGCGGTTGATGGGCTAATAAACCGATAATTTTCAAGCGATTAGCATCAGCCAATGCCTTGAAAAAGGCCAATAGCTCGTTCGTTGTTTCTGTTTCTTCCATTATTATCCTCGTATATTTAATTCGATGCGCATCGAATTAAATATACATCGGTCATTCATGTTTTGTCAAGAGGGAGATGAACAAACGAACAAATTGATCTCGTTACCCAGTTGCCAACGTTTTCGTTGAACGAATGATTAACTAACAGCGCCCCGCGGCCGCGTCGCTTCCAAAAGTTCTGGCTCACGGGTAACCAATATCCGGCCCCCCAGGTAAGTGCCCAACCACAACATAAAGGGGCCATAAAACACACTGATAACTGTCCCCAGAATAATGAGCCAGGTCTGTTGGGTGGCGATACCGATGGCAATGGGCGCGGCCGCGGGCAATACGGCCATCCCAATCGCAGATGGCACGACAAAAAGGGTGGCTAAACCCACCAGGCAACCACCCCCACCAGAAAAGGAATTTTGCCCCGTTTTCCGCTCAAATTGGGCGGGAACGGCCAGATAAACCGAAGCCAGGCTCATCACCCCCAACACCACCAATCCCCAAACCAAGGATGCCGGGGCCAGGAGTAAGTTCAGCGCATTGCTTTGCACAATGGACAAAACAAGGCCCAGTATCAGCAAAGGTATACCACTCACCACCGCCAAACCCAGGCTCTTGCCCAACAGAACGCGTTGCCTCGGCACAGCGGTCAAAAACATCGCTGATAGACCGACTGTTTCCATACCCAGCATATTTTGACCATTGGCCCAAAAATTAAACAGCGCATAAATGGGCAAAAACGCGCTGGAAAAACGAGCCACATCCGGGCTGGCGGCCTCACCACCCCCACGCAAGCCAAAAACCGCAATCATGAAAATGGGCAAGATAAAACCTTGAATAAGCCCGACTCGACGTTGGGGCGTGCGCCAGATCGTTTTTAATTCTTTGAGGGCCATTTGCCAGACATCGGCGGGCAACCAGTTAAACCAGGTTGTATCCTGGCGAACGGCTGATGTTTTTTCTACCGTCGCGGAAGGGCGAGATAGGTTGACGAGGAAGCCTTCGCCGGTGACGATGCGCTGCAATACGCGCCACCAGACCCAGGCTAACACAGCCACCCACGCGGCCGCGTACCCCAACCACACCAGCGACCAGCCCCACGCACCCACACTGGCCTGCTCGACCGCTCTCGCGGCCGCGCCCGGCGGCAACCATTGCAAAACATCCAACGGCCGAAAATCCACCAGAAACTGCTCCACTTGCGCGGCCTGATCGGTCGAGACCGACTCGGTCAGCCGTTCTGTCAGCCGGTTGCATGCTTGAGAAATAAACCAGCATGATGACCCCAAAAGCGAAAACACGATAATCATGACATCGCGAAAACGCCGACTTTGTAACAAACCGCCCATGATGTTGACCACCAGTTGACTGGTTAATATCATCATCATGTAAGCCAGAATGAGGGCCAGGAGTAACACCGGCAAGGCCAGCGGGAAGCGCCAACCCAAACCCAGAAACGCGGCCGCAAATACCGGAATCATGAAATAGGTCGGGTAATCAAACAAGGTCCCGGCAAACAGCGTCACCATGAAGTCGCGGCGCGAAAGGGGGTACACAATCAGCCGGGTGGGGTCTAACCCTTCGTTGGTGTTGAAGGAAAAGACGGGCAAACTGACCCACAACCCCCACATCACCACCAAAACAATAGCGAAAATCTGGCCCGGCCATGGTTCTGGTAAAGCCACATAAGCCCAGCCCGTGCCAAAAGCGACTCCCAATACCATCGGCAAGATGAACAGAGCCGCCAGTAACGCACTGACGATCCGGCCTGGCTCTTTGCTATATTGGCGCAAGGTCAAGCGGCCGCGTAATTCCAGCAAGGCCCGTTGTTTTTGCCAATCAATACCTAAACCAGCCATGATAATTTCCGCTCCTCGTTCTCACCGGAACTGGCCCCCACCGCTTTGAGGAATATATCTTCCAGAGTGGCGGCGTCACCCGCTGCCGCGCGTTCACGCAGCTCCGGGATCGTGCCCTCAGCCACCATACGACCATCGGCAATTACCCCCACTCGGGTACAAAGCCGCTCCACCACTTCCAAAATATGGGAAGAAAAGAAGATGGTTGTGCCTTGTTCCACCAGATGTTGCAACACCTTACGAATTGCCCGCCCGGAGATGGCATCAACGCCCTCAAAGGGTTCATCCAGGAAAATGACACGGGGGGCATGAATGAGCGCGGCCGCGAGCGCCGTTTTTTTACGCATCCCCTGTGAATAATCCACCACCAACTTGTCAGCATCGTCAACCAGGTCCATCAGCCCCAGCAACTCCTCAGTACGCTGATTCACCGTTGTCCGCTCCAGGCCATACATCGTGCCCACAAAACGAATAAACTCCCGGGCCGTGAGCCGGTCATACAGATTCAAACCCTCTGGCAAGACCCCCAATTGTTTCTTCGCCTGAAGCGGTTCCTGCCACATATCTATCCCACTAATTTTGGCTGTGCCCTCGGTCGGGCGAAGCAACCCCACAATCATCTTAATGGTCGTAGATTTTCCGGCTCCATTCGGCCCCAAAAAACCAAAAAACTCTCCCTCCGCTACGCGTAAATTCAGGTGATCCACAGCCACCTTTTTGTCAAAGCGACGAGTTAAATTAATTGTTTCTACCGCAGCAACAGACATGATTTTCTCCCATAAACTAAAGAGGTTGCCCCCAACAGCGGCATTATAACACGTAAGCATGGGGGGAAGAGGGGGCAGAGGGGCAAAGTAGCAGAGTGGCAAAGGGGCAAGAGGGGCAAAGGGGCAAAGTGGCAAAATCAACTCACCACCTGCCACTCTGCAACCTGCAACCCTGCAACCCTGCAACCTGCCACCTGTTTTTAACCCTTCTCCAAATCCAGATACAATAACGGCCTGATTTTCTGATTAATGGCTGAGGCAACCTCAGCACACAATACGCAAAAAAGACAAAATGGCATCACTTACCCAATACCTCACCCAATTATTCCAACAAGCTCTGACCGAAGTGGGGGCTGATCCGGCTTATGGGCAGGCCATCCCGTCCAACCGACCTGATCTCGGTCAATTTCAGGTCAACGGAGCACTCGCGGCCGCGAAATCTCTCAAACGCAACCCCCGCGAGCTGGCCCAGGCCATCCTCGATGCCCTGCCCCAAAAAGAGAACTTTGCCGACCTGTCCATCGCCGGGCCAGGCTTCATCAACATCCGCCTCACCGATGAGTTTCTCCTGCAACAAAGCCAGGCCATCCACGATGATGCCCGGCTAGGGCTGGAAATGGTAACGCGGCCGCGGCGGGTTCTGGTTGATTATGGTGGCTACAACGTCGCCAAAGTCCTGCATGTCGGCCACCTGCGCCCCACCATCATCGGCGAAAGCATCCGGCGCGTCTTCGTCCACGCCGGTGACAACGTCATCGGTGATGTCCACCTGGGCGATTGGGGATTACAAATGGGGCAGCTCATCGAAGAAATACGGCTGCGCCAGCCCGATCTGCCCTACTTTGACCCCAACTACACTGGCCCTTACCCGGACGAATCACCGGTAACGATGGACGATTTGTTGACTTTGTACCCCCAGGCTTCGGCACGGGCCAAAGAGGATGCCACGTTCGCGGCCGCGGCCCGGCAAGCCACCTTCGACCTGCAACATAACCAACCCGGTTACCGTGCTCTATGGCAACATTTCGTCAATGTTTCCATTGCCGACATCAAACGCCATTTGGCTTTACTAGAAACAGAGTACGATTTCTGGTTGGGCGAAAGTCATGCCGAACCGTATCTTGAGGATATGCTTAACCGGCTCAAACGAGACGGTCACGCCTATGAAAGCCAGGGCGCCTTGGTCATGGATGTAACCGAACCTGAAGACAAAAAGGAGATTCCCCCCCTCATTCTGGTCAAACGAGATGGGGCGGTGCTTTATGGCACCACCGATTTGGCAACCATTGACATGCGTGTGCAGGAATTCCGGTCAGAGTTCATCACCTATGTTGTAGACATTCGCCAGGCCATGCACTTCAAGCAGGTGTTCCGCGCCGCCCACAAGTCCGGCATTGCCACAGGTGTTGAGCTAGAACACGCCGGGTTTGGCACCATCAATGGCCCCGATGGCCGCCCGTTCAAATCCCGCTCTGGTGATGCCGCCACCCTGGGCGACATTCTGCAAATGTGCCTGGACAAAGCCGCCGAGCGCGTGGCCGAAATTGATAGCGCCGGTGAGTACAGCCCGGAAGATCGGGCCAACATCGCTCGTTACGTGGGCATGGCCACGATTAAGTTTGCCGACCTCATGAACCACCGCAGTTCGGACTATATTCTGGACGTGGATCGGTTCAGTGCCTTTGAAGGCAAAACCGGCCCCTATTTGCTCTATTCCACCGTGCGGGCCAAATCTATCCTGCGCAAAGCCAGTGAAGCCGGTCTTGCTCCTGGTCCCCTGGTTACTCCCACCACCGATGTGGAGCGTGATCTCCTGCTACAACTGAGCGCCTGGCCCGATGTGTTCTGGCAGGCGTATCACGAACGCGCCCCCCACCATCTGTGCGAATACACCTACCAGGTAGCCACCGCCTTCAACCGTTTCTATCGGGAATGCCACATCCTGCGTGAACCAGATGAGGCCCGGCAGGCTGGCTGGCTCGGCCTGACCAACCTCACCCGACGCATGTTGGAGCAGGTGCTCGCCTTACTCAACATCTCTTTCCCTGAACGCATGTAACTGGGTAAGTCGGGTAAAGGGTGTGTTTCATTTCAGATGGTCTTTCCATTCAGTGCCTGGCACGGGGCGGCGAGTTGTGTTAAGCCCAGGTTCGTCTGCCCCGTGCCAGGCACTTATTGCTCACTCATTGGAAACACCCCCTTTGGTAAATCGCCTTACCTATTGTTGTCAAGAAAAAGATTTGCTTGTTTTGTTTGTAGTGACCGCTTTAGCGGGCCAGCCAGCCCGCTAAAGCGGTCACTACGAACTAATACTCCTGAACAGCAATAGTTATTGCCACCAAAATCTGAGGGACAAGGCCGATTGATGGCTTCCAATAATCCTAGCCCCACAAAAGAGCAACCTAAACCGAACCAATGGGCCTGGCCTGGGCTTCTGCTTGGCTCCATCTTGTTGGTGGCCTTGACCTACGGCGACGCCTTACGTCTGCCCTTTTTTTTCGACGACCTGGTGCAAATTCCCCTGGCCCAAGATCGCACCCTGGCCCAGTTATGGGTTCCCGAAGCCAGCTATCCCTATTTTCGGCCTTTGGGGTTTACCATCTGGCATCTGGCAGGCAAACTGTGGGGCGCACAAGCGGTCATCTTTCACCACGGCCTTAACCTTGCCCTGCACATCACCAATGGTCTGCTGGTCGCCTTTTTAGGTGAATCATTACGCACCAGAGAAAAATCTCCCCCTCTAACCTGGCGCGGAATGTTAGCCACTCTCTTGTTTCTCCTTTATCCGTTTAGCTACCAGGCCGTGCCCTGGATCGGTTCGGTGTTTCATTTGTTGGTCACAACCCTGATACTGGCGGCGCTCATTTGCTTTTGGCTGGCTCATCTGACCGGTCAAAAACGATGGGTTTGGCTGGGGTTTTTGCCTGCGGCTCTGGCCCCCTTTGCCCACGAGAACGGCCTGCTGGTTATTCCGCTGGCCCTCATGCTATTAGTCACGCAACGAACCAGGCCCAGGCGAACCGACGTGATTACATTGCTGGCCTGGAGCTTGCCTGCCCTTGTTTGGTTGAGTATTCGCTTAGGGCTGAACTCAACGGTAGGGGCAGTTGGCAACAATTTAGAAACAATGGGGCAGAATGTGGTTTATCTGGGGCAGGGGATGGCGTATCCGGTGACGAGTATAGGGGGGCTATTGCGGGATCATCTGGGGTTTAATGACATGTTGACCGCGGCCGCGCTCACTCTTCTCACTTTGGGTCTGGCCTTTGTCGGGCAATTTCATCGTGGCGGGAAACAAGCTCCGCTCTGGCCCTGGTTATGGGCCGGGTTGGCCGTCCTGCCCATTATCCCGACCCTTTCCTTTGGTTACGTGATCAGTGGGGCGCGGTTGCTCATGTTAGCCAGCGTGGGTCTGGCCTGGTTATGGACCTACACGGCCGAAGTTTTGCTGAACCGTCTCCGGTGGCGGCCGCGAGCGGTCGTGATAGCCGTGTGTCTACTTGTTCTGACACAGAACTTCATTTTTCTGCGCCAACGGATGGTCCTGTATACGCTATTGGGCGACAGTGTAGACCAGGCTGTGGCGGGAGTGCAGGCAGGCAACGCGGCCGCGAACAAAGTAGCCGTCATCAATTTGCCCAGTTGGATCGCTTACCGCCAGACCATTTACCCTTTGGGCCACGAGGGCATCACCTTCATTCCCGGTTATGTACCCATGGAAGCCATCATCGCCGTGCAAACCGATGAACCGATACAGGTGCAAATGCTCCGCTACGATGATCTCATCCCCCGTTTATCCCCTTATTATTTCGATGTGGTGGGCGGGGGGCTGGATTGGCCGCAACTCATTGATGATGGGGTGCAACTCCATCTGACCGATTTCACGGAGCAGGCCATAACCGTTCACCTTGTGGGTGATTTGGCCGCTCCACTTATCGCCACTGCCCCACTGGCTACATTTGCGGATGGGATTACTCTGGCCGCGGCCGCGGTCACTCATAACCCTACCCACTTCACCCTGGACCTGCACTGGCAAACAGATACAGCCATCCCTGACGGCATCACGGTCTTTGTTCACGGCCTTAATGAGGCGGGCGAACTCATTAGCCAGGCTGATGGTCATGCCGTAGCGGGTATCTACCCCATGAGCCTTTGGCCCCCGGCGCAAGGGGTACGTGATGTGCGTTATCTGAACCAGGCCGACGCCGTGACCGAAATTTACCTGGGCCTGTACAATGGTTATACGGGGGAACGACTGCCCGCCTACCACCCAGATGGCAGCCGCTGGCCGGATGATCGTGTGCCCCTTTACCCAACCCCATAAACATGACAAACTCTTTCCCCACCCACTCCCGTTCCCAGGTCAATGTGCTGGGCATAGAGACAGCGTATTATCACAGTGGTGAAGAATCGCGGCCGCACCTGATTCTGCTCCACGGCATGTCCAGTTCGGGCGACAGTTTCCGTGAACTCGTTCACCAGCTAACCCCCGACTACCACCTTATCGCCCCGGATATTCCTGGTTTTGGCTACAGCGGCACCACCGAGCCTTACACCATTCCCCACCTTGTCGAATGGTTGGCCTCATTTCTAGACCATTTCCATCTGCCCAAGGTTCATCTATTGGGGCACTCATTTGGTGGCTTGGTGTCTACGGCCTTCACCCTGGCGTATCCCCACCATGTCCAGCGGCTTGTTTTGTTAGCGCCCGCGGTTCTGATTATGGGCAAATATCCGGCCTGGGTACGCAAATGGAGTTATTACCGCACCACCCTCAGTGCCGTTAAACTGGGCAACCGCATGGTGACATCACGCCTGTGGCTGGAGCGGCAAATCCGTTCCCAATTTTATGATGCCAGCCGCCACCCGGAATCGGTGTGGGAGCGGCGGCGGCAAGATTACCAAAACGCCCGCTCCACGCCGGATGTCTTGCTCGCGGCCGCGTCACAGAACCTCGCCCCCCGCCTGCCCGAAATCCAATCCCACACCTGCATCATCTGGGGTCGCCAGGACCCACTCTTGCCCGCCACCGGAGCCACCCGCCTGCTCCACGCCCTGCCCCATGCCGAAGCTCACCTGCTCGATGAATGCGGCCATGTCCCCCAAATTGAGCAATTGGGGCAGGTAACGGGTATTGTTCAGGCGTTTTTACAACGTGATGCGTGATGCGTGGTGCGTGGAAATTCCCGAGGCTCATTGTCAGGACATACGCCCTATCAATCGTCGGTGTATGGCGAAAAGCAGCGCGACCTCTGGAAATCTCTTAATCTCTCAGTCTCTTAGTCTCCAGAGGTCGGAACAAAAACACCAATGTCCAGTTATCTATCCTGAGCCACAATAAACCGGTTCAACGCCTCACGCACAGCGGGCAGGTGTTGCATAGCCCCCCAATCACCCACAAAGTCGTGCGCGGCCGCGGCCGCGAGCAAACGCAAAACGGGGTCCTGTTCCGGTGGTTTACCCCCCGCCAATACCTGTTGCCAGTGGGGCTTCAGCTTATCCTGCCAGTTGGCATAATTCGCCTGAAACCACGCCCGCAACGCTGCGTATTCCTGTTCATCAGCCTGCGTTGCCTCATTACCTTTAAATACCCGGATCACCAACGCTTCCAGTCGGTCACACTGCTCAATCAAACGATTCAGTGCCTTATCCGGCTGATTGCGCGACAAAAAACGCGTAAAAGGGTTCATCATCAATTCTCCACGTTCTGCAACTTAACCTATCACCCTGCGTAATATGGGTGTATCATAGCAACTACAACATTCTTGGGGCTATTCAACCCCAAGAAACACAGTCACCGAACTGGAGGTATAACACAACAATGGCAAACGTAAAAGTCATCATCTACGACCCAACCGGCTCAAAAAAGACGCCGGTGGAACTACCCGCCGATGTACCCATGCGCCGTCTCATCCCTGCCCTGGTTACTAAAATGGGTCTGCCCACCAATCAAGGAGCCAACCCCATCGCCTATCGTCTCGACCATCGCACCTCAGGCAAACGCCTGGCCGATGAGGAATCCCTCCAGGATGCCGGGGTCAAGGAAGATGATATTTTGAGCCTGTTCCCAGAAGTAACGGCCGGTCGGGGCTAACATACCGTCCGCGAATGGTTCAATCGTCAAGATTGGACCATTCACCGAAGCACCAGGTTGTTTCTCGAACAACACCATAATCATTTGACGAAGGATGAAAGATTTACCACTAAATAATCGTCCTTCGTCTTTGCTTTTTTATCACAAACAGGTCGTTAAGGGCGTTTAGCCCAAAACCTTCAAGGCAGTCATAACATGTCCTTCGATATTCGTGAAACCCGTTTGCGTAATGATTTTAAGCGCGTGCGGGAACTCGTTGAGCGTAGCGAACTCATCCACATTTTAACCACTGATGGTGATCCACCGGAAAGGTATCATTTTCGCTTTACCTGCCGAGGTGTCGAAAACCTGAATGGGGACAAACCGATTTATCGGGATGTGCATGAGGTCAGCATCTATCTACATGCCGAATACCCGCTCAAACAGCCACAGATGAAATGGCTCACCCCCATTTTTCATCCCAATATCCACATCACGGGAGCCGTCTGTATTGGCGCCTGGTGGCCCGCCAAAACGCTGGATGAATTGCTTTTGACGTTGGGCGAAATGGTGCAGTACAAAAATCTTGGCCCCAAAGACCCCATGAATTCCAAAGCGGCGGCCTGGGCTTTGCGTAACAAACAGCTCTTCCCTATCGATAATCGGTCACTCAAGGGCGCATCGCTCATTGATCAGATTGTGATTGGGGAAACTGAGAAACCCGATGACCTCGGCATCAACATCCTCATCTGAGACTACCATCCCCACCCACCCGGAAACAACAACCTCTTCACCGGCATCTGATTGGCTGGCGAATTGTTTGTTGCATGGTGAGCGGCCGCAACCCAACCAGGTTGGTGTTCTTATCAGCCAGGAAGCGTTGCGCCAGATTGATCGCCACTGCAACACCGATTTGCACCGTGAATTAGGGGGCGTGTTGCTGGGCAAGGCTTTCCAGCGGCAGGGGCAACAATGGGTGGCTATCGCGGCCGCGTTACCCGCCATCAGCGATCAACATGGGCCAGTCCATTTCACCTTCACGGCCGACGTGTGGGCCAAGATCAACCGGGACCGGGAAAGCCTGCACCCGCAGTTGACCATCGTGGGCTGGTTCCATACCCATCCCGATTTAGGTGTGTTTTACTCCGCCGATGATGTGGTTGTTCATACAGTGGCGTTTCGGGAATTGTGGCACATTGGTCTGGTGGTTGACCCCGTGCGGCAAGAAGCCTGCTTTTTTGGCTGGGATCAACAAAATTTACTGGATGGGCTGGAGCGGGCCATTTCACCCATTGAGGGTTATTACGAACGCACCGATGAACAGCCCAACCAGGTGGTTAACTGGCATATTGGGCGGGATAGGGCCTGGGACAGACCCATGGGCCGACGGGCCACGCGGCCGCGGCCTACCCTGAGTGGCGTGGGTCTGGCCGATGACTCTAACCCAGCCGGGGACAATTTCTACGCCCCGGGCAATGAATGGCCTACCCTGGCCCCAACGACTGGTTTATGGTTCGGTCTGGCCGGGTTAACCCTGACCATCCTTTTGCTTTTGGCGGTTATCTTGCACCTGACGCAACGAGCCACGACATTACAAAATGTGGTACTGACTTTCGCCGATCAAACGATGAGTGAAGCCAATGCGCTGGGCGCGGCCGCGTGCCCAGACCCCCATTTACGGCTTATTGTGCCATCAGCGGGAACCACCGTAGCCCGCGCCAGTGAGACAACCGTCATTGGCACGGCTGATGTCGCGGCCGCGAGCCAGTACATGCTCTATGTGCGGGCCACCACAGATGAAAACGAAGAATGGACCACCGTAACCCGCTTTCGCCGGGATCGTACCCTGGGTCAACTGGGAACCCTAGACACCAGTGCGATGATCCCTGGCCCCTACCAACTCTATCTGGTAGCCCTTAACCGGGAAGGCCAATCCATTGGCGAAAGTTGTACCATTGTTTTTGAACTTGAATAAGACGTAACCATGACCACATCCACCCCTTATATCACAGCTCTGATAACCCTCAACCTACCAGGCGAGGAACAACCCACTCAGGTAACGGTCAAACTATTACCAACGGATAAAGTGGACACCAGTAGCGGCCGCAAAACCTTAGGCGACTGCACATTGGCTGAGTTAGCCCATTATGCCGATGAGCTAGAAGCGGCCGTTCTGGCAGATTATGCCACTATCCGCCTGGGTGAATGGACCCAGCAGGAAAATCACCAACTGGAGATTGCCTTGCTGGATGAAGCCGAAACGACAACCCCCGTTTCGCTCAATGATGGTCTGGCTTATGTGATTGCGCCGGACGCGGCCGCGGCCCTCACCGAACCCCCACCCCATCCCCCAGGCGAGGAAATCGTGCCCGTGGAAGAAATACCCACGGCTGATGCCATGCCCGACCCGGCTCCCGTACCCGTAGAAAACGACGGTGAGCCAGCCATTCACGTGGCCGAACCAGAGCAGGTTTTTGAGGAGCGTGAAGCTGGGGTAACGCCCTTCACGGTACCAAGCGTGGCAACCGATAAACCAAAGACCCGAATTGCCGGTTTGCGGCGGCCGCTCAACCATTCCACCTGGGCCGCCACCGATATTCTCATCAACGAAAATGCCTTTCGTGATGCTCAAGCTCATGCCCTATCCAGCCTGGATCGGGAAGTCGCCGGTGTGCTAATTGGCCCACCGCCCGAAAAACAGCCCGATGGCCGTTACGTTGTTCACATCACTGATACCATCATTGCCAAACATACGCGGATGCATGGCGCCAGCGTCACCTACACGCCAGAAAGCTGGCGCTACCTGAATGATAAATTAGCCGAACTATACCCGGACGAGAGTGCGGTGATGGTGGGCTGGTATCATACCCACCCCGGCTTTGGCATCTTCCTTTCCGGCATGGACTTGTTCATTCATCAGAATTTTTTCACCCAGGTATGGCATGTGGCCCTGGTTTTAGACCCGGTGGCCCGCACCAGTGGTTTTTTCTGCTGGGATCGGCCCAAAACACGGGTAGACCGCTACGATTTCCCCTGGCCCTACTGGGCACACAAAGGCTGGTAATTGCCTGATTTTTGGCGTATGATGTGCCTGAAAATAGATGGCTGAACGTAGAAGTAGAAAGACACATCACCCACCTGTCACCATGTTCGACGAAACCGAAGCTCCCCCAATCCATATCTCCCTGGATGACATTGTTGAGGCCAACACCTTAAGCCTGCATTGTCCAATTTGTGCTGGCCCAGTGGAGAACCATGTAACCGAACCAGCCTTGCAACCGGTCATCTGTGGCAAATGTGGCACGCTTTACCATAAAATTTGCTGGGAGCAGAAGGGCGGCAAGTGCGCGGTTCTGGGCTGTGAACACAATCAGTATCGTGTTCATGGCACCCAGTCCGATCCTGTTCTCGTCATCCAACGGCGAGATTTACCCCGAGAGGCCCAACCCAGCAACAATGGAGCCAGTGCCAACACCAAGCGGCTCAAGGAAGAGCAGCGCCGTGCTTATCAGGAAATGCAGCAACCAGGCTTTTGGAGCGCTTTTTGGAACTGGCTCCTGAAAGCTATCAAAATCCGCAACTAGCGCCAGAATGGCGCTCTTAACCTCTTCACCATTCGTATCAGAAACCGGGCATCATCAGATACCCGGTTTCTTTTGTGTAAATCGAAAAAATTATCTACAATCGACTGATATGACTACTATTGAATCATCACAATTCATAGACGGCGTACAAATTGCCCGTCTAACACCGTGGCAAGATGAACGAGGGTTTTTTATGGAGACATTTCGTAAGGAATGGTTTCCTCAACGCAGTTGGGAGCGGATACAGACAAATCGTTCGGAATCAAAACAAGGGGTGGTACGGGGGCTGCATTACCACTTTCATCAGGTAGATTATTGGTATGTACCCAGAGGGATGATCCGGGCGGTGATGGTTGATTTGCGGCCGCAATCCCCCACCTATCTGGCTACCCAAACCGTAGACATGGGGGACGACAACCCACTGGGTCTGTTTATCCCGGTCGGCATCGCTCATGGCTTTGCCGCCCTGACCGATGTCACTTTGACTTACATCGTGGATAATTACTATGACAGTGGTGATGAGTTTGGGGTGTTGTGGAACGATCCGGACTTCAATCTTGATTGGGGCGTAAACAACCCCTCGCTCTCCCCGCGTGACATCACCAATCCCCGGTTGCGCGACGTTACCCCAGATAAGCTACCCCGGTAAGTTGCTTGTTCAGCCTTTTTAGAATGGCTCAATCTCTGAAGATTGAGCCATTCTTGCATCTGAAATAACGCAGGCAAAGGCGCAAACAACGCCAAGTCACCAATCCCCTCCAGTTTCGCCACCAGCGGCGGGCCAAGTATGAGCAGGCCAATAATAATGGCCCCGCACGCACCGACCAGAACAGCCGCGGCCGCGACATCTTTCGCCACTTTCGCCAACGGGTGATGATCCGGCATGGTCATATCTACCACCGCCTCAATGGCCGTGTTGATAAACTCGCCCATCCATACCACCATAATCGTCAGCAACAACACCGCCCAATCGCGGGCCGGTAGTCGTAGCCAGAGGCCCAGGGCAAACACGAGCAAGGACGCGGCCGCGTGAATCCAGGCATTGTGTTGGGTACGTAGTACATAGACCCAACCCGAAAAGGCAAACCGGAAACTGGATAACCGACGTTTGACCGAAAAGGAAGGGGGTGGTGAAGACATGATGGCGACTCGTATCGTAGGGGAATTTAATCACTGGGCATTGGCGTTTTTTGTTCTGACCTCTGGAGACCAAGTGACTAAGAGACTAAGAGATTTTCAGAGGTTGTGTTTATTTTCGCCACCGTTGCGTTAATCATTTTCTGGGGGCTGGGTAACAGCCGCACCCAGGCTATGCAAGATTTCGGCCTGTACCAGCCACATTTCGGCCTTATCTTCTGGCTCCATGTGATCATAACCCAGCAGGTGTAAGACACCATGCACGGTGAGAAGCTGCAACTCAGCCAGCAAGGAATGCCCCTCAGTCTGCGCCTGGCGATCCGCATAAGGTACGGAAATGGCAATATCACCCAGATAGGGCACCAACGCCCCCGGATGATCCCCATCCATGGGAAAGCTAAGGACATCGGTGGGGCTATCTACGTCCCGGTAATCCCGGTTCAACTGATGCAAGGTATCATCATCGGTGAGCAAAATGGTTAAGGCGGCGGGCGGTGAAACGCATTGCTGGCTGAGCGCGGCCGCGGCCGCAAACCGTATCGCCTCTTCATATTCCACCATAACAGGGTACTCCACCTGGAGTGTCAATTGAAACATAGGTTACTCTTGTTCGTTAGTCACGACCCCACTTCTTCGGCAGAGGGCAAGAAAAGCTGCCACGAATATTCAGGTATCAGAACTATTCCCGCTCTGCGTGGGTGGCGTCCTCGACAGAGTCGTGCTCGGGAGCCATTTAAACTGGGCTAGGAGTTTATCACGGGCCGAGGGGTGGCAGATGACGCGGCCGCGCGGTTCGGCGTACCATTCTCACCCGGTTCATTCACCAGCAGGGCCGGGGGTGGTTCAGAATTCATCAACTCCTCGTTACCCGGATACTTAACCCGCACATGGAAACGTCCTTTCAACGTTTCACTAAACGATTCACGAATCTGCTTCAGATCCCCCAATGTCAGACCGCAATTGTCCAATTGGCTCTCTTTCAAATGATCCTCAACGATGGAGTTGACCAATTTTTCAATGGCGGCCTCGGTATCCGGACGAATGGCACTGGAAGCCGCCTCAACCGCATCGGCCATCGCCACAATGGCAGTTTCACGGGAACGCGGCCGCGGGCCAGGGTACTGAAACCGCTTCTTATCCACGGGTTCACCCCCCTCTTCCGAGGTCAGAGCCTGGGCTTTCTTGTAAAACATAGCCACCACCCGTGTGCCATGATGTTCAGCAATGAAATCACGAATTCGGTCTGGCAGTCGGCTCTGTTTGGCTAAAGTTAGCCCATCGGTAACATGGCTGATGATGATGCGGGCACTGCTGTAGGGATCAAGCGAATCATGGGGATTAGGCCCATCCTGGTTTTCCGTAAAAAACGGCGGGCGGTTCATTTTGCCCACGTCATGGTAAAACGCGCCCACCCGCACCAAAGTGCTGTTGGCCTTAATCCGCTCGGCGGCTTGTTCCGCCAGGTTCGCTACCATAATGCTGTGGTGGTACGTGCCCGGTGCCCGGCGCAACAGCTCCTTGAGCAACGGATGATCCAGGCGGGACAAATCCTGTAATTGTACGGTGGTGATGACCCCAAACAGACTGCCCGCCAGATAAAAGCCGCCGATGGTCAAACTGGCCGCGATCAAGCCACTTAACAAACCTAAGGCCAGAAGTTCGGCCAGTTCGACGCCTTCAATGTTTTGCGGCAATCGGAAGATGAGGATGACCGACATGTTGCCCAGAGCAGCCATGAGACCGGCACGGAAAACGGCATTGATCCGGATGGTGTCCCGCAAGGTGAGAACGGCCAACAGGCCCCCGGTCGCTGTATAAACAGCCATTTCCAAGGAGTTATTGGCAATAATACCCACAATGGTAGCCAGAACGATGGTGACTATGAGGGCCAGCCGCCTATCAAAAATGATAGCCAGGAGCAGAGAAAGCGCGGCCGCGGGGTAGATAAAAGCAGTAGCGGTACGTCCGGGTATCATCAGGCGGGCCGCCAGCATAAATAACAAAATGAGTAGACCAAACAAGAACCAGTAACGCACAATTTCCCGCAGGCGGGGGTGAAACTGTTGCCAGTAGAGGGTAATAAACATCACCGCCAGCAACGAGGCAGTGAAAATGCTGACCACATCCTGCCAACGACGCTCTTGTTGTAGCAAATCTAACTCGGACAGGATTTCGATGTGTTCATTGTTGAGTAGCTCACCCACACGAACAATCATCTCGCCCTGGCGAATTTCTTGGGGCTGTGGGGGGATAAGGTCCACGGCCGCTTGACGCTCAGTTTGGGTTTGTTCTTCATTGAAGAAGCTATTAGCCACGATAAACTGGGGGGCCAGGCTGGTAACGACTCGCTCTTGCTGGGGTGACAACTCAAAACTCGTCTGCAAACGGGCCTGCCGCCGAGTTTCGGTCAGGTCTATATCACGAACCTGATCGCGCATCATCACCTGAATAATGCGCAGTACATCCGCTTTGGCGGTATCGTACGCTTCATTATTCATGGTCACCAGGTCTTCCGCTACTTCACTTTCAATGCGGATATCGCTGATGGCCCTGAGATAGTTGATTTTGGTGGCAGGACTGGCGAGGTTATCGGCCCGCACGGTGTCAATAAAAGCAAAAACATTGCGGGCTAAGTCGTTTTGGCTTCGGCCAATGGTCAACGAGGGGGGATCGTAGACATCTTCAATGGTCGCGGCCGCAAGCTCTCGGGCTTTGCGGGTTAATTCTTCGCTCTCAAAAACGACGGAACGCGGAGCCACAATTTGCACTGGCGAGGGCTGGCCTTCTTTCACGTTTAGCTGAGGAGCCAGGGAGGTGTTAACCGTCAATATACCCGTAATGCTAACAGTCAAGACAATGATGAACAGCCAAAGGATAGACCCTTCGATGAAGTCCCAAAACCGCTCTTGCCAGGTAATTTTCGGTTCGCCGTCTGTGACCATAAATAGGGTGTGGGTGTATTAGGTGTTACTGTATGGGTGAAGGAGATTCTGTTTGTAGTGACCGCTTTAGCGGGCTGGTGCTAGCCCGCTAAAGCGGTCACTACGCACAAAAACCCCAAGTGATTATCCGAACCTCTATCATACACCCGCATTTCTTTCTAACTGCCCAATAGCTCTTTAACGACCTCATTGACCATACGACCATCTGCTTTGCCTTTGACCTGGGGCATGAGGTGGCCCATGAGGCGGCCCATTTCTTTGCTACTGGTGATATTGAGGTGACTGATCGCGGCCGCGACGATAGCCTGCACCTCGTCTCGTGACATCATCTGCGGCAAATATTGCTCAATAATGGCAATATCCACCTTTTCTTTTTCCACCTGTTCAGGGCGACCCCCTTTTTCAAAATCGGCAATGCTTTCCCGGCGTAATTTCACCTGCTTCATCAACAAATCCGTTACGCCAGCATCATCCAGGGGCTTGCCGCTGTCCACTTCCGTCTGCTTAATGGCCGCCAATAACATGCGTAAGGCATCCCGTTTCACCGTTTGCCCTTCCCGCATGGCCGTTTTCATGTCATTTTGTAACTGCTCTTTGAGACTCATACCAAACCTCGATAGTGCGTATTCTTGTATGGGAAATTTGATTATTACCTCTGGTAAAACAGGTAAAACCAGATTGTACCAACCATTTATGTGCTTCTGTTCACTCAGAAGATTGTAGCATTCTGGTCAAGGGTGTCAAAAGGCAGGGGTAAACTTACTCTGGAGAATATGATGGTTGAGCCAGGGTTATGTAGAAAAAATCGCGCTGATGCGGCCGCAAATAGCGATCCACCAGCGTCTCCATGCCTTCGGGAAACAGTGGCTCAGGCACCAGAGTGCCATCCTCAGCCGGGTGAATGGCAGTAAAATGCACCCAAGAGGCATTGATGTCCAACAACAAGCCGTTAGCGGCCCCGATCTGGAGCATGGTCTCCGCCAGGACAGGCATACTCAGACTAGGGCCAGCGATGTAATAAAGCCATTGTTGATCAAGGCTAATCGCCAACCCGGAACGCCAGGTAACGATTTCCCCGTTGATACTCCCACCCCAGTCGGCAATAGAATCATTAAATACCCGTTCATTGACCTCTCCGTCGTGGATAACCAGTCGCCCATTTTGCCGCCAGGCCAACAAATCCGCGGTCGGCACAATATCCTCGTTCCAGGCCCCGATGGCTACCGTGCCATCCGCATACATGGCGACAGTGCCGAAGCCATCACGGGCGGGCACGGCCAAAATGCCATCGGCCATGGCCCCAAAATTGCCGTGGGTGGTCTGGAAACCGCCGTTGAAGGTGGCTAACAGATGGTTGGCTTGTTTGTCCGCGGCCGCGATCACCCCATAACCCCGTGGGCCATCGTCCTGCCCTGGCTCTTCCGTACCCAGAACAAAGTTCAGGCGCGTCTGGCGCAAATCAAAAGCTACCACGGCGGCAATGGCAAAACCACGTTCGGGGTCAGGTTGCAGGAAGGTGCGATAAGCGACGACTTGCCCGGCCTCATCATGCAGGTAGGGCGTCCATGTCCCTTCGCCCACCAGGGAACCCATGGCAGTTACGGGGGCAGGTTGCCAGCCGGGTGGCGTGGCCGTTGGCGCGGGTGTTGGAACAGGTGTAGAGGGGATGGGTGAGGGCGAAGGGGTGAAGTTCGCGGCCGCGTTCTCGGCGGGCGGCGTTGTTGTCCGGGTGGGTGTGGGCGGTACGGGCGAAACAGTCGGTAACAGAACGGGCGCCACTTCCCACGGGGTTTCCGGTTCGGCCAGCCCTACCTCATATTGCCACTTTCTGAACGCATCCTGGGCTGTGAAGTAGACCGTTTCCAGCGCCGCTACACCTTCGTTGCCAATAAGCGGCCGCAAGAAATCAGCCCCTTTTGCCCCGAACCCCGGTACAGTTGTCAAAAGGATGGCCGTGACGAACAAAATAAGCAGTAAGAAAATAAATAGAAGGCGCAAGCGAAGGCGCATAAATGGTTGGGGGGTCGGCCACAATCAGCAGGGTGTAAACCGTTCGCTTATTGTGGGCGGATGACTTAAAACACAGGTAAATGCTCAGACAAGGGGCGGGAATCGGAGTTGGTCGTGTTGGCTCAACACCCTCTATCAGGGTATCGCGGTGTGGGGGCAAATGTGCGGCCGCAGTTGAGAGCAGTGATGTCTGGTTATTCTCATCCACCTGAGAAAACCAGACTTCTTGACTGAACAGTTACGCTTTTAGTTTCATGTTTTCAGATGAGGCAACGGGCAGATATTTTCGTATCTTATTGCCTAGTTCAATAACGGAAAACGGTTTGGTCATAAAGGCTTCGACCTGATCGACGGGCGCACCTTCAGCCGTTTCGTCTTCGGGGCGCTTGACGGACAGGATGATGACCGGCAAATCGGCCAGTTCCGCGTCGGCCCGTAGCTCTTTCACCAGATCCCAACCACTCCGACCAGGCAGCATAAGGTCCAGGATGATGAGATTGGGACGATTGTCGCGAATAATCTTCAAACCGGCGTTGACGTTGTTGACCCCAATCAGGTTGACCGGCATTCTGAGCATGGTCAATGATTCGCGCAACAGGTTGATAATGGCGCTTTCGTCCTCGACGTAAACAATGGTGGGCAAGTCATTCAGGTCAGCCATAACTTCGCAACTTCTCCGTGCTGAATGGGTGGGATTTTAGAGAATTATAGCGGGAACGCGGCCGCGGGCGAAATCTAGCTTAAACTACTTCAGCTTTGTGAAAGTCCGTCGTAGGTTATCCAGTGCCTGGCACGGGGCTGTGAGGCCTTGGACAGTGGAGATGCTGCTGCCCTGTGCCAGGCACTTTACTGCTTTCAGTAGCCGTATCCTCTCCGGTGATCCTGCTTAAACGGCAATGGGGGCCACGATACGCGGGTGCGACTGATACCCGACCAGTTCAAAATCTTCATAACGGAAGGCAAACAGGTCTTTTACCTCTGGATTGAGGCGCATGGTGGGCAACGGGAACGGTTGGCGGGCCAGTTGCGTCTCTACCTGCTCCAGATGATTGCTATACAGATGAGCATCACCTAAGGTGTGCACAAACTCGCCCGGTTCGTACCCTGTTACCTGAGCCACCATCAAGGTGAGTAACGCATAAGAAGCGATGTTAAACGGCACGCCCAGGAAAATATCGGCGCTACGTTGATAAAGCTGGCAGGATAATTTGCCTTCGGCCACGTAAAACTGGAACAGGCAGTGACAGGGGGGCAACGCCATGCGCGGAATATCAGCCACATTCCAGGCGCTGATGATATGGCGGCGGCTATCCGGGTTATGGCGTAATTGGTGAACTAACTCGGCCATCTGATCCACCAGTTGACCATCCGGTGTGGGCCAGGAGCGCCATTGGTAGCCATAAATTGGCCCCAATTCCCCCTGCTCATCGGCCCATTCATCCCAAATGGTCACCCCATTTTCTTGTAGGTAACGCACATTGGTATCCCCCTGGAGAAACCAGAGCAGTTCGTGGATGATGGAGCGCAAATGGAGCTTTTTGGTCGTGACTATAGGGAAACCTTCGGCCAGGTCAAAGCGCATCTGATAGCCAAACACGCTCAGGGTTCCTGTGCCGGTGCGGTCTTCTTTACGGACGCCATGGTCGCGCACATGGTGCATGAGGTTGAGGTATTGGTTTCTGGAATGATTTGTGTGGGTGGGTGGTGTGTTGCCCCCAACCCCCCCCCCCGGAAACGCCACTACACCTTCTCCCCCTCTCTGCCGCACGGCTTCATAGAGTAAAAGAGCCGTGGCAACCGATACATTCAGGCTGTCTACGGCACCGCTCATGGGAATTTGTACCAGTTGATCCGCGGCCGCGAGCCATTCCTCGCCCAACCCTTCCGCCTCACTGCCCATGATAATCGCCACCGGGCCGGTCAGGTCAACGGCGGTGTACACCTGGGTAGCGGCCGGGGTGGTAGCGATGAGGGCCAGCTTTTGCTGTTTGAGCCAGGTGAGCAGGGTAGATGGCGCGGCCGCGGCCACCGTCACGGTAAAAATCGCCCCCAAACTGGCCCGAATCGCATTAGGGTTATAAATATCCGTGCCCGCCCCACCCACCAAAACCGCATCCACCCCGGCGGCATCGGCTGTGCGTAGCACCCCGCCCAGATTACCCGGCTTTTCTACCCCGTCCAGCACGGCCACCAGAGTGGGTGCGGGCAAAGCCGACAATGGCTTCTGCCAGAAGGGCACCACCAAAATAAGGCCACCACTGTTTTCCCGGTAGGCCACTTTGGCAAACAGATCACGGGTGAGGCTAAACAACTGGGTGGCCCGCTCGTGGGCCAGTTGTTGCAGATGGGTGAGGAGAGGGGACGCGGCCGCGGGCATCAACTCCGGGCATACATAGGCCTCAACCGGCACAACACCTTGTTTCAGGGCCAAGGCCACCTCACGCACCCCCTCCACCACCGTTTGCCGATGCTCATCCCGGTAACTTCGGTTATTTAACTTAATCAGATGTTTGATGTGGGCGTTTTGGGGGCTGGTAATGGGAAGCATCATGAGCCAAGTTTATCACCACCCTTTGCCCCTCACCAAACCTTGTCGCCACTCCTGGCCTGCTTTACAATCCCCCATGTAATCGCGTCCAGTGGTCAGCAGTTTGTGAATCAAGAGTCGAGGCTTTCCGACTAAAGTCTCCACTCCGCAAACCCAGTAAAGCCACTTTTCTGGGCGTTTCCCCCAAAACGCCCCCAGGAATCAACCATGAGCGAACGAACAGACCTTCCCCCTGATACCCCTTACGTCAATGCTTTGTTACTCCAGGCCCTCAATGGCATTGAAGAAGTCCTGGGTGCGAATGGCCTAAACGCCGTTTTGCAATCCAGCGGCCTGCAACGATACATCGGCCATCCCCCGCCGAATGATTTGGGCCAGGGGGTGTTGGTGCGGGAGTATGCCTTGCTCAACCAGGCGGTGCAGGAGTTTACCGGGCGGGCGGGCAAAGGAATGTTGCAACGGGTGGGACGGGCTTCGTTCCGTTGGGCGATTAAGGAACAGCAGGCCACGATGGGGTTGGCCGGGATTGCCCTCAAAGCGTTGCCACAAAGTTTACGCAAGCGGGCCATCTTGCTGGCGATGCGCAAAGGATTGACCGATACGCTGAATTACGCCCGCATCAAAGTGGAAAGCGAGGGGGATGCGCTGGTTTTTATTGATTACACCTGCCCCATCTGCCACCAACGCACCAGCAAAGATGCGGTCTGCCACATTTACCTGGGCTCTTTGGGGGAAGCCCTGGCCTTTGCCACCGGCCGCGATTTCCGCGAATTTGAAGTAGTCGAAACCCATTGCAAAGCCAAAGGGGACGCCTATTGCCGCTTTGAAATCCGCGACCGGCAGTGAGAGAGGGATGTTTATCCACAGATTTCACAGATTAACACAGAGTTTTCTTTTCTCTGCGTTCTCTGCGTCTCTGCCGATTCATTATTTATTGGAGACTTATGAACCTCACTTTAAAACCCGACACACAAAAATTTCTGGGTACCTTACGGGAGTTTGTCCGTGAGGAGATTATTCCGCTGGAAAAGCTGTTTCTGGATCACCAGTTTGATGTGTTGCAACCGCAACTCGATGCCCTACGCCAAAAGGCCAAGGGTCTGGGTTTCTGGTTGCCGCAAATCCATGAGGAACACGGCGGTATGGGGCTTTCCCTGGTGGAACATGGTCATGTCAGCGAAATTCTGGGGCAGACCCCCATCGGCCATTATGTTTTCAATTGCCAGGCCCCTGATGCGGGCAACATGGAGGTTCTCATCGAATATGGCACGGAGGAGCAAAAGGAGCGGTTTCTGCGGCCGCTACTGGCCGGTGATATCCGTAGCTGTTTCTCCATGACCGAACCAGCCAATCCCGGCTCTAACCCCACCTGGATGAGCACCACGGCCGTCAAAGAAGGGGATTCCTACATCGTGGATGGACTCAAATGGTTCACCTCAGCCGCCGAGGGATCGGCCTTTGCCATCGTCATGGCCGTGACCGACCCCCACCATGAGAGTAAACATCGCCGCGCCAGCATGATTATCGTGCCCACGGATACGCCGGGGTTCCAACTGGTGCGGAATATCTCGGTGATGGGGGAAAAAGGGCAAGGGTTTGCCAGCCACGCCGAAGTGCGTTATGACGAATGCCGGGTTCCGGTAGGCAATTTATTGGGGCAGGAAGGGGATGGTTTTGTGATTGCCCAGCAGCGGCTGGGGCCAGGGCGTATTCATCACTGTATGCGCTGGATCGGCATCTGCGAACGCTCTTTTGACCTGATGTGCCGGTATGCCGTGTTGCGCCAGCTTGCTCCTGGTAAACCGCTGGCCCTGGAGCAAACGGTGCAGAATTGGGTGGTGGAAAGCCGGGCGGAGATCAACGCCGCCCGCCTGATGGTGCTCCAGGCGGCTTACAAGATGGATGAGGCGGGATCGTATGCCGCCCGTGAGGAAATCTCGTTGATTAAGTTTTTTGTGGCGGGAGTGTTGCAGAAGGTGTTGGATCGGGCTATCCAGATTCACGGGGCGATGGGCATGACGGATGATTTGCCGCTGGCTTATTGGTATCGCCACGAACGGGCCGCCCGCATCTATGATGGGCCGGATGAAGTCCACAAACGCTCGGTGGCCCGGCAAATTTTTGCCCGGTATCGCTGAATAATTGTTCGTTGAGTGCCTGGCACGGGGCAGAAAACGTTGGTCGTTTCTAAATTTGCCGCCCCTCCGCGGAGCGCTTTTTTTTTTTTTTTTTTTTTTTTTTGCGGTTGAAATTTTTTTTTTTTTTTTTTTTTTGCTGAACGTTTTTTTCGTTTTTTTTTTTCTGTTCCTGCGCCTTTTTTCCCCCCGGCGCGCGCTGCTTTTGGTGTGGTGCCCGCTCGGGGCGCCTTTCGTCCGTTGTGTGGGGGTGGTGGGGCCTGCGTCTAACACCACCCCCCCCCGGCTCCGCGTTTCGGGCCCCTCCCCCCCGCGGCCTGCTACCCCGGCTGTCCGCGGAATACGGTTTCATTTCCGGGGGCGCTGTTTGGGCGTCGCCCGCTTCGGGCGGGGCGTGTTGTTTGGTTTTGGGGGCCTTGTGTGGTTTCTTTGCCCCCCTGGTTGCCCCGTTGTGTTGTGGCCCCGGCGTTGCGCGGTGGTGGGTGGGGGCACGCGTGGCGGGTGGGGACACAGAACGCCTATCCGCCCCCGCCGCCCCCCCGGCCCGGGCCGGCACCGGTGGGGTTCCCGGAGACGCGGGTGTCGGGCTGGCGTTTCCCCCTCATCCCCCACAACCGAGTAAAATAGCCACTATGCCTTCCTTCTTGCTCGTTTTTCTGCTTTTTTTGGCCGTCGCCTTCCTGTGCCAGGTGGATTTTGTCTTTTACATCCTCTACGTCTGCCTGGGCATTTACGCCTGGAGCAAATTGGTCACCCCCCGTCTACTCCGCCGCGTGTTGATTAGCCGCCACTACAACGACCACGCCTTCCTCAACGAACCCGTTTCCGTGGATGTTACCTTCCGCAATGAAAAGCTATGGCCGATTCCCTGGGTTGAGGCCAACGAGAGTATCCCGCCCAATTTATACGCCGGTATACCGCTACAAGAAGCGTTTAGTTTACGCGGCCGCGACGAGCACACCCTCAGCTACACCGTGCGGGCCAATCGGCGTGGTTATTACCGGCTAGGCCCACTAGCCGTGGAAGCGGGTGATCTGTTCGGTTTTGCCCGCCAAAGCTGGCAACTCACCCCCAATTACCTCACCGTTTATCCACGCATCATCCCCCTCAGCCGCCTCAAACTGCCGTCGAGGCTCCCGTTTGGCACCGTTGCCAGCAAACAACGGCTGTTTGAAGACCCGGCGCGGCCGCAAGGCATTCGCGCCTATCGCAGTGGGGATTCGCAACGGCAAATCCATTGGAAAGCCAGTGCCCACGTAGGCAATCTGGTAGTCAAAACTTATGAACCAGCCATTTCGCTGGAGACAGCTATTTTGTTGAACCTGGACCAGACGGTGTATGAGCGTAAAGCCTTAACCCTGACGGTGGAGTGGGCGATTGAGGTGGCCGCTTCGTTGGCGGCCCATTTGACGGAACAGCGGCAGGCGGTCGGGCTGATGACCAATGGGGTGGACCCGTTGCGGCCGCGACTGGACACCGATACGCCTGAATTTGATACGCAAAGTGGTCGTTTGTTGTTGGCGGAAAATCCCGCCACAACGGCCACGGCCATTGCCCCCAGGCGCGGCCGCGAACATTTGATGAAGATTTTAGAAACGTTAGCGCGAGTAGAAGCCAGGCCCACAATCCCCTTTGCCGACTGGTTGCCCTCAGCCACCGTGGGGTTGAGTTGGGGCGTGACCCTGCTCACCATCACCCCCCGCGCCGACCTGGCCCTCTGTAATGCCCTGCACCGCCTGGTGCGGGCTGGCTACAACCCTGTACTCCTTGTCATAGAACCCGACTTGGAGTTTGCCCTGGTGCGGCAACGCGGCCGCCAACTGGGATTTGCCGCCTACCACGTCCGCGAAACCACCGATTTGCCCCTCGCCTGAGGAAGCGCGACCAGGACGCAGAGAAGGCACAGAGATTCGGTAATTCGTGTATTGTGGCCCTTTGCCGGCTTGTGGCTCAATCTCAAGGTGACCCAACGGCCTAGGAACGCAAGGAGACCACACTTATCTAAACGGTCTTGTTTTTCTCTGTGAACCTCTGTGTCTTCACCTCTGTGCCCCTGTCTCTCTTTCTTGCGTTTCTCCCTAACCAGGGGAATTCGAGGGCAAATTGGCGCAGGTAGGTTGATATAGTTGGCCGGGCAAATAATCGGCCCATTCTGCCTGGGACAGATTGCGCCCCACCATCTGGCACGCCTGAGCCAGCAGCCCCGCATAATCCAAATCTGCACCATTCGTCGTTTGTAGTTGCCACAGGCGAATTTCACCACTGGCCGTGGCTGAAGCCAACCAGCGTCCATTGGCACTGACCGCCAGAGCCAGCACCAGCGATTGATGCCCATTCAAGGACGCATCGGCCAGACCAGGGTTAAGCAGAAAACGAGGAAAATCCCACATACGGATAGCCCCGGTAGAATCGCCCACAAACAAAGAGTTTCCCGCCGGATTAAACGCCAGGGCACCAATTTGGGGCACATTCAGGGTCATAGAGACGGGCGAGGGCACATTTGCCAGGTTGGTAATATCCCACAAACGCACCGACGCATCAGAGCCAATGGTCGCCATTATGCGGCCAGTCCGGTTAATCGCCAGACCATTGATAAACCGTTGGCTACTGCTGATGCGTGAGGGACTCCCGCCTACGGCCAGACGGTTAGCATCCCACAAATAAACACCCTCGGAACTCACCGAAATCAGATAGGTGAGGCTACTGGTCGGAACGTAGGTGAGGGCGAACACGCTGTTAGCATGATTTGTCCGCACGATAGGCTCTCGGCTTGTCGCATCCGCCGCTAAATTCCACAGATAGATTGATTTGTCATCTCCCGCAGAGGTGAGGGTATTACCATCAGGGCTGAAAGCCAGCGCCCGCACAGCCCCCGTATGGCCGGTCAGGGTCAGCACCGGGCTGTCCGGGGCCGACAAATCCCACAGACGAACGATCAAATCATCACCCGCTGAGGCCAATTGGCTGGTTTGCGGGTGAAAAGCCACAGCCCGCACGACACCCGTATGCCCCTGAAGCTGGATGAAAGGATTGCCGGGAACAGTTAGATCATAGACCTGGAGAGAGCCATTATCGGCCGCGGCCGCGAGCCAATGTCCATCCGGGCTAAACGCCAAGGCCCGTACCGCATTCCCGCCTGGCCGCAAGGTGTTGTTGTAATAGGGTCGGCTCAATAAATCGCGTAAAAAATTCTCCGTGAACGCTTCAAACTCTGCATCCGGTGTATCCTGCACACAGGATAAATTGTTAGCCTGAACCGCCAATAAAGCCGCCAGTTCCGTGTCATTTTTGGGCTGGCTCAAGGTCAGAATGGCCTGTGAAGCCAGCGCCTGAGCCGAAACCAGACAACGCTGGCGCTCAGCTTCTTGTTGGGCCAGCAGAGCTTCCGCTTTGGCCTGTTCCGCTTGTGCCGCCCGGGTCGCGGCAATGGCTTCATTGGCCTGACTGGTGGCCGCCAGGTCAGCATTTTCATCCGCCAAAATAATACTGGTGGCCGCGGCCGCTTCAGCCTGTGATTCTGAGGCGACGGCCGTCTGGAGCAGATAATTGGCTTCTACGACAAAATAATCACTGGTAACAACGGCCACTCCGGCCGTGGCAGCCGCGGCCGCGTTATCGACAGCCAGCGTGGCGTTGGCCTGGGACTGGGACGAGGCTACCTGACTTTGCCACAAGGCAGCCACCGACGCGGCCGCGACCAGAAAAAAGGCCACGATTAACGCCGTCGCCAGATAACGCAAGCGAGCCGACGTTTTCGCCTCTTTCTCAGCCTGCTGGCGGGCTTCATCGGCCGCCCGCCGTTCCTCTTCCGCTTCTTCTTGCGCCCGCACCAGGTCTCGCTCATTTTGGGCATCCTGGCTGGCCCGCAAAAATGAGCGCACCGGCTCATCCGCCGTTTCGGGATTAACCGAAACCAGAATGTCACGCAACTGTCCCCCCCGGTATAGTTTTTCCGGCGGGCGTCCGGCTCTCTCCCAGGTTTCAGCGGACTGCACCAGAGGGCTTTGGCGCAAACGCCACTCGGTGTTGGCCTGCAAAATTGGCTCCACAAACCGTTCGTGCACCAGTTCAAACCAGGTTCCCCCAGCCCGAAATTCCGAACGGATCAAAAATTGGCTTACCAGCAGGTTCACGGCTTCATTTGGCATCCCGGCGGTGTTCTCTTTGCCCTGGTAAACGGTGCCTCGGGTACGTGATTCGGTAATGAGTTGGTTTTCAAACCAATTGCGCAAAGACAATTCGGTAATGGTGGTGGCCTGGACGACCCGGCCAATGGCCTGCTCGTAAAACTGACCCAGCGCTTCGTCCACATTACCGAGTTCATCCACATCCTTTTGGGTGATTTCGCCCTGCGGCCGCGACTGCAAATTTTGCCACAACTGGTAACAGACCACCTGTAACTGAACCGGCTCCACAAATTCGCCAAAAATCACATCGGCACTGGTCTGACCCCGTATCTGGCGCAAGTTATCGACTAACGTGTTGGCTACACCGGGAGCAAAAGGTCGCCCCCCTTTCTCTGCCGGTTCTTCGATGGCGATAAGGGCGGTGTCGGCATCCATGCGCTGCATGAACAGCCGCGGCCGCAGCCGCCCCGGCAACATCCGGGCAAACGGGTCCAGCGAAGCCACATAATCTTCACGCATGGACAGCACCACCCACAACAACGGATCATTCTTCATGGCCTGGGCCAACTGCTCAAAAAAGTCTCGTCGCTCCTGCCAATGATCCAGGTGGGTGGTAAAAATCTCCTCAAACTGATCAATAATCAACACCCGCGCCAACGATGGATCGGACAACAATGATTTACTATGTTGCAAATGATCAGAGAGCGTCTCGGTAGCCAGGGTCTGAGGATCGTGTTTATTCTGATCCAGGTTCAGGATCAAATTAAACACAAACACATTACGCACATCTTTTATGCCGATCGGCACCACCCCAGAAACACGCGTTACCGGCAACACCACAAACTCTTCCTGGCGCAAACCAGGAATAAGCCGGGTGTTAATGAGCGAACTCTTCCCGGCCCCGGACCGGGCATAAAACAAGGAGAGCGGCTCTGTGATCACCAGAGAAAGCAGATCACGTGCCTCGCGTTCGCGGCCAAAAAAACGACGCGCATCCTTTTCGCTAAAGGTGCGGGGACCGACATACGGATTTTCGTTGGGGGTTAATTCGTCCCTTGCCATTGTGCCCATAACTCCTGGGTAAACTCCTGTGGCGTTCCCCAATAAACATCAAAATTAACCTTGTCAAAATAACGTCCCAAATAGTCTTGTACGCGCGTTTGGGCATCCTTCGCTGCCTCCTCAGTGGGGGTTGGTACCATCTGAATAGAAAGACTCAAGAGGCGGCGGCTGGCCCGACGGGTGTTGATAAGGCCCCGGAACAAGGTCTTGAAGTTCCAGTCATCCAACTGATACCCTAACAAGAGTAGGGTTGAGTCAGCAAAAGCCTGAGAAACACGACGGGGCACGGCTTCCAGGTCTTCGGAAACCTTGACCAGAAAGTCGAGATAATCATCTTCGCTGATGACCAATGAAGAAGGGTATGCGTCCAGGCCATTGAGGTGATAAACCAGCGGCCGCGCACTCGTCGGTTGAAAATCCGGGTCACTGGCAAAGATAGAAGGCACATCATCGACCAAATCATCTTGCCAGTAACAGATTTCCGTCACCGGGTCTTTACCGGCGGCTTTTAAGGCCGTTTCCAAAAAATCGTAATAGCTGGTGGTGATGTAAATCGAGAGGGGCAACTCGGCCAGAATACGCAGGGGGTTGGCCATCTCGTTTTCAAAGGTGGGAAAAGCCAGCCGCGCCGCTAATTGAGAATAGGTAAGATCCGGCAATTCATCGGTCAGGGTGTCTAAAAAATCGCCCGACTCCAGGCTACGATCTTTTGTTACTTGATCCAGGGTGTATTGTTTGGCAAATTCCAGAAAATCTTCTTTGGCAGTCAGGTGATCACGGCTGTTGATACACAAATATTGGGCCAGTTGAGCCATCGTAAGAGCGTTATTCACGGGGTAAGGAAAATCCATTTCCTTAGCCCAGGTAGGAATGACCTGATTATCACCAGGGAAAAAAACACGGTCACTAATAATAGGCGTGAATTTATCGGTTTTTATGCGGCGTATGATGGTACGCCAATCAACAGTTGCACGGATGCTCATAGGATGCTCCGGTAAAAGAAACCCAGACCTGATAATTTATGAAAGGTGAGTTCATGGAAAGAAGCCACGAATGGCACGAACTAATACGAATTTTTCTCTGGTGACTTGGCGTTCTTGGTGTCTTGGCGGTTCGTTTCTTGAGAACCTGAACAGTTACCATGAAGGGATATTATCCCATTGCCACCCGAAAACCACGCCGTTTGTCATGGTGGTCAGGGGCATACCAACTGCGCATGGTAGAACGTAGGCGGTCTGGCCCATCACGGAATGAGCCACCACGATAAAGACGATGACCGGTCGCGGCCGCGTCCTCACGTTGATCTTTCGTGTAAGGGTACCCATAACTAGCCTTAACCGGGTCCATACCCCACAAGGTGCTCGTCCACTCCGCACAATTGCCCAACATATCATGGCAGCCATACGGTGAGACCCCGTCAGGGTAAGCATCAACCGGGGCGGTTGTGTTCTGACTGTGATGGCAGTGTTGCTCGGCCCACTCGTTACCCCACGGGTAGCGCCAGCCATCTGGCCCTTTGGCAGCTTTTTCCCATTCAGCTTCGCTGGGCAGGCGATAGGCTCGCCCTGTCTGGGCCGCCAGCCATTGACAGTAAGCCAGGGCATCCAACCAACTCACCCCCACCACCGGGTGGTTCAGTTGTTCTTTCGGTGGGTTGCGGCCAAACCAGCCCATCTCACGGGTGACCGGGTGTGCCGTCTGGCGGATAAATTCGGCGTATTGCTCATTGGTAACGGGGTATTTGCCCAGCCGGTAGGCCGCTAGAGTGACTTCGTGGGTGGGTGTCTCGGTGGCCGAAATGCCGGGGCCAGCATCCGACCCCATACGGAATGGCCCGGCCGGAATGTAAACCAGTTCTGGCTCGAAGGGCAGACGGGCTTTGTACGTGTGATCGAGAAGCTGGTTGTCACGCAGGCGGCTGAACAAAACGGGGATAGCCGCACCGGGCAGGTCGGCGGTGAGGATGTGGGCGCGGGCTTCGTTCGCGGCCGCATCCACTCGCCCATGAGCCGCCAGTCGTTCATAAAAAGTGCGGGCAAACGCCTGAGCCGTTACAACGGGCACAAGGTCTTGCATCGCCACCACACTGGCAATGCCCGTTCCTACCAGGAGCGGGGCCAACCCCCGAAACGCATCAGCGGGGCTGCGAGTGGCGGTCTGGCAACTAGAGAGGTAAACCAGACGCAGATCAGCACCAGCCACCGCATCTACCCCGCCCAAAAAACGGGTCAACATTGCCACAAAGTCGGTATCACGCACCGGTTTGGCCTGGTTATCGTCATCGGCCAGGTAAAGGAGGGCGTTTTTGCCACTGCGGGCAAATTGCCCATGCCCCACCAGGTGCAGGATATGGATGCCTTGGCGCAAGGCGGTTTCCAACCGGGCCAGGGTAACGGGCGCGGGTAAAGCGACAAACTCAAACCGGGGATCGTTCGCGGCCGCGGTCATTAAGGCCCATTCTTGCGCCGCGTCTACCGCCTGAAGGCCGTATTTCTCCAGGTTTTCCGGGTTGGCAATGGCCACGAGGATGCGGATGGGGTTGGCGTTAAGAGGGGGTTGCGGCCGCCAGGGGCCAGCCAGGTAGCGGGAGAAGGCGGTATTGGTGCTGGCGGCCAGTTGGCTGGAACCATCATGTATTAACTCCCAGGGGATGCTGTGTAATTCGGGCGCGGCCGCGTCCAGGCGCAGGCGGATGCGTCGTTGGGGGTATTGGCCGGACAGTTTGGCCCAGGCCAGTTGCAGGTTGGGGTCGGTGAGGAGCCATTGCCACAGCCGTTGGCCCTGTTGGGTATCACTGGCCCCCGAGGAGAGGGTGGGATAGTCTGCGGCCGCGTACCCCCGAGGATATTGCTGTTCCCCCGTTTCGGTGGTCACCTCAATCTCCACCGGATACCCGTTTTCCTCCCGGGGCAATATGCGTATTTCCACATCCACCACTGTTGTCATGAACAGATCCTCTGAAAATAGCTTGTCAGCCGGTCAGCAAGTCAGCTTGTCAGTTGTAATAAGTTCCCAGAGTTCCCCTAAGTTCCTAGAGTTTCCCATCCCCCTGCCTCACGCCTGAAACGGCTGGCGGATCACGGTGCGCATCTTCTCTGGGGCCGATTTGCGCGGATCACTCAAGTAGATTTCGTGATGTTTGCCACCCAGGGTATACCCATTGTCAGCAATAAAACCGTGAAGCTTAGCGACGGTTGGCCCTTCGGCGCTGTATGGCCCCAGGTGCATGATCTGGGCGGATGACCCTTCATGATAATGCTCTAGCCTCACGCCCGCTAAGGCGTCTAGCTGTTTTTTCTTGGTCACTTCGGCCAGCACCTGGGCAAACATCGCCGCCGTTACCTCTTCCGGCTGAAGGATCATCATTGTCCAGAGCCAGTCAGATTTACGCTCGACGCTAAACTGGTGCATGTCTTCGGCCCACCACAGTCCTTCCAGGGGCATCACCACATAATCTACCTCTATGGTGCGTTTGAGGTGGAATTTGAGGGCATAGGCGAGAGAGAAGAGGGCTTCGACCGCGGCCGCGTACTCAGCCGCCGTGTTGGGATCACCCCGCCCGTCAATAAGCAAATAATTCATCGGTGGCACATCCACCTCAGCCACAACTTGTGCCGACGGGTTATACAAATGCTTCCATGTTTTTTTGAGGTCAATTTTGTTCATGATAGAACCCGGGAGATTTTTTGCCACGAATTCAGGCGAATGAAAATTTTAACCACAGATTTCACAGATTTCACAGATTTTTCTTTTCTCTGCGTTCTCTGCGTCTCTGCGGTTCGTTATTTTCGTAGGAGCTATAGAATGCGCTGGCCCAACAGCGAAGCGACTAGCTCCACGGCCAACTCGGCGGTGTGATTACCTTTGTCCAGGATGGGGTTAATCTCCACCACATCAATGGAATGAACTTTGCCGCTATCGCCCAAAATTTCCATCAGTAAATGGGCCTCACGGTAGGTCAGGCCACCCGGAACCGGGGTTCCTACGCCGGGGGCTTCGTCCGGGTCCAGGCTGTCCATATCCAGGCTTATGTGAATACGGGTCATGTGGCGCAGGCGATCCAGGGCGTTGCGGGCCACCGTAGCCATGCCCATTTCATCCAAATGGCGCATGGTGAAGATGTTGATACCGCTGTTGAGCATTCGGTCTCGCTCTTTTACGTCCAGGCTACGAATGCCAATCTGGACAATCTGGTGGGGAGCGACTTTAGGGCCGGGCCGTCCTACATTGACCAACGATTCTGGCCCATCACCTACCAGCACGGAGACGGGCATCCCATGAATGTTGCCACTGGGTGAGGTGGCGGGGGTGTTGTAATCGCCGTGGGCATCTATCCAGATAACGCCGACCGTTTCATTTTCACTCGCGGCCGCAACCGAACCAATGCTGATGCTGTGATCACCACCCAAGAAAATGGCGATTTCACCGGCAGAAACACAGTCGCGGCCGCGTTCATAAATCGCTTCACACACGGCCGTCACCGCCTTCAACCGTTTACCTGATGTTTCAACACTCTCCTCTTCGCGGCCCGGAACCGGCACATTGCCTAAATCTAAAACCTTATAACCGAGCCGTTCCAGGCGACCCTGCAAACCAGCATAACGCACGGCACTCGGCCCCATGTCAACGCCGCGCCGGTTTTGACCTAAGTCCATGGGTACACCAATAATGCGAATCGTATGTTTCAAGGGTAACCTCGTGGGATGTGGGAGTTTTGGGATAGGCTGTTATTGTCGCTTAATCAGATCGCGGCCGCAACCACGTTACGATTTACGATTTACGATTCACCCTTTACCATTCACCATTTTCAAAAGCCTCTAGCTTTCCATCCTGGAGACCTGATAGGTTTTATAGCTTTCAAGAAAAAGATTTTGAGGTTTTACGAGATGTTGTCCAGATTGTTCCCAATCGTAAATCTAAAATCGTCAATCGTAAATGCTATAAAAGCTGGTCTGGCCTTACCCAAAACTAATTATGACCTTTTTTTGTAGCTTACTCAATTTCCGGCTACAATATTGCCTGCGTGGGGTGGTGGCGAAATGGCAGACGCAGCGGACTTAAAATCCGCCGGTCGCGAGACCGTGTGGGTTCGACTCCCACCCGCCCTACCAAAAATGGCTCGTCATCTGACGGGCCGTTTTTGTTTTAGTCGGTGAGTCTTGGGTGAAAACAATGAACCGCAGAGACGCAGAGAACACAGAGAAAAGAAAAATCCGTATTGATCTGCGAGTCTACGGAAAAAACGCACGTAGAGGCGCAAAGGGTGCCAAGTCACCAGAGAAAAATTCGTGTTAATTCGTGTAATTCGTGGCTTCTTACAGAGAACTCATCTGTGACATCTGTGGCTAATCATCTTCTGGGCTACGACGCTTATGCCTCTCGTTGAACGAGTCACCACTTTTTGGCAAACCGCGGCCGCAACCGTCCCTTTCTCCCCCACCAGCACCTTTGTCATTGGGGTCTCCGGGGGGCCGGATTCGTTGGCCCTGTTGCACCTGCTCATCCACGGCAAGCTGATTGACCCCGCCCACCTGGTAGTGGCTCATCTACATCATGGCCTGCGGCCGCAAGCCGATGATGACGCCGGATTTGTCCAGGCCACAGCGACCGCCTGGGGCGTGCGCGTGGTCATGGCACAAGTGGATGTACGGCAGTTGGCCCAAGAAGAAGGCTGGACGATTGAGGAAGCCGCACGTAACGCCCGTTACCGTTTTCTGGGATCAGTCGCTCAACAGGTGGGCGCGGCCGCGATCCTTCTCGCCCACCACGCCGACGATCAGGCCGAAACCGTCCTGCTCCACCTGCTCCGGGGATCGGGCCTGGCTGGCCTACGCGGCATCCTACCCATCGCCCCCTTCCCTCTTGCCTTTCCCCTCTCCACTATCCCCCCTCCACCTCTCCTCCGCCCTCTCCTCACCACCACCCGCCAGGAGATCGAAGCCTACTGCCAGACCCACCAACTCAACCCCGTCCACGACGAGTCCAACCAGGACACCCAATTCCACCGCAACCGCATCCGGCATGAACTACTGCCCTTGTTGGAGAGCTACAATCCCCAGGTGCGCGGCCGCATGCGTGATCTGGCGGAAATCGTCCGGGCTGATGAAGAGTTGCTCCGAGCGCTACAGGCGGAGAGCTGGGCCGAAGTGGTAGAAACGGGGGTGAACCGGGTAACGCTCAGGCGGGCACGCTGGTTGGCCCTGCCCTTAAGTTTACGTCGGCGGGTGTTGCGGCAGGCGATTGGGCGTTTATTACAAGGAGCGGGGGAATTGTCGTTTGGGGTGTTGGAACAGGCGCGAGGTCTGGCGGAAACGGGTACAGTGGGGCAACAGATGGCCCTGCCAGGGAGTGTGCGCCTGTCGGTGGGGTATGAGACAGTGGAGATCGCGGCCGCGGACAGCCCCTCTCCCCATACCTGGCCCCAACTGCCCAACGATGTGCCTATCCCCCTGCCTGTGCCGGGTCAGGTGGCTCTGACCGATGGTTGGTTTATCACCGCCGAACGCGTCAGCCATGTGACCCTGGCCGATATTTGGGAAAACCCAGATCCGTGGCGGGCGTTTGTAGCGATGAATGAGGGGGAAGAGGTGTGGTTGCGGCCGCGGCAACCCGGCGAGCGCATCCAACCGTTAGGTCTAGAGGGGCAATCTCAGGCCATTAAAAAAGTAATGAACCAACGGCAGATCATGGCTGAAGCACGCGGCCGCTGGCCCATTCTGGCTACGGCCCAGCACCCACTCTGGATCATCGGCCACACCCTCGATCACCGTGCCCAGGTGCAGGCAGATAGTCAGGCTATCGTAAAGGTACAAGTACACCATACAAGCACAAATTAATGAGCGTAGTGACGGCTTTAGCCGGTTGAGGTGAACCGCTAAAAGACCCCTTTGAGGCGGGAAGGGGAAAAACCTATTCGTGTCATTTTTCGAGGGCGTAGGCCCTCGAAAAATGACACGAGAAAAAGTTCCCCGCCCCTGGGGGCGGGGTTAGGGATGGGAGATATTCGCAGTTCTAATCTTCGCTCAACTTTAGAACCGCCATAAACGCGGCCTGCGGTATCTCCACATTGCCGATCATCTTCATCCGCTTCTTGCCTTTCTTCTGCTTTTCCAACAGCTTCTTCTTACGGGTGATGTCGCCACCATAACATTTCGCCAACACGTCCTTACGTATGGCCTTCACGTTGGCCCGACTTACCACTCGTTTACCTACAGCGGCCTGAATCGGCACTTCAAACTGCTGGCGCGGAATCAATTCTTTCAGCTTGGTCACTAATTTCTGCCCCCGGTTGAACGAATCATCCCGATGGACAATCATCGCCAGGGCATCTACCGGTACTTTGTTCACCAACACCTCTAGCTTAACCAAATCCGAGGTGCGGTAGCCGATAAATTCATAATCCATCGAAGCATAACCCCGTGTGCCGCTCTTTAGCTTATCGTAAAAGTCCACGATGATTTCGGCCAGGGGAATGTCGTATTTGAGAATAACGCGGCCCGGTGAGGGGTGCTCTTGCCCCAAGAATTCACCGCGCCGCTTACGGACAAGGTCCATGATGGTGCCGTAATATTCTTCCGGGGTGAATATCTGTACCTGCATCCACGGTTCACGGATTTCCAATATCTCGGTTTCATCCGGCAAATCAGCCGGGCTTTCGATAATGTTGACCTCTTCGTCCGTCATCACCACTTCATAACGCACGCTGGGAGCCGTGGCTACCAGGTCAAGGTCGTATTCCCGCTCTAGCCGCTCCTGGATAATTTCCATGTGGAACAGCCCGAGGAAACCACAACGGAAACCAAAATTCAGGGCGTTGGATGTTTCCGGTTCATAAACCAGGGACGCATCATTCAGTTGCAGTTTTTCCAGGGCTTCTTTGAGCAGGCTGTAATCTTCCCCTTCGGTGGGGTAAAAACCGGCGTAAACCATCGGTTTGATGGTGCGATAACCGGCCAGCGGCTCGGCGGCGGGGCGTTCGCGCAAGGTGATGGTGTCACCTACGCGGCACTCACGCACTGATTTCAGCCCGGTGGCAATGTAACCCACTTCCCCGGCAGAAATTTCTTTGACTGGTTTCATACCAGGGGTAAAAACGCCAATCTCCAGGGGTTCAACCGTCACATCATTGGACATGACTTTGATGATCTGGCGATCTTTGAGGGTGCCTTCAAAAATACGCACATAGGCGATCACCCCTTTGTACGCATCGTAATGGGAGTCAAACACGAGGGCTTTGAGGGGGGCATCATGGTCGCCAGTTGGATGTGGTACACGTTTGACAACGGCCTCAAGCACCTGAACCACGTTGGTTCCCATTTTGGCACTGATCGGAACCACATCCGCGGCATTGATGCCAGTCAGGTTTTCAATTTCCTCGGCGGCTTCATCTGGTTGGGCGGCGGGCAGGTCTATTTTGTTGACAACGGGAACCAGTTCCAGGTTCGCATCTACGGCCAGGTAGAGGTTAGCCAGGGTTTGGGCTTCGACCCCTTGTGAGGCATCTACCACCAGGACGGCCCCTTCACACCCTTGTAAGGCGCGACTGACCTCGTAGGCGAAGTCTACGTGGCCGGGGGTGTCAATCAAGTTCATGATGTAGGTTTCGCCGTCTTGTGCTTTGTACTCCATGCGCACAGCGGAGGCCTTGATGGTGACACCTTTTTCCCGCTCCAGGTCCATGCTGTCGAGCACCTGCTCTTGCATGTCACGGTCGGAGACGGTTCCGGTTGCTTGGAGCAGACGATCAGCCAGGGTGGATTTGCCGTGGTCAATATGGGCGATAATACAGAAGTTACGGATTTTTGTTGGATCTATCATAGCAAGGAGCGATTATATCTGAATGGGCAAACGTATCAATAACGCCGATCAGCGGGTGGCGGGGTATGTTATGATAATAACTGGACATTGGCGTTTTTTGTGTTGACCTCTGGAGACTGAGAGATTAAGAGATTTCACAAGGTCGTCCGCATTTTCGCCAAAGTCGAGATAATAACTGGTCGCTGACACTGTTGCTTCCCCTTCGCGGCCGCGTCATCCATTTTCTTCTCCGTTTCATTTAAGGAGTGCATCATGCTCACTCACCATTCTTCGCGCCTGATCAAAGGGCTGTTCAATGGGGCGATGGTGTTAGGCCTCGCGGCCGCGTTCCTGGGGTCGCTCCAGGTGTGGCAAAAGAGAGGAGCAACCAGTGAGGCCGCGGCCGCAGGGCCAGATATTCTCATCAACGAAACCGGCTTTGACCCGGTTGCGCTCACGGTGAGCCTGGGCGAACCTGTTACCTGGCTCAACAACACCAGCCAACGGGTAGAAATTGGGAGCAGTCGCCACTGTTATCAATATTTGCCTTTGTTAGTAGCGGAAGAAGATGAGGGGGACGGGGTTGCGGCCTCGGCTATGTCCCAATCTGGTAATGCATGGCACAGTGGCATGATTGCGCCGGGTGACATCTACAGCACCACCTTCGCCATTGAAGGGAATTATGTCGTCTATCTGGATTGCCGCTATGATGTCAGCGGTACGATTATGGCCCGTTTAGCTACGCCAACGCCCATGCCCACACACACAAGGACACCGCCACCCACCCCCAGCTTTACCCCTATCTTACCGACAGCCACCATTACCCCTGGCCCTTCACCTACCTCGACACCACTTAATACACCTACAGCCACCATTGGCCCCACACCTACCTCGACAGTAGCAGGCCCCTGCGGCATCTGGTTTGAAGGGCCAGTCTTTGCAGGAGACCAATTTGTACCCGTGACCGGTGAATTAAGCTCACCTGCACCTACCATTGTGGAATTGTATGCGATACTTGGCCCAAACAACGATCTCATTGCTCAGGCCGAATTAGAAGATGTTGGCCCTGGTCATGCCTGCCCCGGACACGCTGTTTTTTATATCGATCCATCCCAATTTGTTTTGGTGGCCAATATGATGCTGATCGCAGTCAACACAGGGGATGGAACAAATGTTTTTACGTTTGTCCTTCCGGCAACGCCAACTCCAATTGCTCCCCCTTAGTCACATCCGCCCTTCCTCTTGAAGGTCTTAACGCAGAATGGCTTCGCGGGCCAGTTCGCGGCCGCGGCCCGTCAACTCCAGCAAATTATCATCCCGCTGTACCAGGCCAATGCGCTGCGCCCGGCGCACCACTTCTTCGGCAAAGGGTGGCTCCCAGTGCATGTGCTCCAGCAAATGCTCCATGCGGCTTTCATCCAGGGCGTTCACTTCCCCTTCGTGATTTAACAAGTGGATAGCCAGGGCCGTGGCGGCAAAGTTCCAGCGTTGCCGCTGGCGGCGTAGCGCCAGGGCCACCATTCCCCGCTCTGGGGCCAGCAGAAAAATGAGGAGAAAAATTAAACCAGTCATGGCGGCCATCGAACCGGCGATGTTGGCATCTAACCAGCGAGCTAACCAGAAGCCACCAATGGCGCTGACCACGCCGATGAGGGCACTCAGCCCCAGCATGTGGGAAAGGCGGTCGGTGAGCAGGTACGCGGCCGCGGGCGGAGCAATCATCAGCGCCACCACCAGCACCGACCCCACGGCATCAAAGGCCCCCACCGCCGTGAAGGAGACCAGGGTCATCAGGGCGTAGTGGATGAGAACGGGTGAGAAACCGAGCGCGGCCGCGAGGCCCGCATCGAAGGTTGCCAGTTTGAGTTCTTTGTAGAACAGGGCGATAAAGGCCACATTCAGCCCCAAGATCACCCCCATCACCACCAGAGCGCGGGGCAAGTCCAGCCCCAACAAGTCCAGCCGATCCAACGGCGCGAAGGCCAGTTCCCCCAACAAAACCGCATCCACGTCCAGGTGCACCCCCCGCGCAAACCGGGAAATAAGGATGACAGCCAGGCTAAACAGGGCGGGAAAGACCAGCCCCACGGCGGCGTCTTCTTTGACCAGCCGGGTGCGGTGCAGTAGCTCGGTTAACCAGACGGTGAGAACCCCGGTCGCGGCCGCGCACAGAATCACCAGCGGTGAGTCCAGGTCACGAAACAGGAAATAACCCACCACAATACCCAACAACACCGTATGGCTGATGGCATCACTCTGCATCGCCATGCGCCGGAGCACCAAAAACACCCCCGGCAAAGCACAGGCCACCGCCACAATGGCCGCAATTAATTGAATTTCAAGTTGCGAAACAGACATATTTGACTCCAACGTGGTGCGTGGTGCGTATCGTTGTTTCTGGTTGCATTCATCCCCAGAAATCACAAATCAACACAAACCCATTTCCGAACCTTTGCGTCCTTTGCACCCTTGCGTGCGTTTTTTCAGTAGACTCACGAATTAACACAAACCCATTTCCGAACCTTTGCGCCCTTTGCGCCTCTGCGTGAGATTTTCCGGTATCTCACTCATCACTGCTTGTCGTTTTTTGATAGATCAACACCTTATCCACCCGACGACCATCCATATCTACCACTTCCAAAGTAAAATCGCCTAAATCAACCTTATCACCCACCTTGGGCATACGCTTGAGCAGCGCCAAAATGAGTCCGGCCAGGGTGGTAAAATCTTCTTCGTCCAGGCCATAAATAGTCGGCAGGCCCAGTCGCTCTTTCACTTTGTCATACGCTTCCAGACCATTCACCAGCCAGCTCCCATCCTCGCGGCGCACAATGGGCTGTTCTTCCCCTTCGTCATACTCATCCTGAATTTCACCCACCAGCTCTTCCAACAAATCTTCCAGCGTCACCAGCCCATCCGTCTGGCCATATTCATCCATAACCAGCGCCATGTGGGCGGCCTTACGGCGGAAGAGGTTTAACACATCATCGGTATGGTCACTGCCCAAAACATAGATAACCGGGCGCAGCAGGTGGCGAATGTTCACGGTCGCTTCTGGTTGAGCCAGATATCGCATCAACTCCTTGGCATGGAGAAAGCCGATCACATTTTCCATAGACCCTTCGATCACCGGCAAACGGGAATAACCACTTTCGATGAAGGTCTCGGCGATTTTCACGAGAGGCATGGTAATATCAGCAACTACGATTTCACTGCGGGGAACCATCACCGTTTTTACCGGGCGATCCGTAAATTTGAACACCCGCTGAATCATTTGGGCTTCTCCCACCTCAACCGCGCCACTCTGCGTCCCTTCCCGCACCATATAGACGATGTCTTCCGGCGTCACATAGCTCTCGGCTACGTTTTCTTGCCCCCGCAAGCGCAACACCCCTTTTACGGAAAAGGATAACAAAGCAACAAGCGGCCGCGTTATTACCCCCAGAAACACCATAATCGGTGCGGTGAGCGTGGCAAACCGTTCGGCATGGTGCAGGGCAATCTGCTTTGGCACCAGTTCACCAATTACCAGAGACAAATAGGTGATGCCCATCACCACAATGCCCAGGGCCAGGGTCTCGGCATAGGGCATCAGAATGGGTATCTGGGCTAGCCAGACGGCCAGAATATCGCCAATGCGTGCCCCCCCAAAAGCGGCCGAAAACGTGCCGATCAGGGTAATGCCAACCTGCACCGTGGCCAGAAACCGGTCCGGGCGTTCACTCAGATCAAGGGCCTGTCGCGCACCACGTGAACCGGCGGCCGCTTGCATCTCCAGGCGATTGCGTCGGGCCGAAACAATGGCAATTTCCGACCCGGAAAAAACCCCATTCGCCAGGGTAAGGACCAAAATAATCGCTAATTCAGTTGTTAATTCAGACAGCATGGAAACCTCACAGGGATTGTATCTATACAGCCCCTCACCCTAACCCTCTCCCCAGGGAGAGGGAACGAACACCCTTCTCCCAGTGTGGGAGAAGGGCCGGGGATGAGGGAGAATAGTTACCAGAGATTTATAGAGTAACCGGTACAAAAACTTTTCTAGCTCTAGCTCTAGCTCTAGCTCTAAACTTATTGTACCGAACTCTGCCCATGCTGGCTGTTCTGGCGAGCCGCTTCTATCCCTTGGGCGGTCAACGCCCAATCGGTTTCATTGACTGACCGAACCAAACCTTGTTCGGCCAGCGTCTCTAAACTTTTCTGCACCCCGCCCTGGTGGAAATTCATGGCCCTAAGCACTTCAATGGAGTGCGGATGCCCCGGCTCATGATGCTGAGAGGCTAAGGTGTAGAGGTCGCCCAGGACGGCTTCCAGGCGCAGTTGTTGCCGATTGCGTTGCCGTCGCAGCCAATTCCACACCAGCCCCCGATTGCGGGCAAACAAGAGTGAGAAAACGACGATGGCGCTAATGCTCAGGACAACGACTGGCCCAGTGGAAAGGCCGGTGCCACTACTGCTAATGACAGCCCCGCTAACTCCGGCCACAGCCCCAAATACGGCGGCTAAGGCAACCATGAGGCCCAACCGATCCGTCCATTGGCGAGCCGCGGCCGCGGGCGCTACCACCATCGCACTCATCAGCACCACCCCCACCGCCTGCAAACCAATCACAATGGCGACCACCAATAGAGTGGTCAGCAACATATCCAACAGTTGCATGTTGTAACCCAGGCTGGCCCCAAAATCCCGGTCGAAGCTCAAAAGCTTGAACTCTTTCCAAAACAGGGCCAGGATAAACAGGGCCGCCCCGCCAAAAATGACCATGGCTACCACATCCCGTTGGAGCAAGGTGGCCGCCTGTCCAAAGAGGAAACTATCCAACCCGGCCTGCCGGGCATCGGGGTTCTTTTGTAGAAAGGTGAGCAACATCAGCCCAAAGCCAAAAAAGACGGACAGGATTAACCCCAAGGCACTGTCTTCTTTGATGCGGGTGTTGCGGGTGATGGCCATCATCAGCCAGGTGCCGAGGATACCGGCCGCGGCCGCGCCAGCCATCAACACCAGGGGCGATTTCGTGCCCGTGAGCATGAAGGCAATCACCACTCCGGGTAGGGCCGCGTGGGAAATAGCATCCCCCAGCAAACTTTGCCGCCGCAGGGTGGCGTAGGTTCCTAACGCCCCACTGACAATACCCAACGCGGCCGCGCCCATGGCCACAGTTCTCAAGGTGTAATCGGTGAAGAGAAGTTGTAGTAAGTCCATTGTTTAACCAAAAGTGGCCGAGACCATAGAGTCCACGGAAAGAAGCCACGAATTACACGGAATTTTATCTGGTGTCTTGGCGTCCTTGGCGTCTTGGCGTGAGTTTTCCCCGATGGCTCACTGATGACTGCCCACGGCCAGCGGCTCACTGCCAACCGCCTCCCCATGCCCATTTTCTTTGAGGAAACTGATGCGGCCGCCATAGGTTCGGCGCAGGTTTTCTTCGGTAAACACATGCCCCACCGGCCCACTGGCAATCGCCCGCACATTGATGAGCGTCACCCAATCAAAATACTCCGGCACCGTTTGCAGGTCGTGATGCACGGCGATAACCGTTTTACCCGCCGCCCCCAACTCCTTCAGCAAGGTGACAATGGCCCGTTCGGTAGTCGCATCTACCCCCTGAAACGGCTCGTCCATGAAATAAATCTGGGCATCCTGCACCAGGGCACGGGCCAAAAACGTCCTCTGCTGTTGCCCACCGGAAAGCTGGCTGATTTGTCGGTGAGCCAATGAAGCCATGCCCACCTTGTCCAGGGCCTCAAAGGCGGCCTGATGCTCCGCTTTACCTGGCCGCTTAAACCAGCCCAGACTGCGATACCGCCCCATCATGACCACATCCAGCACACTGGTGGGAAAATCCCAATCCACGCTCCCCCGCTGAGGCACATATCCCACCCGATGCCGCTGTTCTTCATAGGGCTGACCGTAAATCAAGACCCGCCCGGCCGCCGGTTTGATCAACCCCAAAATGGATTTGATGAGGGTGGTTTTGCCCGCACCGTTGGGGCCGACAATCGCCATCATCGTGGCTTCCGGCACATTCAGATCAATGTCCCACAGAACTGGTTTTTCGTTGTACGCAACCGTCAGGTCGGTTACTTCTACTGGATAATTCGTCATAGGTCATTCCCCCAACAAAGCGCCGACAATGGTGTCAATGTTATGCCGCACCATGCCGAGGTATGTCCCGGCGGGTGTATCGGCATTGCCCATGGCATCCGAGTAAAGCTGGCCGCCAATTTGCACATCGAACCCTTTGGCCTGAACAGCGGCTTGTACGGCTTCGATGGTGCGAACGGGCACCGATGATTCCACAAAAACCGCCGGTATCTGCCGGGTGGCGATGAAATCGGCCAGCTCTTGCACGTCAGCCGTGCTGGCTTCGGAAGCAGTGCTGATGCCTTGCAGACCCAGCACTTCAAAGCTATAGGCCCGGCCAAAGTAGTTGAAGGCGTCATGGGCGGTGATGAGAACCCGCTGGGATTCGGGCACACGTTGGGCCTGTTCCTGCACATATTTATGCAGTGATTGAAGCTCAATAAGGTACGCGGCCGCGTTGGCTTCATAATCGGCCGCATGTTCCGCATCGTACTCAATGAGGGTGTCTCGTACCTGCTCCACCGCCTGCATCCACAACGTCACATCAAACCAGATATGTGGATCATACTCATCCGGGTATATCGGTGAAGCCAGCAAACCCGCCCGGTCAATACCTGCCGAAACGGCCACCACCGTTTTGCGTTCCGCCAGTTGCTCCAACACATTTTCCATTTGGGCTTCCAGAAACAAGCCGTTGTAGAAGATGATGTCGGCGTCTTGCAATTTGTCTACATCGCTGGCGCTGGCTACGTAAAGATGGGGATCAACCCCCGGCCCCATCAACCCGGTCACGCTGACATGCTCACCCCCCACAACCTGGCTGATGTTGGTAATCTGGCCGATGGTGGTGGTGATGTGGATGAGGCCATCGTTGGTCGCGGCCGCGTCGCGGCCGCAGGCGCTCATCATTACCGCCACCAAAAGACCAACCAGAAGAAGTTTTACGCGATGAATCATAGTTCTACACTCCGTCCTTGAGAATTGTCGTTACGCCTATCTATCGTTGAATTCATCAAATAATTTAGGCACACCTAAATATTAGGCGAAAAAAAAGATTTGTCAAGGTCAAAGCTAGAATCCCGAACCAGCCACCCTCAAAAAAAGAGTGCCGCAGTTTTGGAAACTGCGGCACTCTTTTTCAAAAACAGTCAAACCTTCTCCCCACTGGAGTGAGAGAATTGACACCCTTCTCCCTCGTTGTTGATTAAATTTTTAATCGGGTAATGAGTTGATTCGCCCACCCTTCCGGCGGGATGGGGGTGAATAGTTACGAGCGCAACCCCGCTCGAATCCCGCACTACCTTTAAAGAGAGCCCCTGGGGACAGATTCAGCCCTTACGGTTTAACCACGGTAAACGCATCCAGCACCTCTCCGGCAAAGCCATTGGCTGAGCCATCCCAATACATCGAGAAGGTACAGGTTGTGGTGCTACCCAACGAACCAGCCGCACAAATGAAAATGTCCGCGCCATCGCCACTCACACCGGTCACGCTAAATGCGCCCAGGGTCGTGAGATAAACATTGCCGTTTGTGGCTGTCCAGGAACCGTTCACATCTTCGTTCGTGGTGGTGCTTAACCCCACATCCGAGCCGTCGAAGTGTAAGGCCCAGGTTCCGCTGGTGGTTGCACCCAGCGCTGTGGGCGTAAAGATAGCCAGGTCTTCATCCTGACCCGACGCGCCAGTGACCGTGAAGGCCCCCAGCGTGCTGATGATGATGTTGCCGTCTGCCGTTACATCGATGGCGTCAATGTCTTCATCCGCGGTCGTTAGCCCCACATCTGAACCATCGAAGTAGAACTGGAAGGTTCCACTCGTGGTACTGCCCAGGGAAGTGGGAATGAAACGGGCGATGTCGGAGTCTTCCACCGTCCCGGCACCGGAAACGGCAAACGAGGCGGAATCGAAGCTCATCAAGATGGAGCCATCGTCCAGGAAAGCAAAGGCGTTTATATCGGTGCTACCGAGACCAACATCTGAACCGTCAAAGACCATGGACCAAACGCCTGTCCCTGTGTCATAAGCGATAATATCTTCGTCAGCAAAGGCGACGCCACCGGATGTGCCGTTGGTGCTGGAACTGGCGTAGATCACGTCGTTGCCACCGGGTACAGGGGTGTTGGTGGGTGTGGGCGGTATGGGTGTGTTGGTGGCCGTGGGCGGCACGGAGGTGCTGGTAGCCGTGGGCGGCACGGAGGTGTTGGTGGCTGTAGGCGGAACCGACGTATTGGTGGGTGTGGGGGCGACTCCGGCGGTGCAGATTTCCAGACTCCAACTGTTCAGTGTACCCGGATCACCGGCGGTGTAGTAATCATTGACGGTCAGTGTCCAGGTGCCGGTACTGCTTTGTCCATCGAAGGCAGAGAGAGCGTTGTTGGGGGTGAAGGTTCCACCGATGGTGGGGGTAGAACCGGCACATTGATTCTCTACCGGTAACGACGCTTCATCATCCAGGGTGGCCACGACGTTATCCCCACTACAGCCGTAAGTGCTGGCGGGCACACCAGGACGATCCAGGACGGTTACGTTGGTGCTGTTGTGGCTTATGGTCATGCCAATATCGCCCACCCAGACGTGGGCCATGTTGACGGTGAAGTTCACATCGGCAATGGTGCCGCCCCCACTGACGGTGAGGTTGGAGTTGATGGAGGCCACACCATTGGGCAAGCTAATCGGCACGTTGGTGCTGTTGTAAACCGTGCAGGTGGTTGGGCCAGGGGTGTTGGTGGCCGTGGGGGGAGGGGTTGGCCCAGGCGTGTTGGTGGGAGTAGGGGTTGGGCCAGTAGTGAGGTTGGGTTGTAAAACAAACAAACCTTGCTCAATTCCGCTCACAATGACAAGGCCACTGTCAAAGTAAGGGTAAGTGCTCCAGGAGCCGTTGAAGCTGGGGTTATCGTTGACTGGATACACGTCAAAGTAACCCGCTTCGGTGAGGCTGCCACTGGCGATATTGCTGATGTCTAGGATGCGCAACCCGGCGCGATAGTTGGCCTGGTAGGAGTAGTTACCCTTGATGTATTGGTTGTGATCGATCGCGGCCGCGGACGAAGTAAAGTTACCAATGAGCACCGGCGCGTTCAAATCAGACACATCCCAAATATAAGTCCGGGTGTTATGCCCATTATTCTGCTCATCTAACTCATCATCCAACAAGAAATAACGCTGGTCTTCTGTGAGCCAACCCTGATGCGTGTAGCGGCTACCTGAGTAACCCGTCCTTGACAACTGCACCGGGGTGGATTTGTTATTCACATTAACAATCGTCAGCGTATCCTCGTTCGAGTTAAAGCAAATTTCCTGACCCTGATACGTCGTATCCGGGCCAGCATAAACCACACATTGGGTGTCATGGGTATAACCGTCACTACTAAAGCAGCCCGCATTGGTAGGACTGGATGGGTTTTGGATGTTGACCATGTGTAGACCGCCACTACAGGTGCTGGTTCCCACGGCATAAGCAAAACCCGTGTCTTCATTGATGGCAATATTGTGGGCATTGCCAAAAGCGTTGTAATGAGCCGTATTACTAAACGTAACCGGCGGTGAGACCACATTACGCAATTGGGTCAGGTTAAAAACCTGCATCCCATGTCCACTGGCTTCACTGACAATAAAAGCATGATTGGCATACACCTTGATGTCACGCCAAGATGAGTTCACCGTGTGGGTAGGTAAATTACCCAGATAGATAGGACTTACCGGGTTGCTAATATCGACAAAAGCAGTCCCGTTGGTACGTCCCATAATGGCGTACTCCTTGCCGGTTAAGGTATCTGTCCAACCCCAAATATCGTTGCCGTTGCCCCCGCCAATACTACTCAAGGGCATAAAGGCCATTAAATCCACATTCTGGCAGGGATAACTGCCCGCCATGCCGCCCACACAGGGAACCATGGCCATAGCCGCCAGGTCTTGGGCTGGTTGGTAGTCCCGTTCCATAGCTGCCATCACTTCCTTAATGTTGGAATCCTGGTTAGCTACATCATCGTCCTGCGCTGAGAGCAAAGAACTCTGACTTATCGCCAGAACCAGGAACAATCCGAGCGCGAATACGGACAAAACGGCGGATAGTTTACGGCGAAAAAACGATCTCATCATGCTTTCTCCTGTGATTGTGGCTTATGCCGGGGGTGAAACAGCTATCGCTTCTCGTTTTCCACTGGTTGCGGCACTTTGGCCCAACTAGTAGCAGCTTACAGATGATAGTCTGGTAAGCTTTTAGGTGTAGACCCATGCTCCCCTTTTCCCGGAAGGGGACCCTTTAACGGAGGTTTCGGGAGACAAACCGATACAGGGACTTATCCCTAAACCAAAGACAACTTTCGTGAACCTGTACTAATATTCATACCCATCATCCTTTAAAACTCTTACTGATTGGCAATGCCCTTATAATAAACCCATCGCCCCAGGGTTAAACCATCTTTGGGGCGGGGAGCTAACGAGCATTGCCCCTCAGCCAGACAAACCGAATCAGGGGAAAAACGATCCTCTACAACCGGTAAGCCTGACGATAAACACAGCTCAGGGCAATCTTTCTTGGGTATTATGCAATTAGGCCAACAGGTGATAAGAAAAAGGTGATACGACGAAGCGACAAGGAACATTGTATCGTTTGTGTGCTGAATGTCTATAGGGCATTTTCAATTTGAATATTCATCAATATTCTCTCGACAAAACAGAATGGATGTTCTATAATAAGGGCCGTTCTTCTTCACACATAAACAGGTGTGCCCGGTCAACGTGCACCCACCGGGACAACCATACCTGAATTGCCTGAACAACAATGTCCCCATACCCATTTAATCGTGGGTTAAATTATTCAGCCAAACAACAAACGCTTACGCGGCCGCAATATAATCCCCTAGTGGCGTGTTGCCCTGCCGCCCTAGACAATAATGACGCCTGGACAATAAGTGAAAACAGAGAGGAAATATGCCCCAAGAGTACATAGAAATTCGCCATGCTCGCGAAAACAACCTCAAAAACGTCTCCCTACGCATTCCCAAACGCAAAATAACGATTTTCACCGGCGTATCCGGCTCTGGTAAATCATCTATTGTCTTTGACACCATTGCCACCGAAGCCCAACGTCTACTCAACGAAAATTTCAGCATGTTTGTGCGGAACTTCCTGCCCCGGTATGCCCAGCCAGACGCGGATGCGATTGAAAATCTGAGCATGGCCATCGTCGTAGACCAGAAACGGATGGGTGGTGGTTCACACTCCACCATGGGAACTATCACCGACATTTACACCATCCTACGCATGTTGTTCTCACGCATCGGCCAACCCCATGTGGGCAACTACAACCTCTTTTCCTTCAACGACCCCCAGGGTATGTGTCCTGAATGCAATGGTCTGGGGCGCAAGATCGGCGTAGACATGGAACGTTTTATGGATACGTCCAAATCGCTGAACGAAGGAGCGATCCTATACCCGGAATTTGGCCTCGGTAGTTGGGACTGGAGCATTTGTACCCAGTCGGGCCTATTCGACAACGACAAAAAGCTGGATGATTACAGCGAAGAAGAAATGGAAAGGCTGCTCCACGGCAAACCTTTTAAAGTGAAAACTGAAGTAGCGGGCAAACCATTCAATCTGACCTTTGAAGGCATCATTGACAAGTTCAGCCGCAAGTACATCACGCGTGATCTCAAGACCATGTCTGAGCGCACCCAAAAGTCGGTGGAACCTTATTTGACCTTGGGGCCTTGCACGCTTTGCAAAGGGGCGCGTCTCAGCCAGGAAGCGTTGGGGTGCAAAATTAACGGCCACAATATTGCCGAACTGTCGGCTATGGAAGTGGGCACCCTTATCAATGTGATTAAAGAGATAGATGATCCGGTCGCGGCCGCGATAGTCACCACCCTCAGCGAACGCCTGCAACATTTAGTAGACATTGGCCTTGAGTATCTCAGCCTCAACCGCCCCACCGACACCCTCTCCGGCGGCGAATCCCAACGCGTCAAAATCGTCAAACATCTCAGCAGCAGCCTGATGGATGTGATGTATATCTTTGACGAACCCAGCATAGGGCTGCACCCGCGTGATGTTCACCGCATGAACGAACTGCTCCAGAAACTCCGTGACAAAGGCAATACGGTGCTCGTTGTGGAGCATGACCCGGATGTGATCAGGGTGGCTGACCACATTGTTGATGTGGGGCCTCACGCGGGAAGCCGGGGCGGTACGATTGTGTATGAAGGGAGTTTCACCGGACTGCTCGACGCCGATACCTTGACCAGCAAACATATGAAACAGTCGCGGCCGCTAAAAGACAGCTTCCGGGTGGCCAAGGGCAAATTCACCATCACCAATGCCAAAACAAACAACTTGCAGAATATCACCGTCGGTATTCCCCAAGGAGTCCTCACCGTTGTCACAGGAGTAGCTGGTTCCGGCAAAAGCTCACTCATCAATCAGGCCTTTCTGCGCCAACACCCTGATGCCATTGTCATTGACCAATCAGCCGTAGGCATCTCCACCCGCTCTAATCCGGCGACTTACACCGGTATTTTGGACGATGTTCGCAAAGCGTTCGCCAAAGTCAACAACGTGAGCGCGTCACTCTTTAGCTTCAATTCCCAAGGCGCCTGTGAAAATTGTCAGGGGTTGGGTGTCATCTACACCGATCTGGGATTCCTGAGCGGCGCGAAAACACCCTGCGAAATTTGTGATGGCAAGCGGTTCAAGGACGAGGTGCTGGCCTACAAACTCAATGGCAAATCCATCACGGACGTACTGGCGATGACCGTTCAGCAGGCGCTGGACTATTTTGACCTCAAGGAAGTCGTCCGCAAGCTGCAAGCGATGAGTGATGTGGGGTTGGACTATCTCACGCTGGGTCAGCCCTTGAGCACTCTGTCGGGCGGGGAATGCCAGCGTATCAAACTCGCCAGCGAACTCCACAAAAAAGGGAGCGTCTATGTGATGGACGAACCCACCACCGGGTTACATATGTCCGATATCGGTCACTTGTTGGCCGTTATGGACCGTCTAGTAGATATGGGCAATACGGTCATCGTTATTGAGCACAACCTGCATGTGATTAAAAACGCGGACTGGATCATAGACATGGGTCCCGAAGGGGGTAGCAAAGGCGGCCGCGTCATGTTTGAAGGAACGCCACAACAGCTTCTTCAGGCCAAGCATTCACTGACCAGCGCCTACATGCATAATTAATTGGCGTTTGGCGTTTTTTGATCTCCCTCTGGAGATTGAGAGACTGAGAGATTTCCAGAGGTCGGGGTAATTTTCGCCAAAGTCGAGTGATCAAGACTCCTCAGGAACCTGGTTGCTGGCCGATAGAAGGTATGCGGCAAATCAGCGTGGTTGACATCAGAAGATTAGATGACGGTAACGATACAGCCCCTCACCCTAACCCTCTCCCCAGGGAGAGCAGCCCCCCCCCCGGGAGAGGGCTGATAAGCTTCTCCGATAATCGCCACAGCTAGGGAACCTGTATAGATACCGATGAAGGACAAGGAAAGTTACTATGAGAAAAATAATCGTTTCCGAATTTGTATCACTTGATGGGGTCATGCAAGCGCCGGGTGGCGCAGAGGAAGACACGGAAGGTGGCTTCACGCATGGCGGTTGGACATGGCCATACTGGCACGACGACATTGGCGAGCATTTTTTCCAGGCCATGAGCCACTGTGATGCCTTTCTGCTGGGGCGCAAAACGTGGCAGACGCACGGAGAGGCCTTTGAACCAATGCCTGTTGGTGATCCATTTGGCGATGTGATGAACGGGATGCCCAAATATGTCGTCTCAACCACGCTAAAATCCGCGGCCGCGTGGCGAAACTCCACCATCATCAGCCAAAACGTGGTAGATGAAGTCCGTCGGCTTAAAGAGCAGCCCGGCAAAAACATCTATGTGGATGGCAGTAGCGTATTAGTACACACCCTCGCCCAGCATCATCTGGTGGATGAATACAGCCTACTTGTTTACCCTGTTGTCCTCGGCCACGGCAAACGCGTCTTTCCCGATGGCTTCCACGCCAACCTGAAACTTGTCGAGACCAAACCTTTTCCTTCCGGTGTTGTTTTACTCCGCTACCAACCTGACAGCCCCTCGACCAACGAGGCTTCGGCCTAACCAGTCAACAAAAAAGGCAAGCCCATTTATGGCGAAAAAACCGGTGAACCAGACCGAAAAAGTCAATGACTTTATGCAACAGCTTGACCATCCATTCAAAGCCGAGGTCCAGGTTGTTCGCGACATAATTAAGAATGTACATCCGGGCATCACCGAGGAAATCAAATGGAAAGCCCCATCCTTTAGCTACAAAGGGTATATGGTCACTTTCAACCTCTGGGCGAGACAGCACGTTCATCTCGTTTTTCACAACGGCGCGATTCTCAGCCATGAAAGCGGCTTGTTGGAAGGGGATTATGTGGACAGGCGTATGGCTTATTTTTCCAGCCTGGAAGATGTATATTTGAAACAACCCGCTCTGGAAAAAGCCATCCGCGAATGGGTGAGTTTGATGGATCAAGCAGGGTAGCGATGGCTCAAGGAGAAACGACATTGGCCAACACACAACCCATTAATCAAGAGAGTGATTTCCCCGTGGGATTGGCTCAGCCAGCCAGGCGGGCACTCGCCGGAGCGGGATATTTCCGACTTGAGCAGTTAACCCAAGTCAGCGAGGCAGAACTGAAGCGCCTACACGGCATGGGGCCAAAGGCCCTGGAACAGCTCCGCACCGCCTTACAAGCGCACAACCTGTCGTTTGCGGCAGAAAAACAAAGTGGAGACAGATCATGAAAGCAACATTTTCTACGGCTATCGTGCAAGCGGAAGGGAAAAACGCCACCGGCATACGGGTTCCGGCTGAAGCCATCGCCGCCTTGGGTACCCACAAGAAACCCAAAGTTGTGGTAAGTCTGAACGGGTATAGCTATCGCAGTACCGTCGCGGCTTATGGCGATGTGTTCATGATTCCGTTGAGCGCAGAGCATCGAGGAGCGGCAGGTGTTCAGGCCAATGACATGGTAGAAGTTACCATCGAGCTGGACACGGAACCGCGAACGGTGGAAGTGCCCGATGATTTGGCGACAGCTCTGGCCGAGAAAGTAGGGGCCGCGGCCGCGTTCGGGGCTTTGTCACCGTCCGCACGCAAAGAACACGTTCGCCAGGTTGAGTCCGCCAAAGCCCCGGAAACCCGTGCCCGCCGCATCGCCACGATTGTAGCCAAACTATAAGGAGATTTATGTCCTCTCAAATCGAAACAGAACATTTTGTGCAATCGCTTTACGGCCTGCTCGATGAAACCTTTGACAATGTGCATGGCTATTTTCTCGACAAAGGCACATCTATGTTTGAGACATTAGCCACGATTTCCGCGGCCGAAGCCTCTATACCGGTCGGCGGTCAATGTGCGACATTGGCCGCCCAAGTCAAACACGTCGCTTTTTACCTCGATGTGCTGGAAAAAGGAGTACGCACCCAACAATTTGAGAAACAAGATTGGGGCAAAATATGGCGAGAAACGCGGGGCGTATCACCGTCAGAATGGGATGCGCTCAAAGCCTCGCTACGCCAGAGTTACAACAATATCAAGACGCTTATCAACGAGACAACCACATGGTCAAACCCGGACCAGATCGGTGGGGCCATCGCCACGATTGTCCACACCGCTTATCACCTGGGTGAGATTCGGCAAGCGTTATGTACCCTGAAACAAGCATAATTTCGCCTGGTTCAAATGCTTTTAAGTTCGGACGGGGTTTGGGGGGGGGGGGGGGTTTTTTGGGCGGGTCCGGGGGGGTCCGTGCCCGCCGTCGTACCCGGCAATCCTTAACCTAACGAAGCAGTAGTTAGTTTGATCAACCGCTGGTATGTTCTGAACCAGGTTCATTTTAGCAACCCAAAGCTTTAGCAAGGAGGTAGACATGAGTGGTGTACGAGTTCTAGTCGGTACGCGCAAAGGCGCATTTATTCTGACATCAGACGAAAAGCGGCAAGAGTGGGATGTGAGTGGCCCCCATTTTGCGGGCTGGGAAATTTACCATCTCAAAGGATCGTCCCTTGACCCCAATCGGCTGTATGCGTCCCAATCCACCGGCTGGTTCGGGCAACTGATCCAGCGCTCCAATGATGGGGGTCAGACCTGGGAGCCGGTCGGCAACGACTTCGCCTATAAGGGGGACCCAGGCACCCATCAATGGTACGACGGCTCACAACACCCCTGGGAGTTCAAGCGGGTGTGGCATCTAGAACCATCATTGACTGATCCGGATACCGTCTATGCCGGGGTGGAAGATGCGGCCTTATTCCGCTCCACGGACGCGGGACAAACCTGGCAAGAGTTGGACGGCCTACGCTCCGTCAAAGGCAACCTGTGGGCACCCGGTGCGGGTGGGATGTGCCTGCATACCATTGTGCTGGACCCCAATGATCCGAATCGGATCATTATCGCCATTTCGGCCGCGGGTGCGTTCCGTACCGATGATGGCGGCGAAACCTGGAAACCCATTAATCAGGGGCTAAAATCCCCCTACGAACTACCCGATGCCGATGCGGATGTAGGCCACTGTGTTCACCGCATTGCCATGCACCCTTCGCAACCCGATGTTCTGTTTATGCAGAAGCACTGGGATGTGATGCGCAGTGATGATGCCGGTGGCTCCTGGCATGAGGTCAGCGGCAACTTACCCAGCGATTTTGGCTTCCCCATTGCCGTTCACGCCCATGAACCAGAGACGATCTATGTGGTTCCGATCAAGAGTGATTCTGAACATTATCCGCCAGAAGGCAAACTGCGGGTCTACCGTAGCCGCACAGGTGGCAATGAGTGGGAAGCGCTCACGAATGGCCTGCCGCAAAGCGATTGTTATGTGAATGTGTTACGGGATGCGATGGCGGTTGACTCGCTTGATTCGTGTGGCATTTACTTCGGCACTACCGGTGGACAGGTGTACGTATCGGCCGATTCGGGCGACAACTGGCAAGCCATTGTGCGCGATTTGCCTGCTGTTGTGTCCGTAGAAGTGCAGACACTGCCATGATCCGGGTCGCCCTTCCCTACCATTTACGAACGCTGACTGGCGTTGGCCGGGAGGTAGAACTCCAGATAGACGGGCCTGTTACCCAGCGCTCGGTTCTGGACGCCCTGGAAGCCCAATATCCCATGCTACGCGGAACCATTCGGGATCAGGTTACGAAGGAGCGTCGGGCGTTTATCCGGTTTTTCGCTTGTGGGGAAGACCTGTCACATGAATCGCCGGATGCACCATTACCGGCCGCGGCCGTGAACGTCACCGAGCCTTTTCGTGTTATAGGAGCCATGGCGGGCGGGTAAACCCCTGAATAACATCAGCAGATGGGAAAAAGGAGCGGCTTAAAACCCCGCTCCTTTTTTGTTGGGCAATTTGGGAGAGTTTTTTTCAAAAAGAGTTGGCCCAATCAGTGCCTGGCACGGGGCAGCGAATCGAATTATGTCCAGGTTCGTCTGCCCCGTGCCAGGCACCAGGAAAAAACCCCCCCGCGTGGAATAAGTTCTGACACCTTAATAAATCAGCTACACACCCAAGACAAAATCAGCGCACCGTTCGCCGATCATGAAGACGGTGAGGGCCGGGTTGACGCCGATCATGGTGGGGAAGATAGACGCATCAGCCACGCGCAGGCCGGTGATGCCTTTGACGCGCAGTTGGGGATCTACCACGGTGAGCGGATCAGCAGGATCGCCCATGCGGCAGGTTCCAGCAGGGTGGTAAACGGTGTTGTGAACCTGCCGGGCGTAGGCGGAGATTTCCGCATCACTCTGGCAGGTGGGGCCAGGAACTAATTCCTGTTGCACCCAATGACGCATATCCGTTTCCTGCACGATGCGGCGGGCCAGTTTAATGCCTTCGGTGAGGATACGAGCATCGTAGCCGTCCGGGTCGGCAAAGTAGCGGAAATCAATGATGGGCGGTGCGGCCGCGTCCCCCGACCTCAACCTGACCGTGCCCTGGCTCCTGGCCCGCGCTACATTCGGCGTCAGCGAAAAGGCACGCGGGCTGGTGGGGAACCCATACCCGACCGTCTGCATATCAAACGCCTGCGGCCCAAAATGGAACATCAGATCGGGCCAGCCATGCGGGTCTTCCAGACACTCAAATAAGCCAATCTCCCAGAATTGGGTCGTTTCGGTGGGCAAATCCCGGTTGGCCTGCCAATAAATGACACTTTCAGGATGATCGAGCAGGTTTTCACCCACACCGGGCAGATCGGCTACCACGGGAATATTGAACAGGCGCAAATGATCCGCCGGGCCAACCCCGGAGAGCATCAGCAATTTGGGCGTGTCAAACGCACCACAAGCAATGATGATTTCCCGTTCGGCATAGACCGGGCCATCCGGTGTTTGCACCCCAATCGCCCGGCTGCTCTGGTCGAACAAAATCCGGCTAACGAAAACGTTGGTAAAAATGGTGAGCCGGTCGCCCCACTGGGAGAGTGGGTGCAGGTAGGCCACGGAACTGGACTGGCGAATCTCTCCTTTTTTGTTGAGTTGGAACCAGCCGATGCCCCGCCGCACCTGCTCCTGGCTAAAATCCTGGGTGGGCAGACCAAATTGGTTCGCGGCCGCGAGCATTTCCACCCCTAGCTGATTGACGGGTGGGGCCGTTTCCAGATGAACTTTCTGTAGAAGCCGCTCGTTGAACGGGCGCACCTCATCCGGCGACCAGCCTTTGGCCCCCATTTGCTCCCAGATTTGCAGATCATAATCTGGCGTGAGGAAGGCGATGGCTGAGTTATGGGAGCTACAACCGCCGAGAACGCGGCCGCGGGCATGGCGTATTTTGCTATTGCCAAACGGTTGCGGCTCGATGGTGTAATCAAAATCCAGGTCGGTTTCGAGTAGATTGGGCCAGTTCCGCAGTTGCAGAACACGATCCTGCCCTTCGTCATTAGGGCCAGCCTCAAACAAGGCCACCCGCTCCCCCGATTGCTCGGCTAACCGGGCGGCCACCACCGCCCCGGCTGTCCCCCCCCCGACAACGATATAAGTAAAGTTTGTTTCATACAATTCCAGCGGTTAGCCATTGGCACTTAACAATTCGATCTATAGGGCCAGTTGTTTGAGGGCTTTTTCGACACTCTTCTCCGGGCTGATTTTCACCTGAGTGTCGGCTAAATTGCCCTCAGCATCCACCACAAAGTGACTACGGATGATGCCCATGTAGGTTTTGCCGTACATGCTTTTTTCGCCCCACGCACCATAGGCATCCGCTACGGTGTGGTCAGGGTCGGAGAGCAGGTCGTAGGGGAAACCCATCTTTTTGTGCCATTTAGCCAGGGCGTCCACGCTGTCCGGGCTGATGCCCAGGACGGTGGCGTTGGCCTCGGTGATGATGGGCCAGTTGTCGCGGAAGCCACAGGCCTGGGTGGTACAGCCGGGGGTATCGGCTTTGGGGTAGAAGAAGAGGATGACGTTGCGGCCGCGGAAATCCGCCAGCTTCACTTCCTCACCATTTTGATTCAGCAGGGTAAATTCCGGGGCGGGTTGCCCATTTTCTAACATACGTGTCTCCTTCAACAAAAATCTCCGAACGATAGCGTCGAACATGATGGGATGAGTCGTGCCTGGCAAGGGGTTAAAACAATCACAAAAGTGAAGGGTTGTTACCCCTTGCCAGGCACGGTGTGCGCTCTCTGGGCGATGCGACCTAACCAGACTTGCCCATTGGCTTCATCTTGCCAGGGTTCCAAAATAGTAAAACCGGCCTGGTGCAAAGTATAGTCTAGCTCATCGGCAGACCAGTAAGTGAAAAAGCGGGTGCGGCTGGTGGTAGCGGGATAGGCTGTCCACTGCTCCCCGGTTCCCCCTTTGACGGTGAGAAAGAGAATGCCTCGCGGCCGCAACACCTCTCTCATCTTCTGCAATGCAGGCAACACCTCTGGGCGGGGCAGGTGCAAGAGCGAGGCATTCAGCCACAACCCATCGGCACAAGCCGGGGGCAGCGGCAGATGGCGCATGTCCGCCTGGACAAAATCGCCGGGAAATTCCGCTCGCCCGGTCTGTAGCATCCCCCACGACAGATCAAAACTGAACACCCGAAAGCCATATTGGCGCAAAATAGTCGAATCGAAACCGGGGCCACAACCAATATCCAACACCTGGCTTCCTGGCCTCAAATGGGAAGCAAATCGCTCAAACAGCGGCCGCAACTCAGCCCGATCCCGTCGCCGGGCCAGATAATCCGGGGCAATCTCATCATAGGTGTCAATCGTGACCTTCACGGAACTGTTCATGGGTAACTGTTGGGCGTATGAAAAAGACTCACGCCTAGGCGCAACGGTAAGCAAGAAATTTATCCGCAGATTTTGGGGATTAACGCTGATTTTTTAATCGGCGAAAATCGGCGTTAATCTGCGGACAAACCTCTTTGGTTCTGGCTTGTCCAGGTTAAGATTATTATTGACTGGTTGTCAACGCGGCCGCGATCTGCATCAACGTCTCCCCATCAATCAGCGTCATCGGCTTACCCTGTGCCCACAAGCGAGCCGCAGGGGAAATATCAGCCGTGGTAATCAGAAAAGCATGAAGGGCCTTTTCGTGAATGAGCGTGCCGTATAACTCCCGCACCATCTCCGCCCCCACCGTATTTTGATACCGCTTGCACTGCACAATCGCCCGGCGATTACCCGGAGCCAGCAATTCCAAATCCACCCCCAGATCACCCGTACCCCCTCTCTGTTTAACCACATACCCCTTGCGCCGAAACAGCCCGGCCACATACCGTTCAAAATCACCGGGAGAAAAGGCAAAAAGATGGTCTAACTCTAATTGGGGAAAGCGGGCACGGGTTGAATGTGCGGCCGCCAATGCCGCCAGCCTAATACCCCCACACCGCAATTAAGGTCAAAAAGGCGAAAGCTCTAGCAGGTTGACGAGTTCGTTAAACCAGTTGGGCGAGAGGGTCAACCAGGCCGGTTGCCAGAAGGAATGGTAAACCAACCAGCCTAATGTGAGCACGGTGAACCCGCCAATCACCAGCCAACCAGACGCCAACAGGCCTTGCGGCCGCGACTTTTCGGCTTGTGCGGGTGGTAAGGCCAGCCACCGTTCCGTTTCCCAATAAGTACGATACAACATGATGTGATTTACCGGTTAATGTCGCCAAAAGTATAACCAGTTGGTGAGGGTGTGCCAACCGGGGACGATAGGGTAAACTACTGGGGTTAAATGAGGTGTCCCCATGACCAAAATAAAAGTTATCGTCTTGAAGGAATGGAGCGAAATATTCAAAAATCGCTTTGTCTTATTGACCGTTCTCATCCTGCCCCTGGTGCTCACGGCTATTCCCCTGCTCAGCCTATCCTCCATCAGCGGGGCCGTGTCAGCAGAGATAGAAGCGGGAGGTGGCGCAGATGAAGCCCCAGATGCTTTCATGGCTGAATTCTGCCCCGATGATTTTAATTCCAGTGATTGCCTACAGGTATACCTGATCAACCTGTTTACCCTCATGTTTATGATTATGCCGGTAGCCATTCCGGTAACGATTGCCGCGTACAGTATTGTGGGTGAAAAAACGAACCGCAGTCTAGAACCACTGCTGGCCACCCCCATTACTACGGCCGAATTAATTATTGCCAAAATCGTCGCGGCCGCGGTTCCCGCCCTGGGCGCTACCTGGCTCGGTTTCACCATCTATGTCATCGCCCTTTACTTGATGACCCCGTCCCACATCTTCCAAACCATCCTTGACCCCATGTGGTGGATGGCTATTTTCATCCTCGGCCCGCTATTCACCCTCTTAGCCATCAGCGTCGCCATTATGATCTCATCCCGCGTGAGTGATCCCCGCGTCGCCGAACAGATTTCTGCCCTGGTTATCCTGCCCATCGTATTGATGATGGTGGGACAATCCGTGAACCTGATCATCATCAACCAAACCTTCATACTGATTATGATTGGCGCGGCCGCGGTTCTCGACACCATCCTCATCGCCCTCAGTTTTCGCATTTTCCAGCGTGAAGCCATCCTCACCCGCTGGAAATGATTTGCGAAAATCTTCACATTCGGTATAATTCCACCCGCTTTATTATCAAACACATACTCCGACTAATCGGGCGTGCTTAACCAGTATCATGGGCAAGTTCCCGGTTGGGAAGAAGAGTATGGACGAAAAACGAAAGGAGAAAACTAATGGCTGTTATTTCGATGAAAGCCCTTCTTGAGACGGGCGTCCACTTCGGTCACCGCACGCGTCGTTGGAATCCAAAGATGAAGCCCTTCATCTTCACTGAGCGTAACGGTATTCACATCTTAGACCTGCAACAAACCATTGTCATGATTGATCGATGCTACAACCTGATCCGCGAAACGGCGGCTCAGGGGGGTTTCGTCTTACTCGTAGGCACAAAACGGCAGGCCGCGGACGCCATCAGCCGCGAAGGCACACGGGGCGCTATGCCCTATGTCAGCGAACGCTGGTTGGGTGGTACCCTCACCAACTGGCAAACCATCCGCCAACGGATCAACTATCTGCGCAAACTTGAAGCCCGCCGTGACTCCGGCGAGTTCGACGGACTCAAGAAAAAAGAACGGCTCATGTTAGAGCGCGAAATCGAAAAGTTGAACCTGCGTCTGGGTGGTATTCGTAACATGACCGACCTGCCCAAACTGCTTTTTGTGGTAGACATCAACCAGGAAGAAACCGCAGTAGAAGAAGCCAACAAAATGGGCATTCCCGTCATGGCGATGGTAGACACCAATTGTGATCCTGGCAAAATTGATTACGTCATCCCCGCCAACGACGACGCTATACGGGCCATCAAACTCATCCTCAGCAAAATGGCTGACGCAGCTCTGGAAGGACGAGCCATGTACAAAGAGTTCGCCCCGGATGGAGATGACAGCAGTTTCCGTGATGAAGAAGGGTTCGATGGTTATGGCGACCTGTCCGACGAGGAATTACTGGGCGAATCCACGCTGGCCAAGATTCGGCGCGCTACCGTAGCAGGTGAAGATGAAGACATTGTCGCAGATGACCTTGTTGACATTGATACCGAAGACGAAGACGAATAACCCACTCCCCATAATTTCGACTGAACTGATTTTGGTTCCTTGATCGGTTATTGGTTATTCGCCAACACGAATAACCAATAACCGATCTTATTGTCACGAAGGTTTGTTCAGAATACAGGTAACAGACACACAATGTAGAGGCGAATTGCTTGGACCCAAGACCTACATCACCATTGTGCTGTACACCGGGGAATTCTTAAGAACGCGTAAAATAAAAATTCAAATTCAGCGGGGTTTAGGCCAACCCAACTTTGGCTCCCGCCCTTCATAAAAATCACTACTGGTGTTTGGTTATCGTCATATCACAGATACACCATTCGTGAGAGGAGAAATATCCAATGAGTATTACCGCCGAAATGATCAAAGACCTGCGTAAAGCCACAGGTGCCGGCGTTTTAGAAGCCAAAAAGGCGCTAGAAGCCGTTAATGGTGATTACAACAAAGCCGTAGATGCGTTGCGAGAAAAAGGGTTGGCCCGTGCCGACAAAAAATCGGACCGCAGCGCCAAAGATGGCATGATCAAAATGTATGCCCACCCAGGCAACCGCGTGGGGGTAATGTTGGAGCTGAATTGTGAGACCGACTTTGTGGCCCGCAATGAAGCCTTCCAAACTTTAGCCCATGAGCTGTCGCTACACATTGCCGCCATGAGTCCCCGTTATATCACCCGCGAGGAAGTGCCTGCCGGTGAACTGCAACGGGAAATGGATGTTTTGCGGGCGCAAGCCCTGAGCGAAGGCAAACCGGAAGCCATTGTGGACAAGATTGTTAGCGGCCGCGTCAACAAATTCTACGAAGAAATGTGCCTCATGGAACAACCCTTCGTCAAAGATGACAAAAGGAAAATTGAGGATATGATCAAAGAAGCCATCAGTGTCCTGGGCGAAAACATCATCGTCCGTCGCTTCGCCCGCTACGAATTAGGTGAAGGCTTAGAATAATTACCCCTATCATTCACAAGGGCGAGTCAAAAGACTCGCCCTTTCTTTATAAAGTCAACTCACTAAAATAACGTCAGCCATAATCCCCCACACCAGGTTGAGTGGCTGTTAGACAGTTTTTAGTAGAGTTCGCCAGGGGCAAGACACTCATCACAGTGAATGAAATTTTAGCCACCGACCTGTGGTGAGCTTGGTCTAACCCTGACACAGATGAGTCTACTGAAATAACGTACGCAATGGCGAAAAGGACGCCAGGTCACCAGAGAATAATTCGTGTTAATTCGTGCAATTCGTGGCTTCTTTCCGTGAACTCACAGATTAACTCAGTTTTTTCTTTTCTCTGCGTCTCTGCGGTTCGTTATTTTCGCAGGAGAAATGGGCTTGAGTAACTTAAAATACAACCGTATTTTGTTGAAACTGGGTGGCGAAGCCCTCTCAGGACCAGCCGGCTTCGGGATTGACCCCACACGGGTCGCCAGCGTTGCCGCAATCATCAAGGAAGTATATGATCTGGGCGTTCAAGTCGCTCTGGTCATTGGGGCGGGCAATCTTTGGCGCGGCTCCATCGGCATGAATCAAGGCATGGAACGCTCTACCGCGGACCACATGGGCATGATCGCTACCGTCATGAACGCATTGGCCCTCCAAGATTCGCTGGAACGCATCGGCGTTGTCACCCGCGTGCAAACAGCCATAGAAATGCGGACCATTGCCGAGCCTTACATTCGATTACGGGCTATTCGCCATTTAGATAAGGGGCGGGTGGTCATCATCGGCGGGGGAACAGGCAATCCTTACTTCACCACCGATAGTGCCGGCGCACTGCGGGCTATGGAAATTGGGGCAGATGTGCTGATCAAAGCCACCAAAGTAGATGCTATTTATGATGATGACCCCATGAAAAACGAAAATGCCAAACGCTTTTACACCCTGTCATACATTGATGCTCTCAATATGCGTCTGCGCGTCATGGATAGCACGGCCATATCCCTCTGTATGGACAATAACATGCCCATTGTTGTACTAAATTTATGGCAGGAAGGCAGTGTGCAGCGGTTGCTCCAGGGTGAATCTGTCGGCACGATTATCCAGGGTTCCTAAACGAACCTGCCAACTGCAACCTCTAAACCCTGACCCAACATTCTCGACTCTATACCCCATCCTATCATTAATAAAGGAGGCGCAGATGATAAACGAAATTTTGGAAGAGACCGAAACCCGTATGAAGGGTGCCATTCATTCTCTGGAAGCAGACCTGGCCACCTTTCGCACAGGTCGAGCTTCACCTCATTTGTTAGATCGGATTGTGGTTGAGCAATATGGCGTGGAAATGAAACTCATTCAGTTAGCCGTCGTTTCTGTACCAGAGCCACAACAAATTGCCATTCGTCCCTATGACACAAGCTCCTTATCAGCCATCGAACGGGCAATTATGAAGTCTGATTTGGGTATCATGCCTAATAACGACGGCAAAATAATCCGCCTGATTCTGCCTCGGCTTACCGAGGAGAGACGCCGCGATTTAAGCCGGATGGCAAATCGCCGTGTAGAAGATGGCAAAGTGGCCGTGCGTAATGTACGCCGTGATGCCAATCATGACCTGAAAGAGCTAAAAGAAGAAAGCATGATCAGTGAGGATGAGCTTAAGAAGGCCCATGCCGACATGGAAGACCTCACGAAGAAATATGTTGACCAGATTGACGCGATAGCCAGAGCTAAAGAAGCGGAAATCATGGAAGTGTAGTGAAAACAACCAAGAAACCGGTAGAGTGCCATTTTTAGCCTCTCTGCTGGTTTTACGAAGGCAAAACGCATGTTTAACAGGCAAAAACAGCCCCTAGACCTGACCGGGGTAAAAATCCCATCCCATGTCGCCATCATTATGGATGGCAATGGTCGTTGGGCCCGCCAACGCGGTTTACCCCGGCAGGCGGGTCATCGGGCTGGGGTAGAAAATTTACGCCGCATCATAGATGCTTGTGTGGAATTTGGCGTGAAGATTCTGACCATTTACGCTTTTTCTACAGAAAATTGGGGACGCCCACCGAGTGAAGTACGGGCACTGATGCGCATATTTGCTCGCGTGCTGGATCAGGAAGTGTACGAGCTACATGAACAAGGTGTTTGCCTGCATCATTTAGGTGATTTAAGTGGTATCAGCCCCGACCTACAGTCAAAGGTAAAGCGCGCGATTGAGCTTACCAAAAACAACAACAAGCTGATTCTGAACGTCGCGTTTAATTATGGCGGCCGCGCCGATTCAGCAATTATCTGTTCACCAAAGGGCTGCCTGATCCCGACCTTGTTATTCGTACCAGTGGAGAAATCCGTATCAGCAATTTCCTGATCTGGCAGGCGGCTTATGCGGAATATCTGCCTGTGCCTGAGTTCTGGCCTGACTTTGGCCGAGAAGCATTGTACAATGCGCTGCTCGCTTTTAGTGATCGGGAACGACGCTACGGGCTTGTCTCGGCTGAAGCGGAATAACATTGATCCAAGGATCAATGTGTAAATTACTCCTTTGTCCACAGTAGAAGATTGCATAAGTACGTTCCGAGAACCGGCTAAAGCCTCGACTCCGGAGTAGACGCTTTAGCGGGTTTTAGAACGCAGAGCAAGTTTAACGCAATATGGTATCTAAGGAATCGTCCAAAAATAAGGTCCACCCAGAGCTGACAGGATTTCGGAAACCTGTCAGCTCTAAACCAGGAAGTTATTTTTAGATGTTCACTAAGCAATAGCAAATCCCTCACTTGTGACCTTCATGTTTATACAACGTGCCTTGATCACTTTCACGTTAGGCCCTTTGGCGCTTTTTCTTGTCTATCTGGGCGGCTGGTTTTACTTCCTTCCTGTTGTAGCCATTCTGGTACTGGCAACCATTGAATATGTCCAACTCACCCGGAAGATGGGCTGGCGCACCCATGCCAGGGTCCTAGTTCCTATTGTGGTAGGTCAATATGTGGTGGCGCAGTTCCCCGCCTGGAATCTAAACGAACCAGCATTGCTCGTGGGCATCATGATCGTCACGGTTTATGCTTTGTGGTTATATGAGCAGCGCACCAGCCAGACAACTTTAATTGATTGGCTGGCAATGATAGGTGGTGTCATCCTTCTTGGGTGGCTGGGTGGGCATTTTTTCCGCCTGCGCCTTGTGCCGGAAATGGCCTGGCAGTGGACGATGCTGGCGATGCTCAGTACCTGGATTTCGGATTCGGGTGGCTACGTTTTTGGTAAACGATTAGGCAAACATAAATTAGCCCCTCGCCTTAGCCCCAACAAAACGGTAGAAGGCTATGTGGGTGGACTTGTCACTGGGGTGGTCTTTGCGGCTCTGATTAGCTTTTGGCTGGGTTTACCCATTGTGGCCGGAACCATTCTGGGGTTGCTTATTTCCGTGTTAGGAACAGCGGGCGATTTGTCTATTTCTCTGCTAAAACGTGAAGCTGGGGTAAAAGATTCCGGTAATCTCTTACCGGGACACGGTGGCGCTTTAGATCGTACTGATAGCCTACTCTGGGCCGTAGCGCTGACCTATTATTTCGTGACTCTTTTTGTCGTATAGAGTCTGACCCATTTCGCTCCACTACAAAACTTTAAAACGTCAGATGTCTTGCAGGCATCTGACGTTTTCTACTTTCCCACTAGTACCGCTTTACACAAGTCCTTGGCCGGTTTAGTCGGAAGACCCATCCCCCCTGACCCCCTTCCCGGGGGGAAGGGGGAAACTTAACGGCGCGGTTTTTCGGGGCGAAGGCCCCGAAAAACCGCGCCCAGAAAAGTTCCCCGCCCCTGGGGCGGGGTTAGGGGTAGGGGTTTTCGGCGACAAACGAATGGTGTGACTTGTCATAAAAACATATGTCCTACTTTTGTAAAACTGTACCAGTTTTATCCATCCCTCTATCACCACGGAGAAAAAGCCATGGCCGGTGAGATTATTTACACCATTGAGCGGTTTATTCTTGATAATCAGCCTGATTATGCGCGGGGTGATTTTACGAATTTGCTGTATGACATAGCCCTGGCGGCCAAAATCATTTCTCATAAGACCAATCGGGCCGGACTGGTGAATATTTTAGGTACTGCCAGTTCGATCAATGTACAAGGGGAGGAACAGCAGAAGTTAGACGTGTTCGCGGATGATGTGTTGTTCCGTTTAAATGATCACACGGGGCGTTTGTGTGTCATGGCTTCGGAAGAGCATGATGAGATTTTGCCGATCCCGGAGCAGTTTCGCAAGGGTTCGTATGTGCTGGTGTTTGATCCATTGGATGGGTCGTCAAATATTGATGTGAATGTGAGTATTGGCACGGTGTTTGGTATTTACCGCACGGTTGATTGGGAGCGCCGCGGCCGCGTTGAGGACTGTCTACAACCGGCGCGCAACTTGTTGGCCGCCGGGTACATCCTCTATGGGGCCAGTACCATGCTTGTTTATAGCACCGGCAACGGCGTCCACGGCTTCACCCTTGACCCGGAAATTGGGGAATTCATTCTTTCCCACCCCAATATGCGCCTGCCTGAACCCCCCAGCTATTACAGCATCAATCAGGCTTATTACAGCCGCTGGTCACCAGGCGTGCAGAAATACATCAAGTGGTTACAAGGCCAATTTGACCACAGGCCCGATAAGCCACTGTCTGGGCGGTATATTGGCTCTCTGGTAGCCGATTTTCATCGTAATTTACTTAGGGGGGGCGTATTCTGTTATCCGGCAGAAGACAATCAACCTAACGGTAAGATTCGTTTGCTTTATGAAGCTGGTCCGTTGGCTTACCTGATTGCCCAAGCGGGGGGATACGCTTCCACGGGCCACGGACCTATTCTGGACATCGCCCCTACAAACTTGCATCAACGGGTTCCCTTTTTCATTGGGAATCGCTCATTGGTTTTGCAGGCAGAACGGTATATGTTAGAGGAGAAAGAAATGGTTGCAGAAGGCTAAGGCCGTTTGGGGAAGTGGGACAATAGACGCAAAAGACGGGGAAAACAAATTTTCCCCGTCTTTTTTATGGCAGCGGCCAAACTACGAAATCTTCGTAGCCAGTTATAGAACCAGGGAGTTCATTTTCAATAAAAAAGGCCGTAACAACACCCATGTCACCAGAGGCCACTCGATCTGACAAATCTACGGTGTCTACCAGTTGGTCATTAACGAGAAAATGACCACGGTCATTCCAGGCAATAAAGGTCAAACGATTTTGTTCGCCTGTGCCCAAATTGAGCAAATCGGTGTCTCCCTCAACAAGGAACGTATCTTCGTCATCCGAACGATCAACCAGACTCCAGTAGAGCGTAGAGTCGGCTATTATCCAATATTGATCGCCAGTTTCCTGGCGACGGAAGGAAAAGCCAATGTCCCAACTTTGGGTATCGGTACCCGCGTAAGGATTAACGAAAACGGCATCGGCCACGAAGTTCGTGAGAAGGACATCGGCCGTAAAGGATTCAATGAAGCCGTCATCCAGGTGCTCTAATTCCCCGCTAACCGGCCCAAAATCTGGCTCTTGCGACCAGATATAAAAATCGCTATAGGTGGTAATTGCCCCTTCTCTTTCGTCGTCCGTATAAAAGCCGGTAGCCAGAGCCACATCTCCGCTATTGACGTTGCCGGAGAGATCAAGCGTGGCAATGAAATTGTTGTTTAACAAGAAATAACCACGATCCTCATGGGCAATGAGGGTCATGGTGTTGAGCTGATTGGTGCGTAGATTAAGTCCCTGACTGATATTGCCCTCAACCACAAAGTTATCGGTTGTACCCACCCGGTTGTTCAGGCTCCAGTAACCATCGGACCGAAGCACGAGACGCATAGCATCATCCCCTTCGAGCTGGCGGAAAATGAAACCAACATCCCAGATGCCGGTCAGGGCGGTGAAGGGAACACCAAAACTGGCTTGCAGAATGAAGTCACGACTGTCTGTATCTACGTAATAGGTTTCAATGAAGTCGTCTATCTCGTGGGGGAGTTCACCACTCTCTGGGCCAAAGATGGGGGGTAGGTTGATGGAGGTTGTGCTGGGGGTGCTAGCCAGGGTCGCGGCCGCGACCGGTGTCGTATCTACGGAACCCGAATCAGATGTAGGCGTTGGTGTACGGCTGGGCGGGGGAGTAAGTGTTGGCCCCTGGGTTATCGTGGGGCGGAACAACGCCGTAGCCGTGCCCGCCTGAGCGGTACTAGCGGCTCCTTGTTCAGCAACGAAGGTAGCCGTTACCGCAGCAATGCGAGTGCCTTCTGCATCCACTGTGAGGGATGGCCTAACAGTGGGTGTTTCGGTGGCCGAAGCGAACCCATTCCCGAGGCCCAAGACAGTCGCCAGCACCCCGGCTCCCAAACAGAAAAGAAGCACCAACCCTAAGACCACCCATATCCACATAGATGAGCCGCCGGATGATGCTTGGGCTTCTTGGGGGGAGGTGACAATGGCTGAAGCAAACGATTCGGGTTGAGGGGGTGGCGTAAAAGAAGGCACGGGGGGCGGGGTCTGCGAAGTCTGCGGCCGCGGCATCTGTCCGGTGGGTGCTGGCAAGGGAGTGGTGCCAGAACTAACCGTGCCACTGTTAAATTCCGCAAACCGAACCCGTTCATTAATCAGCGTCACTGCACTAGACATCTCATCCGCGGTCGCAAACCGGTGGTCAGGCTTTTTCGCCATCGCTTTGGTGATCACATCCTGACACTCAACAGGCAGATCAGGGCGCATCTCACGCAAATCCGGCACCGGATCCATGATATGTCTCATGAGAATTTTAGTGGCCGTTTCGCCAATATAGGGCACCTTCCCCGTCAACATCTGGAAGAAAATAACCCCCAAGGCATAAATATCACTGCGCCCATCCAAATGTGCGTCGCCGTGAATCTGTTCCGGACTCATGTAAGTGGGTGTGCCCAACATGCTGCCACTGGCCGTTAAAGCCGAGGCACCTGCGGATGAAGAGATATGAGCAATACCAAAATCGGCCAGGTAAGCGTCGTTGTATTGATCAAATAAAATGTTGTTAGGCTTGAGGTCGCGGTGAACGATGCCTTGACTGTGGGCGCGGTTAAGGGCCGAGCTAAGTCTCTGGATAATGATGGTGGCGGTTTCCAGCGGTAGTGGGCCGTTGTCTAACTTTTCGGCCAGAGAGCCGCCGGGCATGTAGCGCATGACGAGGAAAGGCTGACCGTCTTGCTCGCCAAAATCAAACACAGGAACAATGGCGGGATGATCCAGGGCGGCAATCGTTTTGGCCTCTCGATTAAACCGGCCGATAAATTGTGGATCATGCATGAATTCACGGGGCAGAACTTTGATGGCGACCACACGCTCAAAACGGGGATCATTGGCTTTATAGACGACAGCCATGCCCCCCCGCCCTAGTTCAGATTCGATTTCGTACCGACCAATTTTCTGAGCAATCATGGTTGTTGGGTTGGTGTCCTTTGGTGGTGAATCGCCGGTTACAGAACAACATCCAGGCAAATGACCAGTAAAATAGCCATCAAATAGTAGTTCGATGAGATGAAGAGACGACGCGCATTTTTTGGCGTAGGAGCCGCAATGAGGCGAATGTTACGGTAAAGTAGTTCCCCGGTCAACCCAACGGAAGCCAGACCATAGAGCCAACCCAGCCCAGGGGTTGAAGCTAATAAAATGGCCGCCAGACCAGTGGGCAAGGTGTGAGCCAACACCCACCAGGCAGATTGATGGGGTGTAACCTGGGCCGGTAGCATGGGAAAGCTGGCTTTTTGGTAATCATGGCGGTAGAGAAGGGCCAGGCTCCAAAAGTGGGTGGGGTGTCCATAGAAAAACGAGCAGGGCCAGGGTAATCACAGCTACATCGTTGGCGGCGTTCGCGGCCGCGCCGCCACTCATCACCGCCGCACTCCCCGCCGCTCCGCCAATGACAATATTTAGTAAGGTGCGTGGCTTTAACCAGATGGTGTACACGCCAATATAGATGAAGGCTCCCAACACCAGATAGAAGGAGAGGGCCGGGTTGAACGGTAAAACAGCTAAAGTAGGCAAGGCGATCAGGATAAGACCCAGGATCAGGATGGTTCGCGGCCGCGCCACACTGCCAGTTACCATCGGCCGCGAACGGGTCCGGTTCATGCGGGCATCCAGATGGCGTTCCAGGTATTGGTTCAGTGCCGAAGCCCCCGAAGCGGCCATCCCGCCTGTCACCAGGACTAAGAGCAGGGTTCCCCAACCGGGCCACCCTCTGGCGCCTAAAAACGCCCCCCCCACCGCCGCCAAAAGTAAAAGCGACACCACACGGAGTTTAAATAAAACCACCCATTCTTGTAACCATTCACGCCAATTGATGGTCGTCGTGCTCAAATTCTGCGATTGCTCGGTCATTTCACTCATGAAAATATGTGCTCCCAAAAAAAATGCCACCCTAATCACTTGAGTTTAGAGTTCAGAGCTAGAGCTAGAGGGTTCCCCAGGGTAATTATCTCTAGCTCTCTCCTCTAGCTTTAAACTCCAGTAACCATCAGGTAGCTAACAATGGGTTCATTTTACCAGGAATACCCAGTGAGAACACGACCGATCACCGGGTTGTTGGCGGAATCAATGTAAGGAACAGAAAGGGCGGTAGAGGGAACCGCTTTATCTGGGCAGGAAAATCGTTCGTCCGCATCAGAAAATCGTTCATCCGCACCCACAAATGAAACCACGCGCATGTGTTATAGATATTCAGATTATGATTTAGAGTTCTAGTTCGTAGTGACCGCTTTAGCGGGCTAGCGTCAGCGTGCTAAAGCGGTCACTACAAACAATGCCTTTTTGTGGGCGTTCATTCATCCATCCCCCTACCCCGCGTTAATCACTTCCAACTGGGTCAACAACTCCTGGCGCAAACCTGAGGCCAGGGGATCATCCGTCTGGTACAAATTGGTGCGCTCTTCGGGGTCGGCCACAAGATCAAATAGTTCATACCAACTTTCGCCCGCTTCATACCCAAAATAATGAATGAGTTTGTACTGGTCTTTGATAAGGGCGAGCGTGGCCTCCGTAAAGGGACCGATTTTACGATTGTTTTTAGCCTCAAGCGCGTACAGGGCGCGGCCGCGATCCGCCAGCGGCCCCCCCATTCCCGGCAATACCTGCCCCTGCAACCAGGCAGGCAACGGCTGCTCCGTCAGATGGAGTAAAGTGGGCATAATGTCTATGATACTGGTGGGCGTCATAACATCCTGGCGCTCCGTCTGACCGGGCAAATGGATGAGCAAGGGCACCCGAATCACCGGCTCATACAAAACCGGCGTGATATGGCCGGAAATACCCCGTTCAAACAACTCCCCATGATCCGAAGTAACCACCACAATCGTGTTATCCAATACGCCTTGCACTTCTAGCTGGGTCATCAGCCGCCCAAATTCGGCATCGGCATAAAGCAGATACTCATCATAGTTGCGGCGACTTCGCTGCACCGCCTCTTCCCGCTCACTGCCATAAATTGACCGCTCTTTGGGCTGGGGTACAAACCCATCCTGAGCAAAGGTATCTATAAACTCATGCCGGGCATTGTACGGGCCATGCGGGGGGTAAAGATGGGCGTAAAGCAGGTAGGGATTGGCCGCTTGCGTTGTGTACCGAATGAGCCAGTTGATGGCGTCTTCAAGGATGAAGTAACGCATATGCCGATCGGCTCTTGGGGTGCCCCGGGGGAACGTTTCGGCGTATTCCTGCCGGGTGGCCTGGATGATGCGTTCGCGCCGCGCCCGGTCAAACAGGGAGAGAAACAGAGAGGCTGACTGTACCCGCTCATCTTTGGGTAGCAGCAGCCGTTCGGCCAGGAACGCGGCCGCGAAGTCATTAGAAAACAACCGCTCTGCCAACATCTCATCAAACAAAGTCAGGTCACGGGTGGGCACATACTGGTCAATGTGCTGTGCCATCTGGTCTAACAAAAGCATCACCAGCGAATTATGGGTGAACGCTACTCGTTCATAGGGTTTACCGGCGATGGCCTGAAACAGATTTTGGTCGGCATACGGCTCCTGCATCAGGCCATTGATGTGAAACGCCCGATGTGACCAGGGGTAAACCCCGGTTAAAAGGGAAGCCGTGCCCGGAGAGGTGAAGTTTCCAGTGGCATAGTGCCGATGATAGACATGGGATTGCTCGGCAAAACGGGCCATGTGCGGGGTCGTGTCCCGTGGGTACCCCAGGAAAGAGGCGTGATGCGCGGAAAAGGTGTCAAAAACCAGTACCAGGATGTTGGGTAAACCCGCCACCTGCGACTGCGGCCGCGCCGAGGCTAACCAACGGGGTAGGATTCCCGCGGCCGCTAAAGCCAATGTTCCCTGCAAAAAAGCCCGACGATTCATCAACAACTCCTAACCTGGGCAAACCAGAACCAAAAAAGAAGGAACACAGAGGGTCACAGAGCAGGCACACACAGAGTTGTCTTTTCATCTGTGAAAATCTGTGCCATCTGTGGTTCACTTCTTGTTATCTGTACAAGACGCAGACTCGCACAGTCCTAGAACAAATTCCGTACAACCACAATCACCGCCCCCAGAACACCCAATACCAGATAAAGCGTAGCCAGCGGTTCGAGCCGATCCACAAAAGCGACCAGCCACCCTTCTACTTTTTTGCTCTGGTGTAAGTAGTAAACTGCCAAAACCAGCGACACAAAATAAGTAACAATCCAGGCCATTTGCAGGGGGCGACTGAGTTCCCAAAAGGCATTCAACCTGAAATGAAACGCCACGGCCCACAATGAACTTAGCAGCAGAATAACGGTTGCCTGAGGTATCAGGCGAGAACGGAAAAGCCAACCAGGGAGAATGGCCGCGACCAACACCAGAACCAACCAAATGAGGCCACTTTCTAACAAGGTGGACGCTTCGATGTAGGCAATCACATTGATGATGTCCCACAAACTCAGGCGCAACAAAAATACCGGCAACTCCTGCAACATCACCAACACAGCCCAAATTTGCACCGGGAAAGCACAAACGGTGAACAGTTGCCAGAGCGGGCGGCGGCTAAATGCCGGGTCTCTAAAGATAGCCCAGCTCTTTGAGTCTTTCGGTGACGACTTCTTGCTCTTCATCGCTTAATGGGGGGGGTGGCACGTTGCCAGAGGGTATAGATTTACCCAGCGCCAGAGCCGGTATATCGCGATAGGTAGGTCGAGGGAATTCCTGGCTCAACCCAGGGGTAAAGAGAACACCAGGAACAGCATCCGGGGCGAAACAATGATCACCATGCCAATGATCCTGGTTGGGTTCCAGGGGTTGTGCCCCCCAGCCCCCCAGCCCCGTTTCGGCTGAAGCACGATACCCTGGGGTATAACCGATGAGTAAGTCAGGTCCGTAGTCGGCCAAGGGGCCAGTATAAGCTTCGGTGCGTGTCCACACTTGTTGGACAACGGGCTGATGATCGCGGCCGCGCCAGGCCAACAACTTTTGCCGTACATCAGCCACCAACTGGGGAACCGCCGCTGGTGAAACAGCGCCTTGCCCTTCCCGACCCACCTGGTTGAGATAGAGACTGTTGAGTCCCAAAGCGTATGCCTGAGTATCAGCCCAGTTGACTGAGGTAAAATTGTCGCGGCTGGTTGCCGTTGCGGCCGCGAGAAAACCCTCATCCTTGAGCCACCGATTCAAATGAACCTTCTGCTCAAACGGCCCAAACCCATGATCCGACACCACCATCAGCCGGGGTTGCCCCTTCCCTTTGGTCGTCAGCCGTTGCTGAACCTTACCCACCAGTCCATCCAGCCGTTCATACCAACCCTCAATCACATCCGGGCGGCTATGCCAAAACATATGCTGAATCCGGTCCAATGAATCAAACACCCCGGCCAGAATCCCTTCCCGGTATTCATCCAACAGATGAAGAAAAATCGCCTCGCGGGTGGTGAAGATGTGTTGGCAAAGGGCCAAAAACTGTTCATCCGAAATACAACCGTCTTCTAACCCCACCGTGTCTTGCGGCCAGCCTAACGTTAGAAACGGGCCAAACTGCCGCCACAAGCGCTGAATAAACGGGCGTGGAGTGGCATAGTGCCAGGGTGAAGCCAGCGGATGAATCTGTAAGGGCAGGCAATAAAGTCTGACTTCACCCTGAATCTGGGTAAGAATAAGGCGAGTCACCACTTTAACGGCGAAAAACCAGCCACTCTTAAATGCCAATTCGATGACCGGACTCCATTGGCCTAAAGTGAGTTCCAACACCTGCCGCCCCAGGCGACAGGTGGCGGATTGGTTGTCTTTGAGCTGTAGTTCCAGGTCTAGAGTCATCTCTTGGACGGCTTGACCCTTGCCCTGCATGGGGCCAGGTAGTTGCGCACGATAAACATCTTTGCCCGCTGAATTGAGCAAAACCACCCGTGTTTTACCGACGCGAGGAACCCGTTGGGGATCATTGCTAAAGAGGATGCCCACCCCCAAACGGCCATGAATATCCGGAGTACCGAGGCCAGGGATGGTACGCACAGGGGATTGCGGCCGCGCCGGGAACACGGCCGGCCACCACAAGGCCGTAGCCGGGAAACCATCACCCACCGCTTCATCAAAAATAGTGCGGGCCGTAAAAGGGGGTACAAACTGAAGGCCCAATAAACCAGAGCGGGCCGGTAGCAGAGAAACCGTTAATCCATAAGTGGCTGGGTCTCGGTGAACAAAATCAAAAATGCCATGCCCCGCCGCGTCTAAACCAGTGGCAATACTTGTCCAGGAGACCTCACTTTGTGGGGGGTTGGCGACAGCAAACGGAGCATAGTCACCCGCGGCCGCCATCTTGCTCAGATGGGGGAGTCGGCCTTGTTCATGCAACCGTTCAAAAACAACCGGGGAAAAGGCATCAAGCCCAACCAGAACCGTTTTCATTCTGACGCGTTTTCATCCTGGGGTTGAACCCCTTTGCCCGTTTTCTCCTTCACAAAGCGGCGCAGGCGAGCAAACATCATTTTTACCTGGCTGGAGAAAAAGAAAAACAGTCCTGAGAAAAGCACGAACGCGGCCGCTAACAACTGAAACAGCAGCCCCCCACTATTGGGATCAATATATGCCAAAATGAAAGCTACATCTACCATGAAATTCTCCTCTATCACAGGCACTTAAACAGTTATCAGAACGGATGGAATACCTATCATACGTTCAGAGCGAAAAGCGAGCTAATTGTCTACAACACCTTACCCCCCGTCAAATCACCGTCATGCCTGACAGTACTCATTACAAAAGCATAAATTGGATCACTTCAACATGAATATTGGGTTTTGCTTGAGAAAATGCTATACTACGCTCATCCTTGCTCATCTGGCTCTCATCTATAAAAACGATCTGGAATCCTCTCGATAAATCCGGGTGGAAGCCACATGAACTTAATCAACACAGCAATAGGAGGCTCAATATGCGTAAGTTTTCTTCTCCACGATTACTACTGCCAGTAGTAATCGCAGCTCTGGTCGTTGTCCTGACATTCGCGCTTGCGGGTGCGGCCGCGCCAGGACCCTCGGCTCAAGCAAACGCTTCTGGTGTTGTACCTAACAGTCCTACCGGCGTTCTCTATAGTCAAACTGACAATGCCTCAGGAGATGGTGCCCCAGCCCAAGATTTCGAAGCACAATACAATATTTATGATAGCGAAGGTGCTGATGATTTTGTTGTTCCCGCCAACACGCAATGGACAGTAGATGGTGTTGTTATTGTAGGAACTTCGGGTGGGACAACACCCAGCGTAGATGTAGCCATCTATCCTGACAGTGCTACTTATCCGGGCGCAACTGCCGTTTGTTCTTACCTGGATGTGACCACGCTTACCGGTTCTGGCACTCTGAATATTACCCTCCCCACGCCTTGTGTTCTTGGGCCTGGAACCTACTGGCTGGCCTTTATGTCCAATCAAACCTTTGCCGGTAGTGGTCAATATTTCTGGAGCAATCGCACAACGACAAGTAACAGCGGTAGCGTCTGGCGCAATCCGGGCGGCGGATTTGGTACGGGTTGTGCTGCCTGGACTCGCCAAACCACCTGTGGCGTTGGTGGTGGAGTCAGTCCTGACTTCCTCTTCCAAATTTCCGGTACAGCCGGCCCCGTGGCTGCTCCTAGCATTAATGTCGCCAAAACAGTCAGCGACGACGGCAGTTGTGGCGTCAGTAATACAATCAGCGTTCCCTATGGTTCTGTCGTGACCTATTGTTACCAGGTAGAGAATACCGGCGACATTACCCTCACCCAACACACCGTTGTTGATGATATGCTGGGTACGCTGTTGTCCGCAGCGCCTTACGATCTGGCTCCTGGGGGCACGTTCTCCTTTACCACTGATTACACCCTAACAGTTGAAAGCGTCACCAACGTCATGACCTGGACTGCTTTCATTACCGGTACACAGGTTTCGGCTTCCGGTTCAGCCAGTGCCACCGTTACCGGACAACCCACCGATGTCTCTCTGACCGCTTTCAGTGGGCAAAATGCCGCCTCTGGTTTACTTCTCCTGTTGGTTGCTGGTTCACTGTTACTCATGGGCATTGCCTTGCGGGTACGCCGCCAAAGTTAGTTTTTGCGCTTAATCAACACCTAAAAACAAAAAAGGTACTTGCACAAGTACCTTTTTTGTTTTTAGGTAGTTGCCTAAAAGGCATACGTCGAGAGCTAAAGCGAGCGGGTTTTGTAGAGTAATTCTCTCTGGCATTAAACTCAAATAAAGGAGAATAGCCGTTTCATCTTAACGATCTATGTTATACCAATGGGCTTGGGCAGGTCAGCTGAGTTTGCCCATCATTCTCATAATTGTATAATCCTGTCTTAATGGTCGCACGGTGCATGTATAAGTGCTTTTGCGTCATGTTTATAAGGCAACTCAGGAAGTCAATCAGCCATCTTGTCTTATAGACCTTATTTCATCATGACTTCCATGTTTCAGTGCAATCCAGGAGGATTTTGACTATGAAAAAGAAACGTTCCCTATTTATGCTTGTTGCTTTATTGTTTGCTCTGGGCCTGTTAACTGTTTCCGTAGCCCTGGCTGGGAATGGGCCAAGTCTAGCGACAAATCCTAGCCCCGCTACTGGTACGAATAATCAGGCGCCTGCCATAGCGACGGGTGGTTCCATCACCATCACCCATTCTACGTCACAGGTTATCACCGTAGGTAATTCAGTGTCTTGTAATGCTGGTGGCCTACATACAGATAATAGCTACTATCGCGTGTTTGATTTGGCCAACGACTTTGGTATCGTCGATACATTTGACGTGACAGCAGTACAATATGGTATAGAACAAGCGACCAGCGCCACCACCCAACCCATACAGGTAAGGCTATACACGTTGAATGGTGCTTTCACACTTGCCAACTTAACAGCTATTGGCAACACAACCGATAACATCTCTAGTCAAAGTGGGACAATTTACACCTCGCTTGTTAACGGCACAGTGCCTCCCAATGGCATTTTGGTGGTTGAAGTCTTCTCACCCAATGGACAGGCTGCTAACAACTCTTTCTTTATTGGGTCTAACGCCGCTGGCCAGAGCGATCCCAGCTATTTGCGTGCAGCTGATTGTGGTCTCTCCCAACCTGCTGCGACAGGGTCAATTGGCTTCCCCAATATGCATATTGTCATCAATGTCATTGGTAATGAAGCATCTGCTGGCTTACCTTCCATTGCTCTGACCAAAACAGTGGGTACGGATCCGGCTAGCTGTGCCACCACAACTTCCATTTCCGCCGACTACGGTAGCACCGTTTACTATTGCTACACAGTGGAAAATACCGGCAATGTAACCCTAACCCACCACACCGTAACTGACAGCGTCCTGGGTACCGTGCTTGGCCCTGGCTTTGTCTACAACCTGGCCCCCAGTGCCTCAGCCTTCATCACCGAATCCTATGTGCTGATGACCGACACCATCACCAATGATGCCTTATGGACTGCGTATATCAGTGGCACCAACACTGTCGCAACGGCAACCGCCTCAGCGACTGTTACCGGTCTGCCTACCGATGTGTCTTTAAGCAGCATTGCAGGGCAGACATCCAGTTCGTTCATCCTGGTGGCCCTCATGGCCGGTCTGGTTTTGCTGGCTGGAGCCGTCATGGTTGGTCGTCGTCAACAGAGTTAATCACACGGGTCTAGAATTGGTTCACATCTAGAAAGTAAACCAATAAACCTGGTATAAAAAAGGGATACTCGTTAACGAGTATCCCTTTTTGTTGTAAAAAATCGGTTCATATCATTTTTTTTGCCGCGAACAAGAAAACAATCTATAGCTTTCAAGAAAAAGATTTTGTTTGTAGTGACCGCTTTAGCGGGCTAACACCAGCCCGCTAAAGCGGTCACTACGAACCAAAACCCCAAATGATTATCTGATCGGCCCTGGTTTACCTGGCCGAGTCTTTCAAACTGAATTTTTGCCCTAGTACGGAGTTACTATATACTAATGATCGCTCTCTTATCTTCTACTAAGGAAGCTTAGACACATACCTAGGAGGTTAAAATGAAGAAAACGTATTGGAAATCTTTATGGTTGCTGTTGATACTCGTTGCTTTAACCGTAACAGGGGTTATGGCTGGTTCTGGTACACCAGCCGCAGAATTAGCCAGTGATGGTCCTGGCGCGGCCGCGCCAGGACCTGTTGCCCAGCCAGGTGCACCCTTTGTCCCGGCCGGTAGCGTTCTTTATGACAATGGCCCCCTGATCACCCACCCCGCAGGTGGAGCGGGTGGTGCTGATGCTAGTTCTTTGGAAACTGCCATTGGGTTAGGCACTTATGGATTTGGTCATGCCTTAACCACTGGCTTCCGTGTAGCCGATGAATTCACGGTCACAGATCCAGCGGGCTGGCAGGTAGACAATATTGTCTTCTATGCCTACCAAACAGGGTCCACAACAACCTCTACGATTAACAATGTCAATTTCCGCATCTGGAATGGCGCGCCCAATGCAGGTGGAACCGTTATCTTTGGTGACACCACCACCAACCGGCTGGCTTCCACAACCTGGCCCAATCTCTACCGTGTTATTGATACAGACCTATTAGCGACAAATCGGCCAACTATGGCTAATACAGCCACGGCTGGCCTCGTTCTCCCTCCTGGAACGTATTGGGTAGACTGGCAGACGGGTGGTTCACTGGCTTCCGGCCCGTGGGTCCCGCCCATCAGTATTCTCGGTACAACCACCACAGGGAATGGCCTTCAATATGATCCGGGTGCTGGAACCTGGAGCAGTGCCATTGATGCAGGTTCAGGGGCAGTACAAGGGTTCCCCTTCATGGTCATCGGTTCAGTTAATACACCGCAAGCGCCCGCCATTACCCTGGCCAAAACCGTGGGTACAGACGCCAATAGTTGTGCCACCACCACTTCCATCTCTGTGGATTACGGTAGCACCGTTTACTACTGCTACACAGTAGAAAATACCGGCAATGTAACCCTGACTCATCACACATTGACGGACAGTGTCTTGGGCACTGTGATTGGCCCCGGATTCGCTTACACACTGGTTCCCAGTGCCTCGGCCTTCATCACCGAATCCTATGTGCTGATGACCGACACCATCACCAATGATGCCTTGTGGACTGCGTATATCAGTGGCACCAATACCGTCGCAACAGCTACCGCCTCAGCGACTGTTACTGGTTTACCCACCGATGTATCCTTGAGCAGCATTGCTGGTCAGACATCTGGCTCGTTCATCCTGGTGGCGCTCATGACTGGCCTGGTTTTACTGGCTGGAGCTGTCATGGTTGTGCGACGCCCACAAAATTAGTTACACGCGTTTAGATTGGTTCACGTTTCAAGCGTGAACCAATCTGACCAGGAACAAAAAAAGGGTACTCGTAACGAGTACCCTTTTTTTGTTCTCTTGAATCGCTTTGTAGTGACCGCTTTAGCGGGCTGGCGTCAGCCCGCTAAAGCGGTCACTACGAACTAAAACTCCAAATGATTATCTGAACATCTATGCATTTAGCGACCAAACTGCATGGGCATGATGATATGCAAAAAGCCATCTTTGCCGACGGGCTTGATCACCCCAGGTTCCAGGGATGTGGTCGTTTCTAGCGCCACCTGCGGCGTATCAATAACCCCCAACACCTCCGACATAAACCGGACATTGAAGTTAATTTCGATGGCATCACCTTGAACATTGGCGTCAATTTGGGCCACGTTGTCACCGGTTTCGGTGCTGGTGGCGGAAATAGTGGCGTAACCGGGCATAATTTCGTTGCCCGGCTCAACGCGCACACGGGCGGTGTTACTGGCTTCACGGGCAAAAATGTCGGCTGTTTTGCAGGCTTTGCGGAAGTCCGCGGTACCTAAAACGGTACGGGTGACATGCCGACCCGGCACAACCGGGCGGTAATCGGGGAAGTTGCCATCCACGAGTTGGGAGACCAGAACGACGCTTTCCATATCAAAGACAATTTGGTTGCGGCCGCCAGGCATGGAGATGTGAACTGTTTCCAGACTGTCATTCATCACCCGGGCTACTTCGGTGAGAGCGCGAGCCGGAATGACGATGGAGAGAGGGCGTTCCACATGGTTGACGAGTTCACCGGTACGCACGGAGAGGCGAAAGCCGTCGGTGGAGGCCATGGTTATCTGGTTTTTGTCGAACTGGGTGTATACACCGGTTAAGATGGGACGCGCATCATCTGTCGCGGCCGCGAACGATACCTGCTGAATCATTTCCTTGAACAACGGCGCAGCAATGCTGATCCGATCCTGCCCATTGGCTTCTGGGACGAGGGGGAATTCCTGGGGATCAATGCCTTTGATGTTGGCCTCCGTGCGGGCACAAGCCAGGTGAATCGTTTGCGTTGACTTGTTCAACTCCAGATCAACCCGTTCTGGCGGCAGAGAATTCACCAAATCGCTAAAGGTGCGGGCGGGAATGGTAATGGCTCCTTCGTCTTCCACTTTGGCCCCAATCCAACAAGTAATCACAATCTCTAAATTAGTCGCCGAGAGCTTCAAACGACCGTTGTCTGTGCCCAACAGCACATTAGCCAACACGGGTAAGGTAGAGCGGGTACTGACCGCCCGGCCTACAATGCTCAATCCCTTAGCCAGATTCTCTTGCAAGCAGGAAACTCGCATAATCCCTTCTCCCAGACCCAGGCTTTGAAAGTAGGATACGCTCAAAGTGGGAACTTATAATACCGTTTACGATAGCAGGCTTGTTCAACAAATGGGGTGTGGCGAAAAGTATTGTTGTAATACCCCGCACACATTAATGAGGGAAGTATACCGTAAATACCCCTACCCTGACAAGCAAACCAAAGGCCAAACTTCGACCAAACATCAAAGCATAACGCCGCTTTAAACGCTTCTTAACGTCCCAGACATAAGCTGTTGCTCAGCTTTCAAGAAAAAGTTTCACTTCATAGTGATCGCTATCGCAGTCCAAAAAACAATAAGGAAATTATATGCACATTTTGGTAACAAATGATGATGGGGTTCATGCCCCTGGTTTGTTGGCTTTAACCCAGGTGATGCGGCAATGCGGCCGCGTGTCTATCGTCGCTCCGGATCGCAATTGGTCGGGGCGGGGCCACGTCAAAACCCTGGATCGCCCCTTGCGCGTACAAGAAGTCACCCTGGCTGATGGCACACCCGCCTACGCCTGTGATGGTGCGCCCTCAGATTGTGTAGCCCTGGCGGTCATGGGGTTCTTACCGGAACCTGTCGATCTGGTAGTTTCCGGCATCAACCCCATGGCAAATCTGGGTCATGATGTCACCTATTCAGGAACAGTCACGGCGGTGATGGAAAGCATCATCTGGCACATTCCCGGTATCGCCTTCTCCCTGGATGCCGGTAAACATGGTCATGAAATGGTTGATTACAGCGCGGCCGCACGCGTAGCCCGCCTCATCACCCGCATGGTCATCCAACGAGGATTGCCCAAAGGGGTCTTTCTCAATGTCAATATTCCCAATTTGCCGCTTGAAGAAATACAGGGGATGCAATTGACACGACAAGGGTTACGCGTCTACCGGGATCGGCTTGATGAGCGCCTGGACCCTCGCGGCCGCGCTTACTATTGGATTGGCGGCGATTCCCCTACCGGAGTCCCCGAAGATGGCAGCGACGTGGGAGCCTTAGCCACGGGGCATGTCTCCGTCACACCGCTACAAATGGATTTAACCGCTTATCATGTTATGCCAGGGCTGGAAGAATGGGGGTGGAATCAGGTGACGGTTATACCCAAACCACAAACAAAGACGGGTTTGCTGGAACTATCACAAGTTTATGAACCGGTAGGCTGATGAAGAATGTGGTAAACCACCACGCTAAGGGCCACATGGACATTCAATGACAGCCCTTTACCGTACATGGGCAAAAAAACGGCGGCATCGCACAGCGCCAACGTGGCTTTGGTAATGCCATGATCCTCATGTCCTACCACCAGGCATGTCTTTTGGGGGTAGACAAAAGTGTGGTAAGGCACAGCCTTTTCCGCCAGTTCAATGGCGACGATTTGATAACCTTGCCCCTTTAACTGGGATAAAACAGTGGTGGCTTCAGGCTCATAACGCCAGGGCACACGCAAGCTTTTGGCCCGACCTACTTTTCGATGGTGGCATTGGGGGGTGGGGGTAATGCCGGTGAGGACTAACTCGGTGAGCGCGGCCGCGTCCGCCAGGCGAAAAATAGAACCGACATTGGCCGGATATTCCACGCTTTGCAGTACGGCTATCAGGTCATGGGACGTGGTTTGCTCACGCTTATAATCACGCAAAAATCGCTTGAGGGGTGTTCCAATCAGGGGCTTCATCGTCATCGCGTTTCTCCATTGCCCTTAGGGGGGGGGGGGGGGAGGGCGGGGCGGTCTCTCTCTCCTTTTAGTCTACCCACTTCCCTCAGGCTGGCGAAGAATCGCCCTATCTATAACTGTCAGAAACGGGGGCCCTTTTCTACCCCGGAAAACCAGTCAGCCCCGATCCAGGAGGGAAGATCGGGGCTGATTGGTTGTTTGGCGACTTCAGGAAAAATAATAACCCCCGTTCGTGAGTTTATGGTGAAATAACCCTGAGCAGTTGCTGAGAAGTTAGGCCACCAGAGCGCTCCCCCCATTCGTCACTGACCCCCAATCCGTCTATAATGGCTCTGTTACGAGCGTTTAGTGACCATCCACTATTGCCTTTCTGGCCGAAGCAACGTTCTGCAAAGTCGCTTCACTAAATCACTGGGGTGAAATAGAAGGATAGTCTGAAAAACCAACCATTATCTCGCCGTTTATATGCCAGCGCCGTAGTGGGTGTTTACTCAATTTATCAACACGAGGTTATCTGATGAATGATGGGGTTATGCGGCGCGGCCGCGTACTATATATTGCCTTCCTTGTCCTGAGCTTTTCCCTGCTTGCTTTTCTCCTGACTTACCACAACACTGGTTTAACCTCTGCCCTCACTAACCCCATCGCCAACCGGTTGACCAACTCCACCTTTGCGGCCGCGCCAGAAATTCCGCCCACCTCATCCCTCATCGGTAGCACCAACTGCCGCTACGGCGTGGCCGCGGACTATGATCAAGCGGCATGGTTGCCCACCGTGGGCGCGGGTTGGTACATCAACTTTGGTACCGCCAGTTCCGCTATTCCCGATACCGAATTCGTTCAGTTTATTACCATCCATCAAAACAAGAACGGCACCATTTACCTGCCCAGCTTTACTGTTGGCCCAGCCCTCACCGAGAGCGAATTGGGCGCGGTTGTAGATGCCAACCCTGGTCATTTATGGGTGGTCGGCAACGAAATTGAGCGTGTCGGCCAGGGCGACATCTATCCCGACATCTACGCCATCGCTTACCACGATGTGTACCATTTCATCAAACAACGGGACCCATCAGCCCAAGTTGCCGTGGCGGCGCTAGTCCAGGTTACTCCCGCTCGCCTGGCTTACCTCGATCTGGTATGGGATGCTTACCTGGAAGCCTTTGGTCACCCCATGCCGGTGGATGTCTGGACGTTCCACCTGTACATTTTGCCCGAAGTCATGGCCGATGGCGTTACCCCCAATGGCATTGCCAATATACCTCTTGGTGTGAACGAACCGCCCAACCGTCCCTTTAGCAATTGGCGGCGTGAAAGTGGTGGTAGCGCGGCCGCGTGCGCCGCCAATGATGTCTACTGCTTCGCTGAACACACCGACATGCCCACCTTCAAACAGCAAGTCGTGAACATGCGCGAATGGCTCAAAGAACATGGTCAACAAGAAAAACCACTCTTGCTAACTGAATTTTCTGTCTTGTACCCCTACATCTTAGACCCTGGGGGTTCCTGTTTCATCCAGGACGAATATGGCAATTGTTTCACCCCCCAACGAGTCAGCACCTTCATGCAACAAACCTTCAACTACCTGGACGGTCCAGAAAGCCGGGATCCCAATCTCGGTTATTCGGCTGATGGGGGACGCCTGGTCCACCAATGGCTCTGGTACAAAATGTGGGTCAATAGCACCGGTGATGTGAGCAACTTGCTGAACAGTAATTACACCAGTCTGCCCGCAGGTAGTATCAATGCCCTATCGCCCATTGGGCAACAACATCGTAATCTGGTCACACCACAAACGCTCAATGTCAACCTGTTTCCGTATCAATACAACACCACTCAAATAAACAATGACACGGTAGACATTCATATCCAGGTTATGAACAACGGCAACACCGAGGCAACCGGCAGTTTCAATGTCAGTCTATACACCAATCCCAATCACACCGGTCTGATTGGTACAGCCACCCTGTCCGGGGTCGAAGGGTGCGTCCGTGACAATATGGTGGCAACTATTCGCTGGAGTGGCTTAGCCACGGGAAGTCATACGTTTTATGGCCGCATAGATGCCACTAATCAAATTCCGGAAACCAACGAACAAGATAACTTCATTAATGGGTTTGTATTGGTCAATCCGGATCGTCTCTTTTTGCCCCAGATAGTCCGGTAACAACTACGCTTTAGCTGCTCTGCCGGGCTAAAGTCTCGTGTCAACCTTTATACGCATCACAGTTTTCTAATTTTATACTGGCAACGGACATAATCTGAGGTTTTTCGCCCTGTCGCCCTCTCGCTTTGTCACCGTGTCGGGTATAGTCCGCAAGGTCTATGGAATCGGCTCCGCAAGTTACTATCCTCATTCTCAACTGGAACGCCCAGCCCTATCTTTCTGCCTGCTTACAATCTGTTTTAGCCCAACAAGGCCCCACTTTCCAGGTCTGGCTCGTTGATAATCAGTCAACAGACGGGTCGCTGGAATATGTGCGCTCCCATTTTCCCCAGGTAAAAATTATTGCTCTAGATCGGAATTTGGGGTTCGCGGGGGGTAACAATGCGGCCTTGCGCCAGGTGGATACCCCGCTGGTGGTGTTGCTGAACCCGGATGTGGTGGTGGAACCAGATTGGCTTCAGCACATCATTCACCCACTGGTGGCGTCAGAGGATGTGGGGATGGTAGGCTGTAAGCTGTTTTACCCGGATGGGCGGCTCCAGCATGTGGGGGGCATCATCCGCTGGCCGCAGGGGCTAGCCGGACACATCGGCCATCTAGAGCATGATGAAGGGCAATACGAAACGATGAAGGATGTACCGTATGTCATTGCCGCGGCCGCGGCGTTTCGCCGGTCTCTCCTCAGTAACGTAGGCTTCCTGGACGAAGGCTATTTTCTCTACTATGAAGACGCCGACTGGTGCGAGCGCATCCGTCGGGCGGGTTTGCGGGTGGTCGTGGCGCCCCAGGCCCGGCTGGTTCACCTGGAATCGGTGTTAACCGGCAAAAACACCCCCCGTTACTGGCGCAATTTCCACCGCGGCCGCTGGCGTTTTCTCCTCAAACACCTGCCCCCGGAGCAACTTATTGCCACGACCTTCCCGGCGGAAGAAAAGTGGCTGGCTACACGCAGTTTGTTGGAACGGCACGCGGCCGCGGATGCGTACCAAATTATCCTCAACCAGTTACCGGCCATTCTACAAGCCAGGCGACGAGATGGTGGTTCCACCCTCAGCGAAACCCAAACCAGTCAGATTCAGTCGGTTTTACAGGCACTCAAGAACCAGGCCTGGCAGTCGCCCCATGCGGCGCTGGCTGAAGCTACCCTGAAACAACAAAAGGAGCGGGCCGAGGTGCGGCCGCGGCCCTTCTCTTCCCGTCTGCCCTTCATTGGCCCACTCATCACCCTCCTGCGCACCACCTGGAACCGCCTCGAAACTGAGTCTTATGTGCGGCCCCTGCGCCAACAACAAAACCAGATCAACCACCTCATCATCGCCATCAACAGCCAATATTTGCACGTTCTCCACCAACTGGCGCAAGAAACCGAGGGACAAACCACCAACCAGACCCGGCTCCGTCAGGATGTGCAAACGCTACGCCACCAGATTGAGGCCGTTCATCAACAACTTCTGGCCCTAACCCACAAAGTGAATCAGCTATGACCCCTTTTATGCCCCTTTTGGCACAGTTAAATTTCCGCTGGCGACCCGATTGGCCTTCCATCCTGCTTGGTTTGGTTTTAGGTTTCCTGCTTTTTCTGGGCTGGCAAAAGATTCTGCCCACGCTGAAACGGTGGCAAACCCGCATGTCTGGCCGTGTGCAAGAAACCCAACAATGGGTGCGCTCCGGCATTGATAGCCGCTACCGGGCCGACGTGGCGACTTATCTGGAGCGGCATCATCTCTGGGGGGCCACCTTTACCCTGCCCCAGATTTTTGTGGAACCCCACTTTTTAGCCCCGGCCATCCTCACCGATGTCACTCAACTGCGCACCAATGGGCCAGAGCAACTTTTTTACCTATGGCCCGCCTTAGCCAGCCATGTGGCTCACCCTTCGTTGCCCCTTATCTCCCTGGGGCAAGTTCTCCTAAATGGTCAACGTGTGGCCCTGATGGGCGAACCGGGTGCCGGTAAAACGATGGTGCTCACCAGCAGCGCTTATCTGGCGGCCACGGTAGGTGAAGATCACCCGCTGGCTTTTCTGCGGCGCCGAGTACCGGTGTATGTTCACCTGGCGGAGATGGATTTGACCGCGGCCGCAACCGATCCCGCTCAACCTCTCCTTCAGGCCATGCAAAATCGCGCCAGCACACTGGGCAAAACCGGCCTGGATGGCTTCTTGCGTGAGGCTATGCAAAAAGGTACGGCCAGCCTATTCCTGGACGGCTGGGACAATTTAGTCGGCGCTGAACGTGACACGGCCAGCCAATGGTTGACCCAATTGCTCACGACCTACCCGGCGATACAACTCATCGCGGCCGCGCCCTTGCGTGATTACAGCTTCCTATGTGAGTTGCAATTCAGCCCCACCTTACTCCTACCCTGGCGGGTGGGCCAAACCCAAAAATACAGCCAACAGTGGCATGGCAACGCAGCCAAAAGCCAGACCTTTCCCCTCTCCGCCTATTGGGCCAGTGGGCAAAATAGTCTGGAAACCAGCCTGCGCCATTACCTCATCAGTCAGAAAAAAGAGGGGCCGCGCCAACAGGCCGATCTATTGACCCAGTTTTGGGACACCCGCCTCAATAGTGAGAGCAAAACACCACCCTGGTTGATACCCTTCGCCAAAAAAGTGTGGCAAACCATGGCCTTCCGGCTGGTGGAGAAGCGCCAATTTGCTCTGCCCGCCACCGCCGTGGCCTCGCTGGTAGCCGAAATTGCCCTGATGGATCAGATCAATGAACGGAATGTCCTGTCTCAATGGCAATCCTTCTCCTTGAAATGCGGTGTCCTGCAACAGTGGTCGGATAACCGGCTCAGTTTCCGGTTGGGGTTATGGCGTGATTTTTTCGCGGCCGCGTACCTGGCCCAGGCCGACAGCACCACCCTGCTCCGCCAAAAATTAGACGACCCCGAATGGCGGCAGGTGCTACGCTTTTATGTGGGTCAAAAAGGGGGTCAGGCGTTGGCCGCCCATTTGCTGGAACAAAAAGACAAAGCCCCCTGGTACGATGCCCTCTTCCATCTGGCGTCCTGGTTGCCTGAAGTCAAAGAAAACGAAGAATGGAAGCGGCAACTCCTGGTTCAGTTGGGCAAAATGGTCCTGCAACATGAACTGCCGATGCTGTTGCGCCTGCGCGCTATGGCGACGATGGCCCTCACCCGCGATATAGCCACCCGAGTCTTCTGGCAACAACTTCTGCAACGGCCTGATCCCATTTTGCGCGAAATGGCCGTTCTCTGTCTGCCCCTGCTAGGGGCAGAAAAGGTGCTAGATTTGTGGGACAGAATGCTCAAAGATCAAACAGTAGAGGTGCGCCGGGCCGTTATGTGGGCGATGGCCTGGTCAGGCGAACCGGTCACAGAAAGGCCACTCCTCTCCGCCCTGGTTGGTCCCGATGAACATTTAAGCCAGACGGTGGCTGAGGCCTTAGCCTGGAACAGGGGTGAGGGGTGGGATATTCTCAAAGAAGCCCTGCATGAAACAGACCTTACCGTTCGGCGCGCCGCCATCTGGGGTCTGAGCCAGCTCAATGAGATGTGGGTTGTCGAAGCCTTCGCCCAGGTGGAGAAACAAGACAAGGAGTGGATTGTGCGCACGGCCGCCCAGGAAGCCCGCCTGGAACTGTTAGCGCGCAACGAACCATCCCCCTGGAAGCCCCTGGCTCCAACCAATGTGCCCTGGCTGACGGAATGGGCCGACCCGCAACCGGATGATGATCCGGATTTGCTCCCCCTTCTCCTGGGTATGTTACGTCAGGCACCAAAAAACTCGGTGCGTGCCGCGGCCGCGCTCACCCTCGGTCACTTAGCGGCAAAAGAAGCCGTTGGCCCCCTGCAAAATGCCCTGCGCGACCCCAGCACCGAAGTGGTCGAATCAGCCTTCGCCGCCCTGGGCCAGATTCGCCGCGTTTACGGTGGCAGTGAACGGTGACTCGCCTGAAAACCCACCCCCAACCCCCTGCCCACTATCCCCCCTTGTAAGCGTTCAGTTAGTCCGCCCGGCGGTCAAACCGCCGGGCTAAACATACCAAGCCCTACGGGCTAAAACGCCAGGCCAACGGCCTTTGTAGGTATAGCCCGGCCCGTTTTACGGCCGGGCGGTCCGGGCGGATAAACGAATCCGACTGAACGCTTACCCCCTTTTACGCCACATAAATTCTAGGCACACGGGTGTTGATGTTGGTCAAAATCTCATAAGCAATCGTACCCGCCCAACGGGCCAGGTCGTTACACGAAATAACTTGCCCCTCTGTCTCCCCCAGCAAAATCACCTCATCCCCATTGTAAGCCGTCTCCATCTCAATATTGACCATGAGCTGATCCATGCAGATACGCCCCACGACGGGATATTTGCGGCCGCGAATCAGCACCTCAGCCTGCCCCGACATGGCCCGAAAATAACCATCGCCGTATCCCACCGGAACCGTGACCAGCCGCACCGCATGATCTGTCTGCCAGGTGGAGCCATAACTGACCGGATGGCCGGGTTGTACCACCTTGAAATAGACCACCCGCGATTTCCAGGTGAGCGCCGGGCGTACGGGCACGGTATGGGGCAAGGCCTCATCCGGGTAGACGCCATAAAACAGCAGACCAGGACGCACCATGTCCAGGTGGCTCTCTGGCAGTTGGATGATGGCCCCGGAATTGGCGATGTGGCGGAACCGCGGCCGCAAACCCACCGCTTCCCCCTGCTCTAGCACCGCCATAAACCGGGCCAACTGCACCTGCGCCGAACTCAAATCAAGGCTGTCGCTGTTGGCAAAATGGGAGTAGATGCCTTCCACTTCACAATGGGAACTGGCCGCGGCCGCGTGCAAAAGCTCCCCAGCGCTGTAATAATGCACCCCAATCCGCTCCATACCCGTGTCAATTTTCAGGTGAACCCTGGCCCGCACCCCCATTTGGGCCGACATCTGCTCAATTTGGGTCAGTTTCTCCACCGATGAAGCCGTCAGGGTCAAATCGTACTGCAAAAACAGGGGAACCTGATTGCCAATGATGCCGCCCATGACCAAAATGGGGGTCTGGATGCCCGCCTGGCGCAGCATGATGCCCTCTTCCAGAAAGGCCACACCCAGATAGGGCACGGCCAGTTTTTGTAGATGCAAGGCCACCTCTACCAGGCCGTGGCCGTAAGCATTGGCTTTGAGGATGGGCATGATCGCGGCCGCGGCCACTCGTTGTTGTATGGCCTGATAATTTTCCGTCAGCCGGGCCAAATTCACTTCCACGTGGGTTGGGCGTAAAATATCTTGAACCTGTAACGTTGGTTGGTTAATCATGATCCTAATGATAAAGTGAAACCAATTTTCGCCAAAGTACGGCACACGGAGCCACGGTACGGTATAAAAGCCACCCAACGCTTACGGAAAAAGAACCGCTGTCGCCAAACGGCATCCACCTGAAAATAACTCAGGCAAAGGCGCAAAGAACGCCAAGTTAGCAGAGAAAAATTCGTGTTAATTCGTGAAATTCGTGGCTTCTTTCCGTGAACTCAGTTATGAACAAACCCCTGATTCCCCACACCAGCCTCCGCCAACTGGGGCGCAATGGCCTTTGGGCGTTGCGCTTCACCTGGCAAACCAACCGCCTGCTGACCTTTGGCACGTTAACTCTGGCCCTATTGCAGAGCCTTTTGCCCGCTGTGCAGGCTTTCGTGGGGCGTGAATTGGTGAACGCCCTCATCGCCAGCCTGGATCAAACCGATGGGTCGTTGGGGGCGTTGTGGCCCTGGCTGATAGCCGGTTTAGCGGTGATGTTTGTCCTGGCCCTGATTGGCTCCACCCAAAGTTATGTCAGTCGCCGCCTGCTGGCCGAACTGAATATCCGGCTGAGTAATGACATTTTGGTACACGCGGCCGCGTTAGACCTGGCCTACTTCGAGAACAGTGAATTCCACGACATGATGGAACGGGCGCGGCAAAATCCGGCCCTGCACTTCAATAATTTTGTCGGCCAGATGATCAACACCCTGAGTAACAGCATCCAGATCATCTCCCTAACCGTCATTCTCATCGCCATTGAACCCCTGATCGTGGTCGCTTTTGTGCCGCTGGTCGTGCCCTATGGCCTGTTCCAATGGTGGCTGGCCCGCCTGCAATTCCGCAAAGAGTATGTGCGCGTCACCCGGTCGCGCTGGATGCGCTACTTTATGGGCAAACTCACCACCCGGGGTTCCGTGGCGGAGATCAAATTGCTGGATTTAGCCCCCTACCTGCTCGACAAATACAACCGTTTGTTAACCGGCTTCCGCGACGAAGACCGGGCGATTTTCCGCCAGCAGTGGCGGGGCAATGTCTTGTTTCTGTTGGCTTCGGTGGTGCTATTTTATGCCGTTTTTGTGCGGATTTTGGGCCAGGTGCTAACCGGAACGCTGACGGTAGGGGATGTGACGGTGTATACGGCCCTGGTCCTGCGCTTGCGGAGCACGTTGGAAGGGTTGGTGGCTTCGGCCTCGCTGATGTTGGAGCAAACCCTGTATATCACTAATTTGCGTGATTATTTCCAGGTGCAACCGCGGCCGCGGCACATCCGTGATCCTCACCTGCAACTACCGGGGCACGGGGCCATCACCATCGAAAACCTCACCTTCACCTACCCCGGAACCCAAAAACAGGTCATCACCGACCTCTCCCTGCACATCAACCCGGGGGAGACGGTAGCCCTGGTGGGCGAAAACGGGGCCGGTAAGACCACCCTGGTGAAACTGATTGCCGGACTTTTTACGCCGGATCGCGGCCGCGTCTGTTTTGATGGCATAGACATTGACGAAGTACCCCTCAGCGAACTACACCGGCATCTCTCCTTCGTCTTCCAGGATTTCAACCAATATGAAGCCACCGCCGCCGAAAATATCGCCTATGGCGATTGGCGGCGTCTGCTGGATGACCCGGCCGAAATACAGCGCGTGGCCCAACAGGCCCGCGTAGCCGATATGATCGCCGCCATGCCTCAGCAATATGACACGCTATTGGGGCGGATGTTTGGCGTTTATGATTTGTCGGGGGGGCAATGGCAGAAGATCGCCCTGGCGCGGGCTTTTGCCCGGCAGGCGGCCCTGCTGGTGCTGGATGAACCCACCTCTAACCTGGATGCACGAGCGGAGCATGATATTTTTTCACGGTTTAGAGAATTGGCTCGCGGCCGCACCACCATCCTCATCTCCCACCGCTTCTCCACCGTCAGCATGGCCGACCGCATCCTCGTTTTGGAGCAAGGGCGCATTGTGGAAAGCGGCAGTCATCAGGAGCTTCTCAACCTGAATGGGACTTATGCCAACCTATACAATTTTCATCGCTACCAGATGGAACACGAAGCGTCGGAGCCAGGCTAACCCCGACCCGGATAATCCCATCAAGATTGGCTTCATCTTCGACGTTCCCAACGCGGCCACTGCTGCACAAACCAGAATCAAAGAGGTTTTGCCCCGAATTACACGAATTGGCACGATGTTACTTGCGTTCTTGCGCCCGCCAGTTTTCACCGTGGCGAATTGGCGGATATTCATTGGCAACGGCAGGAAATTGAGGGGGAAGGTTCTGCCTACGATTAGCCCGGCTGAAATTCTTGGGAGCGCCAGACGGGGAACGCGGCAATCGAATCAGTGATGAACCCTTCGGCTATTTCGCGGATGCGTTTGTTGGTGATGCCCTGGGCAATTTTGTCCACCACCCGGTGGGGCATGAGGCGCATACTGCTGGGGCGGGGCAAATCGGCGTGCAGAGATAATTTGTATTCGATGCGGGTCTGATCACCCCCTACATCAAAAAAATGGGCTTCACTGCTATAAAAACCCAGGCCATACGTAGATTGCATCGTGGCCCGGTTTTCTGTCGGTTCTGGCCTTTGCACCGGGTACACCCGAATACTGTTGTACTTGTCGCTTATGTCTATACCCACGTCACACAGGACGTGGATGCTATAAGCGTTAAGTTCGCTGGATTCGTAATACAGCCGATATTGCTGACCGGGGTATTCGGCGATCAAATCAATGTAACGCAAATGGCTAACCAGCCGGTGCATATCGCTGAAGTAGATAAAGGTGGTTTTACAGTCGGCAGGGAACGTAAAAGACAATCTGGCAGTGCCGTTGATCTTGAGCATACAGGTGGCCCCAAAGCAGTGTGGATCAAATGAGTTGTTCGAGCGCGTTGGATAAGGCTTCGAGCTGAGCTTCTAGGCGTTCCAGGTCTTGGCGGCTGGGGATACCATGCCGGGCAAATAAGGCCTGGACATCAGCCTCGGTCATGGTCGCGGCCGCGGGGCCGTCATCATCCACGCCCAACAATTTATCCCGCCAGACCTCTGCCTCATCTTCGCTCAACGCCCCATCTTTTACCAACGCAGTAATACGGCGATTGATCTCTTCATCCACCTGATACAGCAAGTTGAGTGGTGAAGCCAATGAACGGCGCAACGAAGCCAACGTTTCCCCCCCAGCCTTGACCAATCCGGTGAGCACCGAATGGGGCAAAAAACCGGAACTTTTCTTTTCCCGCTCAAACAAAATCTGGCTCAACGTCAGAGCTGTCAAATCTTCACCCGTCGCATGATCCAAAACCTGAACTTCTTCGCCATCCCGGATCAAATCCGAGATGCCATCCAGGGTGATATATTTTTTCGTTTCGGTATTGTACAGCTTGCGGTTCGGATAGCGTTTAATAATAACCATAATGTGCCCACCCAGGTGCCAGGGGAAATGTCGTAATGCGTTGCGTCAGGAATGGATTATAAACGCTGTGTAGAATGCCTACAAGAAAACGGGAGTAATGTTATAATGAGGGTCGTTGGCGGTTAGCCGCTGGCGGTTGGCCGTTAGCGAGGAGCCTCTTTCAATATTGACAATTAGACCATTTTCCCCCTTTTCTATTTTCATCACCACGGGAGGTACAACATGGCATTACCTTTTGCCAGCAATGAATGGACGTTAGCCCTAGCGGATGGGTTGAATAAGAGCAAGGCATATAAGGACGCGGCCGCGAAGTGGGAAGGCGACCTGTGTCTCATCGTCAGTGGGCCAGGGGTCAACAAAGACATCTACATTTACCTCGATTTATGGCACGGCGATTGCCGCAAAGCCCATTCGGCCGATGCCGTTGTCCCTTCCGAGTTCACCATCACCGCCCCTCTGGCTACCTGGAAAGAGGTCGTAGGCGGCAAACTAGACCCCATTCGTGGGCTAATGACCGGCAAACTCAAGGTCAAAGGCCCCCTGGCTAAAATCCTCAAATCCCCCAAAGCGGCCATCGAACTGGTCAACTGCGCCAAAGCCCTGAATACGCAATGGCCGTGAGTTAGCTATCAGCTAGTCAGCTAATCAGCAGGTCAGCTATCAGCCAAAGCTGACCCGCCACTCGCGCGTTCAGATAATCATTTAGGGGCTTTTTTTTTTGTGCGCGTGGGGGCCCGCGGGCGCCCGCCCCCCCCCGCGGGGCCTTCACAACAAATAACTCGCTTACTCGCTTACTCGCTACTCGCTTCGTTTACCATGTGGACTTTCCGTTGCCCTGAAATCGTCTTTGGGGAAGATGCCCTCAATCGCCTGGAGCTTCTCACCGGAGAACGCGCGTTTGTCATTACCGATGCCAACATCATCCAGCTTGGCCTGGCGGAGCGCATCACCACGCGGCTGGATGCGGCCGCGTTAGCTTACCAAATTTTTGCAGAGGTAGAACCTGATCCCGCCCTGGAAACGATTATCAAGATTAGGGATCAGCTCTTAGCTTATCGGCCGCAATGGGTGATTGGCCTGGGGGGTGGTTCCTGCCTGGATGCGGCCAAGGCGGCCTGGTTCTTGTATGAGCGGCCGCAAACCGACCCCGAAGGCATTACCCCGTTTGAAACCTTCAGCCCCCACGTCAAGGCCCGCATGATCGCCATCTCCACCACCTCTGGCACAGGGGCCGATGCCAGCATGGGCACGGTCATCACCATCCAGGCCGAACAGCGTAAACTCACCCTGGTTTCCCCCGAACTAATGCCCGACATTGCCATCGTAGACCCCTCTCTGGTGCAACAATTGCCACCCCAAATCACCGCTGATACGGGCATGGATGTGTTAGCTCATGCGCTAGAATCGTTTATCACCCCCTGGCATTCCCCTTACACCGATGGTCTGGCCCTGGAAGCGATGCGGCTGGTGTTTACTTATTTGCCCCAGGCGTATGCTGATGGCACGGACATGGAAGCCCGCGATGCCTTACACAACGCGGCCACGATGGGTGGTATTGCCCTGAGCAATGCCTCATTAGGCATTGCTCACTCGTTGGCGCACGCGTTTGGTGGGTTGTACCACACGCCACATGGGCGCACGGTGGGCATGTTTTTGCCTTATACCCTGCGCTATGCGGCCAATGAGAGTGCGGAACGGCTCGCGGCCGCGGCCCGTTTTCTCAATTTTTCCCGTTCTGAGAATGATGGGCTGGCCGTACAAAGTTTGTTAGATCGCATTTGCCAATTGCAAGAGACCCTCAACCAGCCCCGCACCATCACCAGCCTGTACCCCGTTAGCCAGACCGAGTTGGCAACACAGATGGCGCTATTGGTAGGCAACGCGGCCGCGGACGCCTTCATGCTCACCACCCCTCGTGTACCCGGCAACGAGGCCACCGAGCAACTATTCTGGTACGCCTTTGCCGGTAAAGAAGTAGATTTTTAATACCGTGTTGCGTATGGCGTGTTGCGTCAGCAGTACGTAATACGAACTACGCACCACGCAACACGTATTATGTCAGCAGTAAACGGAACTTCCCCTCACCAATGTAAAAAAGTAGGTCTGGCCCTGGGCGGCGGCGCGATACGGGGTTTTGCTCATGTCGGCGCCCTTTGGGAGCTAGAACAGGCGCACATCCCGGTGGATTACATCGCCGGGACCAGCGTCGGCTCCATCATCGGGGCGCTCTATGCCGCCGGTGTGCCGCTTCCCCTCATCCGCGAGCTATCCGGGCAGATGAACTGGTCGTTCTTTGCCCAACCCACCTTTTCCCGCGAGGGATTGGTCTCGTTTGAAAAACTAGAGAGATGGCTGATTCACATGCTAGGTGATCTACATTTTGCCGATTTAGCTATCCCTTTTGCCGTCTCTACGCTGGACGTAGATACCGGCGAAGAGGTTATTATCAACAGTGGCCCCCTGGCCAGAGCGGTGCGGGCCAGTTGTTCCGTGCCGGGAATCGTCACCCCGGTTTGGCACAACGGGCATCTGCTGGGGGATGGCGGTATTGTCAACAATGTGCCTGTCTCCGTAGTGCGGCAAATGGGGGCCGATTATGTGATCGCCATTGATGTGTTCCAGGAATCGTCCAATCGTCACCGTCTGGGGCCATTGAACCGCGGGCTGGCGGCCATGGAAATGTTAGTGCGCGGCAATGGCTGGCGCAGTGCCGATTGCACCATCACCCCTCAACTTTCGGGCAAAACTTACCTGCGCTTCGCCCACGGGGCTATGATAATGGACTTGGGCGCGGCCGCGACGGCCGAGAAGATACCGCTGATTCAGGCGGATTTGGGTATGGGAGAGATTGAGAGACTAAGAGACTGAGAGATTTATAGTCTCTCAGTCTCTCAGTCTCTTAGTCTCCTTCTTCACTTATGATTTCCATCATCATCCAGGCAGGCGGCCGCAGTAGCCGCATGGGGCAGGACAAAGGGTTAGTGCCATTGGCGGGCAAACCCATGATTGAACATGTCCTGGACAAAGTGCGCGGCCTGGGGGATGAAATCATCCTCACCACCAATTTTCCCGAAAACTATGCTTATTTGAACTTAGCGATGGCCTCGGATGAGGAGCCGGGGGCGGGGGCGTTACCAGGGATGCTGACGGCCTTACGCGCGGCCGCGTACCCCCATGTGCTCATCGTGGCCTGCGATATGCCCTTCCTCAACCGGCCCCTGCTGGAACATTTGCTGAGCCTGGCCCCCCAGGCGGATGTGGTTGTGCCCTTTTGGGAAGAGAATTATCAGCCTATGCACGCAGTATATGGCCGGGAAAGGTGTTTGGCGGCGGTGGAGAAGGCGTTGGCGCGCGGCCGCAGACGCCTCATCAGCTTCTACGACGACCTGCACGTCCTCACCATCCCCCCCGACACCATCCGCCAATACGACCCACGCGGCCTCTCCTTCTTCAACGCCAACACCCCCGAAGAACTCATCGAAGCCGAACAGCTTTACCAACAAAACAAGGGATAAAGGATGAAAAAAGATTAAGCTAAACCCCGGAGCAAAACATGAGCCATAGTCTATTTGGTCATCTTGCATTTAGTTTCAGCAAAAGCCCCGAAAACCTAGCAACTGAAGCCCTAAGTTTTATTCTCAATCGGTCCCACATTGCCCAAGAATCACTAGTCCGCTATCTATCCCAAACAGCAGTACAGCTACCTAATAAATTAAGATTTCGCACTCAAAGTGGAGGCGAAGATGGTTCTATTCCTGATTTGATCGGAGTAGACAGTCAGGGACGATTGACAATTGTCTTAGAAGCTAAATTTTGGGCTGGTCTAACGGATAATCAGCCAGTCGCGTATATACGCCGGTTACAAAAAGAGGCTGGTAGTTCATTAATCGTTATTGCTCCATCACGGCGTTTTCCAACGATATGGCCGGAACTACTACGGCGATGTCATGAAGCAAAGCTTAACCCACAAGCAACTACAAAAGTTTCAAGGGATTTTTATGTTGCGTCCATTGATGAAACCTGCTCCATGTCGTTAGTGAGTTGGCACGCTGTCATTCATCATATTCAAGAATCAGTAAAAGCAGAAAACGACCTTGAGACGTTATCCGATTTAGTCCAACTTCAAGGTCTTTGTGAGCGAATGGATGAAGAAGCTTTTTTGCCAATACGTTCGGAAGAACTGACTTCCGATTTTGGAACCAGAATCATTCAGTATTGTGAGATTGTAGATGAAATAGTAAATACTCTTGTGGCTCAGAAAATCGCATCCACCAAGAATCTTCGGGCTTCTTCAGCCGGTGGGGGTTATTGGCGATACATGTCTATTTACGGACATGGGTGTAAGCTTCAATTCAATCCTGCTTTATGGAAGTCACTCCGTGCCACACCTATCTGGTTTGGCATCAAAAAAATAGCGGGAAAACAATGGGTGTTCGCCAAGGACGCAAAAGAAAAACTTGTTCATTTAGAAATGGAAGAGCCAACAAAGCTGTTTCACAGGTACGATGAGCTTCTTATACCCTTGTACATACCAACCAATGTTGAAAAAGTAGATGTGGTTACGTCCCTTCTCACTCAATTGAATGAGATCATTGAGGCGTTGAGAGCAGTTGAGCAATCATATCAAGTTTGAAATCAACAAGGGCAAACATAATGGGTTTATTTCTGGAAAGCGAAAAGGTTTACCAGGCAAGTTTCAAGCAAAGTAGCCAACCATTTCTCGGAAGGGGCGCGGGTAGATGGGCTGTACAAGACGAAATTTCGACCCTTCTGTTTGCCGTGTGAATGTTCGGCTGAGAATCTTTTCCCCGGCATCCGGCAAAACGCCCTGGCCTACTTCGCTTCCCACCAGATCAAGTGGCATGACGCTATAGAGCGCAATCCCAGTAATCACCTTTGTAGTTCGCAGGTCTGTTGTGTCAATTTCCTCTTCCCCTTCGCGGATCAACCTCGTGCGCTGGCGGATATGTTGCGGCCGCATTTCCCCACCCTGTAAACCATGTTCCCCTTTGCACCCATGCTATAATTCACCCCCATTGGTTGTTACCTACCAACAAAAGGAGCATTAACTATGCCCACAATAACTGTCACCAAAGAACAAGTCGTCGAACTTGTCAAACAGCTACCCCCAACAGAGCGTCGGCTGGCCCTCTTTACCCTGGCCGAAGAAGCCTTTAGTCAGCGTAAGGCACGTATGGTCTATGCAGAATCCCAACTGCGGCGTCAGGCATTTCAGCGCGGACGAGACTGGGACCAAATGGCAGATGACGAGAAAGAACGATTCGTGGACGATCTTTTGCATGAGGCATAGGCATGGCAAATGTCGTTGTCTTTGACACCAATATTTTGTTTTCTGCCACTGGCTGGCAAGGCAAACCCTACCGCTGTGTCGAATTGGCCCGTGACGGTAGTGTGACAGGCGTCACCTGCCGTGAAATTTTGGATGAACTGGCAGAGAAACTACAAGGCAAGCTCAATTTCTCGGCGGAAATGGTCACAGACACAGTCGCAGACTTACTTGGTTTCTTGCGCTTGATTCCTATCCCCAAGACGCTGACTTTCATTTCGGCCGTCCAGATGATGATGTGGTATTGGAATGTGCAGTTGTTGGGCAGGCGATTACATTGTTACGGGTGATCATCGTCATTTATTGCCAATACAGGTATACGAAGGCATTGCCATTATCACTGCTGATGAGTTCCTGAAAATCGCTTTGGCCTCAGATAGCCCTTCGTAGGTGATAAAAATCACTGGCAAGTCAAAGGACGTTCACGATGGGCAAATTTCTGGAAAGTGAAAAGGGTCAACAGGCAAAGTTCAAAGCTAGTTCGCCGACCTTCTCCGAGGCGGCTAGCGCCGACGGCCTCTACAAAACCAAATTTCGTCCCTTCTGTTTGCCCCGCGAACATTCGGCTGAGAATCTTTTTCCTGGCATCCGGCAAAATGCCCTGGATTATTTCGCGGCCTACCAGATCAAGTGGCACGACGCGATACAGGGCAATCCCAGCAACCACCTGTGTGACTCACAGGTGTGTTGTGTCAATTTCCTCTTCCCCTTTGCGGATCAACCTTGTGCGCTGGCGGATATGTTGCGGCCGCATTTCCCCACCCTACACACCATGCTCCCCATCGAAAACGGGCAATACGTCGCCTTTGAGTGGATCGGCCAGGAGAATTACCTGGGCGAAAAAATCTCCCGCAATGGCAAACGTACCCGTGGCGCGAATTGCACCAGTGCCGACGCGGCGGTCATGTTCCAGCACACAAACGGCCAACGACAAATCGTTCTGATTGAGTGGAAATACACCGAATCATACAGCCCGTCATCGCTTAAATTAGCCAAAAGTGGTACAGATCGAACCCACATCTACGTGCACCTCTTCGAGCGCGATGATTGCCCTATCAACAAAGCGTTATTGCCTCACTTTGACGACCTCTTTTACGAGCCATTCTACCAACTGATGCGCCAGCAGTTTTTGGCCCAGGAAATGGAACGGGCACGAGAGTTGGGGGCTGATGTCGTGAGTGTCCTGCATATCGCCCCCGCCCACAACACCGATTTTCATAAAGTGACTTCAGCAAACCTGAAAACACTGGGCAAAACGGCGATGGATGTGTGGCGGAATTTAGCGCGGCCGCGATCCCGCTTCCTCTCCCTCAGTACCGAACAACTATTTGGCCCCCTCTCCGCCGAACAGTTACCAGAAATGCAGGACTGGCTGGAGTACATTGGCTTGAGATACATCTGGGTTCATAAAACCTGGCACTGAACATGATGGATGGGGAACGCGGCCGCGTTCCCCATCCATCCCTCGCGAACCATCTGTAAATGCGCTAATCTAAGTACAAAATCCCCATTCTTTAAAGGTGTTTAAAAATGGATCTCGTCTTGTTTGTTGGCCTGCTCATTCTTGTCATTATCTGGCTGGTTCATGTGGAAATGTTCCCTCGCAAATTGAACCAGTATCGCCAGATACCTACCAAAAATTAGGCTCCCCTTCCGTTATAGGAAACGACAAAGCGGCTTACCTAGGCCGGTTTATGAACGCCGCGAATACGCCACTTGGGATGAGTCATTCGTGCGCATGGAAGCCCCATCATTGTTCATTTTGTTGTAACGATGTACTCCTAATCGTGTTCGCAATTCCAGGCCAATATCGACGACTGAGAATAACAAAGGCAAACAACGAACAAAGAAAGTAACAAGATGTTATGCCAGCAATTCTCAATTGGAGACGATGCGTAGGGGCGGGACAGGTATTCATAAATAGGAGAGAACCCTATGTTCACCCTCAAACCGATTGGTCATGTCAGTTCGCCGCTTGTTGACCGTGAACACGCGCCGAAACAGGGTTTTGAAGGGTCACCCGAAGCGTGGCTCATATTCGAGCCAGCGTTTCAGGAAGGATTGAGAGACATACAGGTAAGCGATGAAGTTCTCGTTTTGACCTGGCTGGATCGTGCCGACCGTGCTACCTTAACGGTATATCCACGCGATGACCAAACCGCCCCTTTACGCGGTGTGTTTAGCACCCGTTCCCAAGATAGACCCAACCCGGTCGGCATTCATCGTGTTCGTGTGGCTGAGATTGCCAGCCCCACCCGGTTCAAAGTTCTTGACCTTGAAGCCTTTGACAACACTCCCATTATTGACGTTAAACCCGTCCTGGATCGGGTGAAAGAGCAGTGACTCAGAGGGGCCTGCATCCACAATAATCGTTCAGGAATAAGTTCACGGGCAAAAAGAGAGTGGCGACTAAAGCTGCACCAGTCCTTAATAACGCACGGTTACTAACTACCACTTTCAAATACCTCATTATACAATTGGCTCTGGTTCAACCAGTCGCCATGACAGAAATCCGCTACGCGCCCCTCTTTCGTTTCTTCAGCCTGTTTGCCAGCCTCACCTTTGGGGGGCTGGCCCTTATCGGCTGGCTGGCTTACCGGCAAGAAGGCGAAACGATGGGTTTAATCCTGATGTGGCCGTTGCTGGGGGTGGGACTGTACTGGCTTTTGGCTCTGGCAACGTCACCACAAAAGGTTGAGTTCGCGGCCGCGTCCCTCACTATTCACCGTTGGGTTGGTACTAAAACTATCCCCTACACCACCATCACCGCCGTCACCCAATCCTACCCGTTCATCACCCTGCACACCGTCCAGGGAACCATCCGCCTGCACAAGCTATACGCCAACGACGACGCCCGGCTCATGCGAGCGTTCGAGACCCACATCCCCGCCGCGCAACAAGCCCGCGCCGCCCGCCTCACGCACCCGTTACCCCTTGTCCTGAAAGGGAAAATCCTCGTGCCCTTCATCACCTTCTTCATGGGAGCCGGGCTGCTGGCATTCGGGTTAATAGCAATATGGAATGGCATCACCCGCTCCATCCCGGTAGAAGCTCCCCTCGGTATGATCCTGTTTGGCTTGATCAGTGCGCCGTTTGGCCTGCTCTTTATCTATCTGGTACTGTGGACGTGGCCCTACCGCACCGTCTTCACCGCCACGCAGATGACCGAACGGTTTCTGCTCCATACCCACACCCAACCGATGCAGTTTATCGTAGACTTTGACATGGGGTATGAGATACGAACGGTACGCAGTATCCCGCGCCGCCTCTATCACATCACCTTCGTTTACCAGGATGGCTCCACCTACCAATGGACCCCGAATGAGTTTTATTTTCCGATGGATTATGTGGACAACGCGGCCGCGAACCTCACCACCGATCTCACCGCCCAACTCCGCCACGCTTACCTGGATGACAAGGTGACAGAATGACAAAAAATGGTCATTGGTCAATCGCCAATTGTCAATGAATAACCAATACACCAATCTCTCAGTCTCCAGTCTCTCAATCTACCATCCCTCCCATGCCCAAACCCACCCCCCAAATGACCGCCGCGGATGTCATCGCCTTTGTGCAACTGCTCCGGGAACATAACCTTGAGGTAATCATTGATGGGGGTTGGGCGGTAGATGCGCTGTTGGGGCGGCAAACCCGCGTTCACAGCGATCTGGACATCGCCCTGAATCACCAGGACATGCCCTGCGTCCGGGCCTTGCTCGAAGCACGCGGTTACATGGACGTACCGCGTGACGATACCTGGGAATGTAATTTCGTCCTGGGTGACGATCAGGGCCATCTGGTAGATTTCCACTCTTGCACCTTCGACGCCGAGGGCAACAATATCTTTGGTGTGCCCTACCCTTTCGCTTCACTCCAAGGTAGAGGGGCTATCAATGGATTCCCGGTCAAGTGTGTGCCAGCAGAATGGCTGGTACAATTCCACACTGGCTACAAATTAGACGAAAACGACTATCGTGACGTGAAAGCTCTCTGCCAGCAGTTTGGCCTGGAAATTCCCTCTGAATATGGCGAATTTGTAGCCGCTGATGGCCTGAAGAGCGAGTCTTGATTCCAGAGAAAATCATCATGACCATATTCAAAATCATCTATTGGCTAGGGATATTCATCGAAATGGGCATTCGCGCCCCCTTGCAGAAAACCTGGAAAACAGCTCCCAAAACCGACCAGCGCATATCACGAACGGAAAGAGTGATGTTGGGGTTGTTAGCCCTGGTGATGTTCGTCATCCCTTTAATCTATTCGGTAACAAACTGGCTGGATTTTGCCGATTACCATCTGCCCACCTGGATGAGTTGGTTGGGCGTCGTTCTACTGGCTGGCGCCGTGCTAATCTTCATCCGTGCCCACAGGGACTTAAAAGCCAACTGGTCGCCTACACTGGAAATCCGTCAGGATCATACGTTGGAGACAAGAGGGATCTATGGGTATATCCGCCACCCCATGTATGCCAGTCAATGGTTATGGGTCATCGCCCAAATCCTGCTCCTACAAAACTGGCTGGCTGGCCCTATTGGTTTACTCTTTTTCATTCCGTTTTATATCCTGCGCGTGCAGGCCGAAGAAAAAATGATGCTGGACACCTTCGGTGACTCATATCGCCAATACATGAAAAAAACGGGTGGTGTCATTCCCAAACTTTCGCGAGACTGATAACAGAAACTTATTCGACTCTGGCGAAAATTTGGACGACCTCTGGAAATCTCTTAATCTCTCAGTCTCTTAGTCTCCAGAAGTCAACACAAAAAACGCCAATGTCGAGAAACCTATACTCGACGCGCCGACAAAATGAGTGGGCGACAGGGCGAAAAAACCTCAGATTATGCCCACTGCCCGTATAACCGGCACAGACTGGTACAGCTTTACAGAAGTAGTGGGCAGATTTAGTCAGAAGACCCATCCCCCCTGCCCCCCTTCCCGTGGGAAAGGGGGGACTTAACGGCGCGGTTTTTCGGGGCGGATGCCCCGAAAAACCGCGTCCAAAAAAGTTCCCCGCCCCTGGGGGCGGGGTTAGGGGTGGGGGTTTGCGGCGACGCACTCTCCCTAATATAGCAATCCCCCCAGTCAACAATTTACAATCGGGTGATTACTCGGTAACATGAGAGCCACTTACTCATTTTTCCCGGTCACCATTAAATAGGTCATTGACGACACAGGAAGCACAGACATGAAAAAAGCCTTGCCTACGTGGGCATTAACTACCGCAACAGCCGAAGATCAGGCCCTGGCTCAAGAGGCGCACCGCCGCGGCCGCGACCAAATCACCTGGCCTGACCTCAAAACCCTCCGCAGTTGGGCCAAACAAAACAATTGGCCGACCCCCTGGTTTGGTTTTCAAGATGCCTTCATCACCCACATGCTCGCCAGCCCGGAGAACTTTGCCCTGGCCCTCAAGGAAACGGGCATCACCATCCATCTGCCCCAGACCCGCTACACGATCACACCCGAAAAGCTCCAGGCACTCGATGCCCTGTATGCAGAGCGTACAGAAAGTGGACGACCATCAAGCTGGGGGATATTGGTCGAAGAACTACGTGAAATTCGCCGCGCCGTAGAAGCTGGCGTCGTTATAGACGTTATAGACGTAGCGGACACCACAAAATTCCGTTCGTTTCAGGGTTTCTACAGCTGGGCACATGGCCGTTACCACATGCTCGAAGATGGTTATGATAGCTGGATCGGTGATGATAACTCGTGAAACCTGCCAATTTTCCCCCTGTGTTATAATTGCCTTGATTGTGCCCCGTTAGGCCTCTCACCTGAACAGTTGCCTACACTTTACGCAACACGCACCACGAACCGGAGATCCCATGTCCCACCCACCCGTTGACCTGAGTTTGCTGAAACCGTATTTGGAGAATGTGGCCCACCGCGGCCGCACCATGCTCCTGCCCGCTCTCCACTATGCTCAATCCCTCTACGGCTGGCTCCCCCGCGAAGTCCAGACCGAAATCAGCCACGCCCTGCGCGTCCCCCAGGCCGATATTCATGGTGTCATCGAGTTCTACACCATGTTCTACAACGAACCCACCGCCAAACGGGTCATCCGCGTCTGTGAAGATTCCTGCCTGCGCCCTGGCCGGTTGTCATGAAGTAATGCAGGCGATTGAAGCCCGGCTAGGCCTGCACCCTGGACAAACCAGCCCCGACGGGGACATCACCCTGGAGCATGTCACCTGCCTGGGCATGTGTGAACTGGCCCCCGTCGCCCTGAACGGCACACAACCCGTCGCCCACCTCACCCCCGATGATGTACCCGCTTTTCTGGATGGCACGCTCCCCTCAGCCCAGGGGTTAGCCTATGGCGAACCCCGTCACATCCTGGCCCGCGTTGGCAAGGTAGACCCGTCCAGCCTGGCCGATTACCAGGCACAGGGCGGTTACATAGGTCTGGCTAAAGCGTTGGCGATGACCCCCGAACAGGTCATCGAATTGGCCGAAAAGACGGGTGTCGTGGGGCGGGGCGGGGCCATGTTCCCCACCGGGCGCAAATGGCGCTTCACGCGCGGCGCACCCGGCACACCCGCCCAAAAACATATCGTCGTCAACGCCGACGAAAGCGAACCGGGCACGTTCAAAGACCGTTACCTGCTCGAAGATGATCCCTTCAGCCTCATCGAAGCCACCACCCTGGCCGGTTATGCCGTCGGGGCGGAGAACGGCTGGATTTTCGTGCGCGGTGAATATCCCCGCGCCTTCGCCCGGCTGAACCATGCCGTCGAAGAGGCCAGAGCGGCCGGTTACCTGGGGCGTGATATTATGGGCCAGCCCGGTTTCCATTTTGACATTGAGGTACGGCTTGGCGCAGGGGCCTATATCTGTGGCGAGGAGACCGCCCTGTTTGAAGCCATTGAAGGCAAACGGGGCTTCCCCCGCATCAAGCCCCCCTTCCCCACCACCCACGGCCTGTTCCAACAACCCACCGCCATCAACAATGTAGAAACGCTGGTGGCGGTACTGGTCGCCTTCAACCTGGGGGTGGACGAATGGCTCAAACTAGGCACACCCCAATCCCCCGGCACAAAATTGTTCTGCCTGAGCGGGCACGTCAACAAACCAGGTGTGTACGAAATGCCGTTTGGTCTGACGGTGCGGGAGATGATTGAGATGGCTGGGGGCGTGCCGGGTGGCAAAGCCATTCAGGCGGTGCTGATGGGCGGCGCGGCGGGGGTCTTCATCGGGCCGGAGAAGCTGGACATGCGCCTGACCTACGAAGATGCGCGGCAGGCCGGTGTACCACTCGGCTCCGGCGTCATCATGGTGTTTGATGAGACGGCTGATTTGCGCCAGGCGATGGCTGAACTGGCCCGCTTCTTCGCCCACGAGAGTTGTGGCAAATGTTTCCCCTGCCAGCTAGGAACCCAGCGGCAAAGGGAAATACTTGACCACATCGCCCACAACGGCGGGGCCAGACCGTCGGACAAACAAACCCTGCTCGACATCGGCTTCACCATGACCGAAACGTCGCTGTGCGGCCTCGGCCAGACCACCGCCTCAACCATTATAAGCGCGATTCACCTGTGGCCTGAGTTGGTCAGTACAGAAGAGTAAACACGGATGGAAGGAACACGGATAAAAAAAAGATAAAGGGTGCAGAGTTGCAAGGAGGAAAATCTATCTGTCTTTACGTCATCCGTGTTCATCTTATCCGTGTTATAAATTATGCCTATCCGAATTTCCGAACCATCTGATCATCGTGGCGCCGTGCCGGTGCGGTATTTCAGCCTGAATGGGGCCGCCCCGCAGGATATTGATGGGGAGTTGGTCGAGGAAGGGCTGGCGTGTATTTCCATCAATGGGGAAGAGTTGGCGACATTTATGTGTTCGCCACGTGATTTGGAGAAGATGGCACTGGGGTTTTTGCTCAATGAGGGCATCATCACCGGGCTGGCGGATGTGGCGGATTTGCGGATTGCGGCGAATAATGCCTGTGTAGATGTGTGGCTGACGAAGGGGGAGTGGTCGCGGCCGCAACGCACCATCATCACCGCCGGTTGTGGGGGTGGCATCACCTTCGACGACCTCTCCCAGATGCACCCACCGCTGGAAGCCACCACCCAGGCCACCCCCGCACAACTGGCCGACCTCATGCGCCAGATGCACCTGGGGGCAGAGATTTACCAGCGGGCACGCGGTATCCACACCGCCGCCCTGGCCGAAAACGGTAAGATTTTGCTCCAGGTGGAAGATTTGGGGCGGCACAACTGCCTGGACAAGTTGCGCGGCTGGGCGTTGCTGGATGGCATTGAGACGAAGGGGAAGATAGTGTTGAGTAGCGGCCGCATTTCCAGCGAAATGATCAACAAAGCCCGCCAACTCGGTACACCCATCGTCTGCTCCCGCACCTCACCCACCAGCCTCTCCGTCGCCCTGGCCGAAGCGTGGAACATGACCATCGTGGCCTACTTGCGGCAAGACCGGATGCGTGTCTACACCCACCCGGAGCGGATTTTGGAGATTGAGAGATTGAGAGATTGAGAGACTAGAGACTAATGACGCGGCAAAGAGAATGTATGGCATTACCTGGGCTACTCAGGCGCGTAAAAAAAGTTCAAATCCTGGAAGATTTCTGGATATTGTTAGAGTTTGACAACGAGGTAGAGAAAAAGGTAAATCTGGAACCGTTTTTGCATGGGCCTATTTTTGAACCGATTCGGCAACACAAGGCGGTGTTTCGGCAAATCCACGTTGAAAACGGTACGATTACCTGGCCCAACGGGGCTGACATTGATCCCGATGTGTTGTACTACGGCTTAAAACCGGCCTGGATGGAAGTACAAGAGTTAGAAGAGGCAACCCCATGAGTGAAACAGTAACTTTGACGATTGATGGGCAGGAAGTGACGGTGGCGAAGGGGACGACGATTTTGGCCGCGGCCGCGTCCCTCAACATTCACATTCCTGTTATCTGCTACCACCCCCACCTCACGGCCAATGGGCTGTGCCGGGTATGCTCGGTGGATACGGGCGGGCGGGTGCAAGCGGCCGCGTGTGTGACCCAGGTGGCCGATGGCATGAATGTAGAAACCAAGAGCGAGGATGTGTGTCGCGGCCGCAAAACCATCCTCGAACTCCTCGCTTCCACCGTCAACCTGGAAGAAGCCCCAGAAATTCTGGCCCTGCTAGAAGAGTACGGAGCCGACACCGAACGGTTTGCCGGGGGCGAAAAACGCACCGCCCCCGTCTACGACGACAACCCGTTCTACCTGCGCGACTACAACCAGTGCATCAACTGCTGGCGCTGTGTCCAGGTGTGCGCCGAAGATGCCCAATACGTCTTTGCCCTCAGCTACGACGGGCGCGGCTTCCACACCCAAATTGGCACGTTCATGGGGGATGGCATGATGGACACCACCTGCGTCTTTTGCGGCCAATGTGTGGGCGCCTGCCCCACCGGGGCACTCAAACCCAAGCGGCAAGCCCTTTTAGAACAAGGTTACGACCCCGACTCTATTTTCGATCAGACCCGGCGCAAGCGGCGGCCACAAAGCCGGGGCGAAGAGTAAATACAAGTCACGAATTATTTGTTTTCTTATTTGTGACCGTTCAGTTGGGTTACATCAACGGATTAGTACCTTACGAGTTAACTCCTTGTACAGTTAGCAAGAAGTTTAGAAGTTTAACCGCAGATTTTGGGGATTAACGCAGATTCTTTAATCAGCGAAAATCGGCGTTAATCTGCGGATAAATTTTCTGGTTTATCCAGGTTAGGAAATAAACGGATTTTCCAGAGGCCGCTCGTAATCCGTTCCTTTCAAAATCCGTTGTTGTAACTAAAAATGGCACAATATACTCTCTGGACTGAACGGTTACTCTTATTCGTGTTATTCGTGGCTAAGACTCTTTCAGTCATAAAACAGAATCAGTCGTTCGCTGGGAAGCGCGGCCGCGTCCAGTCTCTCCACTGCATTATCAATACGTTGTAACAAACGCGTGTTGGCGGTCGTCTCAGCCAACCGTTTCGCTTCCAGAAAATGGGTGCGGCTCGCGGCCGCGTCCCCCTGATACCATGTCAACAAAGCCCGGTTGTAGCCCAGCAAAGCCATCGTCTGGCGGTGGCCAATCGCCTCGGCCAACTGCTCCCCTTCAGTCAATTGTTTATCAGCCTGCACCAGTTGGCCCTGCAACACAAAAATAACCGCCAGATTATTCAGCCCGTGAACCATCCCATCTCTAACGTCTAACTCCCGCGCCATCGCCAGCGATTGGGCATAAAATCGGAACGCCGTATCCACATCCCCCTTAAAAAAATGCAACGTGCCCAACCCCCGAATCAGGTTAATCTCATCCACGGGGTTATGCTCCCGGTTGGCCCAGACCAATGCCTGCTGATACGCCTGCGCCATTTCGGCCCAGTTGCCCTTCTCCAGGGCCAAAATCCCCAACTCCTTCAGCAAACGGGCCATGAGACGAGCCAACTGATGCGGCCGCGCCAGAGCCATCCCCTCAGCCAAACAAGTCGCGGCGGTCTGATTATCCCCCTGATAATTGGCGACCACCCCCCGTTCCAACCAGATTTCCGTCAGCAGGGCCGGGTCCTCTTGCGCCCACGACCGGGCCACATCAAGGGCGGCCGCGGCCGCATCATACTGGTGTTCAAACCGGGCCAACCGCGCCCGAATCACCCATACCTGGCTCCACACGGAGTCCTGCCAGACCGGATCATCAGCGGCGAGATGGTCGCGCAACCAGTCCAACCGCTCCTGCACCTCAGCCGCAACCAGCCGGTACAGCCCCCGTTGCTCCCAATACGGCCACAGCGCCACGATAAATCGCGCCCAGGTGCACCACGCGCCCTTCTGCCAAACCAACTGCCGTGTTGGCGTCAGATGGCCCTGTTCGCGGTCCAGTTCACCCGCCTGCCCAGAACGAGCCAGTTCCAGGCTGTAAGCCACAAACCGGCCAATCTGCGTTTCATCAGGGGGAAAATGGGTCTGGATGGTGGTTTGCACCAACGGATGCCAGCGCACCCGCCGCGGCCGCGTCGCCTGCAAAAACGACCGGCTCACCAGTTCATGCACGGCCAACAACGGCTCTGGCCCATCGCTCAGGTGTGCGGCCGCGTCCTCAGCAAATTCGTGTACTCCCATCAGCCCCAACAGCGGCAGTAATGATTTGGCCTGGGGGGACAATCGGGTCACCAGCAAGGCCAGCGTCTGGTGAATCGTCTGTTGGATGTCGTCCAGGGCCGTGGGCCAGGCCGATTGGCGCAGTTGGGCCAGGAATTGCTCGGCCACCCAGGCCGGCTCAAAGGCCAACCGGCTGGCGACCAACCCCACCGCCAGCGGCCAATGCCCCAACCGCTCGGCCACTTCCTGCAAGGCCACCTGATGGTGCGCCACCCACCCCGGATCACCCACACGAGCAAACAGAGCCAATGAGTCCGCGGCCGCGAACGGCTCCACCGCCCACGCTTTCACACCGGGCCGGGCCGCCAATTCCCGTTGTTGCGTCGTCAACAGGACCGCACAAGAGCCGGTGGGTGGCAAAAGGGGCTGAATCTCGGCCCAGGCCGTCACGTCATCCAACAAGATGAGGGTGCGTTTAGGGGCCAGGATGTCACGCACGACGCGGCCGCGGCTGTCCATATCGGCATAATCGCTCACCTCTTGCCCATACGCCCGCGCAAACGTCGCCAAAATGGTCAACGGATCAGCCAGACCGGGCCGCGCCCACAACACGCCATCAGGAAACATCTCCCGCACCCGGTAGGCCAGATGCACCGCCAACGTCGTTTTGCCCACCCCAGCCATGCCGTACAACACATAGGGCGCGGCGTGATGGGGCGCACGCAAAGCCGCTTCCAGTTCGGCCAGCAACCCTTCCCGGCCCACAAACAGGGGCGCATCGGCGATTACCTGAAAGGGGGTTGGTTGCGGCCGCGTTTCCCCCAACGACCAATACCCCAACAATTTCTCATCTGCCGTCCCCACCACCTGCGCCTTCAACTGCCTGATGACCGGGTGTCCCGCCGCCCGCAACACCTCATTGGCCTCAGTTTCATTGAGCCGCAAGGCCGCCAACAATTGGATGAGGGGTTGCCAGGACCGCGGCCGCGATACTCGCCCTTCCAGCCAATGCACAATCGTCATCTTCGGCACCCCCGACAAATGCGCCAACTGTCCTGCCGTATAGGCCGAGCGTTGCACGTAAAAACCGAGTGTGTCTGCGAAGTGGGTCATGGGAAGGTGTTAGGGGTGGAGCTGGGCTGGAACTAGGAACTCTGGGAACTCATTCATCCCCTATCCGTGTTCCTCTCATCCGTGTTTATCTCGAATCCGTTGAACGCAAATTGGTACAAATCAACACCAGACCATATCACAACAATGGTTTACCCTGCTGAAGCGGATATTACCTCAAAAACCGATCCTTACCCTCATCCGCATCTGCAAGGAGACACAATGCCTGATTCCATTTACCTCTTTCGTTTTACCGCCATACTGGTCCTACTGCTGTTAGCCGCTTGTAGTGGCTCGGCTCAACCAGAAAATACGCCAACGGTGGTCGCGGCCGCGACCCTGCCCCCCACCTCTGCCCCCACCCAAATCCCCAGCCCGTCCCCCAGCGCCACCCCCGAACCCACCGCCACCCCAACCGTCGTCGCCCTCCAATCCTTACCTACGTTCCGCCACGATAGCCAACACACCGGCTACTGGCCCGGCGCACCCGTCCTCACCCTCAGCGAAACCGCCTGGCAATTCGAGACCGAGGCCGAAGTTCACTCCTCACCTGTCGTCGTGGATGGCGTCGTCTACTTTGGCAGTGACGACCACACCTTTTACGCCCTCGACCTGCTCACCGGGGCCGAAAAATGGCGCACCCCCACCAACGGCGCCATCTTCTCTTCCCCCACCGTGCTAGATGGCATCGTTTACGTAGGCAGTGATGGCGTGTATGCTCTCAACGCCGACGATGGCACGATTCTCTGGCATTACACCATCCCCGACAGCCCCACCGTCATCTTCCAGGCCTCTCCCGTCATCGTGGACGACACGCTTTATATTGCCAGCGGCCTGGGCACACTGATCGCCCTGGACATCCACACCGGGCAAGAAACCTGGCAATTCGCCTTGCGCGGCAGTAGCACCTCATCCCCCGCCGTGGCCGATGGGCTGGTTTATGTCGGCGACCGGGCTGGTCGTTTCTACGCCGTCAACACAACTTCCGGTGAGTTGGCCTGGGAGTTCCGGGCCGGCAGCACCATCTACGCCTCACCCGCCATTGCCGAGGGCGTCGTTTACATCGGTAGTCTGGACACCAACTTGTACGCCCTGGATGCGCTAACTGGGCAGGTGATATGGCAGATAACAGGGGGAGCCGGTTTCGTTTCTTCGGCCTCAGTGGTGGATGGCGTCGTGTACGTGGGCAATCTGGACACCTATGTTTATGCCCTGGACGCCTTGACCGGCACGGAAATATGGCGCTTCAAAACAGAAGACGGGGTGTACGGCTCGGCCACGGTCATGGAACAGGCTCTCTACATCGGCAGTGATGATGGCAAACTGTACGCCCTGGATCGGGCTACCGGGGCTGAGTTGTGGCAGTTCGATACGGGTGGCATCGTCTACACCACCCCCGCCATCGCCGATGGGTTAGTCTTGTTTGGCAGTTACAGCGGCATGGTGTACGCCGTGCGCTAAAAAATGGGGGCTGGTTAATCTCTAGTGGAGCTTAACAGAAGTTTTTGGCAGATTTAGTCGGAAGACCCATCCCCCTAACCCCCTTCCCGGTGGGAAGGGGGAAAATCAATTGGGCGTTTTTCGCGGGCGACGCCCGAAACGGGCCTCCCCGCCCTGGGGGCGGGGTTAGGGGTGGGGGTTTCTGGCGACAAACCGATACCGACACTTGTCATAAAAACATACGTCGTACTTTCGGCAAGCTGTACTAGAGACTGGAGACTGGAGATTGACCAGTCTCCAGTCTCTTTTCTGTCCGCGTTCGTGGGGCAATCAGCACAAATGAAGTATCATTGTGCCCCTATGTCTGAAGCAAAACGGTTCAAATTACACATGCCCGGCCTGCTGGAAGTGCTGGCCGGGAGCCTCTATTCCAACCAGAAGGTGGGCATCCGTGAGCTGATTCAGAACGCTCATGATAGCTGTATCCGCCGGGCGGTGGAAAGCGGCCGCAAACATTTTCGCCCCCGTATCCACATCACCACCGACGAAGCCGCCGAAACCCTCACCATTCAGGACAACGGCAATGGCCTCACCGCTGACGAGATTGACGAATATCTGGCCACGATTGGTCGGAGCTACACCCGGCAGTTACGCGGTGAACTGTCCATCTTTGAACCCGACCGGGCCGAGGAGCTTATCGGTCAGTTCGGCTTTGGCTTCCTGAGTGCATTCATGTTGGCGGAAGAAGTTACCCTCGTCACGCGCTCCTGGCAAGAGGGCAGCCCCACCCTACGCTGGTATTCCGAGGGGGGCGAGCATTACGACATCACGCCACTCAACAGCCCCGCCGAGATAGGCACGACCATTACCCTGAAAGTCCGCCCCGCGGCCGCGTTCGTGTTCGATGAAGACATCCTCATTGACGCCATTCAGCAATTTGCCGACTTCCTGCCCATCCCCATCCACGTCAACGGTGATGCCCATCCCACCAACCTGATGACCCCACCCTGGCAGGCCACCAACATCGCCCAGGCCACCGAAGAATACATCGCCCGCGCCTTCGACGAACAAGACCCCCTGGCTATCATCCCGTTGCAGGCCATGAACGTAGACCTGGGCTACGACAGCGTAGACATCCCCATGCAAGGGTTCCTCTTCATCCCACCTACCACCGTCGTCTCGGTGCGCGAATATGGCGATATGCGCGTATTTGTGCGCCATATGTTCATTTGCGACGACGAGAAGGATTTGTTGCCACCGTGGGCACGGTTTGTGCGCGGGGTGATTGATTGCCCTTACCTGCAACCAACGGCCTCGCGGGAAACGATTCGCCAGGATGAAACCTACGCCGCCGTGCAAAAGGCCATCGAGAAACATCTCACCGATGCCCTGCGCCAAATCGCCGCCGATGATCCGCCGCTGTGGCGCAAAATTGTCCTACGCCACTCCGACATCATCACCGGCTGGGCCGTGCGCGACAACGCCTTTTTTGATGAAGTGGCTGATATTGTGACGTTTAGGACGAGTCGCGGCCGCATTTCCTTGCCCGAATATCTGGAAATTACGGGCGATACCCTCTACTACGCCACCCACGAACTGGGTTCACTCCAGGAGCAACTCCTGGCCGAAGGGCAAGACGCCCCGGTCATCGAAGCCGTCTGGTTTGCCGTGCATCCGTTCCTGCTCCGCTACGCCGAGCGCCAGGGCAACATCAAGCTGGTACGCATGGATGGCGACGTTTCCTCTCTGCTGAAACCAGCCAACAAGGGGCCGTACACTGATTTGTTGGCCGCCTGTGAACGACTGGGACACCGGGCCGATGTGGTTCGTTTCGCCCCACCCGACGTTCCCGCCCTGATTATCCACCCCCAGGATGCCGAGTTTCATCTGGAATCACGCCGCGCCCTGGATTCGGGTGATTTGCCGCCGGGATTAGCCGGATTGGTGGGCAGTTATCTGGAAGATCGCTCTGGCGACGAAAGCCAGTGGCAGGGGATTTTTTATCTCAATGCCACCAACCCGTTCATCCAACACCTCAGCCAACACCCACCGGATGATGCCACGCTGGATAACATCATCAGTTTGCTCTACCAGATTGCCCGCCTGTTTAGCGGCCGCACCATGACCGCCCAAGACGCCGCCGAAGCGTTCCAACGCACCACCGGGGCGATTGCGGCGTTGTTGACTTAGGTAACGAGTGGGCTGTTTCACGAAGTGACGTAGTGCGTGTTGCGTGGTGCGTAAGATAGTCTTCACGCACCACGCACCACGTAACACGTACAATTTCAACCACCACACAGGAGTACCCATCCATGTACACAACTGATCAATATGAAGGGATGATAGCGGAAACAGTAGCCCTGACGGGGGCGAATGGCGAGGTGATCAATGGGTATTATGCGCGGCCGCAAGGCCCTGGTCCATTTCCTGGCATGGTGGTCATTCATCACATGCCCGGCTGGGATGAGTGGTATCGTGAGGCCACGCGCAAATTTGCTCACCACGGGTATGCCACCCTCTCACCCAACCTGTATTACCGCGCCGGACATGGCACACCAGAAGATGTCGCGGCCGCGGTGCGGTCTCAGGGTGGTGTGGCTGATGAGCAAGTCGTGGGGGATTTAGCCGGAGCGTTGCACTTTCTGCGTGCCCAGGCCAACAGCAACGGCAAAGTCGGTGTGTTTGGCACTTGCTCTGGCGGGCGTCATGCTTATTTGGCGGCCTGCCGGGTGACGGGGTTCGCGGCGGTCGTAGATTGTTGGGGCGGCCGCGTCGTCATGGCCGACTCCGACCTCAACGATAAATACCCGGTGGCCCCCCTCGATTACACCCAGGATTTGTCCTGTCCCCTGCTCGGCCTCTTTGGCGAACTGGATCACAGCCCCACCCCGACCCAGGTCGCCCAGCACAAAGCTGAGCTAAAAAAGCACGGCAAGGATTACGAGTTCCACATGTACCCCGACGCCGGGCACGGTTTTTTCTACTACGACCGCCCCGCCTACCGCCAACAACAGGCGGTGGACGGCTGGCAGAAGATTTTTGCCTTTTTGGCCAAACATCTCGTTGGATAACGGATAAGGAAGAGGTTACACAGAGAACACAGAGGGGAAGACACAGAGATTCACAGAGAAAAAACAGTCGTTCCTAAAACTCTGTGCGCCTCTGTGTCTTCTCTGTGGCCCTCTGTGTTCCTTCTTTTTTAAGGATGACAACTATGTGTACGATGATTGTGCAACAAGTAGAAATTGATGGCAGTGGCAAGGGGCGGGATGGCTGGTTTAATCTCGACCAGGCCAATGTCTCTTACGACCACCCATTTAATGCGCCGTTGGAACATGCGCTTAATATTGATTTTGTGAACTCGGCGCAGGGGCCAGGGGCGCGGGTGGCTGTGGAACTCAGCGCGGCCGCGGCCCGGTCATTGGTGCAAACGATTTTGGCCGTGCTGGAAAAGGCTGAGGTTGAAGGGCATTTGGCATAGAACAAAAAGAATATCAACTGGATTGTTATGTTCATTTCAAAAGCAATGCCATGAGAAAGAGTTTCGTTCCCGACAAGCGTAATTATCTGGCTATTGGTGCGGCAATCTCCTTTCTGGCTATTTTGAGTTTCCTTTCATTACCCGCAAAAATACAGGCATGTTCTCCAGAAGAGCCAGATTATTGGTATCTTGAAACCATCAAAGTATCGAATGCCGATATACCAGAACAACTTGAAATTAGCCAAGTATCTGAACGCAACTTTGAAATCAGCAATCAGTCATTGAGGCGATACGATGTTTGGCTATTGACCCATGAAGTACAGAATTATTTAGTTCGAGAGGGTAAGTACATAGATGGGGCAGCGATCGCTGACCACTTCAACAAAAAAAGTTACTCGTTATCTCCCCAAAGAAGCCTTCTTCTGGACTTGCTGGACTACAGTGGGTTCTATTCCACACGAAAAGATTGGCCGTTTAATAGTATTAATGATTTTGTATATCCCGACTATCAGGATTTAAACGTAGCGGCAGATGGCTTGTTAGGAGAACCCAAATCTCTTACTCCACAACAATTGAGCCTGGCATTTAATGTGGATGGAACTCTGCAAATTGTTTCTTTTACAATTCACTATTCAAGTAATCCAGACTATGATCCTCAACGGGAACGTAGGGGGGATAAACGCCTGTTACGAATTCAACCTCACCGACGATGCCATTATGAAACTTCAGAGCACAACGCCCGAAACTGACTATATACCCTCGACTCCAGACATACAACCCAGTTTTACACCAGCTATCCTTACATCTACACCAGTGTCAGAACAACAAGCTTTCGTCCCTACAAAGCCAAACGCGTTTCCTTCTTTATCCTCGATACGAGGTGCATTGTGGCTCATTCCATTTATTCTTGCCGCGATCTTCCTGAGATTTCGCCTCAAATCCACCTAACCAACCACCGCTCGTTAAACAGGGAGTAACCAAACTGGCTATCATGTTCGATCTTATCATTTACAACGGGTCTGTTGTTTTTTCACACGGAACACTTCGAGTAGATATCGGTGTGAAGGATGGCAAAATTGCCGCGTTAGAACAGGGCCTGGATACCGCGGCCGCAACCCAAACCCTAGACGCCACCGGCCTGCTCATCTTCCCCGGCTTCATTGATAGCCACACCCACATGGGCATCCCCATCAAAGACACCTGGTCGGCGGATGATTTTGAGAGTGGCTCACGCGCGGCCGCGTGGGGGGGCGTTACCACCATTCTCGACTTTACCGTGCAAGCCCGCGGGCAATCATACCGGCAGGCGTTGGATGAGCGTCGCGGCCGCGCCCAGGGCAAATCTCACATTGATTACGGCATCCACGTCAACGTCACCGACAACAACCCGGCCTGGCAACATGAAATTGGCGAACTCATCAGCGAGGGGTTTACCCACTTCAAAGCGTTCACCACCTACCGCGAGGCCGGGATGATGATCGAGCCAGATGATATGCGGCGGGTGTTGGGCGAAATCGGGCGGCACGGTGGTTTCCTCATGTTGCACGCCGAGGACAACGAGTTGATCGCCCAGGCCACAGCGCCAAACCTGGCGGCGGGCAACCTGACTCCCATTTACCATGCCCGCAGTCGCCCCGCCACTGCCGAAGCTAAAGCCATCCGCGACGCGGCCGCAATCGCCCGTGATCTCGACGCCCAACTGTACATTGTCCATCTGTCCAGTCAGGCCGGGCTAGAGGCTGGGCTGGAAGCCCGCGCTAAAGGCACGAAAATTTATCTGGAGACCTGCCCCCAATATTTGCTGATGACCGAGCAAATGTTTGCGCGGCCCAACGGCCACTGGGTTATCACCACGCCCCCCATGCGCACCGCCGCCGATGCCCAGGCCCTCTGGCAAGCCCTGGCTGATGGGCACATTGACACCGTGGCCACCGACCACTGCCCCTTCACCATTGCCCAAAAAGAAAGTGGCGGCCGCGACTTCAGCCGCACTCCCAACGGCATTCCTGGTGTAGCCACCCTTTTCCCCCTGCTCTACACCTACGGCGTGGCCGAGGGGCAAATTACCCTCAAACGGCTATTGGAACTCCTGGCGGAAAACCCGGCCCGCATCTTTGGCCTGGATGATCGCAAGGGCAAAATCGCCATAGGGATGGACGCCGACCTGGTGTTGTGGGATGAACGGGAAGAAACGACCATTCAGGCCCAGGAAATTCCCGGCGCGGCCGATTGGAACCCGTATGAAGGCGTGCCGGTGGCGGGGAAAGTGGTGAGTACGTTGAGTCGCGGCCGCGTGCTCATCGCCAACGGTCAGTTTGTGGGGATGAAGTGTGGGGAGAGTGTGTGAGGAGTCACCCATAACGATGGGGGGCAAACCTGACAGGCCTTAAGAGACCTGTCAGATTTTGTTCAACTCATTTTGTGTCAACTCAGCGGATCACGAAAGGCAGGTACACATACGTTTCACCGGGTGGTAATTGAGTGGGTGTGGCTGTTGGTGTAGCCGTAGCCGTAGCTGTGGGAGTGATTGTAAGGGTACCAGTTGGGGTAGCCGTCGGTGTATTTGTCACCGTACCGGTTGGGGTTGCTGTCGGCGTCCGGGTGGGGGTACTCGTTGACGTGGCCGTTGGTGTAGCGGTCAAGGTGCCGGTCGCCGTAGCGGTTGGGGTGCGGGTGGGGGTGTTGGTCGGTGAAGGGGTAGCAGTGATAGCTGCCCCGGCCCAAAAACCACCATTGAGGGCGTAACTACCACCGGAAGACGCGGCCGCGTCCGGTTGCCCCACCGTACTGCCCAGGCTGTAACTACCCCCCGTCAAAAACGTCGCCCCACCCCCATCTACCGTATACCAACTCAGGCTATATCCCCCATTGGCCAAAATAAGTGAATAAAACACGAGGATTCCCATCGCCGCCAACGGAATCACCCGGCGGAACAAAAGTCTGGATTTCATGAGCATTTTCTCCTGGCAACAAGAAATTAGTTGATCAAGATTGGTTCAATCTTTGAGACTGAACCAATCTACAAGAGAAGCTCACTTAATTTTCCACACACCAGACCCGGCTTGTCGTGCCACAAGCCTGAACCGTCGCATCCCAGGGGGCGGTAAACTCGGATGCCGTAGCCCACTGTGGCTGTAGATTAATGCGTGTACCGTTGTGGGCGGCATTATTGGATGTCCAACTGCTACAGTTGGCGTTGCCGGGCACGGTATTGGTGAAGCTAGGCACACCAGTACGAATCCATCCCGCGATAGAGGCCGGCGGACCACTCCCCGAATCAGTGGCGGTATAGCCCAGACTAGTGTTGTATTCCAGGGTACTGACGTCAAAAATCTCCCACATCGAAGCCATGTGATACCCGGCGGCACAGGCGGTGGTAGGCGCATTACCGGCTACCACCGTCGTTGTCAAATAAAACAGGCGCCGTCCTTCCACGGCCGAGGGTGCCCACTGACTGCCATTGTATTGCAGCACAGATTCGGCGGCTGGGGTGGCGGTGCTGATAGGAATACCGCGTAATGCCCCCGTATTAAGGCTGTAAACCGAGTAAGGAGTCGCTGTGGTTTCCTGGCGAGGTGCGAGGGTGGTATAGGTGCCAGAACCGGCAGGGCATCGCACCGCAATCTGTAACCAGCGGGCGTCACCAGCAAAAGCGGTCGCTCCAAATTGCCCCGCCCCGTTGAGGGCGGCTGTGAACAGGCCATCACTCACGGTGATATTGGTAATCGTTTGGGTACTACCTACCTGACCACCGCTGGTCAAAGCATTGTACAGGGTAAAGGTCATGTCACAGGTGCTATTAACAGGCACACCCCCCGTTTCGAGTTGACCCTGGTAGGTGAAGGCTGTACTCACCGGAGCCAGTTCGGGGTTGACGGCATCGCCTTCTTGCGCGGCCGCGTTCCCTAACATAAACAAAGCCAAAACCAGGAACAATAAAACAACATTGGAGAGCAACACATATTTTTTGGAGACCACGATACGACCCCTATGGCATGACAGAAAATGGCCTATTCTGCCCTGCTTGTGCCTTACTACCGGTTAATAAAATAACAATGGGAAAAGTATAAGGTTCGCCACCAGACTGGGAAGCATCTTAAGGGGGGAAGTGTATCTAACTTTAGATAGTTCTTGGGGTTTACGGCTCTACCGGAGCGGACGGGATGAATCAGGAGTCGAGGCTTTAGCCGGACGAGATGTTCCGACTAAAGTCTCCACTCCCCCGATAAACCCGGTAGAGCTGTGTTTACAGGAAGAAGGGGGGGCTGGTACAGATATAATTCGCCAGATTACCGAGCGGTTTGTCCCACATGAACAGAGCCACAAAACCATCCATTTGGAACCCTTGCTCTAGCAGATAAGCCACCGCCGTGCGATTGATCATGGGGATTTCGACGCCAAAATGGTCAAGCTGGGCCGCGGCCGCGATCCCTTCCGCATGAGCCAGCACCGCCGGGTAATCCTGCGCCTCTAACAAGGCAAACGGCCCATTGAGCCGCCCGGTGTACCCATACCCCACTGGTTGCCCACCCCGATAATAGAGCCAACCCTGCCGATCTGTCGCCAACCATTGATGATCTTGCGGCCGCGGAAAACCGATAACCGTCTTGTCAATCGTGTCCAAAATAGCCAATGTCTCCGGTGCCACCACCAGGGGCCGAATCACTAAATCAGTGGGCACAGCTACGACTTGTGGCTGACGCCAGAAATAGTAGAGCGGGAATTGGGGATACACCCCCAACTTCATGTACCGTGCCTGTGCCCGGCTGTCGAATGTGGCAATAATCAGCCGGGTTTGTGCTCCTTCAGCCGGAAAAGCACGACCGAGTAGCTCCTTGCCCACCCCGGCCGATTGCGCCTCTGGTTTGACAAAATATTCCGTCAGCTCCCGCACCCCATCATGGAAAACCGTGCGGGCAAAACCCACGATTTGCCCACCTTGCTCCGCCACCCAGAACTGTTCGGCCGAGCGGGCCAGGTACTCATACAGGGGTTGTCGTTCTGACCACACCTGGGCCAACTTCTCCGGCTCCGACCAGCGCGAACCGTCGCCCATGCCCAGGCGCACCATCAAATCAGCCAAAGTTTCTTCAAACAGATAAAAAACAGCATAAGAATCTTCCACCGTACCCGGGCGAATCGTCGTTTCAGGCATACACATCTCCACAACTATGGTTAAAGACTTTGCGAGCAGCTGTTTTGTCAATTTAAACCTAGGCAACCGGAAAACGAGCCTGCCGTTCCGTGCCAGAGCAAGTTACCGAGGTAGCACCTACAGTACAAAAAAAGGCGTGGTGAAAAGCACTTTTCTCCCCGCCAATCTCTCTTAGTCTCTCAGTCTCTCAATCCCCACTCCCATTCGTCACCGCCGCCCGCTGAATCCCCCGCTTCTTAACATTCCGACGGAACTGGATGATGCGCTGTTTGATGGGTTGCCAGCGGGAGAGTAGGAGAATCAGCAATATCAGGCCGAATAAGGCTGGTTGGGTGTAGGCATTCTTAACCAGCCAGACATAGTGGATGATGGCTAATATCCCGATCACGTAGGCCAGTTTGTGCAGTTGCTTCCAACGTTGGCCCATCTTCTTTTGCGCCCATTTGGTAGAGGTAAGTGCCAGGGGTATGAGTAAGAGCCAAGCGGTAAAGCCTACCAGAGCGTACCGCTTTTCGGTAATCCCCTCAATGATGAAGGCCCATTGCAGACCGTAATCCAGGTAGACGAAGGTGAGCAGGTGCAGGCATACATAAAAGAAAGCATACAGACCTAACGGTCGCCGACTGGGCGTGAGGAATTTCCAGTCAAACCAGGTCATCAACGGTGTCACAGCCAGAGACAAAATAAGTAAAATGAGCGCAGTTTTGCCGGTACGCAGGGTAATTTCCCGCACCGGATCGGCCGTCAGGTCATCCGTGTAAAAACCAATGACCAGCAAGATAAACGGGATGAGCGAGCCGATATGAACGGCCCAATTGACGATTTGGGAGAGTTTTTTGTTCATAAGAATAGTTTCGGGTTTCGAGTTCGGAGTTTCGAGTTTAAGGCATGACTTGAAACCTGAAACTTGAGACTGAAACCATCAGAAATTCTGCCGCAAATCCATGTCGCTATAAAGTGAGGCGACCTGCTCTTCGTAGCCGTTGAACATGAGGGTGGGACGACGACTTAGCTCACCAATGCGGCGTTCGCTGGCCTGTGACCAGCGGGGGTGGTCCACTTCCGGGTTGACATTGGCGTAAAAACCATACTCGTTCGACGCGGCCGCCATCCATAACGATTTCGGTTGTTCGGCAACCAGTTCAATCTTGACGATAGATTTGATGCTCTTAAAACCATATTTCCAGGGCACAACCACCCGGATGGGCGCACCACTTTGGGGCAACAAATCCTTGCCATATAGCCCGGTGGCAAACAAAGCCAGATCATTCATGGCTTCATCCAGGCGTAACCCTTCGACGTAGGGCCATTCGTACCAGGGGCTTTTCTGGCCGGGCATGTTGTCGGGGTCGTACACCGTTTCAAAACGGACATATTTGGCATCGGCTGTTGGTTCAACGGCGGCCAGGAGTTTGCTCATGGGGAAACCAATCCAGGGGATAACCATAGACCAGGCTTCGACACAGCGCAGGCGGTAGATGCGCTCTTCCTGATCAAACATGCTCTTGAGGTCATCCACGTCAAACGTGCCGGGCTTGTTAACCAGACCACCCACTTCAACCTGCCAGGGCGAGGTGGAATAATTGGTTGCCAGCCGGGATACATCCTCTTTGTCGGTGGAGAACTCGTAATAGTTGTTGTAGGTGACAATATCTTCGTAGCCGGTGAGGGCCTCACCCAGTTCGTCGGTGGTAGCGGATACCTGACCAGCCGATAAATCGGCTTCGTTTACGGGGGCACTACCGACGGGGCCAGTTTCGGCGGCTTTGCTACCACCACAGGCGGCTAAAAGAGCGGTGGCAGAAAGCGCGGCCGCGCCGGTCATAAATTGTCGCCGTGAGAGGAAAAGGGGTTCAGGGGTTACTTCAGAAGCGGGAATTTCCCACGATTTTTTCTTTTTGATGAACATGATGTGTCTCCTTAATGCCGGAACGCTTGGGAACTGGGGGAACTCAGAGGAACTCTAGGAACTCTGGGAACTCCCGTCATTTAGGGGTAATCATAAACGGGGAAGCCAACAGAGGCATTAGGAGATGCTTACAGAGTTCTTACTGCAAAGGCAATTCCGGGTGGGGAAGCCAATAGAAGAACAAAACAACGGCGATTAGGGCCAACATCGCCCCAAATAAGAACGGCGCGGCCGCGCCAAACCCCTGCCAACTCCCTACTCCCTGCCATAACACCCCGGCGATCAGGCTGGCGGGCAAGGCGGCTATCCCCACCGCCGCATTGTACACCCCATAGGCCGTACCCCGTTGCTCCTTGGCCACCAGATCGGCCACGAACGCTTTCGCTGTGCCTTCGACCGTGCCGTAATAAATGCCATAAAGGGCGTAGAGAACCCAGATGTGCCACGCGGCCGCGGCCAGGCCAAAACCCAGGTACAACAAGGCATATACCAGCCACCCCCCCACCAACAGCTTGCGCCGACCAATCCTGTCCGATAATGCTCCGGCTGGGCCAGAAATAACGGCATAGACCAGATTAAAGGTCGCCAACATGCCCAGAACGCCCAAAACACTCAGCCCCCGCTCCTGTGCCCGCAAGATCAGGAAGGCATCAGCAGAATTGCCCAGGGTGAACAGCAAAACTACCAACACATAGCGACGAAACTCAGGGGGTAAACCGCGCCAGGACAGTTGCGGCCGCGGCCGCAGTTCGGTCACCGGTACTTCCCGCGCTAACCAGACAAGCCCCACCACCGCCAAAAACCCGGGAACCATGCTAATCAAGATCAACCGCTGGAAGGTTTCGCGGGCCAGGGTTAAGGCGTCCGTTTGCATCAGCCAGACCACCACCAGGGCGATCAACATGCCCACCATCGCCCCGGCCGTATCCCCAGCCCGGTGCAGGCCAAAAGCCAAACCCCGCTGTTGCGGGCTGACGCTATCCGCTACCAGGGCATCACGCGGGGCAGTGCGTATCCCCTTACCCAGCCGATCCACAAAGCGCACGGCCAACACACCGCCCCAGGATGAAGCAAAATAGAGCAACGGTTTCACCAGAGCCGATAGTCCGTACCCGGCCACCGCCAGCGATTTCCGTTGCCCAATGCGGTCGGAAAACCAGCCGGAAAACAGCTTGAGCAGACTGGCAACCGTCTCGGCCAGCCCTTCAATCAGGCCAATGACATTTGTCCGCACCCCCAGCACGTTAGCCAGGAACAGCGGCAACAGGTTGAAAATCATCTCGCTAGAAATATCGGTGAGGAAGCTGGTGAGGGTAACGGCCCAGACGTTGCGGGGGAGGGTTTTGAGGGGGGTATGCATGGGAACTCGTAGGAACAGTTGAATAATTAATTGTTGAATTTGTGAATTGGTGAATGATTAATGGGAAGATTTATGCACCGCTTGATTAACCATTCAGCCGTTCAACCATTCAACAATTAATTATTTTCTTCGCCGAGTTCCTATCCTACCACCGGATGTCCATTGCGGTAGAACAGGTCACCATCTACCGTAATTTCGCTGTCGGCCATGTCGCAGAGCATGTCCCAATGGACACCGGACTTATTCTGACTACCACATTCGGGGAAACCGGCCCCCACCGCCAGATGAATGGTGCCGCCCATCTTTTCATCAAAGAGCATATCTTTGGTGAACCGGTTGATGCCGTAGTTGGTGCCGATACCCCATTCGCCGAGGATGCGGGAGCCATCGTCGGTGTTGAGCAGAGCGGTGAGTAGCTCTTCCCCTTTGCTGGCCGTTTCTTTGACGATTTTGCCATCTTCAAACCAGAGTTCGATGTTGGTAACTTCGCGGCCGCCGTAAATGGCCGGATAACCGAACCGCACCCAGCCGTTGACGGATGTTTCGACGGGTGACGTGAAGATTTCGCCATCAGGGAAGTTTTCGCGGCCGCAGGCTTTCACAAAATTGCGCCCCTTAATCGAGAGTGTCAGATCAATGTTCTCTCCCTTCAATACCGCCTTGTCCCGCCCCGTCAGCCAGTCAACTAGCTTCTGTTGCTGTTCCCCTACCGCTTTCCAGGCCGCCACCGGATCATCCAAATGTAACAGGCCCGCACTATAGACAAAATCCTCGTACTCACTCAGGCTCATATCCGCTTCCTGAGCTGAGGCATGGGTGGGGAACCGGGTGCCACACCATTTCAAACTTCCATCAGCAAACCGTTGCATCACCTTAGCAAATAAGGGCGCACTGGCTTTAGAAGCCCGGCTTTGCCGTTTGGGGTCTACGCCAGAGAGACTACGGGTGTTGACCGTCGCGCCAATGCTGAGATAAGCATCCATGTTGTCCATGACAAATTCCTGGAAAGGGGACACATACTCCAGTTGTTCGTCGCTGGCGTACTTAAAAAAGATTTCGTTACTGCCAGGAATGGGCTGCTGTACGATGACATGCGCCCCAGCCAAAATAGCCTCTTTATAAACGGCCAAATTTAACGGCTCAGCCGCCGGACCAGTAACAATCACAAACTTTTCGCCCGGCTGCAAAGCCAACGAATAATGGACTAACACCTGAGCTAACTTGGTAACACGTGGATCAGCCATGAAAACACCTCAGTATCTAGCGTAAATAAACATATTTATTCAGGTCTCAGAACTTATTCCTACGCTCTGCGTGGGAATACCATCTGGGACGCTCTGCGTCCTACTCGACGCAGAGCGTCGAAGGGATCATTCCACGCAGAGCGTAGAACGAGAAATCGTGCTCTCTGTGTCCTTCTTTTTCTTCATGGGCTAACTGTAAGCCATCATTTTGTCAATCGCGGTCGCCAGCTGGGCCAGGTTCCGGATAATAAACACATCATCCGTACCCGGTTCATACTCTTCCATGATGCTGTCGCCCGTTCCCCATTGCTCCCGCGCCTCCGGATTAAACCAGAGGAGCCGTTTGGCCCGTCGCTGGATATCTTTCAGCAAATCCAGGCGTGACGGATTGTAATTGTTCCGCCCATCGCCCAACACAATGACCGTTGTCCGTGAATCCACCGTGTTCAAGTAGCGGCTATGGAACGTCATCAGACTTTGCCCCAGATCGGTGCGGTAGCTGCCACCGGGCACGGCATTATAAGCCGCTTGCACCGCTTCATCAATCCGCATATTAGCCATATCAACGGTGATTTCGGACAGGTCACCGTAAAAGGCAAAGCTACGCACCCGATGCACCTGATCGTGCATTTCGTACACCATCTGCAACATGAACTCCAACACATGGTGCATGGAACGGGACACATCACAGATAAGGACCAGGCTGGGTTTGAGTTTGTTCTTCTTGAACTTGATTTCCAGGGGCACACCGCCATAACGCTGATTGGTGCGGATTGTGCCTTTGGCGTCAAACTTGCCTTCTTTGCCTCGTTTGCGGCGCAGGGCGGCCCGGCTCCGCAATTGCATCACCAGCCGCTTGACTTCTTGCCGCAAAATGTCCGCCTCGGCCGAACTGAGCGAATCGAACGGTTTGTGCATCAGGTCAGAGCCGTGTAATTCGTCGGGGCGTTCGGCACGATCCTGGGCGATTTGCAAACCGATTTGCTGCGCGATTTGTTCGGCCAGGGCTTCCCGATTGGCCTGCACAACCCCCATCAGCTTTTCCATCGCTTCCTGGCTCATGCCCATCTCCTGCAGCTTTTGCATGAGCTGTTGCATCTGATCTTCCAGGTGGGCAAACCCCATCTGGCGCAACATGCGCCGGGTGATGTATTGAGCTTCGCCGGGATTGTTGGCCCATTTGATGCCCGCCTGCCGGGCTAAATCTTCTAGCTCTTCTTTGCTGGGTGGGTTGCCACTGGTGAGCCAATCCATGAGTTGTTGCATGCGGCCGCTTAAAGCCGACAACGCCGCCTGCAACATAGATTGCTCATCCGGCGTCAGATCATCCATCGCATTCTGCATGGGTGGGCCGCCACTACCAAAGTAGAGCGGAAATAGCTCCTCAAAGGCCGGAAAGTCATCTGCCTGTTTGACCAGCGTGCTGCGTAGCGACGCCTTGAACAACTCCTTTTCGGTGACACCCATCACCCCGGTGGCATTGAGGGCATCCACTGATTCGGCCACGGAGATACGCACCCCGGCGGCTCGCAAACCACGAATAAACTCAACTATTCGGTCGTCCATAAGTGCTACCGCCTCCCTTGCGACGACTGCCACCATCGCCCATCATCCGTTTGGCCTTTTGTACGTCGGTTTCATATTTCAGCAGTACCGTCAAGGTGTTGGTCAGGGTTTCCTGGTCAATATCTTTGGCGTTGAGGGTCACCAACGCCCGTGCCCAATCCAGGGTTTCGCTGATGCTGGGCACTTTGCGTAAATCCATGTTGCGGAGTTGCTGCACGACCGTGACCGCCTGCCGCGCCAGTTCCGGGGATAAATCGGGCACTTTGAGCCGCACAATGTTGAGTTCGTTTTCCAGAGTGGGGTAATCCACATAGAGGAAGAGGCAACGTCGTTTGAGGGCTTCGCTGAGTTCGCGGGTGTTGTTGCTGGTGAGAAGCACCATCGGCTGGTGTTTGGCGGAAATCGTGCCCAGTTCAGGGACGCTGACCTGGAAATCGCTCAGCACTTCGAGCAGGAAGGCTTCAAACTCGACATCGGCGCGGTCTATTTCGTCAATGAGCAGGATGACCGGCTCATCTGAGGTGAGGGCGGTGAGCAGCGGGCGGGGTAGCAGGAAATTTTCGGAGAAGAAGACATTTTCTTCCTGGGCGATGCGTTGGGCGGCTTCGGCCAGGGTGGTGATGCCTTCGAGTGAGCTACGCAGGGTGTCGCGCAGGAGTTGGGTGTACAGCATCTGTTTGGCGTATTCCCACTCGTAGAGGGCTTTACTCTCATCTAACCCTTCATAACATTGCAACCGAATGAGCGGCCGCCCCAGGGCTTTCGACCACACTTTGGCGAGTTCGGTTTTGCCCACCCCGGCTGGCCCTTCCGCCAAGATTGGTTTACACAAATTTTGGGCGAGATAAACGACGGTAGCGATTTCGTCAGAGGTGATGTATTGCTGCTGTTGCAGGCGTTGGCGAACGTCAGTGATGTCTTTGAACATGGGTTTTCCTCAGGGAACGGTTGTGGTTGATTGGTTATTGGAGCTCCAGGAACCAATTGGGCGCGGTGAGTCCAAACCTTGGTAACAAAAAACCGGATTGAGGCGATGAACTATGAGGTTGAGTGGCCTGAACCCGGTGGCGATGAAGGTAGAAGTGGCGATGCGCCCAACTTGTTAAAGGACAAAAAGATTGTAGCCGGAAAAAAGCAAAAGTAAACTG
>JADJUV010000003.1 GCA_016716885.1 Candidatus Trichofilum aggregatum | reverse complement strand
AACTCTTATTTTACAACCTTCACCCAATCGAGCTTGATTTTGGTGGGTGGGGGCCATGCCTGGCTAATCACTGCACACTGAGATTGTTCGGGTGTACACCGAAGCCTTAGAAGATGGTACCGAGTTAACGATTTGGTCACAGGTGGTGACGATTAGTGCTGGTTTTGTTTTACTGATTCTCTCCTACCTGCTGTGGCAGACGGCTCCCGGTCAGGATTCTATGCGTCAAACCTTATTGCGTATTGGCGCGGCCGCGGCCCTGGCCGTTGGTGGGTGGTTTCTCATTGGTGAACTCCCCGCCGTCTCTTGCCGGTAATAAAGATTGCGGGAGGGACTAAGAACCACCGTTTTCTTTGCCGGCGAACCATCCCGCTACAATTCATGTTTGCCTTGCTCATCGCCAACCTGCTCTTCCAAAACATTCGCGGCAAAGGGTTGTACCGCATGATTTATTTCCTGCCCTATATCTCTCCCCTGGTCGGAACCGCCGCCGTTTTCCGCATCCTTTTTTCCGAACGAGCCAATGCACCCATCAATACCTTATGGACGGCCATTGGGTCGAACCTTACGTTGGCTCAATCGAACCAACCGGTATCTTTAAGCTCATGGCTGGCGGTAGCCCCGGTTTTCCTTTGGGCCGCCGGTCCCAGTCTGGCTTTTGTGGCTATTATCATTTACAACGTCTGGACCTATGTCGGTTTTGATATCGTCATTTTTCTGGCTGGATTGGGAGCATCCCCGGTGAGCTGTATGAAGCGACTTCGATTGATGGCGCGGGACGTTGGGCACAATTCCGTCACATCACTTTGCCTTTGTTGTCCCCCACCATCTACTTTCTGATGTTGTTAGCTGTGATTGGGACGTTTAAGGCGTTTAACCATTGTATGTGATGCGCAATGGGGCGCTCTGGGCACAACGGATACGGCCAGCGTGGTCATTTTTGAGGCGTTTAAGCGGGATACCCGCTATGGTTACGCGGCCGCGTTGGCTATGTTGTTGCTCATTATTATCACCGGCCTCACGGTTATCAATAACCGTATTGCCCGCGAAAGAGTGTTCTATGGCTAAATATACGCCTGTTGCCAAACCGGGCGGCCAAGTCAGAACAAACCCTCCCCAGGTGCTCGACAGGTGGACACAGGTCAAGTAATTGCTTACATCGTCTTGACGATTGGGGCTATCGTCTCTTTGATTCCTTCTTCTACACCATCAGTGTTTCTTTGATGAACCTGACCGAAGCCACTGGCGGGGCTTTTCTCCCCAGCACGCCCCAATGGGGTAACTATATCCAAGCCTGGGAAGATGCTAATTTCTCTGACTATTTCTGGAATACCGTCCAGATTACCGCTATTACCTTGACTGGGCAGGTTATCTTTTGCACTTTGGCGGCTTATGCCTTCGCCCAGTTAGAATTTCCCGGTAAAAATTTCCTTTTTGCCTTGCTATTGTCAACCTTGCTCTTGCCCGAAGCCGTCACCTGGGTGCCAAACTTCATCACTGTCTCCTGGTTGGGGCGTATCGGCCCCATTCCCTGGTTGAACAACTGGCCCGCGCTGACCATTCCCTTTATGGCCAGTGCCTTCAATATTTTCTTGCTCCGGCAATTCTTCATGCAGATTCCCCGTGAACTATGGGATTCCGCCCAGATAGATGGGGCCAGCCATTTGCGCTACCTGTTCCAGGTTGTTTTACCTCTCTCCCGCGCCCCGCTGGTCACGGTCATCTTGTTTGGTTTCTTAGGTTCGTGGAATGCCCTGGCCTGGCCGATTTTGGTCACGACCACCCCTGATTGGCGGCCCATTTCCTATGGCCTACTGGCTTTCCTGGATGAAGCCGGACGTCTTTCATTTGCAAATGGCTGGGGCTGTTATTACTATCCTGCCAATTCTGTTCCTTTACTTCTTTACCCAAAAGCAATTCACTGAAGGGATTGCCACGACTGGCCTGAAAGGTTAAGTTGGACCGTGCCTGGGTCAGTGTTAATGAGCCGCTTATTTACGGTTTATTGAATGCGCGTTACAATGGATAAGCTTTAGCCCACCTTAGTCTCTTGGGGCAACCGCTCCCAAGCTTGTTGGTGTCAATTGAATTGCTCTAGTGCATTGCACCTGTGGTGGCTGAATAGTTACCCGAACTTTGAAGGGGGTGAGTAGTATACTAAGACGGTCAAAAGTATAGAATCGGTTTTAACTTGGCGGTTTGCGGTGGGTGGTCTCTGACCGAGCTACAGGTTATTGGACGATTGCTTAGCCTGCGTTTTGAAACGTTTGAAACTTACAATTTGGAAGGAGAAGATCATAATGTCTCGCAAAATTTCTACCTGGTACTGCTCAGTTGTAGCTACCATTGTGATAGGCCCGGCGGTACACAAACCACCCAACAATGGCGAAGAAAACGCCAACACAACCAACACAACAGCCGAAGAACCGACGGAAGAAGCCATGGAAGAACCCACCGAGGAAGTCATGGAAGAGCCGACGGAAGAGGTGATGGAAGAGCCGACAGAAGAAGTTGCTGCTGAAGCAACGGAAGAGCCAGTCGCCGAGCCGACAGAAGAAGTAGCCATGGAGCCTTGTGCCCCTGCTACCGATGGCCCTCTGGCCGGTGTAGACCCCCGTGGCCAAACCATCGTCTGGTGGCACAACCACAGCGGTGGCCGTGAAGAAGGTTTGATCGAAATGGTCGCCGAATTCAACGAAACCAACGAATGTGGTATCACCCTCGAAGCTCAGAATCAGGGTAGCTACAATGACATTCGTGACAAAGTAAACGCCAGCACTGCCGCTGGTGAAGCCCCTGCCGCTCTGGTCGTTGGTTACCAAAACGACCAGGCTTTCTATCAATTAAATGAAGGGTTGACTGACCTGAATGTTTTCCTCAATGATCCGTATTGGGGCTTGAGTGCAGATGAGCAGGCTGATTTCTATGCCAGCTTCTTTAATCAGAGCATCCATCCGGTTTTCGACAATCAACGCCTGGGCTTCCCCAATCGCTCGATGGAAGTCATTTTCTACAACCAGACATGGTTGGAAGAATTAGGCTTCTCCGGCCCGCCCACCACACCTGAAGAGTTTCAGGAAATGTCTTGCGCGGCCGCGGCCGCGAACGGTGATGGTAGCGGTGGTTTCATTCTTCGTGATGACGCCTCTGCTGTCGCTGCCTGGACCTACGCCTTCGGTGGCGACGTCCTGAGTGAAGACGGTTTGGGTTATGTTTACAACAGCGAAGCCACCGTTGCCGCCATGACCTTCCTGAAAGGCTTGTACGATGAAGGTTGTGGTTACTTCTTCACCGAAGGATTCCCCAATCCCGAATTTGCCGCTCGCCGCGCCATCTTCACCATGGGTTCTAGCTCCGGTATCCCCTTCTATGCGGGTGACGTAGCCACCTTCGCCGAAGAAAACGGCACAACCCCCGATGTTTGGGGGGCGACGGCTGTCCCCTACACCACGGCCGAACCCGTACAGAACATCTACGGTGGCGATATCATGATCACCAACACCACACCAGAACAACAACTGGCTGCCTGGGAGTTCGTTAAGTGGTTCACCTCCCCCGAAATCATGGCCGAATGGAGCCGTATCAGCGGTTACTTCCCCACTCGCCAGGGTGCGGCCGATTTGCTGGGTGATTATGTGACGGAAAGCCCCCAATGGGGCCAGGCTTTGGATCTGTTACCCTACAGCTACTACGAACCTCAGTTGATTTCTTATCAGGGTGTCCGTGATGCCGCTCAGGCCGCCTTCAATGAAATCATGCAAGGTGATGGTAGCGACATTCAGGATATTCTGGATGCTTTGACAGAAGAAGCGAACGAACTACAAGAAGAGTTGATGGCTGAAGTAGAATAGTGCGGTTCGTGTTGCGTGTTGCGTAGACGATAGTTGAAGCAATACGTGTGAACGTCAACTTCTTATAATAAAGCGGGTCAGGGTTCACCTGACCCGCTTTTTTATTTTGTGATACAGTTGTCAAGTTTCGAGTTTCGAGTTTCAAGTTTTCGAGTTAGGGGTAAAATTATGTTCTATCGCTGACTCTAGCCTTGTAGTCTGCCTATGCCTCTAACAATGACTGAACAAACTGCTATTTTGGAGACGGCCCAGACCGCGGCCGCAACCGCTGGTGCTTATCTCCGTGAAGTGTGGCAGCAACCCCGCCAGATTCAATCCAAAGGCTGGCGTGACCTGGTAACAGATGCCGATGTGGAAGCGCAACGAATCATTACCACGCTCATCCGCGGCCGCTTCCCTGATCACGCTTTCCTGGCTGAAGAAGATGACCCTACCCTGTCTACGGTTGGGTCGGTACGGTGGATCATTGATCCTATTGACGGAACCAGTAACTTTAGCCGCCAGGTTCCCGTTTTTTCTATTTCTATTGCGGCGGTAGCTGATGGCGAAATCCTGGCGGGGGTGGTGTATGATCCCTTGCGAGATGAGATGTTTAGCGCGGCCGCGAACCAGCCCACCACGCTCAACTCCCAGCCCGTTCATGCCAGCCAGGTTCAAGAGTTAATTCAGGCCATCATTGCCTTTGATTGGTCGCGCAATCCGGCGGATCGTCAACTTACCCTGGAGTTGTTAAACAGTCTGGCGCATCAAGTTCACACCATCCGGGCGGTGGGGTCGGCGGCGCTGGGGCTGGCCTGGGTGGCCTGTGGCCGTCTGGATGCGTACTTTAACGCCCACATGAAACCGTGGGACGCGGCCGCCGGGCTACTCCTCGTGCAACAGGCGGGTGGTCAACTCACGAACCTGCAAAATCAGCCCTGGCTTCTTGATGTACCTACCCAACCTTGTTTGGTTAGCAACGGGACACATTCATCACCTGTTACTGGGATACAAAGCTGATGAAAATTACCGGTTTTCCGCCAGTCGCGGTTGTGGATGCTAGGTGCTTTAAGACACGGAATGACTTGTGAATTTTTTGTCAATCCCCTCTTAAACCAGTAAAATCCCCCTCCGTAGACCTGATGACGTGTTGCGTCATATTTTATCCATCTACGCAATGCGAAATAGCCCCTACGGACTCATCTCATGCGCTGGCCCCCTTATCACCACATCTTCTTTGATTGCGACTCCACCCTGACCACGGTGGAAGGGATTGACATGCTGGCTGAAGCCAAAGGCAAAAAGTGGCGCGTGGAAGTGTTGACCAAGGCGGCCATGGATGGGGACCTGGATTTGCAAGAGGTGTATGGCAAACGGCTGGAAGCGGTCAAACCAACCCGCCAACAAATCCATGACATCCGCCAGGTGTACAAACATCATATTGTTGAGGACGCGGCCGCGCTCATTACCACCCTTCAGTTCCTCGGCCATCAGGTGTACATCATCAGTGGGGGGCTGGCCGAGCCAGTTATCGAGTTTGGACTGTACCTCGGAGTACCCCGCGAGAATATCCGCGCCGGTGGGGTGGCGTACAACCAGTTGACCGGTGATTGGTGGCAAGCTCTGCCTGATACGGCCCCGGTGGTCGTTATCTCAATTATGAACATGGCGCACTGACAATTAGTGATGGTAAGGCTCAGGTGGTGCAGGAGCTAATGGCAGGGAAACGCGGCCGCGCTCTGCTTGTCGGTGATGGCACCAGTGATTTATTGGCAGCCCGGGCGTTAGACCTGTTCGTCGGTTTTGGGGGCGTCGTGGCGCGGCCGCGGGTCCAACAAGAAGCCCCTGTTTTTATCCAAAGCGCCAGCCTGGCCCCCCTCTTAGCCATTGCCGCCGGGCCAGAAGTTTTTTTGCGCCTACAAAATTCCCCCTATGAACCCCTGAGTCGCAAAGCCCACCAACTTATATCACAAGGAGCAATAAGATTTAATCATGAGCGACTTAGCACGAAATTCCACGCCGCATATCAAACTATTCATCCCTGGGCCAACGGAAGTCCGGCCTGAAATTCTGGATGCCCAGACCCGTTGGATGATCGGCCATCGGATGCCCGAATGTGCCACCCTCTTCCACAGCATCCAGGAGAAAATCCGCCCCGTTTTTTACACCCAAAGCCGCGTTTACATCAATGCCGCCTCTGGCACTGGCCTGCAAGAAGCCGCCATCCGTAATTGTGTCAAAACCAAAGTGCTGAACTGCGTTAATGGTGCTTTCAGCAAACGGTGGAAGGAAGTCACCGAGGCCAACGGCAAAGCCAATGAAGTACTCAATGTGGCTTGGGGCCAACCCATCCTGCCCGAACAGGTGGTAGAACGGCTGGCAACCGGCGAATTTGACGCTGTGACCATCGTCCATAATGAAACCAGTACTGGTGTCACCAGCGACGTGAAGGCGCTCTCTGAAGCCATCCGTGCCCTGCCCAATGGTCAAGACATCTCCATCCTCATTGACTCTGTGAGTGGCCTCTCCGGGGCACGGATTGAGTTTGATGCCTGGGATTTGGATGTGGTGCTGACATCCAGCCAGAAAGCGTTTGCCCTACCCGCCGGTCTGTCCTTCTGCGCCGTCTCGGATCGGGCGTTGGCCAAGGCCAAAACGGTTCCGGCACGGGGCCTGTATTTTGATTTTGTAGACCTGGAAAAATACCTGGTGAAGGATCAGACACCCGCAACTCCGGCTATCTCCCTGATGTACGCCCTGGACCAACAATTGGCAGATATGATGACCGAAGGCATGGAGAACCGGTTTGCCCGCCACCTGGCCCTACGTGACCGCACCATTGCCTGGGCCAAGGGTCACGGCTTCAACATTTTCCCCGCCCCTGGCTACGAATCCCCCACCATGACCTGTGTCGAGAATAACCTGGGTATCAGCGTTAGTGCGTTGAACAAATTCCTGCGCACCAAAGGCATGGTTATCTCCAGTGGCTACGGCGACCTGAAAGATTCCACCTTCCGCATCGCCCACATGGGTGACACGCAGATGAGTGACCTGGAAGAGTTGCTGGCGAATATGGATGAATTTTTGCGTGGTGCGTAATGCGTGGTGCGTGTTTTAGCCTGTTTTACGCAACAAGGAACACGCAACACGTCTGGTTATGAGGACATATGTACAAAATACTTGTTTCGGACAAACTTGGTCAGGTGGGGCTGGATCGGCTGAAAGCGGCTGACGATGTGCAGGTGGATGTGAAATTGGGCCTGCCTAAAGATGAATTGTTACAAATTGTGGCTGATTATGATGCGCTGATTGTGCGCAGTGAGACGAAGGTGGATGCGGATGTGCTCGCGGCCGCAACCAACCTCAAAGTCGTGGGGCGGGCGGGCATGGGCGTGGATAACATTGACGTGAAAGTCGCCACCCGGCGCGGCATCATCGTCATGAACACCCCTGGCGCGAACAGCATCGCCACCGCCGAACAGACAATGGCCCTCATGCTGGCGGTCAGTCGCCACACTGCCCCGGCGCACGCTTCATTGAAAGCCGGTGAATGGAACCGCAATAAATACGTGGGCACGGAGCTTTACGGCAAAACGTTGGGGGTTATCGGTTTTGGCCGGATCGGGCGGCTGGTGGCCAAACGGGCACAATCGTTCGGCATGGAAATCCTGGCCTTCGACCCGTTTGTGTCGGAAAGTGTGGCCCGTGATCTGGGCGTGACACTGGTTGACCTGGATGATCTGTACGCCCAGGCCGATTACATCACCCTGCACACGGCCATGACCCCGGAAACGGCCAAGATGATCAACGCTGACGCCCTCGCCCAGATGAAGAAAGGGGTGACGATTATCAATGTGGCCCGTGGTAAGCTGATTGACGAGGCGGCTCTGGCGGATGCGCTCAAGAGTGGGCAGGTGAAAGCGGCCGCGATTGACGTATTCAGCACCGAACCCCCGGCTCCTGACAACCCCATTTTGGGCCTGCCCAATGTGTTGCACACCCCCCACCTGGGGGCCAGTTCGGAAGAATCCCAACGCGCCGTAGCCACGGAAATTGCCGACCAGATTCTCCTGGCTCTGCGGGGCAGTGATTATCGCAACTCGGTGAATCTGGCCTTTGAAGAGGGGATAGATTTCGCGGCCGCGCGTCCCTACATGCAACTGGCGGAAAAACTGGGCACGATTCAGGCGGCGTTGGCCCCGTCCCCCCTGCGAAAGGTGGAGATGGAAGTGCGCGGTGAGGTAGATAGATTGGTGCGCCCGATTGCGGCCGCGTTGCTCAAGGGTCTCATCAGCTACCAGAGCGACGAAGCCGTCAACCTCATCAACGCCCCCCTGCTGGCCGAAGATCGTGGTCTCAGCATCACCCAGAGCCGTGGGTTCGCCATCACCGACTACAACAACCTCATCTCCTGTAAAGTAAGCTGGGACGGCGGCGAGCGCACGCTTTCTGGTGTTCTATTTGGCGGCAGTGAACCGCGCATCGTCCAGGTAGATGGTTTCTTGCTCGAAGCCAAACCGCAAGGGGTTTTGCTTGTTCTGGCCAACCAGGACGTGCCTGGTGTTATCGGCCAGGTCGGCACGATTTTGTCCGCCTACAACGTCAACATCGGCGAATGGCGCATGGGGCGGCTGGAGCCGGGCAGTGGGGCGCTCTCCTTCATCAACCTGGACAGCATTCCGCCCCATCCAGTGCTGGACGCTCTGAGCAAAATCCCCGCTGTCACCCAGGTGACGTTGGTTGACTTGAAGTGAGACGTAACCAGTGACCCGTCATCTGTGGCGGAGTGAGCACCCCTTGGTGCGAACGGGTTGGTCATAAAGTGAAAATGAGGTGGCAGTCATTGATAAAATGACTGCCACCTTTTTTTGTGGTCTCTTGACGGTATTACCGCGTCGCGGTATTATCATGTTATGATTCGCTCCTTCAAAGACAAGGAAACTGAACGGGTTTTTCAGCGGCTCTTTTCACGCAAATTACCCCAAAATATCCAACGTGCCGCACTCAGGCGATTGAGTTACTTGCATTCAGCCAGAGATTTGATCGATCTGACGATTCCACCATCTAATCGGTTGGAAAGATTAAGTGGGGATCGGCAGGGGCAGTACAGCATCCGTATTAACAACCAATGGCGAATCTGTTTTGAGTGGATTGATAATGATGTCCATAACGTCGAAATTGTGGACTATCACTAGGAGTTGGATGATGAGCGAAGAAAAAATGCCCCCAATACATCCGGGAGAGGTATTGCTAGAGGATTTTATGCAGCCGTTGGGGTTGAGCCAATATGCTCTCGCCAAAGCCTTGCATGTTTATCCCCGCCGCATCAACGAAATTGTCCAGGGAAAACGGGCGGTTACGGCAGATACAGCTTTGCGCTTGGCCCGCTTCTTTGGCACATCGGCTGAGGTGTGGATGAATTTGCAAGCTCTTTACGATCTGGAAACGGCCAAAGATGAACTGGCGGGACAGGTACTGGAAACGATTACACCTTATCAAAATGGGGTTCCCGAACTGGTCTAAACAATGAGCGAATTACAGCCGTTTAAGAATTACTACAATGAGGAGATGGCCTGGCGGTTGGGGGGGATGGTGGCCCAGGTGTATCCGGCGTTTGACGTGCAGGCGTTTGTGGCGCAGGTGCGGCCGCAACTCCCCCCACTCGAACTCAAGGAGCGTATCGCTGTGTTCAGCCAGGCGCTACACGAGCATCTACCCCAAGATTATCCCCAGGCAATAGAGATTTTGCTGGCCCTACTTGGCCCGACCCTCCATGAAGAAGAGGGGATGTTCAACGATGGCTGGCACATGATGCCCCTGGCTCATTTCGTCGAGGTGTATGGGTTAGACCATTTTGAGGTGTCGGTGCGGGCGATGAAGGAGATTACCCAGCGCCACTCCTCGGAGTTCACCATTCGCCCGTTCCTGGTGCGTTATCCGGACGCGATGTTGGCTGTGTTGCACGAGTGGGTGCATGATGAGAATTTCCATGTGCGGCGATTGGTGAGTGAAGGCACGCGGCCGCGGCTCCCCTGGGGTATGCGTCTGCACCAATTCGTCAAAGACCCGACCCCCACCCTGGCCCTGCTGGAGCACCTCAAGGATGATCCATCCGAATATGTGCGCCGCTCCGTCGCCAATCATCTAAACGACATCACCAAAGATCACCCTGACCTGGTGCTGATGACCGTGCGCCGTTGGCGGGAAGGAGCCAGCCAGGGCACAAACTGGCTGATTCGCCATGCGTTACGCTCGCTTGTGAAGGCGGGGCATCCGCAGGCGCTGGCTTTGTTGGGGTATGGGGAAGCCACGGTGAGTCTGGTGGATTTCCAGGTGCAACCGGCGCAGATTGAGCTGGGACAGAGTGTAACGTTTACCTTTACGCTGAGAAATGACGCGGCCGCGAGCCAAGACCTGCTCATTGATTATGTGGTTTACTATGTCAAGGCCAATGGCAGCACCAGCCCTAAAGTCTTTAAACTCAACACCCGCACCGTGGCCCCTGGCGAGACCATCACCATCCAGAAAAAGCACCCCATCAAACCTATCACCACCCGCGTTCACTACCCCGGAACCCACACCATCGCTATCCAGGTTAACGGCCAAAACCTTGGCGGTGGCACGTTTGAACTGACGAATGTCTTGAGTACGACCTCTTCCCGATAAGAATGCCTGCCACGAATGACGCCTGGAAGCGCCATAATTTGAGGTCACTCGTGGCAGGGAAGCGGACCTGCTTTCCCACCGTCTCCGGGGGGGGGGAATTGGCTGTGGGTTATAGGGAATGTTTGTAGGGGGAGCCGGCTAAAGCCGTCACTACAAACGGGGAAGGGATGCGTACTCTTTGATGCCAGCCTCTTTTCTACCCAATCAACCAAACTGGTCGCTCCTTTTTCGGTTCACCACTGCCGTTGTTGTCAGGCTGGGAGAGGAGTTTGGGCCGGACGGGTAAAATGACATGGAATTTGCTCCCCGGCAAATTTTCCGGGTCGTGTCCATCTGATTCTACCCAGATGCGGCCGCCATGCCCCTCAATCACCCCTTTGGCAATGGGCAGACCCAACCCTGGCCCGGCTCCCATAAATTTGGTGCTACCCGTAGAATGTAATTGCGGGTCGCCAATGCGGAAAAACTTCTCAAAAATCAAATCCTGATATTTCTTATCAATGCCAATCCCCGAATCGCTGATCACAACTTCCACGTAGCGGGTCAGATCATCTTCGCCGGGCAAAATGACGGCTGTGACCCCGATTGTGCCGCCATCCGGCGTGTATTTGACGGCATTGCCCATCAAATTGCTAAACGCCTGGACCAGTCGTTTGAAATCGGCATAAATGTGGGGCACATCGTCAACATTTTGAATGTTCAAGGTGAGCCGCCGTTCCCGTAGGGCCTGGTACAACGGTTCGGTAGCCAACCGCAAAACGGTGTCTAGCCGGGTCTGCACGAAGGTCAGGCGCATACCATTGACATCCAGTTGGCTGGCATCCAACATAGCCGAGATGAGCTTTTCTAGTTGTAAGGATGCGCGATTGATGTGGCCGATGATTTCCCGGGTTTGTTCACGGGTGAGGATGTTTTCCTCGTTCATGGCCGCCAGAATATCGGCGTATCCCTTGACCTGGGTCAGGGGGGTGCGCAGTTCATGGGAAGCAATGGTGATGAAGTCGGTTTTGACCTTATCCATGATTTCCAGCCGGTCGTTTTGCTGGCGCAGATCATCATTGAGAAGGCGGATTTTTTCGTTTTGGCCGTTTAGCTCGGAGAAGAGGCGGGCATTTTGTAGGGCAACGAGGGTTTGGTCGGCCAGGGTTTGCAGCAGGTCTAGCTCGTTGGCGGCGTAGGGTAGGCGGGATTTTTTGGGGCCGAGGGCGATGATGCCGTTGAGCTGGTTGCCCTGGCAAATGGGGACATACACGTCCATGCCTAATTGGGTCAGCCAGGCACGTTCCGCGGCCGCGATGGTGCGATATTCCGGGTTGAAGTCTAGTTCATACTGGAGCAAGGGCTGGCGGCGGGTGGTCAGGGTTTTGCTAAAGGGGCTGTCCGCGGCCGCGTACAATTTCCCTTGTTCAATCTCACCTACCCCCGGAATCGGGTCAATTTCATAAGAGCCATTGCGTGACACCAGCAGCAGAGCACCCCGGTTTCCCCCCAGCAAATCATTAATGGTGGTACTCACAGTTCGGGCCAGTTGATTAACTTCTAGCGCCGTGGAAACGGCCTGGCTGTATTGGCGTACCACTTCCGTGCCCTTAAACTCCTCGCCGATGAGATAGCGGTAAATGAGGCGTTCAAAAAAGCCATGCACCGGGCGGTAGAGTATGAAGGCCAGGGCGATCAGAACGATGGTCAGGAAGGCGATGGTTTGGGAATTGATTTGACGAATGCCGGTGACCAGGCCAATGAGCCAGAACAGACCGGCGGCGGGCAGGGTGGAGACTAAGACAGTGAGGATGAAGGCAAAAATTTGTTGTAGGCGGGTGCGCACATCAAAGAGGCGATAGTTCGCGGCCGCGTAAGCCAATCCCACCGCTCCCAAAAACCGCAATACCTGGCCGACCGTGTAAACAATTGTCTCATCTATGATGAGCAACGCTTCGCCCACAAAGACAAAAAGTAGGGCAATGGCCCAATAAAGCAAACGGTTCGCGTGCCAGGGAAAACGGGTTTCGCGATACGTACCCCAGATATTGAACCAGATAACCCCACTTAACCCCACCCAGGTGATGAGTGAGGCCAGACCACCAGGGGTAGCCGGTATGGTGAGGGGTAAAGGCAGCTCAAACAAGGGCCGATTCAGAGTCACATCCAGGAGAATCGTTGCGACCAGGGCGCTACCACCAGCCCCTAACCAACGTTGTTGGTGCCAATTGCTATAAGCGGCGGTGGTCATGCCCAACAAAAGGGTGGCCAGCAAAAGCAGTTTCATGGGCACGAAGGCCATGGGTTGATCGCCGGGTAAAAAGAAGATGAGAAGTTGCCACAAGGCAGAGAGGACCAGATAACCGAGAAGCCACCGGGTGAGACGTTCCTGACTGCGCCGCACAAAGAGTAACACAAGCAAGACCGTGTACGCGGCCGCGCCCAGCAAAGGAATCATCGTGTCAACTTGAGTCGGATTCATGGCAAACGGTTGCTGAAAGCCTAAACCTGCTATGGCTAACAGGTCACAAAAAAACAATTGGCTCAGTCATTACCGGCCAACTGATGTGTATTGTAACGCTGGCTACAGGTGAGAGCAAAGATAGCACCGGTGAAAAAAGGCGGGAAAGTCGCATGTTTTGGGGCTGGGCCGTTATGGTTTCCCTGGCCGTAGTTCCTATCACATGGCTTTTCTGGTAAATATTTATGCCTTTACCAGATTTGACAAATGGGCTAGAATAGAACATATGAGCGACCAAATTATTCAAGCCAGTGAAATTAGTGATTATGTCTACTGCCGCCGCTCCTGGTGGCTTAAACGCGCCCAAGGCCATCAGCCACAAAACGTGCCTGAATTGGAAGCAGGAACCCGTTACCATCAGGTGCATGGTTACATGGTACAGCGCGCTCAACGGGCACGCCTATTGGCGTATGCTCTGTTGGGGATTGCTTTGGCGACCGCCCTGGCCTGGTGGGTTGGGGTATTTTGAAATGTATAGAGCTTGAGGCAGGGTCTTCCTGTTCTCGCTCTTGCTCCAAATTGCCATGGACACAACCGTTATTTTTGTCATCGCCTGCCTGATTCTTGCGGCCGCGGTCTGGTGGAAAGCCAGCCAACTGTGGGCTAAAACCGGCTTGCCTGGTGGTAAGGTGGTGTATGACGATGTGATCCATACCGACAATGGTGACTGGTACCCACAACGAAAACCGCTCTACAGCCGGGGGCTGCAATTGGTTGGCCGCCCCGATTATCTGGTGCGCGAACGAGATGGCTCACTCACTCCGGTTGAGGTGAAGTCTAGCCCGGCCCCCAGCGAACCCCACGAAGGGCATGTGTTGCAACTGGCGGCCTATTGTATGCTGGTGGAAGAAAATTACGGCTTGCGGCCGCGTTATGGCATCATCCAATATCGCAACCGGGCCTTTGCCGTAGAATTCACCGATGACCTGGAAGACGACCTGCTCAACCTGCTGGCCGATATGCGTGAAGACCTATTCGCTGATGAGCTAGACCGGGATCACAACGATTGGCGGCGCTGCGGCCACTGTAGCCTGCGTGGTCAATGCGTGCAACGGTTGGCTTGACCGATAGTTTTCAAGAAAGCGGTTTTGCCGTTCTGCGCCAGCCCGCTAAAGCGGTCACTACGAACTAAATCCCCTGTGGTTATCTGAACATCTCTATGACTCAGCGGCATCTAAGAAAACGGATTCTTGTACCTACGACTTGCCTACACTTCCTTTTCTCTCACACCCGTTCGTTTATCTTGCGGTACAATAACATCACGAATCACAAAGTACCTGACGTTACCGCATGTCTTTTCTCACCCCCCTCTTCTTACTCCTCGGTTTGTTAGCCGGGCCTGTTATTCTGCTCTACATGCTCCGCCTTCGTCGGCAGGAGATGCGGGTGAGCAGTACCTTGCTCTGGCAAAAGCTGCTACGTGACCGGGAAGCCAATGCCCCCTGGCAACGCCTACGCCGCAATTTACTCCTCATCCTGCAATTGCTCATCCTGGCTTTTTTGGTTTTGGCCCTGGCTCGCCCGTTTATCCCCGTTTCCACGGTCGTAAGTGGTAATGTGGTGGTTCTGCTGGATGCCTCGGCTTCCATGCAAGCGACGGATGTGGAGCCTAATCGGTTCGCGGCCGCGCAAAGTGAAGCCGCCCGTCTCATCCGCCAATTGGGTGGGGGGGACCAAATGACGCTAATTCAGGTGGGCCAGACGCCACAAGTTCTCGCGGCCGCGACCAGTGAACGTTCTCTCCTTACTGAGGCTCTGGAACAAGCGACCGTGGAGTCTGCGGCCGCGGACTGGCCCGCCGCCTTCGCCCTCGCAGCCGGAGCGGCCCAGGGGTACCAAGACGCCCGTGTCGTCATCCTGTCTGATGGTGGTCTACCCACCGGACTGCCCCCTTTGCCCGCCGAAGTCATCTATTTGCCGGTGGGCAACAGCGGGGAAAACCTCTCGTTAGCCGCCCTGGCTACCCGTGACAGCGAAGACGGTATCCAACTTTTTGCCAGCATCACTAATCATGGTCAGGCCAATCAGCAAGCCTTGCTTAACCTTCGCGTAGACGGAACCTTGTATGATGCTCGCCGGGTAGATGTAGCGGCAGGTAGCACCAGCAATCTTACCTGGGTGTTGCCTGAAGGGTCAGCCATCGTTCAGGCCGAACTAAGCGACAACGCCGCCGACATTCTGCCCGCCGATGATGTCGCCTGGGCCGTGCACGAAGGGGGTATCAGCAACCGGGTCTTGTTGGTCACGGAAGGCAACCTGTTTTTGGAGCAAATTTATGCCGTGTTACCAGGTGTAGAGGCATTCAAAGCTGGGCCGGACAGCCCGTTTCTTAATGGTCAAAACGACGATGCCGAGACCTTCGATTTGTATGTGTTTGATGGCGTGCCTTTGCCCAATCCACCCCCCGCTTCTGATTTATTTATCATTAATCCCACCCAAACAGTTTCCCAAACCACAGATTTATTTACCGTCACCAGCGTTTTTTCTGATACCACGGTCACTCGTCTGGTTGATAGCCCGTTGTTACAGTTTGTGGATTGGAGTGGGGTAGATATCAGGCAGGCGAAGAATGTCACGGCTGGCTGGGCGCAAACGCTCATTGCGGCTGAGGGTGGCCCACTTCTGCTCACGGGCGAACAAGCGGGGCACCGTATCGCCATTCTTACCTTTGCTTTGCGTGATTCTGACTTGCCTTTACAAATCGCCTTTCCCATTTTAATGGCTAACCTGACGGGCTGGCTTAATCCGGGGCGGGCGTTTGATACGGCGACAAGCCTGCAACCGGGTGATCCGGTCACGATTACGCCAGGGGCCAGCACAACCCGGGTTTTGGTTCAGAAACCAGATGGCACAACTTGGGGGGAAGAGGTCAGTGAGGCGACGCTTGTTTTTGTGGAGACCAGGCAGTTGGGTTTGTATGAGGTGCTGCTAGAGGACTCGGCAGGGGAAAGACCAGCGGGAAGTTTTGCCGTTAACCTGTTTGATGTGGGAGAATCCGCGGCCGCGCCCCAGGAAACGTTGCAATTGGCCGCCCAAACAGTGGGTTCGGCTTCAGAAAATGCCATCAGCCAGCGGGAGCTTTGGCCCTGGCTGGCAGGACTGGCCTTTGTCATTCTTCTGGTGGAATGGTGGGTTCATTTTCGAGGCGCGGTGCGGCCGCGATTCAACCTGCCGCTTAAACGTAAACCTTGATCGAAAACAGACCAGAATTTTCAGAGGGAAAAGTTAACCACAGATGACACAGATTAACACAGATTTTTTCTCTGCATCTCGGCGGTTCGTTATTTTTGTGGGAGTAACATGAACATTGTCTTACTGGCCGGTGGTGTGGGGGGGGCCAAACTCGCTGAGGGCCTGGCTGCCCTTGTCCCGCCGGAGCAACTAACGATTATTGGCAATACGGGTGATGATTTCACTCATTGTGGTTTACCTATTAGCCCGGATTTGGATACCGTCATGTATACCCTGGCTGGTGTTGCCAATGGGGAGACCGGCTGGGGGCGGGTGGGCGAAAGCTGGCGCACCATCAGCGAAGTAGCCAACCTGGGTGGGCCTGACTGGTTTCGCCTGGGTGATTTGGATCTGGCGACCCATCTGACCCGCGCTCATTTGTTGGCACAGGGTGGGCATCTCACCCAGGTTACCCGACAGTTATGTCAACAGTTAGGGGTACAACATCCGCTTTTGCCCATGAGCAACCAGGCAGCACCCACGCTGGTGGAAACCGATGAGGGTATTTTGCCCTTTCAGACCTGGTTTGTGCAGAAACGGTGGCAACCTGTGGTCAGGCAAATTATTCTGCCAGAAAATGTGCAAGCAACCCATGCGGCCGCGGCCGCGTTGGAAAAAGCGGACTTGATTCTTATTGCGCCTTCCAATCCATTCGTTAGTATCAATCCTATCCTGAATGTATATCCCATCCGTGAACTATTGGCCGATTCTGCCGGGATGGTGATGGCGGTGACACCCATCATCGCTGGGGAAGCGGTTAAGGGGCCAACCGCCAAAATGATGCGGGAAATGAATCTACCTGTGACCCCAGAAAGCATTGTCTTGTTTTATGAAGGACTGATTGATGCCTTTGTTTACGATGTGCAGGATAAAGGAGTCCTTGATCATCTGGATATTCCCCACCTGTGTACCAATACCTGGATGCAAACCCGAGAAGACCGACTGCGTCTGGCCCAAGAAATTCTGACGTTTGGCCAATCGTTTAGTCGCTGAGCTTGATGCTAAGTACAGCTTTACACAAGTCCTTGGCAGGTTTAGTCGGAAGACCCTCCTTCCCGGCGGGAAGGGGCAACTTAATGGCGGTTTTGGCCCCAGCGCAACTAGTCATAAAAACATACTTCGTACTCTAGTAAAGCTGTACTACTTATTGTTTGCGGGCATTTGACAAAGGATGAAGGGTCAAACAAGCTACGCATCAAGATTTTATATCTCAGAGATATATTATTTGTAAGCCATTTGTTTTACGCTAAAACTACCCCCTATAACCAGGATGAACCATGATTTGGGCAATTGTTCCTGTTAAACCTTTGCGCGAAAGTAAGAGCCGTTTATCTGGTGTTCTGACACCGGATGAACGAGCGGAATTAACGAGTTTTCTCCTGCAACGAACGTTACGTATCTTGCGCCAAATAGCGGCGATTGATCAGGTAATGGTAGTGAGCCGTGATCCGGCGGTGTTGAAGATTGCCCGGCAAAGTCACGCGGTGACATTGGTGGAAGGCAGTCGGCCGGGTTTGAATGTGGCGTTATTACGAGCGGCGTATGTCGCGGCCGCGCAGCGAGCCACCAGCCTGCTCATTCTCCCCTCTGACCTACCCCTGCTCACCGTAGCCGATGTGGAAATGATGTTAACCGGAGCGACCCCGGCCAATGGCCTGCGCCCCGGCAACGGTTATCACCCCGACCCCAGCTCTAACCACCTTAATGGTCACAGCAACGGCCACCACAATGGGCATAGTAACGGCACAGGGCACGTGAATGGCTTTTCTGAGCCGCATAACCTGGTTCCCTTGCCAGATTACGCCAGGGCCATGACGATTTGCCCAGACCACCATGAAGATGGCACCAACGCCCTGTTCATTCGGCCTGCCACCGATTTTAACTTCCATTATGGGTTAGGTAGTTTCTATCAGCACATCAAAGAAGCTGAGCGGTTGCAGATGTTTTACCGTGTGGTCCACGCGCCGGGAATCAAATTTGATTTGGATACAGAGGGTGATTGGGCCACCTATCGAACCGTTTTCCGCCAGGAAAACCCCCTTAGTGAGCGTTCGTAATTAACTTAGCGGTTTCTAGATTGCGGCACTCTTCAAGACTGCCGCACTGCAGGCTAACCAGCCGCCTTTGTAAAAATCCCGGACGATTACGAAAGGCGCGGTGTAGGGCAGAAAGGTTAGTTTGTCGTCCGAAGGGGTTAGAACGCCGGAAGCTGTAAACGGAAGGTTGTACCATTCACCTCATCGCTCTCCCCGGTGATATGACCTCCATGTCGGGCTACAATTTCCTGGCAAATCGCCAACCCCAACCCCGTGCCTGGCTCGCCTGAGTCACGCCCCGTCTTGCCCCGATAGAAGCGCTCAAACAGATGCGGTAACTCCTCTGGCGGCACGCTTGTGCCGGTATTGTGCAAGACCAGTTCCACATAACGCATACCATCTTTGGCCCAGGAAAAATGGCATTCGATGCGGCCGCGTTCCGGCGTATAAGCGACCGCATTCCCCACCAGATTGGTAAACACTTGCACCATTTGTGCCCGATCCACCAAAACAGCGGGGATTTGTGGGTTGGGTTCATATTGAATCATTAGCGATTTGGCACGGATACGGGCCTCGTAGGTTTGAAAGACCTCTGTAAGCAAACTATCCAATATCTGGGGTTCCGGCTTAAACGAGACCTGACCTTGTTCCAGGCGTGACAAGGTTAGCATGTCTTCGAGGAGTTGCGTTAGCCGTTTGCTCTCTCGACGTAAGACAGGCAGATAACGGTCCAAAAATTGGGCCCCTCGTGTGTGCAACAAGTCCAGATACATCATGATATTGGTAAGAGGGGTACGGAGTTCATGGTTAACATTGGTCACAAACTCATCTTTTAGTCGATCAAGTTCTTGTAACTGCTCATTGGCCTGGGTTAATTCAACGGTGCGTTCCCTGACCCGCTGTTCCAAGGTTTCCATGACCGTGGCCCGATGGATGGCACTCCCGGCAATCTCGGCAATGGCCGTTAACAAATGTACTTCATCCGTATCAAACACACGGTTTTGGGGCGTATCTACACAAAGAACACCAATCGTTTCATTGCCCGAACGTAGAGGGACAAAAATACCCGCCCGTGAACCATTCTTTTTCAAAAATTGGGAAACTTCAGACAGCGCACGGGTCTCCTGGGTGAAATCAGTGGATACAAGCGGCTTGCCACTGGTGAAAACGTGCCCGGCAATGGAGTTATCTAGCTTGTAAGTTAGTTCGCGCAAATGTTTGGCCCACCGGCGTGATTCGACAACCTGTAGCCCTTGAACATGGGGTAGGGGAGCCAGAATAGCTCCTTCTTCTACTTCGAGCAGTTCCAGGGCGTAGTCCAGGGTGAATTTTTGCATTTCATCATGGGTAGTAGCCAGACGGAGTACGGTGGATAACTCAATCAGAGCGGCCATTTCACTGGCCCGTCGCCGTGTTTCTTCAAAGAGGCGGGCATTTTCCAACGCAACAGCGACCTGATCACCAAAGGCAGTGACGAAACGGGCATGTTCGTTGGTGAAAAATTCGGGTATGGCGCTGTCTACGGATAACATGCCGATGAGCTGTTCACGAACCATGAGGGGGACGCCTAACCAGGACCTGATGTGGGTGTGGGGAGATTGGTCGAATGTGCCATGTTGGTCAGTAACCAGGGCAACAATATGCGGCCGCTTTTCTTGAACAACCAGGGTATTGGGATTGTTGCCCGGTATGGGGAAACGCAACCCCACGATTTGATGAATATCCGACAAACCCCGACCACCGACAATTTCCAGATACCCATCACCCAGGAGTTGTACAGAAGCACTATCGAATGGGACCACCTGGGCCAACTGTTGCAAAATGAGTTGAATCGTTTGATCCCGTTCGAGGGTGGCGGCTACGACTGCGCCTACCTGGCGCAATGTTTCGGCTTCATTGGCCCGTTTTTCTAATTTGTTGAACAGTTGAACATTTTGCAGAGCGACGGCGATGAGGTGGGCCAAAGTCTGACCGGTAGCCAGATCCCCGGCTGTAAACTGAGAGGTTTGATCGCGGTAAATGGTGAGACCACCAAGCGGATACTCTGGAGCATGAAGGGGAAAAACAACATAGGAAAGAAATCCTTCACGGAGCATGTGTTCTCGTAGGAAGCTGGTGCGGGCATCTTCACGAATATCGCTGATGGCAATGGGTTCGAGATTGCTGAGGATGCTAAACCCAGGGATGTTACGAAATTGGTGATTGACGGCGTCCACATATTCAGCCGAAAGCCCCCAGGAAAAAGGACAAGTTACCCGATCCCGTTCTGGGTCATATTGGTACAGAGCAACGTGATCGGCGTGTAGGGTTTTGCGGGCGGCTTCGGTAACTGCCATCAGAAGCCGATCCAGGTCTAGTTGGGAGAGGATAGTCGCGGCTGTTTCGGCCAGGGTCTGTTGTTGTTCGGCCCGGCGGCGGCGTTGTTGTTCGATGAGCAGGTTTTCTAGAGCGTAGGCCAGGTCGTTAGCCAGTTGTTGCAGTAGGGTGATCTCTTCGTGGTCAAATAAGCCGCTGTGATTGGCATATACGACCCATATACCCAGAGTGTGTTCGCCACGCATGATGGGCAGGGCCAGTGATGTATGTTCCGCAGGGGAGGTGAGGGCGGGGCATTGGCTACAGGTTTCTGGTGAGATGGTGAGGGGCACGCGGCCGCGCAAGGCGTTGGCGACACAGTTCAATTTGTGGTTAGGGGAGTTTAGCTTGAAGGTGTAGATTTCTGGGTTTACGGGACTGGACGCGGCCGCGAAACGGCACATCGTTCCTGCTTCATCTAACAAACCGATCCAGGTAAAGGCATATTCCCGGTGACGAATGAGGAGTTGACATACCTGATCCAGCAGTGCCTGGCGATCTTGTTCTCGCACAATCAACTGGTTAATCTCCATGATGATCCGCAAGACACCATTCAATCGCTGTAATCGAGTTTCACTTTCCTGGAGCGCCGCTTGTGACTGCCGACGATGGGTAATATCCCGGTAATTGATGACAAAGGCTTCGATACCTGGCTCATGTAAAAGATTGTGCACAGAACCTTCCAGCCAACGCCATTCACCCTCTTTGCTTTTTACCCGATAACCAGTCGTTAGGACACGCCCTGGGGTTTGGAAAAGTTCACTAAAAAAATCTCGGGCGTCAGAAACATCATCAGGGTGAACATAAGCAAAAGCGTATTGACCGACGAATTCGTCGGCGTTGTAACCTATGACGCGCCAGGTTGAAGGGCTGGCATACAGTACAATCCCTTCCGGATTGAGTAACGCCACTGCATCGGAACTATTCTCAATCAGGGCACGATAATATTTTTCACTCCGTTGTATTTCGCGCTGTTCTCGCTGAGCTACCAGCAAACTTTCTTCCAGGCTCCGAACCAGGTAGATAATGGAGATGACTGCGGCTGTGCTTAGTAAGGTATAAACCAGGATGCCACTTAACCAGGCGGTTGGATCGGTGGAATTGGCGCGATAGAGGGCCGGAATTTGGATGAGGCCGGTTACAAAACAGATGGCCGCTATGATGAGGGTTGAAATGGTGAGCGAGAGGGCGAGAATGGCCCCCCGACGATCAAATAGGATGGCGGTTAGGGCGCATGCGCTAAATAAGAAGATACGGCCATCACCGCTCAGCGCGGAGAAATAAAGGCCAATGATGCCCACGGCATAAAAAACGAAGAGAAGGGTTAAGGCCCGAACGGAGTAGGGTAAGGTTGATTTGAAGGTGACAAAACCAACGATAAAAATCGCGGCCGCGTACAGCGCTAATAACAGGCCCGCCGACAAGAGAACCTTTTCCGGTGTATCCAGATTCTCCTGATACGATTGCACAACATTATTGATCCCTCCGGCAAAAGCCAAAAGAGAAAACAAGAACGTGCCACGTAAAATGGCATTGAGAATATTCTCGCGCCAATTCATGGCGTTTATGTGCTCGGTCTGGAATGAATTAAATACCATTTATTGAGTAAAAGTCTCTACCTTGAATAAGTTACAAGAGATTTATCGGCAGATGAGCGCCAAATTTCGCCGATTAAAAAATTTGGCTTAAGTCCCGCAATCTGCCCATAAATTGTATCAATACAGGTAGCCGGGTGGCTGGTCACCGGAACCGCTTACCCTCATCCCGCCCTTCTCCCTACCAGGGAGAAGGGTGTCCATTCCCTCGCCCTGGGGGAGAGGGCCAGGGTGAGGACTGTCACGAATTTTTATTTTCCCTCTCGGACTAATTCGTTTAATTCGTGGCAAACCCCCTTTGGTTCTGGTTCGTCCGGGTTAGGCATTAACACGATAGTTACGCATCATACCCATGTCCTCATGCTCCAGATTGTGGCAATGATAGAGGAAAAGGCCCGCATAAGTGTGGAAGTTAATCTGTATCTGCACCGTTTCACCGGGCATAAGCAGAACAGTATCCTTCCAACCTTCATCAGTGTAGCCATCTTTAACGGTGAGCCAATGGGTATATTGGGTAGGATCGGCAGGTGGGGTGCGGCTGATCACTTGAAAGTGCGGTCCATGCAGGTGCATCGGATGAGCGATTTCGATGTTGCTCCCCGTGCCACCCGGTGGAATGTTGATGAACTCGAGAATCTCTTGTGAATTCAGTTGGAAAATCTCATCGGAAGCGACAGCGGTCATTTCAAACTGGCGGCCATTGATGGTCCAATTGGCCCCGTTGACGTATAAAACGTAGGGACGCGGCGTGCCCGCATTGGTGGCTTCGGCGGGGTTTAGGCGCTGAAAACCAGAAAGAGCCAGAAGGTCGGGGTTGGTGAGTGGAGTTGTGTTGGGGCTACGTTGAATCAGCGGCAGGTACGTGTTTTTCGCGGCCGCGACGTGGAACGTCATCACGGTTAATTCAGCCCCATTAGGCAAACTACCAATGGGCGGCGTGGCTCCGGTGAAGGGCAAACTCTTTAAGACTACCTCACTATCGGCAGGCCATTGGCTAAAATCCACCAATATATCCACCCGTTCTGCTGGTGACAGCGTGACATAATCACGCTGTACCGGTGTGCCGAGCAGGCCCCCATCCGTGGCGATAATGGTTAAGGGTGTACCGTCAGCCCAGCCAAATTTGTAAATGCGGGAGTTGGAGCCGTTCAGCAGGCGTAGACGATACGGCCGGTCGAAAACCAGTTGGCTGGCATTGGCCTGACCATTCACCAAAATGGTGTTACCGATAAAACCGTATAGCCCCACTCCGGAGTATATAAACTGGTTATTGCTGTCAAAAGAGCGGTCTTGAACGACCAGGGGAAGCTCAAAAGCGCCAGAGGGCAACGCGGCCGCGTCCTCTTCCGCATCCGAGACCAAAAATAAACCGGCCAGACCCTTGTTCACCTGCTCCCCAGTTAACATGTGGGGGTGTGGATGGAACCAATACATACCCGCCCGATTGATAACTACAAAATCATAGGTGTAGTTGGCTCCTGGGGGGATGCCGAAACGGGGATGCCCATCTTCCGTATCCGGCACATGCACACCATGCCAGTGAACGATGGTTTGTTGCGGCAAGTTATTACTGAAATGAAGGCGTACATGTTCACCCGTTCGTGCCCGAATAATGGGGCCGAGATAGGAGCCGGGTATGTTTTGCACTCGTGTGGGATCGCCTTGTAACACCTGGCCTGTGTACATATAGACATCCGTGAGTTGGCCGGAAAGAATGGCCCGCTGGGCGGTTACGGCCTCTAAAGCGATTTCCAAATCAGGCGTGCCACTTAATTTTTTGGGTGGTGGCACGGTACAGACAAACGGGTCGGTTGGGTTAAAGGTGAAAGGATTCGCCGGTGCATCGGTCGCGGCCGCGACCCGATTTCGTACCCAAGGGGCAAGAAAAAACCCGGCTGTGCCTGCCCCCACTAACTGCAAAAATTGACGTCTGTTTAGTTTTTCGCTCATTATTTTACCTGCAAGAATAAGATTGAAGGCGATTATATCCCATCAAATCCAATGGTGCGGAGAGGCAAATGGGGTTAATTCTCACAGCGGCTGAATCCCGCTATCGTGGCTATAATAACACCCCTATGAGACAGTTTGTGGCCGAAAATCGCCTGAATTCTGCTTTACGCCAGGTTTATACCCATTGGCCCACCTATCTTTTCGGTTATGGCGGCGGCGCTCTCTTGGCTCTGCTGATTGTCCTAATCAGTGTTCAGCAACAATGGTGGGGGTTTATTCCTCTTATGTTGGCTTTTTTGCTGGTACTCATTTACCTTTTTGGTGTTTCTTTGTGGATGGTGTATCAGCACAATGAACAGGATGACACGGTGCTGTTGTTTACCTGGGCCCAGATTAGCCCCACCGATTCCCTGGCTCACATTGATTTGGGGCGACGGCAAATACCTCTGCGGCTGTTGCGTTTCCTGACCACCGGCAAACTATCCGTCATCGATGTGTATAACCCCCAATTGACACCCAGTACGGCGCTGGTACGAGCCAGAAACCAGGCCGCTCATATGACTCAGGCTGATCCGCGCCTTGTCTGGTTAGAAGGTTCTGTTAATCTCTTGCCCTTGCCAGATAAAAGTATGCCTGTGGTAACGATGGCCTACACCTTGCCGGAATTTTGGCAACGTGGGGATAGGGAGCAACTTTTGGCAGAGGTTTTCCGCGTTTTGAAGCCGGGGGGCCGTCTGATTTTGTTGGAACGGGTGCGCCAACCGCAAAACATGCTCCTGATGGGGCCATTGGTGTGGAACTGCCCCGCGGCCGCGTACTGGCAAACACTCCTCACCCAGGCTGGCTTCACCATTCGCAAACAAGAAAGCCACCACGCCGGACTGGTTCATGCCTTCCGGGCCGACAAACCCGTCCAATACCAAAGCCGCCAATTAGATTTAGGGTTCTAAAACCAACAAGGAAATGATCATGGCCGATTTTACCCGAGAAGAAGTCCAAACCGCACTGAGTTACACCAGAAGCAAAATCGCTCTGACAGGACAAGATTTGAGTGGATTAGACCTTTCCGGGCTAAACTTCCGTGAGGTTAATTTGGCGGGAACCAATTTAAGCGGGGCCATCCTGACCAATACCATCCTTTTTAAGGCCGACTTAAGTAAAGCCAACCTGAGCTATGTTCAGGCATCCTATGCGGATTTTCGTAGCGCCAAAATGCAGGATGTTAATCTAACCGGCGCAGACCTGCATGGGGCCAATCTGGACGGCACCAAACTGGCGGGAGCCAATCTGCATAAGGCCATTCTCATACGCACGACCATGCGCGGGGCCTCAGATTTGAGCAAAGCGGATTTGAGCCAGGCAAACTTAAAAGGGGCGAAACTTTATTGGGCTAATTTGAATGAAGCTGACTTGCGGGGGGCCGATTTACAGCGCGTGCTTATGCGCCAAACCAGTCTGCAAGGAGCGAAATACGATGACCAAACTATCTGGCCGAAAGAGATTGTGGCAAAGTTAATGGGAGCTGTTCTGGTTGAGTCTGAAACCAGACAAGCCCGAAATTCGGCCGCAGATTAAGGGTAAATTTCGGGGATTAAGGATTGGCCCCACCGTTTTGGTTTACGAACCAATCAATTAATTGCCGCGAGATGCTGATTTTGCCAGGAATGAGGGGTAACTCATCCGCCGCAAACCAATGGGCTTCGGCAATTTCCGTGAGATCGGGCGCGATTTCGCCACCCGCATAAGTGGCCGTGAAACCGATCATTAATGAATGAGGGAAAGGCCAGGGCTGGCTACCAAAATAATGAATATGGTCTACCAGAATGCCTGTCTCTTCTAAGACCTCCCGTTCTACACATTCTTCCAATGTTTCCCCTGGTTCTACAAATCCAGCCAGGACACTGAAAAAACCGGCCGGGGACCGTTTGTTGCGAGCCAACAGTATCTTATTACCTCGGGTAATAGCTACGATAATGGCTGGTGATAGTCGGGGAAAGTTGGTTAGATCACATTGGGCGCAGACTTTCGCTCGTTCATTTGGTTTATCCACCGTGGGTGAACCACAGCGGCCGCAGAATTGATGCGTGCGATCCCAGTTGACAATTTGTACCGCCCGCCCCGCCACTAAAAAAAGCTCCTCGTCTAATTTTTCCCACAAACGGCGTAACCCTTGAAACTGCATTCCGGTGGGTGGCTCTGTCCCAGCCGCGAGATCGGCGGCAAAACAAGGTCTCCCATCCAATGTGCCCAAATAATGGTGGCGCACGGGTATCAACCCCGTTTCACTCAGATCAAAAGCACAGGGAATCGTGGCGCTGTTTTCGCTTAGCGTGACCAACAGGTTATCACCAGCAAAAACAAACCACCAGGCCGGTTCCGGCAATGTGGCGGGCGGTGTGACACTTGTCAGAAAAGTTTTCATGGATACGGCGTTGAAGAGGCAGAGGGTGGATAATCGTCACCGGTTGGCTCCGGGGACGGTGTTCCGGGTGGGGTGCTTGATGGCGTGCCAGGCCCCGGTGTTTCCGTCGGTGTTCCTTCCGGGGTGCCTGTACCGGCGGTAGGTGAAGCCGTTGGGGTGGCTGTTGGTGTTGGGGTTGATGATGGTGTCCCCTGAGGTGACGGTGTTATCCCTACCGGTCGTGACGGTGTGGGAGTTGGTGTTGCGAACAAGGTTGGTGTGAGGGTAGCGGTGATTGCGCCTTCTGGCTGTTCTGGGGGATAACCTGTATCTGAAGGAGTCCCTAAGGGCGGTGGCTCATCGGGGAAGGGGGTAACGTTAGGGGGAATCTCGGTGCCGTTGTCACTACTGGGTGTGGGCTGGTTATTGAGCAAAAAGTCGGGCATGGGGTTGGGTTCAATGATACGCACGGCATCCAGATACCAGGTTACGCCCGCGGCCGCGTTCTTGCCACATCCTAGCGGTCCTTCATACTTACGCCAGACACCATCCACCGTCATGTTCAGCCCTTCCCAGGCCAGGGGCAACACCACATGCTCAAAACGGAGCACTTTCATCTGTTTGTTGTCGCTAACCAGTGTCCAGCGGGTGAGAGGCCCGCGTTCGGGAAAACAGGTGGGAGTGCCTAAGGGCGTGTAAACACCGCTCACCCGAATGAGCGTGTTTTGGTATCGCTCCAGGTTTTCTGCCAGTTGGCTGAAACTAACCAGGATGGGTTCACCCAAAATGGTGTCGTTACTGATTGTGGGGGTGGGGATTTCAGGCCGAAAAACCCCTTGTTGCTGGCAGGCAACGAGAAAGAAAAGGGTGAAGGTGGTGAGAATGAGAAGACGACGCATGAAATGAATCAACCGTAATCAGGAAGTAGGAAACAGATAGTTCGCGGCCGCGTAAGCCATGGTAGCTACTCCATTAATCATAGCGCGTTCATCGAAATCAAACTGGGGATGGTGGTGAGGAAAAATCAACCCCTTTTCTTCGTTACGCGCCCCGATGAAAAAGTAACAACCCGGTATTTCTTCCAAAATATAGCCCATATCTTCTGAGGCCATTTCGCGGCTGTGGATTAAATTTTCGGCCCCCACGACCTGGCGGGCAACCCTGTTGACGACTTCGGTGGGTTCTACCGCATTGACGACAGCGGGGACAATAGCCACTGTTTCCATCGAAGCAGTACAACGGAAGGCTGTGGAGACATTACGGGCCATCTCTAAAATACGCCGGTAGATAATGTGGTGGATTTCGTTATTGTAACTTCGTACGGTCCCCTTAAGTGTGGCATGGTCGGGGATAACGTTGAACGTTGTACCAGCGGTCATTTGCCCCACGGTAACAACCACACTCTCTTGGGGATCCACATTGCGACTAACGATGCTCTGGAGAGCGGTGACAATGTGCGCGGCCGCGAGGATGGGGTCAATAGACTCGTGTGGTGCCGCACCATGCCCCCCTTTGCCCTGTACAGTTAGCGTAAAGACGCTGGATGCCGCCATCGTGGGGCCAACAGCCGTACGGATTTTGCCATAAGGCACACCTGTCCATAAGTGCATGGCAAAAACCACATCAGGTCGCGGGTCTTCCAGCACACCATCCGCCATCATGGCGAATGCCCCTCCCAGCCCCTCTTCGGCTGGTTGGAAGACGAGTTTGAGGGTGCCTTCCATTTGATCCTGATAGCTGGATAAAATTTGAGCCAGCCCTAATCCCATTGAGACATGCCCATCGTGACCACAGGCATGCATGATCCCGGACGTTTTGGACGCATACCCTCCCTGGGTTAACTCTTGAATAGGTAGAGCATCCATGTCAAACCGAAGCATAACTGTCGGCCCCGGTTGGCTTCCTTCCAACAAACCAACAACACCTGTTTGGGCGATGCCACGTTGAACTTCGTAACCCAATTGTTGCAGAGTTTCCGCCACGATGTTGGAGGTACGGAACTCTTGAAATCCTAGTTCGGGGTATTGGTGAATATCACGCCGGACGCGAACCAAATCATCAAAAATGTTGTGCGCTTCTTGCTGGAAGTTGGGTAGGCTTTTCATAGAGTGCTAGAGATTTGGATCATCTGGTATGAATTTTACGAACGGCGGATAACATTAGCATAACCAGCCAGGGATGGCAAAGGGTGGCGGGTTTATCTTATCTGACGTTAGGGAACGTTTAGGCCGCGGCCGCGAGCACAGCCCTTTGTTGTTCTAACAATTGGTGGATTCCCTCGGTGGCTAAGTCAAGCAGGGCCTCTAATTGCGGCCGCGCCAAAGGTTGACTTTCAGCGGTTCCTTGCACCTCAATAAAAGCCCCCTCACCCGTCATCACCACATTACAATCCACTTCTGCGGTTGAATCTTCCGGGTAGTCCAGGTCCAGAACAGGTTGCCCCCTCACCATACCCACGCTGATGGCGGCCACTTGCTGCTGCAAGACTGAGGCTGGGATGATACCTTGCTGAATTAGCGGCCGCAGGGCTAAAGCCACAGCCAACCAGGCTCCCGTAATTGCTGCTGTGCGCGTTCCCCCGTCCGCCTGAAGCACATCACAATCAACAATAATCTGCCGTGGCCCCAATTTTTTCAGATCCACCGCCATGCGCAGACTTCGGCCTATCAATCTTGAAATTTCTTGAGTACGACCTTTGGGCCAGCGTTGCTCCCGATCCACTCGCTGTTTGGTGCTCCGGGGTAAAAGGGCATACTCTGCCGTGAGCCAACCATGCGGTGAGCCTTTAGCTTTAAGCCAGGGCGGTAATTTTTCTTCCAAAGTAACGTTGCACAAGACATGAGTATGTCCCCATTGTGCCAGAACAGAACCTTCAGCCCAGCGAGTGAAAGCCGTCACAAACTGGTTGGGACGTAATTGATCAGGTTGGCGACCATCAGGACGAACATACATGGTGAAAAGCCTTGAAAAATTGAAGTAAGGAGATTATAACGAAACTTACCTGGCCTGCGAAGGCTAATTAAGGTACAAGGCACTTCCCCAAGAGCCTCGTTAACCACGCTTTACTCACGACGATGGCGAAAATTCGGTCTGGTTCAGAGAAAAATAAAACGCCAGAACTGAATCAGTTCTGGCGTTCGTAATAACAATGTTGCTCCGCAAGAGGTACTACTTCACCTGACAAAGAGGTCACATCAAGCAGAAGTGTATGAGCCTAATCGGAACTGGCCTGTTTGCGGTAACGATAAGTGATACGCGCCCGACTCAAGTCATAAGGAGACATTTCCAGTCGTACCCGGTCACCTAATAAGACACGGATGTAACTCCGCCGCATCCTTCCCGCAATATACGCCAGAACGACATGCCCATTTTCTAACTTCACCCGAAACTGTGTGTTGGGTAAAGCTTCAATGACGGTTCCTTCAACTTCAAATTTTTCTTCTTTATCTTTTTCCGCCATAGGACCCGGACCCCTTTTACTCGTTACCTTCATTCAGATGCTCCCTCTGCATTATCATTTGCTTCTTCTGTTTCTTGTTCAGCCTGGCTTTCGGCCACAGTCTCATCACTGGTTACAGCCTCAACCTCTTCCGCTGCACTTTCAGCCGGGGCTTCTGTCTCTTCCACATTGTTTTCAACGGGCGCTTCCATGGTGTCTACAGTGCTTTCGACCGGTGCTTCCGTTTCGTTAGTTTCGTTAGGACTTTCTTCCACTTCCGCCACTGCTGTTTCAGATGTCGGTTCGCTGCCACCCAAGTCTGAACGGCTGGACATCCACTCGATCTGTTCTTTTGATGTGACAGCTTTCAGACTCAAACCGATGCGCTGCTTATTGGCATCCAGACTGACAATGCGGAGCAGGTGAGTCTCACCTTCACGCACAACATCGGAGACCTTTTCCACTGAGCTGCGCGATAGTTGAGAAACATGTAACAAGCCCTCAACCCCTGGGGCAATTTCGACGAAGGCACCATAATCTACGATGCGAGTTACTTTTCCTTCGACTAATTGACCCTGTTTGTAATCATCGGCGATGGTGGTCCAGGGATTGGGTAGAATCCGTTTGCGACTCAGGCTGATGCGTTGGTTTTCTTTGTCCAACTTAACAATGTAGGCTTCGATTTCATCACCTACTTTTACAACTTCGTTGGGGTGGTTGATTCGTTGCCAGGAGAGTTCAGATACATGAATGAGGCCATCGGCTCCACCCAGATTCACGAACACGCCAAAATCGCGCATGCTGCTGATACGACCTTTGACGATTTGTCCTTCTTCCAGGTTTTCCAACAAGGATTGTCGTTGGGCTTCGTCCCACTCTTTTTGTGCATCTCGTTGTGAGAACACCAGGCGGCGACGTAATTGATTGACTTCGATTACTTTTAAGGGGAACTCTTGGCCACGCATTTTCGCCATGCGTTGTTGCCGTTGCCGTTCGTCCAGGTTGGGAGTCAGAGAAGTGACGTGAGACGCGGGGATGAACCCACGGAGGCGGCCAAAGGGTACGATCAAACCACCTTTGTTGTAGCCAATTACTTCACCCTCAAAGATTTCACCGCTTTCTAGCATCTGTTCGGCCTTTTCCCAATCCTGGCTTACACGAGCCATGTAGAGGGAAACGATAAGGCCATCAGTATCGCTGGTAGAAAGGATATAGACAGGAACTTCGTCATTGTTGTGAAGTTCAGCCCGTTCTTCGGGGGTCAACTTCTCCAAATCGGCGGGTTGAACAATGCCGTCACGCTTTAGGCCCAGGTCCATAATAATGCCCTGGGGCGTAATGGAGACAATCACGCCTTGACGAATGTCACCTGGCTGAGGCAACTCATAATCGTGTGCATCTAGCAGTTGTTCCAGTTGTTCGGCAAAACTTATTTCTTCAACGGAACCATCAGGTGACATTTCGGCCTGTCCCTCAATCAAATCTTCACTTTGGGGGTATTCACTTGCCATCATACTAAAACTCTTTCCTATGATTTAGATTTTGCCGTAAAAAAAACTCGGTGCGTCAAACATACAGACACGCCGAGCTTTCAGAGGTCAGATTGATCCTGATTTTGTGCTACTCTGTTGTCATTTAGCTACTCTGCATAATACGCATAGCACCAGAATTTTACAAAGGTAACTATATGTACTAAACCAGTTGAAACGACGCTTCTTCTCCGACCCGGCGACGAGGATTATAGCTACTGTCTGGGGCTTTGTCAATTTTAAGCAAACATTAAACTAGTTTGCTAAGGGTGTGCCTCAGGGCTAGAAGTTTGCTACTCACTTGTGAGGGGAGCATTTTTTGCCCTGTTTAGTTGACATAATTGCGCAAGATGCCGATAGCTTCAATTTCGCTTTCTAGCAGGTCACCAGGGTGTAAAAACTCAGGCGGTGTGCGGGCAAAACCAACACCGGAGGGTGTGCCCGTGGCGATCACATCGCCTGGTTCCAGGGTCATACCACGGGAAAGCACGGCGATGGTATGACTAATATCAAAGAGCATGTGGTTGGTTGTATCGTCTTGTTTGGTGATGCCATTGACACGGCAGGTGAGGCGTAAGTTGTGGGGATCGGGAATTTGCGTAGAAGTAACGATCCATGGACCCATAGGGCAGGTTCCATCCAGGCTTTTGCCTTTGTGAAACTGTTTGTGCTGACGTTGTAGGTCACGGGCAGATATGTCGTTGATAATGGTGTAGCCAAAAACGACGGTCATGGCTTGTTCTTGAGGCACATTTTTACACCGTTGGCCAATAATAACGCCGAGTTCGACTTCCCAGTCGAGTTGTTCGGTGATAGCTGGATCGTAGGGGATGGAAGCGTCGGGGCCAATGACGGTGTTGGTGGCTTTGGTGAAGATGATAGGATGTTGAGGTACTTCGACTTCGCGGCCGCGAGCACGGTCTGATTCGGCGGCATGTTCGGCGTAGTTTAGCCCCAGGCAAAAGATGTTGCGCCGCGGCCGCGCAATAGGAGCCAATAGTTGTACCTGAGCCAGAGGGTAGGTAAGGGTAGGGTTGCGTAATAACTGCTCCGCAGCCTGAAGCGCGGCCGCGCCCTGCTCAATGAACGTTATCATGTCCCCAGCGATGCTCGACAAATCGACAATTTCTTCACCCGTGACCGCGCCGATTTTACTTTGTTCGTTTGTTTGATAGGTCACAAGTCGCATAGTTAATTTCCTTCACTTATTCACCCGTAATTCCGTTTAGGAAGGGCAATTGAATCACTTACCTGAGCCTGGTTCAATCATTGGCGATTGAACCAGGCGAAACGGTGACTTACTGGAGTTGGGCGCTTTTAATCCTTTCTCTGGAGATTAAGAGACTGGGAGATTCCAGGGGTAGGGCTAATTTCGCTAAAGTCGAGTAGCTTATTTGTTTGGCGATTCTAACGGCGGCCCACTACTCGTCCAATGCCTCGGCCTACCCAGGCCAGGGGGGCCAGTTTGGGGTCTGTGGTAGAGGACACCAGGTAAGTGATCCCCTGTACCGTGGCCCGCATCTGCACCTCTTCCCAGAACTTCAGGTACTCGCCACCTTTGCGAATGGGTGAGAGTTTGGGCTGTAAATTACCGGCCTGGGTTATCCAGATGAGGTTAAAGCGGAAACGGCTGATGTAATCATCCAAGGTCATAAGTGCATGAGACATGGGCGAAACCTTCGACCAATACAAGTGAACGCCCAGCCCATTCGCTTTTTCTACCGCTGGTCGGGCGTTTTCGATGAAGGCAATATGATCCTGTTTGCCCCCCATAATGGCAGAACCGGGTGATAACCCAGGAAAGATAACAGGCAGATGGGGCACTTCACGGCGGAAGTTTTCCAGCAATTCTAGCCACCAATCGGCAAACTCGGCGCCATTATTCCAACTGGTATACAACCCTTGTTCCCGTAGGTTGGGTTCACTATGAAGCTCGATCACGACCTGTTTGTCTTCAAGCACCTGTAACACATCTAACGTGGGCAGGATGGTTTGCTCTAGAAAACGCATGGGCGAAACGAAATCTTCACCAAACTGAAAATGCGGCCGCACAATCCAATGGGCATCAGGGTTCTGTTCGGCCAATCGTTCGACACTTTCTGGCTCATGGGTAGAAAGCACCTTGATGATACCGGGTCGGAGTTCCGCAAACTCGATGAATTCTTCGGCCATGATAGGGCCGCCTTCCAGGCTTGCATGTAAACCAATGCGGGTGGTGGCAAAGATGGGTGGGTCCGGGTCCGGTGTCACATCGTCGCCCATGCTGAAGGAGACGGCGAAGCTAACGGCCTGAACGGGTGGCTGAAGGTGCGCGTTAGCCACGTGCACGGGGGTATATTCTCCCTGGGCCGCGCCCGTGATAGGCATTTCGGTGTTGGCGGATACAAATCCCAGGTTTTGACCGTCGCGCCGAGGCTGAGAACGCAGGTTGATGCCGTATTGCCCAGCCAGGGCTTTGTCGCCTTTGAGGGTCACTTGGGTTGTGAAGGCCCAACCGGCGGTGGTGTTGGCTGGGGCCTGCGGCGGGGGTGGTGTCGTTGTGGTGGTGGGGCCGAGCGTGGGCGCGGCCGCGAAGTTGGTTGCACCCGTAAAATCACTCTTTTTGGCCCGCACTGGGGTGTATTCCCCTTTAACCGCGCCGACAATGTCAACGATGCTGCCCCCTTTGACCAGACCAATGTTGACGCCATCTCGTTGCGCGGCCGCGCGTAAATTAATGCCATACTGTCCTATCGTCGCCCGGTTGCCACTACTGCTTAAATAGGTGGTAAAAGCCCACCCATCTGCCGTAGGTCCATCTGAAGTGGGTGTTGAGGTTGGTGTTGTTGGCGTTGTGGGAGTAGGTGTTGTTGGCGCAGGTTGGGTGCTTCCCTTCAAATCAATTGAGCGGGTAGGTGCTTTAACTGGGGTGTATTGCCCCTGTGCGCCGCCCGTTACCATCATGATCGTTCCCGCAGGAACAAAGGCCACAATTTGGCCGTTTACACTGGCCTGACTGCGTAGATTTAGACCCCCCGCACTGGCTTGAGCCATGCTCCCGCTGACAAAAATGCCCGCGGTGTAGGCCCACCCTTCTGTAAATGGACCACTTGGCTCCTGCCAGCCCATGAGCGGCAAAATAAAGGGGGTTGGATCAACGATACCGGCAGGCCAATTGCCCACCTTGGCCCCTGCTTTGCGTAGGGTCAAATGGAGATGAGAGCCAAAGCTGTTTCCGGTGTTATCAGCTCGTCCGACCTCTGTGCCAGCATTGATTTGCTGGCCTACTGAGACGGATATGCTCTCTAAATGGGCATAAATAGTGGTGTAACCATCTCGATGCTCTACATGAACATAATTGCCGTAGGGGTGTTTGCTGGCTACGGTGTCCACCTTGCTCACCCGGCCTGGGGCCACCGAAAATATGCGGCTACCGGTCGGCGCCATAATGTCCAGCCCTTCATGGCCGGGCAAACCAAACTGGGCGTAATTTTGCGGATTGGCCCCAAAATATTGGTTGATGCTACGGAACTCAGTGGGCCAGGCTTCAAATCGGAAATCGCTCATGGTTCATCTCCTTTTTGACATCAAGTAAATGTCCGAAATGGTTTTTGTAGAATCCAGGAAGTGGACACCGTTAATGGCTAAATAATCGCGGGTTGTCATTAGATAGTGAGCAACCACAGAGGGTAAGTTGAGAGACGATTTGTCTTACAGCACGCGGAAAAAGATGGAGCACAGTCTAGCGTAAGCAGGGTTTTCCGGCAATATTGAACCAGTCAGGGGCCTGGGCAAAAAATTCGGCCAAGTTGTTTGTGGGGCGACTAACTGCCCATTCAATTCGGATTGTTAGGGGGAGACGTAGAGTTGATCAAAACCGAGAGGGACAATTTGGAAGAAGGTATTGCCGGGAGCCAGGGGTAATATGTTGCCATTTGGGTCATAGAAGGAGAGCATATCGTCCGCGGCCGCGCGCCGCCAATAGCCTTCATACCGTTGACCATCCCGAAAAACAGACACAGGGCCTTCCCCCCAAACCTGAATTTGGATAGAGTAATGACCGCCATCTACCAGGTCTTCCAGAATGTCTGTGTCTACGTGATGAGCGCCCAAAACTACGATATTGCGAAAATTTAGTTGTTGCCCGGTATTGGCATCCAGGTGGGGTTCGCCATCTGTCCAACGCGTATAACGTCCGCTACTCGTGTTATATTGCCAGAAGGCATTGGTTCCCCGGTATTGAACTTCGATGCGGTTGGCCTTGGTGAGACCGCCATCAGGGGGTGTAGGCAGAAAAGCCATGCCATTATGAAATTGGGGCGGCGTATCTTGCCCCCGCAAACTTAAGAGATAATGCAGGCCAAGGGTATCCGTAAACAAGGTGTGTTCAATGGCAATCGTGGGGTTTTCGATACGGTAGAACCCACTATGACCAAAATCTGGCGAGATAACGCGGGCAAAAAAAGCACTGGCCTGAATCATTTCCTGCACTCTACCACTGGAGCCAGAATAGGCCAGAGCCGCATCATACATATTAGGAATTTCCAGGTCAATCAGGCGGCCGCTACGAATGGAGCCAACCGGTTCAGCATCACGACTATAAAAGATAGCCGTAAAGCGGGTGACGCCACCTTCCGCATAATGTTCAAAGACGAGATCGGCATTGTTGAGGCCGGCCTGCGGCCGCACCAAAGGCGGATAGTTAGACAGCTTAATCGCCAGGGGACGTCGGGCTAACAGGGCCGGGTCACTTACCACTTCGCCGGTTAGCGGGTTAACTTGAGCGGGAAAATCAGTTGGCCCAATGAGTCCGGGAATGTTTTGGGTTGGCAACGGGGTAGCCGAATGAGGCTCATGGGTTGCCAGAATCATGGTGACGGTAGATATCAGAGGGGGGGGCGGGGTGGCCGTATGGGGTTGTGTTGAGGTCGCGGCCGCGGCAGTAGCCAATGGCAGCGTCAACATATCGGTGGCTTTACTGGGTGTAAGTAAAAGGGTGGGGGGTAGGGGCGCGGCCGCGTTCTCTGTGGATGTACCCTGGCAGGCTACCAGCCAACCACAGGTTATGATAATCCATAACAAGCGTACTTTCATTGTTGGAATCATTCTGATTACTCTCTAAAAACAGGCAAACATAGACAGACAAACATCAGGTCTGTTCTGAGCCTGCGGAAAAAGTCAATTACACACTACAAAGGAATGGGTGTCAGCGTCAACGGGTGCGGCGTTGCCAATATTCTTTGGGCGCCAAATTCGTGAGATTGCCATCAGCATTGATGAAATCCAAAATAAGGCGGTTAAATTGAGCTGTCTGTTGCAACATGGGGAAATGGTTGCAATCATCCAGGCTAATGTAATAACGATTCTTCGTTGTTTGACGCAAATGAGCTAATTCAAGAGGTGGTTGCTGGATAACGGGGTCTTGTTCTCCATATACCAGTAACAATGGGTGCGGACAATCATCAATCTCCTGAGCAAAATTAACCCCAGCTAACTCATTGGCCACTACGTTAACAGCTAACGAGTCAATTTTACGCGTTTCACTATCTACTTCAGGATAACTGTTATTTTTACCTAGCACCCGGTTAATAATGGTATCGGCATCTGTGTTCAGCAAACTTTTGTTGATGCACGATCCTTGTACTGGCAATGCGACTGTCACCAACCGCTCCACTCGCCCCAGGTATTTACTGGCATAACGTAATGCAATGGCTGCCCCCAAAGAATGACCAATGAGGGTTACAGGCTGGTTAATGCCCAGTTTATCCAAGAACTGATCCAGCATGTCAACATAGATATTGAAGCTGTAAAGTTCGCTGGCGTTACTTGGGTGTGCAACTTTACTAGAATCACCAAAGCCCCATAGATCAAAGGCAAAGGTACGATGATGAGTGGACAGGGCTTGCATGGAGGGCCACCAATAGCGCCATGATCCCAACCAACCATGAATAAACACAATCGGTCGCCCTCGGCCGAGTGCTTCATAATGGATGAGGTGGGCACCAATAGTGGTGATACTCATAACTTTACTCGTAAAAACAGGTTGAAATCATTGGTCTGGGGATAAGGACGGTGCATTTATCCCCCGCTATGGTTGCGGCTTAATACTTCTTTGACCGTTTTGATCAAAGCATCAGGAGCGAAGGGCTTCAAAATGTATTGATCGGCTCCGGCTTCTAGCCCTTGCTGTACTTCAGATTCCTGCCCTTTAGCCGACAGAAAAATGAGGGGGGTGTTTTGCGTAGCCTCGTGATCGCGTAACTCGCGGCAGGCCTGATACCCTGTCTTCCGAGGCATTCGTACATCCATTAAGATTAGGTCGAACCGAACACCAGAGGTGGTAGCGATATCAATCGCTTCTTGACCATCGCGGGCACTGACCACATCAAACCCACTAAATTGCAGAGTCAGGGTGATCAGTTCGCGGATATCCTTTTCATCTTCTGCAATGAGAATCTTTGCCATAATAAGCCTTTACCCAGATTGCGTAGCTTGGGTGTGCTTTACGATAAAGCATTTTTGATTGTGTAGACCCACTACGCGTTACGTGACTAGACCATCTCCCCATCGGCTACAACAATGGGCAGAGTAAAAGTAAAAGTGGAGCCATGACCGATGTCACTGTCTACTAAGATGATGCCTCCATGCATTTCGACCAGGCTGCGGACAATCGCTAAACCTAAGCCTGTACCGGGAACTTGTTGAATATCGGTGTCTTCGGCCCGGAAGAAGCGATCAAAGATCTTGTTTTGGTTTTCTTTGGCGATACCGACGCCGCTATCTTTAACGCTGATGGCGACATAACTGTCATCGGTTCGGGCCAGAACTTGAATATTCCCCCCATCTGGTGTGTAGTTGAAGGCATTGTCTAGCAGGTTACGCAGGATTTGGTGGGCACGGGTGGCATCGGCGTTTACCAGGGGTAAACCAGGTTCTACCTCAGCACTAAGGAGCATTTTCTTGCCTTCGTTCATCATGCGGCCGCGTAAGTGCTCATCTAACAGGCGGTGTATTAACTGAGGAATATCCAGCGGCCGCAAATCTAATTCCGTCTTGCCTGTTTCAATGCGGGAAATATCTAACAATTCGTCCACCAACGTCCGTAAACGGTCGGCGTTGTTCTTTATCACTTCCAGATAACGGATTTGTGGCTCCGTCATGGGGCCAGCCGCTCCCATCAGCATGAGGTCGGCATACCCTTTGATGGAAGTCATGGGTGTCCGTAACTCATGGGATACCGTAGAGACAAACTCACTCTTCATCCGGTCTACTTCCACTTCCTTCGTAATATCACGGAAAATAGAAACCGTGCCAAAAAACTGATTACCCGCAAACACGGGGGCTACGTTCACACTCACCACCTTATCTTCCACTTCTAGCCGATCAGAAAGGTAAGATAACGGGACGCTGCGAATACGATCGGAACTTTGTGACCAATCTTCAATCCGGTCAATCCACGAATCACCGGAAGAGCCATATACCCCTAACAGGGAGCGAACCGAGCGGCTGATTAACCGATTGCGGGGAATGTCCAAAATGCGACTGACCGGTTCATTGGCAATGAGAATCGTGCCTTCAGCATCGGCCACCAAAACACCATCAGCAATACTCTCCAGAATAGATTGATTTTTGGCGGCTTCGATCTGTTCTTCACGAAGGAGATTGCCCAGCTTATTGGCTTGATCGCGGATGAGTAGATAAAGCTGGGAGTTGTAGATGGCATTGGCGACTTGAATCGCGGCCGCTTCCACCAGTTTTAGCTGCTCCTGGGTGAATGAATATGGCTCCTTGTGGAACATCATCAAGACACCAATAACTTCATCACCAGAAATCAACGGCACACCCAACGCCGCCCTCATTTCCTGGCTCGTGGGCAGATTTACCCACCGATCATCCGTAAGCGTGTCATTTACAATTACCGCCTGCTGATTTTTGATGATCCAACCCGCTAAACCTTCATTGCGGTGCAAACCGGTGGGAAGGCCACCGGTGGGGATATCACGTTGACGCCCTCCCAGAGCCGCCTTAAACATTAATTCGCCCGTTTCCTGGTCAATCAGCAAAATAACACCCTGGGTGCTATTAACAACTTCATTAACCAGTTCCAATGCCCGGGTTAGTACCCGATCTTCGTCCAGGCTGGCGGCTAATTCCGAGCTGATACGGAGCAATATTTGCACCCGGTCACGCTCTTCGCCTAAATCGTGGGTTCGTTCGGCAACACGTTGATCTAGCTCTTCGTTTAGTTTGCGTAGCTCTGTAAACAACTGTGCGTTGCGCATAGCAATAGCGGCCTGCACCCCAAACTGAGCCGCTCGTTGGACGTCTTGAGTGGTGAATCGGTGGGGATTATTTTTTTCCACCAATACCAGTACCCCAATAATGTCGTTGTCTCGTTGAAGGGGTACACCCAGAACCGCTCGTACATGAACCGGTGTAGGTAGACCGAGCGTGATAGGGCCGCTTTCATCAAAACCATTGACGAATAGAGCCTCGTTCTTTTGACGCACCAGGGCGGGGAAAATTTTGTCGTTACTGGCCGAAATGGTGTGACCAATAAACGATTCTGGTTCTTCACTAACGGCGGCTATACCTACGAGTTGTCCAGCTTCTACTTGCCAGATGTAAACGCCATCCAAACGGAAGATGCTCAAACTTTCCTGGCAGATGAGGTCTAGAACCCCTTTGAGGTCCAGGGTGGCATTAAGCGCCAGACTGACACGGCCCAAAGCGGTGAAAAACAGTTCCCGTTTGTAGGTATCATCGAAGAGAAGAGCGTTTTCCAGGGCGATGCTGGCAGAATTAACAATGGCTTCCAGGATTTGCAGGTCGGCTGGTGTGGTTGCGGCCGCGGTGCCACTTACCCCAAGCTGAATCAGGCCGAACATCTCTCCCCGAATTGTTAGAGGGAGTAAGAGCAATGTGTAAGTCTGCGATTCCTTCAGCCATGCCGAAGGCAAATAGGAAAGTTCCGCTGATGGAACGGAGAAGACCAGTCTCTCATCATGAGTCAGTACCCGGAATACCGAAGCATAATCATTTAGATGAAATGATTCTCCTTGCAAAGCCGAGGCTTCAGATTCTTCCTGACCTTCATCAAACAGCACCATTAGCTGATTATCTTCTCGCGACCATTCAACGATGGTATATCCAACACTCTGGGTCGCCCGACAGAGATGTTCCCCCATCGTGCTCAAGATAGTTTCTTGTTCTAGTGAGCCAGTAATAGCGGCACTGGCCTCAGCCAAAATGGAGAGTTCCCTGGTTCGGTTAAGGGCCGACTGTAAAAGCTGGCCTGTTTCAATCACCGAGGCAATGAACTGGGCGTATAGCTCAATCGTCTGCAAAGCAAACTCATCGGGACGTAGACCGTTGCTGGGGGCATCAAGTCCAACCAGGGCCATGATCTCCTGTTGCTGGTTGTAAAGAGGGATAAGCAACATATCATGAGGGTGCCAACGGTTGGTATAAAAAGGGGTATGGTCAGGTTCATGACCCGGCAAGACAACCCCAATGTTAGCTTGCGCCCAGGGATCTTCAGCAGGAATGAAATAGGCAGAGCCTTGTCGGTAGTGAGCAAATTGTTGGCTGGCAAAGCGCTGTTGCCACACGGGGGCAGGGAGCAAGTTTTCTTGTAGAAAGACATGCTCTTGAGGGGATAATCCCGCGGAGAAGAATCCACGAGGGGTAAAATCAGGGTCACGCAAGGTCAAGGTGACCCGTTGCCAGCCACTCGTTTGTAACCCCTCGACAATCATTTGCAGTTTTTTGTCGAAGTTGTGTTCACTCAGGACTGATTGAGAGAGGAGATAGAGATGATGAATACTGGTGGTTTGGGTCTCTGGCGAGAGGGCGGCCGCGGCCGCGATCTGGTTCCGTGTAATATTTATCTGAATGAACTGGTCTTCAGCCCCTTTTATAGGGGTAGCACGAATCTGCCAATGACCATTTATCGTAAAAACATGGGTAGATACTACAGGGGCTAATAGCTGTTGCCATTGAAAATCAGTGGCAAGCCTCGGCATAATTTCCGCCAGAGAAATTGAGCCGTAACGAGGAATAGTTGTTAACCCTAACCACGTTTGCGCGGCTGGATTGACATAGCTAACCATGCCATCGGGGGTTGTTATGATTACCCCTTCTGTGACATTATCTAAAAATTGCCAGGTTAGCGCATGTAGACGTTCGTTACTCATTACCAGACCTTGACCTGTGGGTCAGTTATACCAATACAAAAGATGAGGAAAAGCCTGGTGATTCGTTATTTGCCATTGGCCCGCTGTTTGGTTTGCTCTTCTTGATCGAGACGACGTAGCTCCGCGGCCGCTTCTGTGATTTCCCGAATGTCTGAAAAAGGCGTCTTACTGGAGACAACACCAATCGACAGACTCATTAATGGAGCCAGCGAGCCATCTGTCAAACGAATGCCACCTTGTTCACGATCAATGAAATTATAATGCGTCATAACTTCTTCATTGAACCGTTTACGCAACTGTTCAACCATTGACGCCACATTCTTTTCCATCGTGATAATGACAAAGGTCTCACTGCTAGCATGACCAATGAAATCATTCAACGTGCCCAACTCATCCACCACATCATTGAGTAGAAGCGCGGTAAAACGGAGCACCTCACCACTGGCCACAAAACCATAGGTGTCGTTAAACGGTGCCAGGTGATCAATGCCTACTAACAGCATAGTCCACCCATCGGCACGCATTAACTGACGCAGTTGATCCTCAATAAGGCGACTGCTGGGCAAACCAGTCCGCGGATCCGTCATATTCATGCGTTGATGAATGCGGATAGCGCTCTTCACCCGCAACTTTAATTCCTCAATATCAAACGGTTTGGTGATGTAATCATCTGCGCCCAATTCCAAGCCAGCAATGCGATCACTCCGTTCATCTTTTTGGGTTAGAAAAATAATCGGGATATGACTTGTGCGGGTTGTGGTACGCAACTCTCGGCAGATGGTATACCCATCCATATCGGGGAGCATAATATCTAGCACCACCAGATCAGGAATCTGTTTTTGGCATAAACGAAGGGCATCCGTACCCCGGTTAGCTACTTCAACCTGATAATCCTGCCCGGTAAAGTAGATTCGGAGCATGTTTGCAATGTCAACATCATCTTCGACCACTAAAATTCTTCCGAGCATATGCGCTTTCCTTCACTAAACGGATGGGAACGATGGATATCATATTTGCCAGGCAGGTGATCTACCTGACCACGCAATTCTATCAACGCTGTCTGGTTGCGACAATGCTACCCTAGCGTAGCTCTACACGCTACCCATTGGCGTATGGACTCTGTGAAAATTGTCGAATTGCCTTTTTCAGGCATCAGTCAGTACTCTATTTCACCAGTGAACCGCTTGAAAAACTCACACAAAGGCGCCCAGGACGCCAAGTCACCAGAGAGAAATTCGTGTTAATTCGTGAAATTCGTGGCTTTTTCAGTGGACTCTTCAGTACAAAAAGATTGTCACCAGGAAGAACGTAAATTTGAACCCGGATTTTGGCGACTTGGGCAGATGTTTGTTCTTTATCCTTGTGTTTTCTGCACCTTCAGAGTTAACTATTTTCACACGAGTGTATAAAGATATAGTTTCCGGGTAAATGGGAATGGAGTCAACTAATCTCTCGTTTTTTTTACGAATTACCTTGGTACTTTTCACCCATTGTTCACTAGATGCGTTATCTATTCACCCTGACGTGGATATAGGCGCGGGTGATCTTTATGGGGATACTGATGATGATCGCTTTGTTCGTAGGGTACAGATTTGTAAATGTAGCGACGCTGTTCCGAGGAAATGAGAACCACATCTGATTCAACCGTCCGAGCTGGATAAAGGATGAGACCGGAAGTTAGTCGGCAGTGATGGCCCACACAGCTCCCCAAAATTTTCAAGTTCGTATCTTCAAGGCCACCTTTGGTTTCGGCCCGGATCATGCCCGGCAAAACGTTGTAGTCGGTAAAGGTTGTGCCCGCGCCAACGAACGAATCACGGCCAATAACACAGAGTTGCAGACAGCTATTTTGGGCAATACTGGTGTTTTCCATGAGCGTAGTCATGAATAAAGCTGCTCTGAAAGGGAGGAAACAGCCATCTCCTACCACGCTGAGCATTAGTTGGCAGCCCTGAGCAATCGTGACATTACTACCGATAATGCAATTATCAATAACCACACCTGCTTCGATGCGGACATTATCACCAATGGTAGTAGGACCATGAATAATGGCTGAAGGGTCTATGGTGACGTTTTTACCCACTTTTACCAGTTCGGAAGAGCTGAGGGTTTGCTTTTGTTCCAGCAGAGATTTAGCCAGAATTTTTAGTTTGTAGATCCAGTCTCGATCAATATGAGCTTCTTCATTGACCCCACGGGCAAAAACACCAAAGAGGATATCCACAATGAAGATGTGGACCCAACTTTCAATCGCCACAAAGGCCTTGCGTGGTAGCTGGTAGACCAAATCACCCAGTTGGGTGGACATGTATGGGGGAACGAAGTAGTAGCCCCGTTCTTTGGCTTCGCTATCTATAATAAGCGGTGTGGCGACGACACTTGGGAAACGCCTTGGGGCAGATACCAGATATCGGCCAGGACGAGGTCATCCTGGCAGAAGAGGCCACGGGTAAGGGGTAGCACATGGGCGGCGATGGCCGGATCGTTTTTGCGAAAGGCGAGGCGGACGGGTTTGCGGCCGCTACGAGCACGCGTTAAAAATTCCTCAATAAGCGCTTCATTGAAGAATAAATTATCCCGGTGGACAAACGCTTCCACCATCTCACTGCCTTCTACTTTTTGGGCAATTTGCCAGGTGGGATATTCCCGCTCCTCGTTTACGTGAGCGCTAAGAATATCCCTTTGCCATAACCAAAGGGGTTTATTATGCACCCGTAAATCACGTGCCGGTTCATTGAACGGGTGAATGAAAGTAGGATCGGAAAGGATGATACGACGCATAATACCAAATATAGGGAGACAAAAACGTCAGGGATCGTTCAATCTCTGACGTTAGGAATAGGCGACGCATTCATTTAATGGGCTTTTTGCTAATGGCAATTGTGCAAGTCTTGCCGCCAGCAGCAATGCATTCAATCTCTTCTACCTGAAATGTTTTGCCATTGCTTACCCAATATGAAGATTCTTCCAGCAAGCCGACTGCCAGTTGGCAACAGGGAGTTGTGGTGGTGCGATTCCAGCAAACTGGGCACCGTTCGATAATCCACAAATAGTTCGTCTTATCTTCGCGCAGTTTGACCACCTGGTTGGAAAAACGGTTAAAAGATTCGGCAAAAATATCCAGGCCAATTTTTAGTTTGATGCTCAGGGGTAAAGCCCGCATAGCCAGGTCGGCAATTCCAATGACAGGCATGAACTCTTTAAGTAAATATTTGAAGGTTTCCCGCCCCGCACGTAAGGACAAACCGCGGCCGCCACGCTCACCAAACATCTTTTCTAATGATTCTTCTAAGATACCAAAATCAGCAAAAGAGAAACCTAATTGCAGGTTGTTGGGCGGGTAATTATTGACAAGGTGATCGAGTTGAGCCAGATTCAAAACAGCGTTAACCCCATGTGAACCCATGATGTCTTCAAGGGCTGTCAACACAATGCGGCCGCCGCGATTGGGATAAAAATATGCTTTCTCTTGTTGTACCTGAAGTTGTTGATTCACGGGTTGCCTGTTGTTACCAAACTGGTTACTTCATGATTCTCGTTGAGAAAGTTGTCTAATGTCAGTAGGAACTCTTGTGGCTCATCAGTCATAGGAAAATGACGGGAATTGTGCATCATCTTGATGGTGGCCATCTTTGTGCCATTGGTAAGGATTTTGGCGTTTCTAGGCGAGACGATATTGTCTTTTACCCCGTATATGCCTAGAACGGGAACAGTAAGACCCTTTATCTGCTCCCGGAGATCGGTTCGACGCAGATCATCAATGCTACGAAAAAATGAGTCCAAACTGGTGCGCTTCACATCACGGAAAATCATGTTCCGCACCCGGTCTGAGTCACCCTGGAGTAGCATCCACATAATAGAGCTGCGGAGAACAGGGTAGCGCCACACGAGTTCGGCAATCCACCCTTGCCCCGCCAGTTTAAGAAATAAATTTAGGGAAGAACCTTGGATGGGTGAGCCAACAATGACAAACTTTTTAATTCTTTCCGGGTAAGCTAGAGCTAATTGTACAGCCACTGTGCCACCCATAGAATGCCCAAAAATAGGCGCTGACTGAATGCCCAGAGCTTCCATGAACTCATATACCATTTGCACGTAACTAGTTACTTGAAAGGCAGTGTGGGTGGTTTGTTTAGCCGAATCCCCAAAACCCCAAAAGTCGAGAGCGTAAACACGATTGGTTCCCCGGTTAGCCAGAGCAATCATGGAATCACGCCAAACATCCCAGGAGTTTATCCACCCATGTAAGAGGATAATGGGACGACCTCGGCCAATGGATTCATAATGTAAAATTCCGTGATCGGTAACAATTGAACTCACGCGACCCTCACCCCATTACGCCAAATAACAATCTAGCCGGTTTCAGGTTAGCTTGTAGACACGACAATGATTGTGTTTTGTACCACCTATAGGGAAGGATAACACAAATACATTTCAATATCACTTAATGAAACCATTTTACTTGAGCGTAACGTGCTGGTTCAAGATCAACTGGCAAAATCAGCCAACCTATCTTCGAGGAGAAATAGTAACATTACCTATCTTGCGAAGGTGTAAAAAGCCAGTGAAGGTCGGATGAATAGCCCGTGAATGGCACGGAGAGGGTTATTTAACAGACTTGCCTTTGTCGTCAATTGCTTCCAGGATAGAGTAAAGCAATTCCAGGAGGACGTTTTTCACACTTTCTCGGTCAGTGGCAACACAAGGTAATACCTTGACACTGGCATCTAGCCGAAGAATAATGCGCAGGTCTTCTGGTTCCCAGGCATCTTCGTGGTCTTGTTTGTTAGCGGCAACAACAAAGGGTGTAGGGGCAAAGCTTTCAAACGTTTCTAATATCCGTTTGGCTTCTCGGAAGGTTTCCGGTTTGGTACTGTCTACTAGAACAATGAAACCGAGCATCCCTTCGGAAAGGATTTCCCACATGAAATCGAATCGCCGTTGTCCGGGTGTGCCAAAAAGATAAAGAACAAGCCCATCTTCGGCGGTTATACGGCCGAAGTCCATGGCTACGGTTGTTGTTTCTTTGATCTGTTCAGCCGAACTGGTGATTTTTCGTTCGGTAGAGACGACGGGAATTTCACTGACGGAACCGATAAAGGCGGTCTTACCTGCTGAAAAGGGGCCGGTAACGACCATTTTTACTGCTTGCATAGGCCCTTCACTCTGGAATAAGGTAAAAAGGTTTAGGATGAAAAATCAAGCTAAACGTGGTTTGCGGCCACGTGAATTTATAGGGTGTGTCCAACAAAAAGGTGCGTTTGGTCGGATTATAGCCCTTTGATGCGGGTAATGAGACGACTAACGATGGAGCGTTTCTCTTCGGGGGTTTGTCCCATGGCGGCATCTGGTTGCGCGGCCGCGCCCCGGCGTGTGGTGGGTGTTGGTGGTAACACTTGTTTGGGTTTCTTAACGGTCATTGCTTCTACAATACCCGCCTGGATCAGCCCATATACAATGCGCCGAATCTCAAAATCATTCAGGTTGTTGCCCTGAGCAATTTGGCGAATGCTATTGCGCGGGTTAATAAAGGAGATAACGCGCCATTCTTCAACCGTGAGATTGATGTTCCGCAGGCGGGCGGTGGGTTTATCGGTGAAGCGCAAAGAAATATCCAAATCAGGGATTTCTTCTTGAAGCCGTTCCCATTCTTTTAGACGCCGGCTACCTTCCATGATGACCCCTTCAAGGTCAATCGGAATGGTAATGCGCTCGGGTGGGGGGAGTTTGTTGCTTTCAAATTGGAAGGTGCCATCAGCCCAGGTAAACAGTTTGTAAACAACGTCTAGAACATATTGGCGCACACTCTGAATGATGTCACTTTGGGTAACATAACCGGCCTGGATAAGCATGTGGCCGAGTTGTTTGTCGCTTTTGTCGGCGGCACGAGTTTGGATGACTCGACTTTGTTCTGATGTGAGTTTGCCAGCATGTTGCAATATTTGCGACAAGCTACCTTCTTGATTGCCTACGGCCGCATGGATGAGTTTGCCTTCTTTGAAAGACATGCGCGCTGGTTCGGAACCGTGAATGGTAAGCATTCCGGTTTTGCGAGCCAGGGCAATTAGATTAAGGAGTTGGGTTGTGGAGAAATCACGCAGGTTGCCTTTAAGGGCCATAATTGTCGTTTCCTGCTGGAAAATTTTGAATTGACACTCTAGGTACTAAACGCGAGGCATTATAGCCCCTGGTGGGGGTATCGTCAACAGACCCTTGGAACTAAGGTGCAGTCTCATTTGAAGGTGGATTGTGTTGTTGATGCTGGATGTCGCTTGTTGGTACGTCGCCGCCAGATGAGGGTGGCTAAGGTGATAAGAATGGCGAAGCCCCCGATTAGTCCGGGCCATAGCATTGAGGGAGAAGCCGCGGCCGCGACATCTTTCTCCTCTTCTGCCCTGGTAGGCGTTGGCATAATTTGCCCTTCACCCGGGGAAGTCCAATCCCAATCCAATAGCACCAGCGGTAAATCATGATCCGTGACCTGATGAGGCAAACCAGAGGGCGTGGTATCACCGGTGAGGATATCCGGGTAATTGGCGTTAACATGTAAGATGGTGGCAGTGGCTATCCTTTCGGTCAGAAGTGGGGAGAGGAACAGACCGTCAATGAGTTGTGAGGCCCCACTGAAAACATAACTGTAACGTTCCTCGGCTGGTACCAGGGCCAGGGCGTTGCTCAAGCCACTTTCGGCCAACTTTTGCAGCGTTGGACTGGCGAAATAATCGTTGAAGTCACCCATGACGATAAGGTTAGTCTGGCCGTTGTTCGTGAGTTCTGTCACCATTTGGTTAACATGGGCGGCCTGAGCCAGTCGTTCTGGTTCGGTGTCGTCTTCTCCACCCCGTTTGGATTTAAAATGGTTGATAAAAAGCGTGACGGGCTGTTCATTGATTTTCAGATCGACCTGGAGCGGCGGCCGCGAAAACAGCGGTTGCTGGCCTGCCGTACAAGTGATGATGGGATCGGTGATGCCGGTGTTGATGGAAGCGCAGGTTTGACGTAACTGGATGTCCTGGATTTGAACCAGGCGTGGGTCACTGAGTAAGGCAACATCAATGCCCCGGGCGTCGGTGCTTTCTCGGTGACTGACAGTGTAGGTGAAGCCGCACATCTCGGCCACCTGGACGGCCAAATCAACGAGCAAACTTTCTTTTTCTACTTCGACTACGCCAATGAGCGTGGGGCAATCCAGGGTAACGGCGATGGCGTAGGCCAGTTTGGTCTGCTTGAGGCGAATTTCTACGGGCAACGGTTTTGGCTCTTCGTCTGTGCCGGTGTCATCCTGGGCGTCGAAGTAGTTTTCCATGTTGAAGCTGGCAATGCTGATCTGGTGAGGAAGCCGGGCTGGTGCCGTAGGAGCCGGTTGGGGGGTGGTGGGGATGATGGTAAGCGCGGCCGCGTCCTGGTGCACCAGTTTGAACTGATCAAAGTGGTAAATCAGGGGGCCAACCAGCCCTGTGACCTGGTCACCCGTTTTTACCTGGGGGAACCCGGCGCAGTTGATGTCATTGGTGTGCAGGATGGGAATGATCTGGCCGATGGGATCGCTGGCGCTGTGGCGCAAGATGCGGGTGAGACCGGTGTCCAGGCGGATGACGGCGAAGCTACAGGTGGCGATGGTGGGGCCAATGATGAGGCTGGCGGGTAAGGTGACGCGCATACTTTCATACGGTTCAAGGTACGCGGCCGCGCCCTCGTTGTCTGCGGGTGGGTTTATCTCTATGGGGGTCGGTAAAGGATTGCCGCGACTCTCCACCGTTATTTCCAAGCCATCGTCTTCAAGTTCCGTAAAGCCAAAAAACTCAGTGACGCGGCCGGTTACCAGAAGATGATCGCCCAATTGCAGGCCAGCCTGTTCCTGCCCTAAAAACAGGGCCAGACCATCAGAGGTCGTGGGATCACCGTCTTCATGGCCGGGAATATCTTGAACAAAGAGGGTGGAGTAGGTTTGGCCGGTGGTGTTGCGGTCACGATAGAAGCCGGTGACGACGCCCCGGAAACTCACGGTTTCGTTGACGCGCAGGGCCACCGGGCCATGGCCTTGAATTTGGCCGATGGGTAACAAGGTTAGAGTCTCGATGGGAGTGGTGCATTCACCGGTAAATTGTAGCTCACCGGGGGTGGGATTTTCCTGAGGTTGCCAGTCCGCGGCCGCGTCCGTATCACAGTTCGCCGGTACCCGTTCAATGCTTTGCCCCGTAAACACCCCCAACACAGCCGGGTCAAACAGGGTGGTTTTGTCTCCATAGTTGACCCCATCAATAAAACCGTTGGCTTTGTTGAGGAGAACGACCTCATCACCGCCATTGGCTAACCCAACTGCTCCGTTGGCCCACAGGCGGTAGGCACGCATATCGGGCACGGTTGGGTCGGTGTCACGGATTTCGTAAGTGGGGGTTTGCCCAAAAAGTGCCTGGTAGCCAGTGGCCGATTGGGCCACAATGATGACTTGCTCCGGGGCAATGGTGGCCGCTTCGGGAAAACGAGCCATGCCTTCGTTGCTGCCGCTACCGGTGGCATCCCCAATCTTGATGTCGCTCAGGTCAATAAGTTCGTCACCCAGGTTGGTGATTTCGATCCACTCTTTATCTTTGTCAACGCCGGGGGTATTGTAGTAAACCTCGGTGATGCGGAGAGGAATGGTGGGCGGGGGTTGGCTTGCGGCCGCGACATTATTCGGCCAGAACCAGAGTATAAAACAGAGGTAAAACAATCGACGAGTATGGCGTTGTTGGGGCATGGGGGGTACTCCTGATATTAATGGGGAAACTGGTTTGGTTGCGATTTTATTTTTGGAGACGTGGGTCTAGAAAACGGGAGACCGGCAGATAAGGGTGAATTGGGCTTTTGTTTGGCAAGGAGAAGGACTAGAATTAGGGGAAGATAGCATGAAATAGTTTTTCATTCAACTCCTATATGGAGTTCCGTATTTCCTATATGATCGCCCTCTTTTTAGTTTAATTGACAATACAATAAACGCCCTGAACCTATGAACCAACTCAATCCACTTTTCCGATACAGTGAAACGGCTCTGACTCCACTAGAAATTGGGGAATATACGATTCGGCCAGTGGCGAACGCGGCCGCGCTTCGGTGGCCGTTTGGTGGGCTGGTTTGGAACCGCCCTGTCGCCATCGAAGTGCAACAGGGCGATCAGATTGAACGCATTCCTATCCCAGATGTAACACGGCTGGCTCAAATCGCGGCCGCGGCCGCAGGGGCAATGCTTGCCATCGTACTCTGGCTCTTGTGGCGCAAGCGCTAGAGGGAGGGAACTCAGGGGAACTCTAGGAACTCGGTGGAACTCTAGGAACTCGGAAAAATTGGTGGCGACGGCTCGCCCCGAAGCTGTTTTTGGACAGCCTATTACCCAGGGTGAGTACACGGTTATCACAGCTTCGGAAGTGATGACGGGTATGGGTGTGGGTTATGGCTATGGCGGTGGGGGTGATGCCCCTTCCGAAGAAGAACCAGCCACGGAAATGGCTTTAGGGGGTGGCGGCGGCGGGGGTGGTTACGCGGCCGCACGCCCCGTTGCCGTTATCGAAATTGGTCCTGACGGTATTCGCGTCGAACCTATCGTTGATCCCACCAAAATCGTGCTCGCCTTTTTTACCACCCTGGGAACCATGTTTTTCATGTTGCGAGGCATGAGGAAAAAATAGTTCCGAGTTTCGAGTTCAAAGTTTCGAATTGGTCAACTCCGAACTCGGGTTGAAGTGGCCTAACTTTGTGGTGGCTGAGGATGAGCAAGGGCAATTTATTGGCTGTGGACAGATTAAGACCCACAAGGATGGCACGCGGGAATTGGCCTCAATTGCCGTGGTGAAAAGTTGGCGCGGCCGCGATGTGGCATCCACTATCATTCATCAGCTCCTCAATAAGTCCAGTCGGCCCCTCTACCTTATGTGTGGTTCCCGGCTCGTCCCCTTTTATCAACCATTTGGTTTTCAGGAAATGACCGATGCGGCCGCGATGCCTACCACATTCCGCCGTTTTCGCCGCTTCGTCAGTTTTATGAGCTGGTTCGCCCGTTCAAGCGAATACCTGGCCGTTATGATTTGCCCCTGAAGCAGACAACAAAAGCTAGGGTAGATTTACTCGGAAGACCCATCCCCCTGGCCCCCTTCCCGGTGGGAAGGGGGAACTTAGCGGCGCGGTTTTTCGGGGCAAAGGCCCCGAAAAACCGCTTTCTCCTATTCCCTTGCTAACAAAATTCTGACACAAAACTTGTGTTCTGTTTACACATTGTTTTTATACTCACTGACTATGACCAGTGACCTACTGGTTGCTATTGTGTTCCTTAAAAACCTTTGCCATAATTTTATTATTGGAACACGGCAGTTGTAGTGACGGGAGAAACAAATGACTCAAGAAGGGAGTGCCTTACCAGCCTTGCCCGTGGTTCCCCTGCGAGGGGGAGTTGTATTTCCAGGTGTAACCACCACCATTTCCATTGGTCGTAAACGGAGCCACGCGGCCGCACAAGCGGCTGCCCAACATCGCGGCCAAATTCTTATTCTCGTTCAATATGATAGTCAACTAGAAGACCCAGGAGATAAGGACCTTATCCCGATAGGTATTCTGGCTACGGTACGGGATGTCCTTCGTGCCCCTAATGCTGGCCTACAAATGTTGGTAGAACTGCACCGACGGATCCGGTTTGAAGGCATGGTGCAGAAAGACCCCTATTTACGCGGCCGCTACACCGAAATCCTCAACGCCACCGACACCATCAACCAGCCCCTCATGGCCGAAACCATCGCCTACGTTGAAAAATACGCCGAATCACTGGGCGAAGTCAACAAACAGGTGCTGGAAACCATGCGGACCCGCCGTACCTCTGGCGAACTGGCCGATTACCTGGCCGGATTATTCAATCTGCCCTTTGACAAAGAAGCCAGCCTCTTACAACTAACCGATGGCCTCAAGCGGTTAGAAGCGGTGCGTGAACATGTCTCCCAAGAACTGCTCATCGCCCAGATGCGCCAGAAAATCCAACAAGACGCCCGCGAAAGTGCCGACAAAGCCCAAAAAGAATATCTCTTACGGGAACAGATGAAAGCCATCCGCAAGGAGTTGGGCGAAGATGAAGAAAACCCCATTGAGGACATGCGCCAGCGTATCACCGAGGCCAACATGCCCGAAGAGGTGGAGAAACGTGCCCGTAAGGAGTTAAAACGGCTGGAACAACAGCCAGCCCAATCGGCTGAGGCGGGGGTTATTCGTACATACCTGGAATGGCTGGTTGATCTGCCCTGGTCCACCAACACGGAAGACAACCTGGATATCAAGCATGTTCGGGAAGTCCTGGATGAAGACCATTACGGCCTGGAAGATGTCAAAGAGCGCATCGTTGAATATGTGGCCGTACGGAAATTGGCCGGTACTAAAATGAAAGGGGCTATTGTCAACCTGAGTGGCCCGCCCGGTGTAGGTAAAACATCTATTGCGACCTCTGTGGCCCGCGCCATGGGACGCAAGATGATCCGCATTAGCCTGGGTGGGGTGCGCGATGAGGCTGAAATACGTGGCCATCGTCGCACCTATATTGGTGCATTGCCGGGGCGCATCATTCGCGCTTTGCGGGATGCGGGAACCAACAACCCCATTATTGTTCTGGACGAAATTGATAAATTAGGGGCCGATTGGCGCGGTGATCCCAGTTCGGCCCTGTTAGAAGTCCTTGATCCGGCGCAGAACTTCAGCTTTGCCGATCATTATCTGGAAGTGGCGTTTGACCTGAGTCAAATCATTTTTATTACCACCTCAAACCAACTCAGCACCATTCCTGGCCCCCTGTTGGACCGGATGGAAACGATCATGATGCCGGGTTATATTGAGGATGAAAAGGTCGCTATTACCCGCGATTATCTGGTTAAGAAGCAGCTTGAGGCCCACGGTATTGCGGATGAAATTGAGGTGGCTATTCCTGAACCAGTTATCCGCCAGATGATTCGCCATTACACCTATGAGGCCGGTGTCCGCCAGGCGGAACGAAACATTGGCACGATGGTGCGTAAACTGGCGGTGAAGGTGGCGGGCGGTGAAAGTGGCCCCTTTGTTGTCATGGAAACGGATTTGGAAGAATTCCTGGGTCCGCAGAAGTTTACTCATGGCATAGCTGAGGCTAATGATGAGGTGGGGGTTGTGACCGGGTTAGCCGTGAACAGCTTTGGTGGTGACACACTCTCCATTGAGGTGAGCCTGAGTGAAGGTAACGGCAAAATTACGCTGACTGGTTCACTGGGTGATATCATGCGTGAGTCTATCCAGGCCGCTTTAACGTATGCTCGAGCCAATGCGCGCAGTTTGGGGCTTGAGTCGGGTATTTTTGATAAGGTAAATGTGCATGTGCATGTACCAGCGGGGGCAACACCCAAAGATGGCCCCAGTGCGGGTATTGGTATGGCGACGGCCATTATTTCGGCCTTTACGCGGCGACCGGTGCGGCGGGAAATTGCCATGACTGGCGAAGTAACGCTCCGGGGTAAGGTATTGGCGATTGGTGGCTTGAAGCAGAAGGCGATTGCGGCCCATCGAGCAGGGATCAAGACGGTGTTGTTTCCTAAGGAGAACGCCAAGGATTTGCCGGAATTGCCCGAGCAGATTCGCCAGGAGTTGACGTTGGTGCCCGTGTCGCATCTGGATGAGGTGATTGATGTGGCTTTGATGCCCGCGACGGAACCCCCTTTTATGGTGAGTGCGGTCAATACGAATAATGACGCGGCCGCGCTAACCATCCCCCCGGTGCCCCCCACTGGCTCAGGGGATAAAGCCCCGTTTCAGGCATAGAAGTTCGTTTTCTGCGGTGTAGAGATACATGTGACACCCCTTCGTCATCATCTGACGAAGGGGTGTTTTTTGTTTGTAGTGAGTTTGCTAGAAGGCTGTAACTGGGCAAAACTGCGGCCAATCTGCACCGTACAGGTGGCCAGGATATGATAAGAATCTGGCAGAAGGCTTTACATTTGACGGCTTTAGCGATACTTTTATCTGATGTCTATGTGAGCCTAACTTGAACACGCCAGAACAAAGATCATTGACCGATTCATCCAGAGAAAACCCGGGCGTCCCAGAGTTTTAATGGATGTCAGAACCTCTGAGAATTGCTCTATGAATCTCTTTAACCTTTTTCGGCTTTAGCTGGTCTTGAATCTGATGCCTTATGACCTAATTGGCCGCGGCCGCGAGGTGTTTTTATGACGACGGAAACAAAGAATCTGCCTAAACCGAAGGGCAAACAACCGCTCAAACCGCCCCCCACGGTCGAGCCAGTCAGCCATGAAGTTAATGCCTATGAGGTTGACCGCTCCCCTGAAAGCGCGGCGGGACAGGAATTTTCCCGCATTGTCATGAAGCAGGAAGCGGGCGGGTTGAATTTGCCTGAACACAGGACGGCCAGGGGATTGCGCCAAACCGATGTTTTGCATAACCAACAAAGACATGGCAATGCGTCTACCCAGCGGCTCATCACCCAACGGCAACGGCTGGGCAATGGCAACGTCGGGCTTCTGCAACTGCACCCGGAAGGTGCAGACATGAGCATTGATCCGGCTACGGTGGCGGAAGAGGTGAACCAACCCGCCAGACAAGAAACTCCGGCCACGCCCGCGGCCGTGGATACGCCAGCCACACCTACGACCGCCCCACCTGCTCCGGCTTCCCCCCAGGCGATGAGTATGAGTCAGGCGGAGAAGGTATTACAAGATTCGTTTGGCACGGTGCATAAAATTGTGCCGGGCAATATTGTCCTGCTAGATGGTCGGGCCGCCGTGTGGGCAAAGTATGATGAGGTGTGTATCCGGCTAGGTTGCACCAATAATAAAGCCACGCCGCCCCGACCCTGGCAAAATGGGGATGCTCAGGTTGTTTCGCCGGGGTTGGAAGGGTTTGCCGATAGTGGCATTGTCTATGTGAATAAACAGACGCCGCTGATCACGGCCACCGCCCATGAAATGTTGCACAACAACACCGCCGCTGGTTTCCGTGGGGCTGTGGGCGAGACGATTAATGAAGGGTCAACGGAATATTTAGCCATCAAAGCGTTGAATGCGGCGGGTGTGGCCACCCCTGGTAGCGCGACGGCTTATCCAGGCCAGGTTGCCATTGTTACAAAATTAATCAAGGTGGTGGGTGAAGGGACGCTTACTTCGGCTTATTTTGGCGGTCCTGACACGCTCATTGATGCTTATAACACCTTGCAGGGGCCATTTGGCTTTTCTCTGCTAAAACCAGCCGCCGAAGCCCTCAATACCACGATGACCGATATATTGCTGACGCCGCCATCGGTGGAGCAAAAAATCGCCATTGTCAACAGTTTGTTGGATGGGTGGGTGTCGGATACGGACTTGAACCATATTGAGATGGTGGTGAATAGTGCCAGTGGTGACAAAGCGGCGATTGCTACGGCCATCCAGCCACGTATCAAAGAGTTGTGGAGCATTGGTCAGCGGACGCGATTGCGTGTTATCTTGGGGACGGTGTAACGATGAAAGATGAATTAGAGCAACTAGCGCATGAAGCCGGGGAATTGGCGCAGCAGGTGATGGGCGGGACGGGGGAAAGGACTGAACAACAACAAGCGGTGCAGGCTTTGGATGATCGCTTGACGGCTTTCCAGGAGCAGGTAAAAGGGACGCCCGGTTATTTGTTGAAATGGCAAGAGGCACGCCGTTACCTGGATGTGGCCCAGGTGGCCTTGCGGCCGCACCCAGAAACCATCCCCCAACAAGCCAGACGGCTCAGCCACGAAGCCTTTGCCCTGGCGCAACAGGTGGCGCTGGGCCAGGCTGAGGCCACCACGCTGGACAAGGCACGAGCGATTGACGAGCAATTGCCTGCCTTACAAACTAATCTGGAAGAATTAACAGAGGCGGAGCGTCTGGCGGTGGAAACGGCGGTGACGGATGCTCAATTGGATATTCTGTATGTGCTGGCGGAAGGCAAAGCCCCAACGAGTATCCGCCTGTTTCACTTTTTGCAGAATAAGCGATAAAAGGGGGATCGTTCCCCGTTAATCATTCACCAATTCACCAATTACCAATTAATTATTCCCAAACCCCGTGGAATCAGTGCCTGGCAAGGGGTACAGAACTTCCACTTACCCAGGCTTTTCTACCCCTTGCCAGGCACTAAGCAGAGGTTGTCAATACACCAATTCACCCCGCACGAACGCGGCCGCGACACTGGTTTGCGGCCGCGTGAAAAAATCTTCCTTCTCCGCCACCTCTACCATGCGCCCTTCCAGCATCAAACCAACCCGGTGGGCCAGCCGCCGGGCCTGGAAGACGTTGTGGGTGACCAATACCACTGTCATACCCGTTCGTTCTTGTTCCTCGCGCACAATCGTCTCCATGAGTCCCACATTGTACGGGTCTAGATTGGCCGTGGGTTCATCCAGCAGCAGCACATCCGGTTCCAGCACCAGGGCGCGGGCCAGGGCCACTCGTTGAGCTTCCCCGGCGGAGAGTTTGTGGGCGGATTGGTGGGCCAAAGGGGAGAGACCCAGCCGTTCTAACCAGGCATGGAGAAGGGAAGGGGGCATGGCGCGGCCGCGGAGCTTCAGCCCATAAGCGATATTGGCCGACACAGTTCGGTTGAGTAGGCCCGGCTTCTGAAAAACAGCCACGACCCGCCGCTTTTCTGTCAACGGCAATGAAGCCGTCACCGGTTGCCCGGCAAAGGTGAGTGTGCCGGCACCGGGCAGTTCCAGGAAATTTAGCAGGCGCAACAACGTACTTTTGCCCGCCCCGCTCGGCCCCACCAGGCCAAAAATCTCCCCCTGCTCAATCGCCAACGCCGCCACATCCAACACCCGCCGCGAGCCATAGCTGTGTTGGATGTGGCGGAGGTGGTAGATGGGAGGACGTGGTGCGTGGTGTGTGGTGCGTATTGCGTGATGCGTATTGCGTCGGGCATAAGATTGGGGTTACTGGGTCGAAACCTGAAACTTGAAACTTGAAACTCGGAACTCAAAACTGCCTCTTCCCCTGCCAGCGATACAACAGCCAGTTAGTCAGAAAAGCCAGGGTGAGCAAGATGATGCCCAGGGCCAGGGCCAGGGCAAAATTGCCTTTGCGGGTTTCCAGGACGATGGCGGTGGTGAGCACACGGGTTTGCCCTTCGATGTTACCCCCCACGAGCATAACTGCCCCCACCTCAGAGATGATGCTGCCAAATGCGGCCACGATGGCGGCCAACATCCCTTGGCGGGCCTCGCCCAGGATGGTCCAGGCCAATTGCCAGCGGGTAGCGCCCAATGATTGCACCTGCAAACGCACCGCCGGGTCAACCGCCTGGACGGCGGTCATGGTCAGCCCAATAACCAGGGGTAGGGCGATGATGGTCTGGGCGACAATCATAGCTTTGGTGCTGAAAAGCCAGCGCAAATCACCCAAGACACCCTGATTGGAGAGGAGCAGGTAGACGAACAAACCTACCACGACGGGGGGTAGCCCCATGCCGGTATAGATGAGGGGCAACAGACAACCGGCCAGGGGCACGCGGCCGCGAAGTCCCAACCACGCGCCCACCGGCACACCCAGCACCACCGCCAAGAACAACGCCCCACCCGTCACCTGCAGCGTCAGCCCCAGGATCGCCAACAGCGCCGGGTCAAACTCGGTGAGCAGGCGGATGGCTTCGGTGGTAGCGCGTAGAAGAGTGTCCATGTTAGTACCTGACGAGTCCATTTCTTGTATGGTGAGCAAGAAAATTATCCGCAGATTTTAGGGATTAACGCCGATTTTTTAATCAGCGAAAATCGGCGTTAATCTGCGGACAAACCTCTTTGGTTCTAGCTTGTCCAGGGTCAGTTATGCCCCTTGCCTGGCACTTATTGATTATTCCGCGTCAGGGTAGAACAAGGGTTGTCCATACTGTTCAACCCCAAATTCACCGATGGCGGTTTGGGTTTCTTCTGAGGTAAGCCAGGTGGCAAAATCTTCGGCCAAATCCTCATTGATGTCACCTTTATCCGGGTTGACAGGGATGACACCATAAGGATTCAGCAAATCAGGATCACTGTTCTCGGCGATGGAGTCACCACCCACCATAATGGCTAAATTGGTCAGGTTGGCCTGTTGCGCCAGGAAGGTCGCCCGGTCGGTGAGGGTGTAAGCCCCGGCTTCATTGGCAAAGGTAAGGGTGTCGCCCATACCCTGCCCGAGAGAATTGTACCAGCCATTGTCCGGGGTGGGGGTAACGGTGGTTTTGGCCCATAAGGCTAGCTCTTTGGTGTGGGTTCCGCTGTCATCACCACGGGAGGCAAAGGGAGCAGATGCGGCCGCGATCTGCGCCATCGCTTCCGTCACCGAACCCATCCCAGCCACACCCGCCGGATCCGCCGCTGGCCCCACCAGAATGAAATCGTTGTACATGACATCGGCCCGGTATAGGCCATGACCATCCGTCACAAACGCATCTTCACGCGGCCGCGCATGAACCAAAATAACATCCGCATCACCAGCTTCACCCAGACTAATGGCTTGCCCCGTGCCCACCGCCACCACATCTACACGAGCGTTGTATTCCTCTTCAAACGCGGGCAGAATCGCCTCTAGCAAACCGGAATCGGCGGTGCTGGTGGTGGTTGCCAGACGGAGCACTTCTGGCTCTCTCGCCCCACAAGCGACCAGTGTAATCACCAAAACGGCTAAAACGAACCAACGTAAGGTACGCATATTTCCTCCTTCGACTTTAATCAAGAAGCGCTATGATAAACCATCATAACGAGATCGAAGTATAGCGAGGAAGAAAAAAGGCGGCAAAAGCGGGAGCAGGGGATAGTGGAAAGTGACCAGTAAGCAGTGAGTAGTGAGTAGTCTCTCAGTCTCTTAATCTCTCAGTCTCCCAGTTTCCCAAAACACACTACGCACCACGCATCACGACCCAAAGATGACCTGATATTGTTCCTGAATGTAGGTTTCGACTTGGTCGCTGAAGCGCGTGAATTTATGGAGGTAATCTAGAGCGGCGGGTGTGAGATGGGCACCACCCCCTTGTTTACCGCCGGTTTGGGTTTCCACGAGTTTTTGACCCAGGCGGGTTTCCATTTCGTGAATTTTCTGCCAGGCGGTACGGTAATGGATGTTGAGATGGGCCGCGGCCGCGTTAATTGAACCTGTCTCACCTATGGCCTGTAATAACCTGGCCCGCCAGATAGACATGACAACCTGCTCATCTACTTCCAACCAGAGGTTAAATTGGGGTGTCATTTTTTACTCCTACGAAAATAACGAACCGCAGAGACGCAGAGAACGCAGAGAAAAGAAAAATCTGTGCAAATCGGTGAAATCTGTGGTTAAAACTTTCGTCCCTCTTGGTGTGCCCGCTCATGCGGAAGCCTACGAAAATAGTGCTGAGGATTGAGTGAGTTCCCAGAGTTCCGCTGAGTTCGGTTCTTGGTGACTTAACTGCATTATCAATAGCGGCATAAAATGTTATCATAGCGTGGCGTATTGTCCTCACCCTATCTACATCTGGTTGAATTGTATAAACCCTGGTGGTGTTATGGAAAATCTAAGCGGTAAACAATTCAAAGAGTATCAGATTGATTCAGCCATTGCCGAAGGTGGCATGGCTGCCGTTTACAAGGCCCATCAATCCCACCTGGAGCGCTATGTCGCGGTCAAGGTTTTGCCGCGCCAATATGCATTGGAGCACCAATTTGTGGAGCGCTTCCGCCGTGAAGCCAAAGTTTTAGCCCGGTTACAGCATCCGCACATTTTGCCCATTTATGATTATGGCATTGAAGGCGAATATTTTTACCTGGTGATGCCTTATATTGATGGCGGCACATTGGAGCAATTGATGGCTAAACGGCGGCTGCCCCTATCGGCCATTGCCCGCATTTTTGCCCAGGTAGGTGATGCCCTGGATTACGCTCATGCTCAGGGCGTTGTTCACCGCGACCTGAAACCGAGCAATGTTTTGGTAGATAAGCGGGTAATTGTTTGTTGAGCGACTTTGGTCTGGCTAAGGTGGATGATGAACGAGCCAGCAAGTTGACGAGCAGTGGCCTGATTCTGGGCACGGCCGATTATATGTCACCCGAACAGGGGTTGGGTCAGGTTGTCGATCACCGGTCAGATATTTACTCGTTAGGGGTAATTTTGTATGAACTGACCACAGGACAAACGCCTTTTCATGCGCCTACGCCCACGGCGGTGATCATCAAAACGATTCAGGAACCGATGGTGCCACCCCGGCAGCTAAACCCGGATTTGCCACCGGGTGTGGAAACGGTTATTTTGCAGGCGTGTGCCAAAAAACCAGAAGAGCGGTTTGCTTCGGTGCGTGAGATGATAACCTTGTTGCAGTCGGCGATTGACTCAGCCGGGGTGCAGGAGAAGCCCATTTCTGATTGGGGGTTACAAAGTGGGGAAGGGGAAGATGAGATAACGCTTTCAGGGCTACGAAAACGCCTGCGGCCGCAATCGGACCCGGTTTTGGCGATAGAAGAACCACCTACCAGGGCGCGGCCGCAAACCTATTCACCCCCATCGCCACCGCCTGCGGTTTCCCGAAACCAAACCGAGACCCTGCTCACCTGGGGCATCGCCGTACTGGCTCTGCTGGTCGTTGTCATGGTGGCTGTGACCATCGTTTGGGCCATCAACCAGCCTGAGGATAACAATACCGTTCAGCCGGGTGTGACGCCCGGCGGGGCTGTGGCAACGCCGCCTGGTGGTGGGCCACCGGCCGAAGCCTTTGCTATTTGTGAAGATCGTAATCCGGGGGATGCCTGTGTATTTGTCTCGCCACAAGGTCATACAATTAGTGGTTCTTGCGGGCAAATGCCCTCTGGATTTGCCTGCAACCCCTCAGAACCACTGCCCGCTCCACCCTAGCCATCATTCATCTGTTTTGGTTTGTAGTGACCGCTTTAGCGATCACTACAAACCTGAAGGCTATAGTAATTGCGCCTCAGGTTCTAAACCTAAAAACGGGGTAAGGGAAGCCAAAAAGGTTTCAACATCGGTAGCCTGGGTTGGCCCCATGTTGTAGTGGGTGGAATCATTGGCCCATTCACAGAGAATCGTAGTGGGGGTGGAATCGGTAGCTAGTGGAGAGGAGAGACCCTGTTCCAGGGTGAAGACGCGGGTGGTGGAAGTCGCGGCCGCGGGCTGGTATAGCAGAGCCACAAAATAAGCTTCGGCGATCCTTTGGGGGGGTGGCAAGGTGATAACGACGACCACCCAGCCTTGGGGTAATTCCCGCAAGGTATACCCCAACCCATCTGCCACCAGACTCAGCCCTGGCTCAACCTTTTCGCCGGTGCGTTGCCAACAATGCTCTAAAAAACGTAACCCCTCTTTTTGCAGGCGGGCCACAAAGCCGGGCGCGTCCTGGTAAAACAGCGCCGGTAATAAACGGTGGGCGAACAAATAGTGGTGCGGCCGCGATGGTGGCATGGGAGGGAATCTCAAGTTTCAGGTTTCAAGTTTCAGGTTTCAGGTTTCGAGTTTCAAGTTTCGAGTTTCGGGTTTCAGGTGGTGGAGCGGGGCCGGTATTGGAGGGCTTCGGCCAGGTGAACGGTTTGGATGGTCTCGGCTCCCGCCAGGTCAGCAATGGTGCGGGAAACTTTAAGGGTACGGTGAAACGCACGAGCACTCAAATTCATCTGGGCCATGGCACTTTTCATCAGCCGACGGCCTGTCTCATCTATCTCGCAAAAAATATGGACTTCGCTCGGCCCCATCTCCGCATTACTGAGCAGGTTGGTAGCCTGAAGCCGATCCCGTTGTCGTTTGCGGGCCGCCTCCACCCTATCGCGGATAGCCTGGGAAGATTCACTGCGGCGTGAAGCGGTCAATTTGTCAAAATCCACCCGTGGTACGTCAACCGAAATATCAACCCGGTCTAACAAGGGGCCAGAAATGCGCTTTTGGTAGCGAGTGATCATCGAGTTACTGCAAGAACAAGCATGGGCCGGATCGCCGAAGTAGCCACAAGGGCAGGGGTTCTGTGCGGCTACCAGCATAAAATTGGCCGGATAGGTGACGGTGCCATTGGCCCGCGAAATAGAAACCTCACGGGGCATTCCCTCAAGCGGTTGGCGTAACACCTCAATGAGATTTTGGCCGAACTCTGGCAGTTCATCCAGAAAAAGGACGCCCCGATGAGCGAGAGATATTTCGCCGGGCCGGGGCCAGGCTCCCCCACCAACTAAACCGGCATAACTTATGGTGTGATGGGGTGAGCGGAAGGGGCGTTGGCGGAGCAGGGGTGTATCAGCCGGTAGCAGACCGGCGATGCTGTAGATTTTGCTAACTTCCAGGGCTTCGTTAATGCTGAGGCGGGGTAGGATGCTGGGCACGGATTTGGCGATGAGGGTTTTGCCGGTTCCGGGAGGGCCAGACATAAGGACGTTATGGCCGCCCGCGGCCGCGACCTCCATCGCCCGCTTCACATGTTCCTGCCCCATAATGTCAGCAAAGTCTGTCACATAATCCACATCCTGATTAAACACATCATCCAGAACAATACTATGGGGTGGAATGGGCTTCAGCCCGGTTAGGTGCCCCACCAGTTGGCTCAAATCCTTCACCGGAAAAACAGACAACTCCGGTATCAGGGCGGCTTCATCGGCGTTAACCAGGGGTACAAACACCTGTTTGATTCCCTGCGCTCTGGCTAAGGCTGCACAGGAGAGAATGCCTTTGGTATGGCGGGTCGTGCCGTCCAGAGAAAGTTCGCCAATGAACATGGCCCCCGCTAGTTTGTCCGGCCAAACTTGTTGCGAGGCGGCCAAAATGCCCACGGCGATAGGCAAATCATAAGCTGGCCCTTCTTTGCGCAGGTCGGCTGGGGCCAGGTTAATGGTGATGCGTTTGTCGGTGGGGAAGGTCAGGCCGCTATTTTTGATGGCAGAATGAACCCGGTCTCGGCTTTCACGCACAGCGGCATCAGGCAGTCCTACCAATTGAAAGGTGGGAAAACCACGGATAATGTCTACTTCAACTTCGACTATGTCGGCGTCCAGGCTGACAATGGCACAACTAATGACTTTAGCCAGCATGGATTACTCCTCAAGTGGCGATGGGGGTTGAATAGGGCGAGGGTTGGTTTCGTTTAGAAGCACATCCAGTTTTTCGCTCATCTCGTAGAGATGTTGATGCAGGTTTTGCAGAACGACGCGCTGTTTAGAGGTGAGGGTGCTGTTGTCAAAGAGGTTGCTTAGACCTTGTCTGATAGCCAGGATGTCCGTGGGAAGCGGTTGCGTCGCGGCCGCGAGCCGGGCCTGTTTCTCTGCCAACATCTCTTCCAGGGCATGCTGTCGGGCAGCACTGTGACGATAAGTTAAAGCATTACTCACCGCAATAGCCACAGCCGTGGCAATCGAGCGTGCCCGTTCTACATCCTGCTCATAAAAACTGCCGTCCAATTTGTTTAACAACTGAAGCACACCAATCACTTCATTGCGAAATATCAAAGGCACACACAATAAAGAGCGCGTTAGAAATCCCGTTGCCCGATCAACCTGACTAAAATGAAGGGGATGAGTTGTCACATCATTGGTAAAAATAGGTTTACCCGTCGTGGCCGTATAACCCACAAACCCTTTGGCTAAAGGAACCTCTACCGAACGCAAAATATCCGTTGGTGTGCCCACATTGTCTAACAGCCGCAAGGATTGATGTTCCTGATCGATCAGCCAAAGTGAAGAGGCCTCAATCCGCCAGCTATCATGCACTTGTTGAATGGTCAGCCGTACAATTTCATCCAGATCAATCGAAGCTGTCAGAGTACGGGTAATTTTCATTAATGTCTGTAATTCTTCCACATTATGAGCCAGCGCCAAATCCGTAGCCTGAAACGTGCGGGCATTTTCCAGAGCAATCGCGGCATAATCCGCTACCGCCCAGAGCAACTGTTCATCTCGTTCACTAAATGAACGAGGGGCGCGCCGATTGCTTACACTCAGAACCCCCACGGTGACACCACGCACAATCATAGGTGTATACATCACCGCCCGCGCCATATAACCGGTTTTAATTTTGATGCCTGCCCCAGAAAAAGCCGATTGACGTAACGGTTTACGCGTTCGTAAAACCTCACTTAAAGGCGAATCTTGCGCTGAAATCTGCAAAGGTGTGTTTAACTCACCCGTATCTCCGGAACGAGCATAAGAGATGAGGCTGTTTTTATCTTCAGAGAATAACCAGATGGTACATTCTTCGGCATTGGTGAGAGAAAGCGAGGCTTCTGATACTCGCTCCATAATCTGTTCCACACTGAGAGAAGAGGCAACGGCTTTACCCACACCAAAGAGCGTATCCATTTCCTCTAACTGGCGACGGAGTTCGTTGTTGGCACGTGTTAGTTGTTCGGTGAGCGTTTCTTTGTCGTGGCGTAAGCGGGTTTCTAAAAGGGCACGGTTAATCGTTTGAATAACTTCATCTACGGTGAAAGGTTTAACCAGATAATCTTTTATGCCTAGCCGAAAACCTTCAATGGCACTCTTTTCTGAACCGTAACCTGTCATCAAAACAACAGGGATGTTGGTGGATGCATGAGCCAGCGCTTGCAAGACATCTAAGCCGGTCATTTCGGGCATATTCAGATCAAGCATGACCAGGTCTGGTTTTTCAGCCAGGATCATATCTAATCCGCTGCGCCCATCCATGGCGGAAAGGGTTTTGAAACCAAAGGTGGGGAGTAGTTGCTCAGAAAGATGTCGATTGACTTCCTTACTGTCGTCAATCACAAGGATGCGTTCACCGCTCATAGGTCGTGTGCTCGAAATGTGGATTTAAACCTGGGTAGTAATTAAGCGTACAGGCTCTAGTTTGATTATGGTGACGCAGGTTACAATGCAAATTACGGGAGCCAAGCTGGCAAACCCTCCTGAGAACGGGATCAAACATAAAATGAGTATAACATGAGGGAGTGGGTTTTGACACCCTTCCTGCTCATAATATAATCCCTTTTGTTGTAAAAGCCGTTAAAATTTTATGACCTTATCAGATAAGCAGTAACCTATCGATAATTATAAAAGTAGGGTGAGGCTTTTCGACTTTCCTCATTGAACAGTTTAACTTGGTCACCTCAGACGGGCGATTTTTTCCTAGAGACTGCCTGGTTACATCCATTGTTATGTAGACCTCAAGGTAAAATGATTGGGGTGGGGCAGGGGTTGGCCTTGTGCCTGCTTAGACGAGGGCAACCACAAGGGTTGCCCTTACAGTACGCTCACCCCGCGAAATCCTAAAGACCCGATTTTGTTTGTCGTGACCGCGTTAGCCCGCTAAAGCGGTCACGACGAACAAAAAGCCCAAATGATTGTCTGAATGTGACTATTCACTGCAAAGACACAAAGAATGCAAAGGACTTGAGCGATTGCTTGGCGTTTTGGCAGTTTATTGCTTGAGAACCAGGACAGTTACAACGACTTTATCTATTTCTCCCAAGAGTATAAGGATGACAAATCAATGAGCCGAGTGATACGCGCACCCCGAGGAACGACGCTGACGTGTAAAGGTTGGTTACAAGAAGCGGCCTATCGTATGTTGCAGAACAATCTGGACCCGGAAGTAGCGGGGGATCCCGATAATTTGATTGTTTATGGCGGCCGCGGCCGCGCTGCTCGTAATTGGCCCGCTTTTGAAGCCATCTTAGAAAGCCTACGTCAGCTAGAAAATGACGAAACCCTGCTGGTGCAAAGTGGAAAACCCGTGGCTGTGTTTCGCACCCATGCGGATGCACCCCGCGTCTTGATTGCTAACTCCAACATGGTTCCCCACTGGGCCACCCAGGAAAATTTTGACAAGTGGGAAGCCGAAGGGCTTATCATGTATGGGCAGATGACCGCCGGGAGTTGGATTTACATTGGCACACAGGGAATTTTACAGGGAACGTATGAAACGTTCGCGGCCGCGGCCCATGCGGCTGGCTGGCCTTCCCTCAAAGGAAAATGGGTACTTACCGCTGGCCTGGGTGAAATGGGGGGCGCCCAACCCCTGGCTGTCACGATGAACGAAGGCGTAGGGCTTATCGTTGAGGTAGATGAATGGCGGGCCAGACGGCGATTAGAGCATCGTTATCTGGATGAAGTGTCTGAGGATTTGGATGAAGCTTTGGCCCGCGTCCGCTATTACACCGAGCAGGGTTTACCTCGTTCCATCGGCCTCATCGCCAATGCCGCCGATGTATTCCCCGAACTGGTAGCCCGTAATGCCATTCCTGACATCGTCACCGATCAGACATCCGCCCATGATTATTTGGCCTATTTCCCCCACAACCTCAGCTTTGCTGAGGGCAAACTCCTGCGTGACCAGGATCGGCCAGAATTTATCCGTTTGTCTGGGCTGAGTATGGCCCAACATTGTGCCGCCATGGTTGAGATGCAAAAACGGGGAGCCATTGTTTTTGACTATGGCAACAATTTGCGTCAGCGGGCTTTTGATGCCGGTGTTGCCGATGCCTTTAGTTACCCTGGTTTTATTCCCGCTTATATTCGCCCCCTCTTCTGTGAAGGCAAAGGGCCATTCCGTTGGGTCGCCTTGAGTGGTGATCCGGAAGATATTTATGTGACGGATCAGGCTATTCTGGAGCTGTTCCCGGATGATGAGCCATTGCACCGTTGGATTAAACTGGCTCAAGAAAAGGTGCATTTCCAGGGACTCCCGGCCCGCATCTGTTGGCTAGGATATGGCGAACGAGCCAAAGCCGGATTACTATTTAATGAACTGGTGGCTCAGGGCAAGGTTAAAGCACCCATCGTGATTGGCCGTGACCATCTTGATGCCGGTTCTGTGGCCAGCCCGAACCGGGAAACGGAAAAAATGCAGGATGGCTCAGATGCCATTGGTGACTGGCCGATTTTGAATGCGTTGATTAACACCGCCAGCGGCGCTACATGGGTGAGCTTTCATCATGGCGGCGGTGTGGGTATCGGTTATAGTCTTCATGCCGGGCAGGTGATTGTAGCGGATGGAACCGCGGCCGCGGCCGCGCGTCTGGAGCGCGTTCTCACCGTAGACCCGGGGATGGGGGTTGTCCGGCATGTCGATGCCGGCTATCAGCGGGCCATTGATGTGGCTCGTGAGCGGGGCGTCAAAATTCCTATGCTCCCATAGACCCTGGTAGTTAGCAGAGGGTTGACTGTCGTAGAGCTGGTCTATTCGGGGACAACCTGAGTCGTAATTTATTTACCTCTCAGTCACCCCACATGGGGCTTTCATGGTCAACATTTATCGCGTTAATATTTTAGAAGATCGACTGCGGCAACTGACTGAGGCTGTGCCGGGTATTATGGGCACTGTTATCGTCAGTATTGAGGGGTTCGTCGTAGCCGCTTACCCTCCTAGTGAGCAAAGCAGCTTAGCCTCTGCCATTGATATGTCATCTACTTCTCAAGTGGCGGCGATGGCGGCCGCGTTAATTGCCTTGGGTGAACAAACGTTGGGCCGACTGGCTCAGGGACAAATGGAGCGGCTTCTCATTGAAGGGGGCGAGGGAGCTATCATTGTGTACCCCATTAATCAAAATGCCGCCTTAGCCGCCATGGTAGACAAAAATGCCAAGATGGGGATGGTGCTGGTGGCTATTGCCAGAGCGGCCGCAGCCTTTGGGGATGTTCTTAGTGGCACCGAGTTATGGTAATTTTCAGACAAAGTCAGGGCCACTACTTTACGTAATATTGAAAGCATGTTATATTATGGAAAGTTGAAACTCGTGGTCATGGCTCAACTTATGTGGTTTTTAATGATGCAAAACATGAGATGAGGGAGGTTTGTAAAATGAAGGTTCGTCCAGGTAGATGGCTCATTGTTACGCTAATTGTACTATTATCATTGGTGCTGGCTGCTTGTACCCGCCCGGCTCGCCCTGGGCAAGATGAAACGCCTACACCGTCACCTGCATCTGATACCACCGGGACCGGTGTCATAACGGATACCACTTCCACTGATACCACCGGTACAACCGGTGGCGGTACTGATACCACCGGCGATGCAAGCACAATAACCCCTCCCCAACCGGCTGAGGTAACCCCTGAAGCGACCGAGGGTGCTGATGAGGTGGTTGCCACCCCGGCTGTCGGTGAGACGACTACTGAGGATGCCGCAACTCCCGTGGCTGAAGTAACGGCCACCCCCGTTGTTACAGCTACCCCTGATGTTTCGACGACACCTGTTGTTACGACCACTGGTGATACGACAGCGGGAGAAACGGCGACAGGTGACACGGTCGCCCCCACAACGGGCACTCCCCCTGCAACTGAAGTCAACCATACCGTAGCATTGGGTGAAAGCCTGTACCGCATTGGTCTGCAATATGGCTATTCCTGGACTGTATTGGCCCAATACAATGGCATCACTAACCCCAACTACGTCACCCCAGGCCAGGTCATCAAGATTCCTGCCGCTGGCACACCAACCCCTACGCCCACGCCTGGTGAGCAGTTGTATACGGTGAAGCAGGGCGATACATTGGGGATGATCGCGGCCGCGTATGGTATCAGTTGGGTGCAAATTGCCGAAGCCAATGGGGTCGTGAATCCCAACCTCATCTATCCTGGTCAGGTTCTCAAAATCCCTAGCAACACCCCTGGCCCGGCCCCGCAATTTTCCCATGTGGTCAAACAAGGCGAGACCCTGTTCCTCATTTCTTTGCACTATGGGGTTGTTTGGACTCAAATTGCTGAAGCCAATAACATCACTGCCCCCTATGTCATTTTCCCCGGCCAAACATTGGTCATTCCCGGCGGTAGTTAAACCCGCTAAATCCTAAACGTTACCTGGTCTGCATACAGGACGACACAACCAGTAAGACCGTCAGAATCTTTTGATTCTGACGGTCTTTTTTATTGCCTACTTGACAGAGCGCTCATTTTATGAATAATTTAGGCGTGCCTAAATTTAGGTACGCCTAAATTATTCGATTGAGGCTGTATATCAGGAGAAAGGGCATGATAGATATGACTGTTATCGTACAACATAGCCTTATGTATGGTGGGGTTTATGCTTTCGTGTTGGCGGGGTTGATTTTATTCAGTGTCTGGCTCAACGCTGAAATCTGGTTAAATGATTTTCCAGATGCCGTTAAGGACCGGTTTGGGCCGATGAGTGCGAAGGCCAAGAAGCAACGTGCCTGGTTTTCACTGATCTTTTTCCCGGTGGTATTTGGTTTTCCACTGGTGGCTTTGGGGCAATTAGCTGGAGAAATAGGGAATGTGAGCTTCGCGGCCGCGTTCCTGACTACCTTCATCATGGTTTTCCTCTTCAACCTGGCCGACTTGCTCATTGTAGATTGGTTCTTTGGCGTTCTGCTACAACCATCATTTTTTATCCTACCCGGCACCGCAGATATGACGGAATACCACAATTATGGCTACCAATTGCGCTATCACTTCCGCGCTTTCTTAATCGGCATAGGCTTTTGCCTGGTTATGGGTCTGGTATTGGGTGGGGTTGGTTCCCTCATTTGGTAGGGAAACTCTAGGAACTTCTGGGAACTCAGAGGAACTTGAAACCTGAAACTTGAAACTTGAAACTCAAAACGACTCAAGGAGTAACTTATGTCTTACGAAACACTTTTCCGTATTCTCATCGCCGTCATCTTCATCCTTAGCTTTAGCATTGCTTTCACCTTCCGTCACCGGGCGGAAAAGAAGGCCGGTCAATTGCGCAGCAAGGAAGGGCTGGGCATTGTCCGGGTCATGCGCCTGTTCAGTCTAATTATCTGGGGCTTTATTTTTGCTTATGTGGTCAATCCTGAGTGGGTGGCCTGGGTACAGCTTCCCCTGCCTATGTGGTTACGGGGTGTGGGGGCAGCGCTTCTGCTGCTGGCTATCCCCCTCATCTATTGGGTTTATATCAGCTTGGGGCTGAATGTTTCACCCACTCAATCTACCCGTGAAGGAGCCACACTGGTGACACATGGCCCGTATCGCTGGGTGCGCCATCCGCTTTACACAGTGGGTACCATGGCTTATCTGGGCATTGGGTTGGTGACGGCGTTGTGGCCGGTGTCGGTGGGTATGTTGGCCTTCATGAGCTTCCTCGTCTTACGTACACCGAAAGAGGAAGCCCGCCTCATCGAAACCTTTGGTGAAACATACCGGCAATACATGGCCCGAACGGGGCGGTATGTGCCGAGGCTGTGGTAGTCTCTCAATCTCTCAGTCTCTCAGTCTCTTAATCTCGCAGTCTCCAGTCTTATATAACCAGGAGACTGAGAGACTAAGAGACTGGTGACTCTTGCGGCCGCAGCCAGGCCCAATGATGGCGAGTGACAGGATCGTGGCTGTTTTCCGCCGCTTCGTTGGTAATGAAGTTGCCAGCGGGGAGTCCCACCACATGGGCCTCGATGCTGTGAAGTTGGTAGAGGGTGTCGAGACCAGGGTAGGACATGGACGGGATTTGGTGCTGATATTGGTGGTGGGTCTCAGTTTGTAGGGTAATGGCCATGGGATGGATGTTGAGTTCTTCATATAGGCCCCGAATAGCTGCTTGCTGGTAGGTTTCACCCCGTTTGATTTTTTTCGGAAGGGGGAAAATGCCGCGGCCGCGTCCATCCTCCCACCATCTCCTGGGCTACCTCTACCAAAATCAACTCCCCCTGCCGGATGATGATCTCCACCGCATCCACAATCCGCAAAGGCGGCTCGTCCTGTAACACTGTCTCCCCGGCCACAATTTCATCCCACAGATGCAGAACCGCCTTCGTGCCTTCCAACTGTCCCCAGATGGTGGTGTCAATCCCTTTGGCTGTCAGCCATTTGTGTAACTCTTGTAGCGAAGTAAAGTGCATCTTATAACCTTAACCTGCTCAAGCCAGAAAACGAATTTAAGACACGAATTAACTGAATTTTCACGAAGAAGCCAGAAAAATTCGAGTTAAGCTTTTTTCTCTGTGAAACTCCATTTCTTCCCCTCTGTGTCCTCTGTGTTCTTCCCCATTTTTAACGCTGTAAATAAGCATCGAGACGGCTTAAGTTGGTAGCGAAATTGCGTCGGCCTAAGCCCAGGCGCACATGATGATCATCGTAACCCAGGTAGGTTCCGGGTAGGAGCAAAATGCCCGCCTGCTCGATAAGCTCCTGGCAAAAGGCTGTCGCACTCGGCACTTTCACCCCCAACAAGGCCACCGACCCGGCCTGCGGCCGCCGCCATACAAACTGTTCCGGCCAGCGGGCAAAAAAGGCATCCGCTACCTGTAGGTTGTCCTGGATGATGCCCCGGTTGCGGCTGATGAGTTTGTCTTGCACCGACAAGGCCACCAGAGCCAGAAATTCGCTGGGCGCGGCCGCGCAGATGCTGGTGTAATGTTTCCAATTGATAAACTGGTTCCGCACCGCCTCATCCTGAATAATGACCCAGCCACTGCGTAAACCGGGCAGGCCATGCACCTTGCTCAACCCCCCTAACACGATGCACCGGTCATAGAACGCGGCCGCGCTGGGCAACGTCTCATGTCCACCCAACTCCAAGCCCCGGTACATCTCATCCCAAAACAGCCAGATGCCCTGTTTCTCGGCCATGGACACAATCGCTTCCAGTTCGTCGTAAGTGGGCAGGCATCCGGTGGGGTTGTGGGGGAAATTGACCACAATCATTTTGGTTTTGGCGGTGACGAGGCTTTCCAGGTGGGCCAAATCCAGCCGCCACCCCTGGGCGGTGGGTTGGATAGGCCAGAGGTGGATGTGGTCGCGGCCGCAGATATGTTCGGCCACCTGAAGCAATGAAGCATAGGCTGGGGCCGTGACAATCACCTCATCGTCCGGCTCCAACAGCGTCCGCATCGTCAGGTAAATCCCCTCTTCCGGGGCATTCACTACCACCACCTGATGCGGGCTGATCCCGGATAGGTTCCGGCGATGGCCTGGCGCAACTGCGGATGCCCCTGCGATTCGGTGTACCCCAGGTGCAACCGCCCCAAATCATCTAATGGCCGTCCCGCCAACTCCAGCAGTTCCCCCACCGTCATGCTCTCACAATCAGAAGCACAGAGCAGATAAGGCGTGGTAAACTCATATTTGGCAAAAAATTGTTCAATGGCGAAGGATGGAATGTTCATAACAACTCCTGAATTATGTTGCGTGGTGCGTGTTGCGTAGGCAATTGTAATACGAAACACGCACCACGTACCACGCACACATGGATCACTTTCAACGCATTTACCAACAAGAAGCAGATGGATACACCCGGTTGATGAGTGGCGCGGATGTGGATGGTCGGCTCGCGGCCGCGTTGCGCCAACTCACCCCCTTTCAGCGGCAAAAAATGGCTCGATCTAGGCACCGGCACAGGGCGCATCCCGGCTATCGTCGCCACCCACGTCGCCCAACTCGTCGCCCTCGACCGCCACACCGCCATGCTGAGAGAGCAACTCAGCACTCAGCCCTCAGCACTCAGTACTTATCTTGCTCAAGCTGATATGCAAGCCTTACCGTTGCCATCTCATCATTTCGATGTCGTGACGGCCGGGTGGTCAATGGGGCACAGCCGGGCCTGGTTTGCGCAACAGTGGCAAGTGGTGATGGGGCGGATGGTGCAGGAGATGCGGCGGGTGGTGGCTCCGGGGGGCATCGTCATCATCATCGAGACGATGGGCACGGGGGTGTTGTCGCCCGCTCCACCCAGTACGGAACTGGCGGAGTATTACGCCTGGTTAGAGGCCGAGTGGGGTTTTGCCCGGCTGGTGATCCCGATTGATTATGAGTTTGCAAGTGTGGGGGACGCGGCCGCGGTCATGTCCTTCTTCTTTGGTGAGGAAATGGGACAACGGGTTCTTGTCAACAACTGGAAACGCGTTCCCGAATGGGCTGGCCTCTGGGTCTGGCACTCCCCTTAGCACAACAGCGGTTCCTGCCCAAACAATCACCAATACACCAATTACCCCTTCTTCTTCCCTTTCGCGGCCGCGTGCGCCACATTTTCTTCCACCCGAAGTGCGACAATCTGGCTGATTAGGTCGTAGGGAATGGGTTGGCTCAGAGGAAATTGGATGGTGCTCTTTTCTGCTTTGTAAAATGCAAGTGCCCGATTGAACTCCTCACTACCTGTCGGCATCGGATAGAATCCGATATGTTTCTTATAGGCGGCAAAGTAGACCAGATTGCCGTTTAGGGTAAAGGTTGGCATATTGTATTTAATCGTTTCTACCGCTTCCGGGGCCGCGTTGCGAATCGTTTGCCTTATCTTTTGCAGAATCTCTTGAATCTCAGGTGGAAAACCCAAAATATACTCATCTATCGTTCTGGGTGATGTTTGATCGTGGTTCATGATAGCTCCTTTCAGCAGACAATTTCGCTACTTCTTCCTTCGTTTCGCGGCCGCGCGCGCCACAGCTTCTTCCACCCGAAACACCACAATCCGGTGGATCAGGTCATAAGGCATCGGTTTATCAAGCGGAAACTGCACCGACCCCTTGGCCCCTTTATAAACAGACAGTTCATCCTTGAATTGTTCAATCCCCGTTGGTGTCGGATAGAATCCGATGTGGTTCTTGAAGGCCGCAAAATGAACCAGATTCCCGTTTAGGGTGAAGGTGGGCATTTGATAATTGATGGTTTCTTGAGCATTTGGCGCGGCCGCTTTTATCGTCTGCCGTACCTTCTGCAAAATCGCCTGCACGTCTTCTGGAAAACCGGCGATGTAGTCATCTATTGTTTTGAGTACTGTTTGTTCACCTTTCATGCTGATTTCCTCCATCACGCGGCCGCACGCAATCCTACCAATATCGGCTGGAAACAATTCATCATCGCCACCAACCGGGTCGCCACCCGCTCTTGGTACTCCGAGGTGAGCGGTTCTTCAGGGATCACCTCATACACCTTCGTCCACCCCCGATCCCACATCTCCGCCTCGATACTATCCCCCAGCGTATGTTTAATCTCCAACAAATGCCGCCGGAACCCCGCCAGCAAAAGGCGGTTTAGCTCATGTCGCTTATCCTCAAAGTGCAATCCCACTTCATATCCCCCCGTCCGGTACGCCTTCACCACCTCATAATGTAAATTCGGCTCGCCAAAGTGGAACTGTACCAAAAATCCCCACGGCTGCTTTACCTGCACCCGGCCTAAATGGTCTGGCAATTTTGGGATCACCAGATCGGGCAAAGTTTGTAAAAAACGTGTTTGCGACAGTTGGGCCATAACGTTGAAACAAAAACCGCTCCGTTGACCAGCCAACGGAGCGGTTGCTAACCCGGCAATGATCAGATGGTATTGTAACGCCTAAGCCCCATATTTGTTAAGGCGCAAAGCGTGGCCATCGCCATCGGCATGAGTTCGTTGGCCGGGAATTGGCCCAGGCCACCGCGATGGGTTTCCCGCTCGCCAAAGCTCTGGCAGGCGTCGGGCATGTGGGTGGCCGGTGCCCACAGTAGGGTGGGCACGGGGTGCCAGGAGTGCGAACGCAGTTTGGCCGGGGTAGAGTGATCGCCCGTGATGATGAGCACATCCGGTTTCAGGTCAAGCAGGATGGGCAAGGCGGTATCTACCTGCTCGATCACGGCGGCTTTGGCCGGGAAGTTGCCATCTTCACCGCGGCTGTCGGTGTATTTGATGTGGATGAAGAAGAAATCGTACTCGTGCCAGTGGTCGGCGACGACCTGGAACTCCTGGGCTGGGGTGAAACTGCCGGTGGGTAACACATCCATGCCCGCCAGACTGGAAACCCCTTTGTACATGGGGTAAACAGCCACACAGGCGGCTTTGAGTTTGTACACTTCCTGGAAGGTGGGCAGGTCCGGGGGCTGACCAAAACCCCGTAAAGTGACCATGTTGGCTGGGGAGTCATCCTTGAGGATGACCGCGGCCGCGTCCACCCATTGTCTTACTATCTCAGCCGTCTTTTCCGCTTCTGGTACCAGGGCTGTCGCCGGGTACGGGGCTTTCCCTGTTACTTGCGGGTCGGTATCTGCCACTCCCCCATGTAAGCCTTCACCACTCAACATTAGCACAAAACGGTATTCCTGCTCCAGGCGAACCTCTAGTTTGATACCCGGAATTTGAATGGCGCGTAATTTTTCGACCAACGGCGCGGCCGCTTCATTGCTGATCCGCCCCGCTCGCCGGTCGGTAATCAGCCCATCAGCATCCACCGTGCAGAAGTTGCCCCGTGCCGCCACATCGGCCGCCTTGATGGGAATGCCAGCCCCTAGTGCCGATAACACACCCCGACCGACAGGGATCGCCACGGGGTCATAACCAAACAGAGACAGGTGGGCCGGGCCACTACCAGGGGTTACCCCCCGCGTAATCGGGTGACTGCCGCCCAGACACCCTTCTTGCGCCAGCCGGTCCATATTGGGGGTGAAGGCTGCTTCCAGTTCAGTCTTGCCGCCCGGCTCCATCGGCAGGCCGCCCAGGCCGTCCATAATCAACAAAATAATCTTGCCACCTTTATCTGTTGCCAGTTGTTTCATCAGGTCAAAGTTTGCCATTTCCTACTCCTTTGAAATAGTTCACCGCCAGGTCGCAAAGGACGCAGAGAAAAGAATCTGTGCCAATCGGTGAAATCTGTGGAAAAACAAAAAGGCGGTCTGATTGCTTTCGCACCAGACCGCCTTGAGGCTCCTCAGGTTGGACTCGAACCAACAACCCTGCGGTTAACAGCCGCATGCTCTGCCATTGAGCTACTGAGGAACACGAGGGGGAATTATAGCAAAGGGATGCACTGTGTCAAGACAGCAAACGGCTGTGTTATAATCGTCAACCCCTCACCCTAACCCTCTCCCCACTGGGGCGCGGGGACGACTCCCTTCTCCCCCCCAGGGAGGGAGGGGCCCCCCCTGTTTTCTTAAGCGAGTAAACGATGAACAACAAACGACTTTTCTTTGGCTTGCTGTGGCTGATGCTATTGCTGGTGGCTTGTGAACAAGATAATGTCACCACTCCTACCGCTACGTCCGCGGCCGCGATCTCTACCCCTCTCCCCACTTCACCCCCGCCCGATGTCACCCCTGTGTTGGTTGAACCTATCGGTGACTCGGCCCCCCAGGCTGGCAAGGGTGTTTTCTTCAGCGAACTCCTGCCGGGTATCCCTGGCGGCAACAATGTCGAATTTATCGAACTGTATAACGCCAGCGAACAGGCGGTTGACCTGAATGGTTACACCCTCTGGTATCTGTTGGGCGATGGGCAGGAGCCAGCGCTCGTTTACGAATGGACGGCACGGGCCGATATTCCGGGTCACGGTCATTTTCTCCTGGTGCGTGAAGGGCAAGATTTTGGCCTCATCCCGGATGCGCTTTATGATGTTTCCCTGTTTGAGCGTAAGGGGGGGCTGGTTTTGCGCGATGCGGATGGTAATGATGTGGATGCGCTAGGGTGGGGCGAAGCACCGAAAGCGTTTTTTAGCGGCGCGGCCGCGACTCCCCCAGACGATGGGGCCAGCCTGGAACGCCTGCCAGGGGGCGAAGCCGGTAATGGGCAAAACAGCGGCCGCAACGCCGACGATTTCACTCTGAATGCCACCCCCAACCCCCAAAACAGCGGCATGGCCACCACCCTGGATGTCACGCTTAACCTGGTTGTGCCGGACGCGGCCGCGCCAGGCACACCCTTTGACCTGACTTTGCAAGTGACCAACAACGGTTCTAGCGAAGCCAATGACTTGCTCGTTTCCTGGGCGATTCCGGCAGGGTATACGCTCGCGGCCGCGCCCCCTGAGGCTACCACCAGCGACGGCATTCTCACCTGGCCCATTTCCATTCTGCCTGCCGGTGAAACGGTGGAAGGCCTCGTCACCCTACAAGCCCCCTACACCTACGCCACCACCATCCTGCGCGGCTACTACGTCCAGACCGCGGCCGGTTTGCGCCAGTATGGCCCCTTGCAACCCCTGGTCGTAGCCGGTGGAGCCGTGCCCATTGAAGTCGCCCGCACCCTCATCGGCCAGACCGTGGCCGTGGAAGGGATTGCCACCATGTACACGGGCGGCTTTTTCGCTGGCACGACGGGCACAAAGTTTTACATCGAAGATGAAACCGGGGGCATTCAGGTCTTTGTGCCCGATGGCGCAGGGGTGGTTAATGTGACCGTGGGCGACCTGGTGCGCGTGACTGGGTATATTGAGGTGTTTCGTGATTCCCTGGAAATTATCCCGACCAACATCCCGGATGATGTTGAGGTGCTGGGCGAAAGTATTGCCCCGCCAGAACCAACCCTGGTCACGGCCCAAACCAACGAAGAAGACCCGGCGGTTTTGGGTCGTTTGATCCAGATCGAGGGCGCGATTTTGACCATTGAGGAGTTCAGCTTCTCCTATGAACTGGATTTGCAGGACGATGAAGGCACGATTACCACCGTCTTCATCGAGAAGGACACCGGCATCACCGCCGAGCCGCTGGATATTGGCCGACGCTATCAGGTGACAGGCATCAGCGAATTGGCGAGCGGTCAGCACCAGATCAAACCCCGCTTCCAGACCGACATCGCCGAGATGTTCCCGCCCGTTTTGTTAGCCGAAATTCGGGCGGCCAATAATGTGCAGGCTGGGGCGGTGCTCACGTATACCATCACCGCCTTCAACCACACCACCGAGCCGCTGAACAATGTACAGATTGTGGCTTATCCCCCGGAGCCAGACGCGACCTTGTTGACGGTCTATGGCGGCGGCGCGGCCGCGGACGGACTTATCACCTGGAATATCGCCAACCTGCCAGGTGACGGAGCCAGTGTTGTGGTGAGCTACACGGTGCAGGTGGACGCGGCCGCGGTCAATCCACTCCTGGCCCGCCCCGTGCAAGTGACCGCCACGGATTATGCCGAAATCGCCAGCACCCCCCCGTTCCTCACCTTCTTGGGGCCGAGCATTCCCGTGTGGGCTATCCAGGGCAGTGGCGACAAATCCCCCTACATCCGCAGTGATGCCACCACCGAAGGACTGGTGACGGCGGTTTTTCCCGAACTTAACGGCTTCTGGATTTTGGGTCAGCCGGATCAAAGTGAAACCACATCCGATGGGCTGTTCATCCTGGTGGACGATTTTGACATTCCGGTCAGCGTAGGTGATCAGGTGCAGGTAACGGGGCGCGTGCGTGAACTGTCTGGTCAGACCGCCCTCGATCCGGTGCAGGAAAGTGACATTTTGGTGTTGGCCTCTGGTCTGGATGCGCCGGAACCACTGCCCTACAACCCACCCGCCGACCCGGCTGAGGCGTTGCTGTACAACGAAAGCCGGGAAGGGATGCTGGTGACATTGGCGGAACCGTCGCTCGTCGCGGCCGCGACCACTCGTTTTGGCGAATATGCCCTCATTGCCCAGAGCACCAACGCCACCAGCGTGGCCCGCACCGAGGAAGTGGGTTATCTCATCTTTGTGGATGATGGCTCGGATGTGGCCCATGATGACAGTTCGACGCTGGCCTACACGGTGCAACAAGGCGATGTGGTCTCCAATTTGACTGGGGTGCTGGCCTTTACCTTTGGGCAGTACAAGATTGAGCCGCTGGCCCCACCAGAGGTAATTACGGTCGAGATGGCGTTGCCGACGCTTGCGGCCGCGACCGCCAATCAACTCTCCGTGGCTACCTTCAATGTGGAAAACCTGTACGACCTGGTAGACCCCCACCCATCCAGTCCCCCGCGCCCCAGCCTGGACGAATACCGCACCAAACTGAATAAACTGGCCGAATCCATCGTGGCGATGGGTGCGCCTACGTTGATCGGTTTGCAGGAAGTGGAAAATATTGAGGTGCTGGAAGATTTGGTCGCTGAGGCGGCCCTGTCGGGGTACAGCTATGACGCCTATCTCATCGAAGGCAATGACTCCCGCTGGATTGACGTGGGTTTCCTGGTGCGGAGTGATTTAGCCACGGTGGAAGCGGTAAAAGCGTATGATGGCCCGAATGAACTGTTTGCGCGGCCGCCGCTGGTCATTACCGCTACGGTGCATCTGGAAGGTGGCGACATCCAGGTGATCGCCATCAACAACCATTTCCTGGCCCTCTCCGCCGGGGAAGAAGCCACCGAACCCACCCGCAACGCCCAGGCCGCCTGGAACGCCCAACTGGCGGCCCAGTTCCAGGCCAACTTCCCCGACGCTTACGTCATCGTCATGGGCGACCTGAACTCGTTTTATGGTACGTTGCCTTTAGAAACATTGGGGAGCGAACTGACCCATGTGTACGATCTGCTCGACGGCCCTCTACCCTACACCTACATCTTCGAGGGGCGCACCCAGGCCCTGGATCACATGCTGATCAGTGACAATCTGGTGGATCAGGTACAAATCGTCACCGTGCTACACCTCAACACCCCGTACCCCATCGCCGCGCCGGGTGATAGTTCCCCCCGGCATAGCTCAGACCACGATCCGTTGGTGGTGATCTTCGACTTTGAATGAACAGGTGGGACATTTGTAAACACGGATAGGAAGGAACACAGATAACTTTTTTATCCGTGTTCTTTCCTATCCGTGTTTAATGCTTTACGGCTGAGGGAATGTCGCGGCCGCGATCAACCTTCTCTTCAGCACCGCTTCCGGCGTCAGGGCCACCATCTGGTTCCGCAGGGCACACAGCACCGGGTTCTGCCATTGCCCCACCGCTCCAATCTGCCACGAGGTGTTGGTAATCCAGGCGGTGCGGGCGTGGCGAGCCTGTTCATAAGCGGCAAAAAGCGGCTCTTGCTGGATGGTTCGGGCCAAAACCAGCGCACTCTCTATCGCCTGACACGCTCCCTGGCCCATGTTGGGCGTCGTGGCGTGGGCCGCATCTCCGACCAATGTTACCCGCCCCTGGCTCCATGGCCGCAATGGCTTCAAATCAGCCAGTGGATTCCGTAAAATCGCCTCAGCCGGGGTCGCCTGGAGCAACGCTGCCACCGGCTCATGCCAACCCCTGAACCGGGCCAATAGTTTCTCCTTTTCCCTCGCCGCGTCCCCGTGTCCCCCCTTCGCCCCCTCGCTTTCATTCGCCGTAGCAAACCAATACACCTGCCGCTCATTCAACGGCACAATACCGAACCGTGCCCCACGTCCCCACGATTCGGACGTGACGCCTTGCACCAGATGATGAACCCCCTCGACCACACCCCGCCAGGCGACGTAACCGGCATACCGCGGCCGCGTGTCCGGCCACATCTGCATCCTCACCCTGGAACGTAACCCGTCCGCTCCTACCAGCCACTTCCCGCGTACCACCGGCCCATTGTCAAAATAAACCGTGACCCCTTGCCCATCCTGCTCAAACCGGCTGAAGGTGTGGTTCAGGTGGGTGGCTTCCGGGGGCAGGGCGGAGAGCAAAATCTGGTGCAGGTCGGCTCGATGGATGGCGAGGGCGGGGTGGCCCAGTTGTTGGGCCAGGTCGTGGAGATGGGTTTGGGTCAGGACGCGGCCGCGATCCGTGCGAATTTGCGTCTTATTGATCACTGCTCCGGCCTGACTCACCGCTTCAGCCAGCCCCAACTCGGCCAGGACGTTCAGGGCATTGGGCCAGAGCGTCAGCCCGGCCCCCACCGCCCGAATCTGCTCGGCCTGTTCGTACACGTGAGCCTCATGCCCACCCTGGCGCAAAGCAATCGCCGTACACAACCCGGCGATTCCCCCGCCGATTATCACAATCGGATCATTGGCCATAGCGGGCTATCTCTTGGTGCATAATGGCGACAGGGAAGTCCGGGCCATGGGCCGGGTAAACTTGTTTGACCTGGCCGATGATTTTGCGCCAACTGGCAACCACCTGGTTGATATCATCGGCCAAAACGGGCAATCCCGGTGTCAGGCGTAAAAACCAGGCATTCATAGCCATGTCGCCCACAAACGCCTCACCCGAATCCAGCACGATGCTGACATGCCCTGGCGAATGGCCGGGGGTGTAAATAACCCGCCCCGGAATGCCATATTCCGCCAGCGACAGGCCTTCATCACCTAGCACAATGTCCACCTTGACTGGTGGCAGTTTAGGATGGATGAGCCGTTCGGCGAGCCAGCTCATGCCCTTGCCGTAGCGGGTGACGCCACGCGGAAATGCGGGGCGGCCTGTTTCTACCCAGGATTGATCCCGGTAATGGACGGCCACTTTGGCTCCGGTGGCTTGCTGGATGGGATGTAACGAACCGATGTGATCCCAGTGTGCATGTGTCAGGATGATGAGGGCGATTTCTTGGGGATCAACACCCAACCGGTTCAAACCTCGTCGGAACGCTTTGAAACTGCCTTGTGCGCCGCCGTCAATGAGGATGGTGCGTTCACCTCGGAGCAGAAAACAGTTGTCAATACCCACTGGCAGGCGATGAAAGGAGAATGTCATGGATCAAATTCCTACGAACCTAGCCACTGATATAAGGAAACACGGATAGGAAGGGACACGGATTCGTGAAGGAGTTCCTAGAGTTCCTCGCATTTTCATTTATCGTATGAGGGATAGGTTCACTGTTCACTGTCGTTTAGAGAGGCGCATGTGCAGGCCCCGCGGCCGCAAGGTGATCAAAGGTTCCATCTCCACTTGCTGACCGGCGGGTAGTTCCAGGCGCACTTGTTGGCACACGGTCGCCAGGGTAAGGGCCGCTTCGGTCAGGGCAAAGCTGTTGCCGATGCACTGGCGTGGCCCACCACCAAAGGGAATGTAGGCGTAACGCGGCCGCGATTGCTCCATGCCAGGCGCAAACCGTTCCGGGTCGAACTTCAGCGGCTCCGGCCAAAATTCTTCTAGCCGATGGGTCAGATACGGGCTGAGGGCCAACACGGCGTTGGCGGGCACATCGTAGCCACCAATAGTGTCCGGCTCCTGCCCCCAACGGGAAATAACATAGGCGGGCGGATAAATCCGCATGGCTTCATCAATGACCTGGTAGGTGTAGGTAAGGTGGGGCAAATCCTCAATGGTGGGAACGCGGCCGCTTAAAACGCGAGCTAATTCCTCTTCCAACTTCTCTCTGACCTCTGGATGTTGGGATAGGAAATAAAACACCCAACCCAGCGTCACCGCCGTTGTTTCATGTCCGGCAATGAGCATGGTAGCGACCTCATCTCGCAATTGTTTGTCGTCCATCATCGCCCCGGTCTCTTCATCCCGCGCTTCCATAAACATGCCCAGCAAATCCTCATGGCTCTCACCCGGGTTTTGCCGCCGCTCCTGAATAATCCGGTTCACCACCTCATCCAACACCGACACTTGTTGATTGATGCGTTTGGTACTGGGCACAAACGGCATCCGAATTGTCCAGGCCCCGAAGGCGGAACTGGTTAATTTGACGATTTCATGGCTCACATCGGTAAATGCCTGCCCTACCTTGGTGGCCTCGCGGGTCAGGTCGCGGCTGAAGAGGGTTTGCCCGGCTACTTCCAGGGTCATGCGGCTCATTTCCTGCTCGACATCAAAAAGGGAGGTGCTATTGGCTGGAGCCAGCCAGCGCTCAACCATATCTTGAGCCGCCTGGGCCATAATCACGCCAAAATTGTTGATCCGCTTGCGGTGGAAGGCGGGTTGGGCCAGCCGTCGCTGTCGCCGCCAAAATTCGCCGTCACTGGTGAGCAAACCGTTGCCCGCCAGCGGCCGCAAAATCATAAACGTGGGATGGGGCATCTTGGTGTAATTTTTGTTGTTATCCTGCAATACGTGCCGGTTGTGGTCGGGGTGGACAAAAATGTAGCCGTGGAAATGGGCAAAAAAGCGGAAACGCACGGCTGGCCCTAACTCATTGACCAACTGCTCCATGGTACCGAGCGGGTTTTTCTGGAACCGGCTCACCGTGCCAACGAGCCAGTTGGCTTTTGGTCCCGGGGGGTGGTTCAGGGGAGTTGTTGAATGTTTCACGACGACAGAGGACATGTTCGACTCCTGCTAGAATAGCTCACACGAAGGCGCAAAGGACGCTAAGAAAAAATCGGCGTTAATCGGCGAAATCTGCGGATAAGATTTTCATCCATTTTGCCATTTTGGTGCGCCCAAGGCCCGTGGGAAACTGCTGCTAGAATAGCTCACGCGAGGGCGCAAAGGACGCCAAAAAAGCAAAAATCTGTGTTGATCGGCGAAATCTGTGGTTAAAATGGCTTTGTGATTCATTTCACAAGAACGGGTTGTAGTCTAACAAACAGCCAAACCACCTGTCAATGGGCAGTCGCGGCCGCAAAATTCCCTCAATTTTCTCCTCTACCCCGTTCAATCCCCATGAACATCCTTTAGAGTCGGGTATAATTAAACCCAGTAAGCCAGGAGATTAAGAGATTAAGAGATTAAGAGACTGAGAGACTCTGCCCAAAAGTGTCTTAGTCTCTCCTTTCACCTATGAGCGTCACCGACGATATCAAAAGCCGTTTAGACATAGTGGATGTGGTTTCCGAGTATGTGCAACTGCGGAAATCGGGCCATTCCTATTCCGGTTTTTGCCCCTTCCACAGCAACAGTCGTACCCCCGCCTTCGTCGTTTTCCCTGACTCCCAGACGTGGCGCTGTTTTGGCGCCTGTGCTGAGGGTGGGGACGTGTTTACCTTCCTCATGAAGAAGGAAGGGCTGGAGTTCAAGGAAGCCCTGCGGGTGTTGGCGGAGCGGGCGGGGGTGGCGTTGGAAGCCGTGACCCCGGAGCGTACGGAAAAAAGCGCGGCCGCAGACCGACTGGGTGACTTGCTCGCGGCCGCGACCGATTATTTTCATCACCTGTTCATGTACGCCCCCGAAGCCGAACTGCCCCGCCGCTACATGGCTAACCGAGACATCACCCAGACCACCCTGGAAACGTTCCAGATCGGTTTCTCCCTCAACCGCTGGGACGCCTGCCGCACCCATTTTCAAGAGCAAGGGTACAGTCACCAGGAACTGCTCGATGCCGGGTTACTCACCGTCAACGAAGAAAAAGGCACCACCTACGACCGCTTCCGCAACCGGCTCATGTTTCCTATCAAAGATGTCAGCGGCCGCGTCGTCGGTTTTGGGGCACGCACCCTGGAAAAAGACGGCCTGCCCAAATATTTGAATTCCCCGCAGACCGCCCTTATTCAACAAAAGCAACCTGCTCTTTGGCCTGGATTTGGCGAAACGACAAATCCGTGAGGCTCGTCAAGCCGTTATCGTTGAAGGGTACATGGACATGATGCAGGCGTGGCAAAACGGGTACACCAACGTCATTGCCCAGATGGGCACGGCCCTCACCCCGGAGCAACTGAACCTGCTAAAACGGTTCACCAAACGGTTCATCTTGGCCCTGGACTCGGATGCCGCCGGGGACAAAGCCACCTTACGCGGTCTGGATGTCGCCCGTGAAACGCTGGATCACGAGACCGAAATTCGTTTTGACAGCCGAGGTTTACTGCTGCACCAAGGCCCGACTGCAAGCCGACATTCGTGTTATCACCCTGCCGGAAGGGGATGACCCTGACTCGTTCATACGTCGCCAGCCTCAGGCCTGGCCAGAACTTATTGAGAAGGCCGATCCGGTCGTGGCTTATGTGATTCGGGTGATTACCAAGAATACTAATTTGAACGATGCGAAGGAGAAGGCCGCGGCCGCGAACCGCATCTTGCCGCTTATTCAAGAAATTCCTAACCCGGTGGAGCGGGATCATTACCGTCAGCTTCTGGCCCGCGCCCTCAAAGTAGATGAGCGTAGCTTGCAACAACTGGTGGCTACGGGGGCAGGGCGGCCCGTGGTTGAAGCCAAACCTCGTCGCCAGGGCAGTACGGGAACGACGAATGGTTGCGGCCGCGCGTTCAACCCCTCCGACCAACCGCGTAGCCCGCCTGGAAGCCAACTATCTATCCCAATGCCTCCAGCATCCCCATGTTATCAATCAGGTAAACCAAAAACTGATCGCTGTGGCCCAACCCATCGTCACCGCCGACGATTTCAGCCACACGGAAGACCGCCAAATTGTGTCTTACCTCTGGCAAGTGGTACAGACGATGCCTGTTGCTTCCACCGATGAACTGTGGGATAGTTTAGACGATTGGCTCCGTGATCGTGCACAAACCCTTCTCACCTCGGCCGAAAATACCAACGACGACCTGACTCGCTTAACCGATACCCTCACTCGCTCAGTTTTAGATTGGCGACAGGAAAAATTAAAACGCCTGGGCGCAGATGTAAAACGATTGTGTGAAGAAACGGCTAGCCAGGGGGATGCAGTTTTGCTCCTGACCTACACCCATCAACGTAACACCTTGATGCAACAAGAACGAAGTATTGACCGGGCCAGACATGCCATGTCCGCCGATAGCCGTCGCAAAACTGAATAACCTAAGTAGTGCTCAGGTGCCCCTGTCTGCCGCTCGAAAACGACGTTTTCCTTTGCCGTGTGCCCCAAATTGTTCTGAGGTTAAACCCTCTTATGAGTTGTATTCAGAAACAGCCTGATGTTACGTTCACTCTTGGTTTCCTGCAATTGAGGTACAACGAATGCCCCTGGATGATGATGATTTGATCGAAAACGAAGAGTTGGACGCTACCGAAGAAGAAAAGCCGGTAGATGTTGAAGCCATTCTCAAGCGGGCCAGCAAAGCTGGCAAAATTGATGAAACCAGCATGCAAACCTTATTGGCTGTCGTTGATGATGCCGACGCCTTGTATGAACGGCTGGAAAAATTAAACATCCGCTACGAAACAGAAGATGATGAGCTTCTAGAAGATGACGATGATGGCGAGATTGAGACCGATTGGGACAGTGATAGAAACGATCTACCCGTTGGTCGCGGCTACTATGATGCCGACAGCGAAAATGATCCGGTGCAAACCTACCTGCGTGAGATCGGTCGCGTGCCGCTACTCACTGCCGAGCAAGAGGTCTGGTTATCTACCCAACTTTCCGCCGTCGCCATCCTGGGTGAGCGGCGGGTTGAGGCCGAAACGGTAGGGGGCGAGGATGATTTACCCGCCCGTACCATGATGGTCAACCTGGAACACCTACGCCAAAATTGGGAACAATCACAGCTATTAGCCCAAACTGTGCACGTAGACCCGCCTGATTTTCTCAAAATTCTGGAAGAAGCCAGACAACTACACCAGGGGTGGCACCACAATACACCTTCTTATGTTCGTAGCTATCTAAATAATGGCGAATGGGGTCAGGCTCGGGAATGGAGTTGGCTGGCTGGATCCGTATTTGTGGTCTTCACGGCGGTTTACCTCTTCCCGGATGAGGTTTTGCGTTTGCTGACCAAACATTATGCCCAGGATCACACGTTACCCGATGAGACAACCTTTCATACCTGGCTCCCTGACGCTCAGCGGTTAGAAGAAAACGAAAGCTTCATTTATGCCCAGGCGGAAGATGCCAAAGTGGATTTGACCCGTGCCAACCTGCGCTTGGTGGTCAGCGTGGCGAAACGGTACATGGGGCGGGGTATTCAATTTCTGGACCTGGTGCAAGAAGGGAATGTGGGTTTGCTGCGGGCGGTCGAAAAATTTGACCATACGAAGGGGTTCAAATTTAGCACCTACGCCACCTGGTGGATTCGGCAGGCGGTGAGCCGGGCGATTGCGGATCAGGCCCGCACCATCCGCATCCCTGTTCACATGGTAGAAACGATAAACAAGATTATGCGGCGCCAACGGGAAATGATTCAGTCGTTGGGTCGGGAACCATCAGCCGAGGAGTTAGCCCTGGAGTTAGAGTACCTGGATCCTGACGAAGTGATGGAGATTCAGGCCTCGCAGGCGGATGATCGGCGACTTGACCCAATTTTGTACCGTAAGTGGCGGCAAGCGGCCGCGAAAATTCGTGACATCCTCAAAATCTCTCAGGACCCCATGTCCCTGGAGCGTCCCGTCGGGGCCGATGACGACGCCACCCAACTGGGCGACTTCATCGAAGATAAGAGTGTGGTTGAACCGGTAGATGCCGCTTCCAAAGAGCTTCTGCGCGAACAGGTGCGGGGTGTGCTTTCCTTCCTCAATGAACGGGAGCGATCTGTTTTGGAAATGCGTTTTGGCCTCAACGATGGCAAGGATCACACCCTGGAAGAAGTAGGCAAACAATTTGGTGTCACCCGTGAGCGCATCCGCCAGATCGAAGCGAAAGCCTTGCGCAAACTCCGTCACCCCAGCCGGAGCAAATCCTTGCGTGACTACTTAAGTTAGCGGTAAAACGTCAGAGGCACAGCACCTCTGACGTTTTTTATTATCTTTGCCCACGGGTTTTGCTTGTGATAAAATGCACATGCTTGTTGAGCCTGGATTTCCCACATTTTGGTCAATAGTGAATAGATATCAGCCTCTTGGGGTTTTGTCTTTTAGACAAAGCCGATAACTGATGACTGGTAACTTCTAACTTGATGTTGCATTGGTGAGACATGGATAACGACTTTTTACGTGACTATATCCCGATTGCGGTTTTGCTCGGCTGGGCACTTTTCTTTGCCTGCTTGTTGCCGTTTCTTTCCCTCATTCTTGGCCCTAAGAAACCAACCGCCCGCAAAAACCAGCCGTATGAATCGGGTATGGCACCTATTGGCCCGGCTCAACGACGTATGCCGGTAAAATTTTACCGCATTGCGGTGTTGTTCATTTTGTTTGACATTGACATTATTCTACTCGTACCCTGGGCTATTGCTTTGCGGCCGCTGGGATTCTTTGGCCTGGGCGCGATGATAATTTTCCTGATCATCTTTGTCCTCGGTGACATTTGGGTCTGGAAAAAAGGGGTTCTCGAATGGGAATAGAACAGAAACTAGGCAACATGGGTGTTGTTACCCATCGCTTAGAGGATTTGGTCAACTGGGGCCGTACCAATGCTATGTGGCCGATGTTGTTTGGCCTGGCCTGTTGCGCCATTGAAATGATGGATATGCAGGCGGCTACCCACGATGGCTCTCGTTTTGGTATGGAACTGATGCGCCCATCCCCCCGGCAGGCGGACTTGATGATTGTGGCTGGGCGGGTTTCCCGTAAAATGGCTCCGGTTCTGCGTCGCCTCTATGATCAGATGCCAGACCCCAAATGGGTGATTGCCATGGGGGATTGTGCTTCCTGTGGTGGCGTTTTTAATAATTACGCCATTGTACAAGGGGTGGATGAAATCGTACCCGTGGATGTGTACATTGCGGGTTGCCCGCCTCGCCCGGAAGCCTTGATTGACGGCATTATGACCCTGCATGAGAAGATTCGCGGGGAGAAGTTGACGGATTGGCAATAGCATGAGTACAGATCGCAACGAACTCGTCAAAGAAAGGGTCGCGGCCGCGTTTCCCTCTGCCATCCTTGAAGTGGTAGATTTTCGCGATACGCGCACCCTCGTCATCAACCAAAAAGAGATCAAACCAGTTATCCGTTTCCTGCGGGACAACGAAGACCTGCGTTACAACTTCATCAGCGACATCTGTGCTGATGATATGTTGCCCGAACTCACGAGCGGCGAAGTAGAAGACCGGTTTGCCGTCAACTACCATCTCCTTTCCATGAGTAACAAACACCGTCTACGCCTGCGTGTGCCGGTAGAAGATCCGGACAACGGCCCCGAAACCATTACTGACCTGTGGCCTGTAGCCGAATGGCTGGAAATGGAAGTATGGGACCTCATGGGCATCCGCTTCAAAGGCAACGATGACTTGCGCCGCCTCTTCCTGCCTGAAGATTGGCAAGGCCATCCCTTGCGCAAAGATTACCCGTTGGGCTATGAAGAAGTGCAATTCTCCTTCAACTTTGAAGCCATTGACGCCAAAAAACCTTACGCCAAAGACTAAACCAGCGTGCGTAGCGAGTCACTCGAAACTAAAAACTCGAAACTCGAAACTAGGGACCACCTATGACCCTGACGACTCAATCCGATACGATTCAGGAACTCACTGTTGAAGAAATTCGGGCCAAAATGGGCACCAAAATGCCCATCGAAGACGCCGAAGAACACATGCTTCTCAGCATGGGGCCACAACATCCCAGTACCCATGGTGTGTTACGCCTTCTGCTCGAACTAGACGGTGAGCGCATCGTCAATCTGGCCAATGACATCGGTTTTTTGCACACCGGCATCGAAAAAAACATGGAGTCCAAAACGTACACCAAAGCGTTGGTGATGACGGACCGCATGGATTACCTGTGCCCGATGTCCAACAACCTGGGCTACATTTTGGCGGTAGAAAAACTTCTCGGTGTAGAAGCCACCCCCCGCGCCCAAACCATTCGCGTTATCCTGGCTGAACTGACCCGTATTAGTAGCCATCTGGTCTGGCTGGCAACACACGCCCTGGACATTGCCGCTATGTCCGTTTTCCTCTACTGCTTCCGCGAACGGGAATACATTCTAGACCTGTTCGAGATGGTGGCCGGACAACGGATGATGACGAGCTACTTCCGTCCTGGTGGTTTGTGGCGCGATCTGCCGGAAGAATTTATTCCCGCTGTCCGTAAGTTCCTCGATTTTATGCCCTCCCGCATTGCTGATTACGAAGCGTTGCTCAAAAACAACCCTATCTGGCTGGCCCGCACGAAAGGGGTTGGTGTGATTACGGCTGAGGAAGCCGTAGCCTGGGGTTTGAGTGGAGCCAGTTTGCGGGGTTCCGGTGTAGATTGGGATATTCGTAAAGGAATGCCCTACTCTAGTTATGAGACCTACGATTTTGATGTTCCTGTAGGTACAGATGGGGATGTGTATGCCCGCTACCGTTGCCGGATGCAGGAGATGCACGAGAGTCTGAAGATTATTCAGCAAGCTGTGGACAAACTGCCCAAGGGGCCAATTAATATTGATAACCGCAAAATTGTCCCCCCCCCACGCGCTGAATTAGGCCGCAGTATGGAAGCGGTTATTCATCATTTCAAACTCTGGACCGAGGGCTTTAATGCCCCTGCTGGTTATGTTTATCACGCTATAGAGTCACCTCGTGGCGAATTTGGTTGCTACCTGCGCGGCAATCATGGCCCCAAACCGGCCCGTGTCCATTTCCGCACCCCATCGTATGTCAACCTGGCTTGTCTGCCGAAGTTATCCAAGGGCGTTTTTGTCGCCGACCTGGTAGCCATTATCGGCTCGATTGACATCGTGTTGGGAGAAATTGATCGCTAAATACCATCCACAGATTACACCGATTTTCACAGATGATTTAAGAAAATCGGTGCGATCTAGGAAATATCTGTGTCCATCTGTGACATCTGTGGATAATCCATGATTCGTGAAAAATACGCCGACGTTATTCAAGAGCTGTTCCGCCGTTACCCGGAGAAAAAATCCGCTATTTTGCCTTTGATGCACATGGCCCAACATGAGTATGGGTATATGAGCGAAGAGGCGATGATAGAGGTAGCGGATATTTTGGGTATTAACCCCACCCACGTAAAGTCCATTGCCGGGTTTTATACCTTGTTTTATGAAGAGCCGGTGGGCCAATATGTGCTAGAGATTTGTAATGACCTGGCCTGTGCGTTGCGTGGGGCAGATGAATTTGTGGAAACGGCGTCAAACATTCTGGGTGTGCCGGTGGAAGGCACAACCCCAGATGGGCTGTTTACCTTGAAAACGGTCATGTGCCTGGGGGCGTGTGACCGGGCACCGATGTTGCAATGTAATTTGCGTTTCCACGAACACCTGAATGCTGAGAAGTTTGAGACATTACTGAGCCAATTGCGCCAGGAAGCAGCATCCGGCCAAGGCGAGCCAGAAGTGGTAGAAAGAATCGTGGCTTTCGCTAAGAGTTGATCCGGAGATGATGGGGATTAACGCTGATTTTTACGCACTACGCACCACGAATACCGTTAGGGGACATTTATGACACATCTGTTGTTGCGTCATCGTGAAATTGAAAATTTAAAGAAGCTGGATGTGTACCGGGCGCATGGTGGTTATGAAGGGCTGAAGAAGGCTCTGAGTATGGCCCCGGCGGATGTCATCCAGGTGATGAAGGATAGTGGTTTGCGCGGCCGCGGTGGGGCTGGTTTTCCCACGGGTCTCAAATGGAGCTTCATCCCCAAAGGAGATGGCGAGAAATACGTCGTCGTCAACACCGACGAATCCGAGACCGGAACCTTTAAAGACCGCGAACTGATGGAAGGGAACCCCCATCAGGTCATCGAAGGCACATTGATCGCCGCCTACGCCATTGGGGCCAGACTTACCTTCAACTACATGCGCGGCGAGTATATGGATGCCGCCTATGCCTTTGAGGAAGCGCTAAAAGAATGTTATGCTGCCGGTATTTTGGGACAAAACATTCTCGGCTCCGATTATTCCTGTGATATGTACCCACACTATGGGGCAGGGGCGTATATCTGTGGCGAAGAGACTGCCCTCTTGGAATCCTTGCATGGCAACTTAGGCCAACCCTGGTCGAAACCGCCGTTTCCGGCTATCGAAGGGTTGTACCGCAAGCCCACCGTGGTTAATAACACCGAAACCTTGGCCAATGTACCGCTGATCATTCAAAATGGGGCAGATTGGTATAAGAGTATGGGGACACCCACGAGCACCGGCCCCAAAATCGTTTGTCTGAGCGGGCATGTCGTTAAGCCGGGTAATTACGAAATCATCATGGGCATGACTTACCGGGAACTGATTTACGACCTGGCAGGTGGCATTCCCGGTAACAAGAAAGTCAAGGCGTTTTTCCCGTCAGGTGGCTCTGGCCCGGTGGTGGGAGCGGATGCCCTGGATGCCCCTATTACCTACGAGGGGCTGGACAAATATGGTTCGGCTATGGGGTCGGCCTCGGTCATTGTCTGCGATGAGACGGTTAACATGGTCTGGGCGGCCCGGAAAGCCACCCATTTCTTCAAACATGAATCTTGTGGTAAATGTACCCCCTGTCGTGAAGGCACATTCTGGTTGGACAAGGTTATCCACAAGGTAGATGCCGGTAGAGGTACGGAGCATGATGTGAAGGTGCTCAACAGCGTGGCCGAGCAGATTGGTGGTAAATGCCTCTGTGCGCTGGGCGAATTCGCTAAGAACCCGGTGTTGTCCACAATTAAACTGTTCCCACAAGATTACGAGGCCAAAGTCAAGCTCAATGGCCGTTAGAATTTGAGGGTGATATGAGTGATTTGGTAAAGATTACAGTAGACGGGGTAGAAGTCAGCGTTGACAAAGGAACGCTGGTTGTGGATGCGGCCAAACGCATTCAGAACGATATCCCCGTGTTTTGTTACCATCCCAAGATGGCGCCGGTGGGTATGTGCCGGATGTGCCTGGTGGAGATTGGTCTGCCAGTGCGGGATCGGGCTACGGGCGCGATTTTGCAGAACGCGGATGGTACGCCGCAACTGAATTTTGGCAAGGGGTTGCAAACGGCCTGCACGGTTCAAGTGGCCCCGGATATGGTGGTGCGTACAACGACGGAACAAGTCGTAGAGGCAAGAGCGGGCATCATCGAATTTCTCTTGACCAGCCATCCGCTGGATTGCCCTATCTGTGACAAAGGGTGGTGAATGCCCCCTGCAAAATTTGACGATGGGGTACGGGATAGGCACAACCCGCTTTGACTTCACTATGAAGAAGAAGATGGAAAAACATGTGCCATTAGGGGATTTAATTTTTCTGGACCGGGAGCGGTGTATCCAATGTGCCCGGTGTACCCGGTTCCAGGCGGAACTTGTGGCTGATCCGGTAATTGGGTTCCACAACCGCGGCCGCAGTCTGGAAATTATGACTTTCTCCGACCCCGGTTTCGATAGCTACTGGAGCGGCAACACCACCGACATTTGCCCGGTGGGAGCGCTGACCACAGCCGATTTCCGCTTTGAGGCGCGCCCCTGGGAATTGATCCCCGTGGCCAGCCTGGATCCCTATAGCCCGGCAGGGAGCAACATCGTTTTCAGCACCCGTGTCGAAGCCCGTTCCGGCGGCCGCACCGTCATCAAGCGTGTTCTGCCCCGCCAAAATGAATCCGTCAACGAAATCTGGATTGATGATCGCACCCGTTTTGGTCATCATTTTGCTGAATCGCCTAACCGGTTGCACAAACCGATGGTGCGTAAAAATGGACAACTGGTACCAGCCAGTTGGGATGAAGCCCTGCAAGCCGTGGCCGATGGTTTGAGCCGGAACAAAGGCTCTGTCGCTGGTCTGAGTAATGATCGCGTCAGTAATGAAGCCTTGTATTTGTTCCAAAATCTCATCCGGCGAGGGCTGGGGAGTAATCATCTGGACCTGAGCAATGCCCGGATCGCCGGGGGAGATGTCACGGCCAAAGTCGGGTTGAGTAAGGGTAGCAACCTGAAAGAGCTAGGCAAAGGGGATGCCATTCTGGTGGTAGCCTCTGATTTACATGAAGAAGTGCCCATCTGGTGGTTGCGGGTGAAACAGGCGGCTGACCGGGGGGCGACGGTGGTAGTGATGAATCTCCGGCCTACCCGCCTGGACAAAAATGCCCACCATGTCTTGCCTTATGCACCTGGTGAAGCGCTGAATGCGGTTCATTCGTTGGTGAATGCGGCTAAAGTGGAAAGTGAAGGGGATGATGCGTTGGGCCTCGCGGCCGCGTCGCTCATCAAAGCTAATAATCTGGTCATTTTCTACGGCTACGAAGGGTTGTCCCACCAGGAAACGGATACCCTGGCCCGCACGTTGGCTAACTTGCTCCTGCTGAAAAACAGTGAAGGGCAAGCCCACGCTGGTCGCGTCAACAACGGTCTGATTGCCGTCTGGCCCCACAACAATACCCAGGGAGCCTGGGACATGGGCATCCACCCTGCTTTGGAGCCGGGTTATAAAACCCTGGCAAATCCGGGTATGGGGGAGAAAGAGATTGTCGCGGCCGCATCTACCGGTGACATCCGCGCCCTTTACCTCTTGGGAGCCGACCCTGTGGGTGATGGTTTCCTGGCCGACCGGGGCAAACTGGATTTCCTGGTGGTGCAAGAACTGTTCTTGACCCCCACGGCCCAATTGGCCGATGTGGTTCTCCCGGCGCAAAGTTGGGCTGAACATGATGGCACGTTTACCAATGGCGAACGACGTGTCCAGCGGTTTTATCCGGCCATTACACCTGTCGGTGAAAGCCGCTCTGACTGGCAAATTATTGCCCAGATCAGTGAGAAGATGGGTTTGGGCAAAGCCCCCATCGCCTCCAGCCTGGTATTCCGGGATATGGCGCGGGCCGTGCCCCAATACAAAGGGATGGATTACCGTTCGCTGGCCCAGGTAGAAAAGCAGTGGCCGGATGTGGGTGGGGCTGACCTGTATTATGGCGGCACATCGTACGAGAATAAGTCGGGCCTGGGGCAACAATGGGCGGCGGAAGGGGAAACGAAACTACCGGAATCCTATACCCCGGGTGATACGTCGAAGCCAGAGTTGATGGGGTTGCAGGTGATCACTAGCGCGGCCCTTTACAATAGCACGGGGACGTTACTGAGAGAGGCGGACGTGTTGCGGCCGCGGATGGCCCAACCCACCGTTTATTTGCACGAAACCGATGCCCAATCCCGCAAAATTGCCGATGGCGATAATGTCCAGGTGAGCATCAATGGCGTCAACCTGAACGCCATCGCGGTTGTGAATGGTCATGCGCCCGCTGGTTTAGCCGTTTTGCGCGGCACAAAGTATATCTCTGGCCTGCAACGGGCCGCCGTACATAAATAAGTGAGCAGTGGACAGTGACCAGTGAGGTAATTTTAGACGGATAACTGATGACTGGTAACTGATTACTTTGAGGGATTATGGAAGCACTCACCGACGGTCAAATTGCCTTACGGGCAGTCATAGTGGGCTTAATCGTCACCTTTGCGGTGATCACTGGATTTGCCTACACCACTTTGTTGGAACGCAAACTGCTGGCGCGTTTGCAGGCGCGTATTGGCCCTAACCGGGCTGGTTACATCCCCATTCCCCGTAAGGGCAAGCGTGAATTACGCCTGTTGGGTGGGTTTATGCAACCGGCCGCCGATGCGGTGAAGCTGTTCTTTAAAGAAGACCCCACCCCAGCCCAGGCTGATAAGTTTGTCTATTTCATTGCCCCCATGTTGGCTGTCATGCCCGCTATTCTCATTTTGGCCGTGATTCCCTGGGCTGGGCCGTTTACGTTGGGCAAATTAAGCTTTACCCCTTACTTTGCCATTGCCCCTGGTGTGAATGTAGGTGTGTTGTTTATCCTGGCGATTACGTCCATTGGTGTGTACGGTATCGCCCTGGCGGGTTGGGCCTCGAATAGCAAGTATGCCGTGTTGGGAGGGATTCGTACCTCAGCCCAGATGATCAGCTATGAACTGGCCTTGGGACTCTCTGTGTTGCCCCCAGTCATGCTGGCTAATTCGCTGGATTTAGGCCAGATCGTCGAAGCGCAGAGAGGGTTGTGGTTTGTGGTGCTTAACCCATTGGCCGCCCTTATCTTTTACATCGGCGCCTTAGCGGAGTTACAACGCTCCCCGTTTGACCTGTTGGAAGCGGAGCAAGAACTTTCGGCCGGGTATGTGGTGGAATATGGAGCCATGCGGTTTGGTATGTTCTTCATGGCCGAATATATGAAGATGATTTCCCTGAGTGCCATCGCCGCCGTGTTGTTCTTTGGCGGTTATCGCGGACCGTTTGTAGACCAGGTTCCCGCTTTGGGTTTTGTTTACATCATCCTGAAAATCTTCCTCAGCCTGTGCCTGATGATCTGGATTCGAGCCTCGATGCCGCGCCTGCGTTATGACCAACTCATGCAGTTTGGCTGGAAAGTGCTCTTCCCCCTGGCGGTTGCTAGCTTCATTGTGACGGGGATTGGTATTGTGTTGTTTGAGGAAGGGTTGCTGAACTTGAACTTGGGTTTTTAAGGTAGAGAAGATAATGAGATAGTGGCGATTTTGGGAGACTAAGAGATTCCCAGAGGTTAGGCCAATCTTAGCCATAATTTAGATGACGGATTAACGTTGTGCGTGGTGCGTGGTGCGTGAAGAACGGTCTGACACGCAACACGTTATACGCAACACGGAGAGTTACATGTTTGGAGAAATTCTCAAAGGGATGGCGACGACGCTGAAGCATCTGTTTCAGCCGCCAGTGACGGATGAGTACCCGGAGAAGGCGCGGCCGGTGAGTGCCCGGTTTAAGGGGCGACATCATTTGCACCGGTATGACAATGGGCTGGAAAAGTGTATTGGCTGTTCCCTGTGCGCGGCCGCGTGCCCGGCCGATGCTATTTTCGTGGAAGCCGCCGAAAACACCGACGAAGCCCGCTTTTCCCCTGGTGAACGGTACGCCTCAACCTATGAGATTAACATGATGCGTTGCATCTTCTGTGGGTATTGCGAAGATGCCTGCCCCACCCAGGCCATCGTTTTAGGTCGGGAGTATGAACTCAGTTTCACTGACCGGGCTGGGGCACTGTACACCAAAGAGATGCTTCTCGAACAAGCCAAACCGGGCGCGATTTACATTAACACCCCAGTCAAGGTTGAACCAGGTACATTTGATCGGGCCATTCCTGATATGGAGAATCCAAAGTAAGTAATCAGTTATCAGTGACCGGTGCCCAGGCTATGAGACTGGTTGCTCGTTACTGGTTACTCGTCACTTCTCACTGAAATTATGGGTAGTCCAATTCTCTTCCTCATTTTGGCAGTTATTGCGATTGCGGCCGCGTTGCTGATGATCACCAGCCGCAATGCCATTCACGCCGCGCTGTTCCTGATCGTGAATTTCGTCACGGTAGCGGTTTTCTACCTCATCTTGAAGGCTCCCTTTGTGGCGATGGTACAGGTCACTGTCTATGCCGGGGCGATTATGGTGCTGTTCTTATTCGTGATTATGCTCCTGGGGGCCGAGAAGTTACAGGGCGTTAGTTCACGAAGTACGGTGGGACGCATGGCTATTGCGGTGTTAGGGTTGGCGTTGATCCTGACCTTTGTCGCCGCTTTGTTGGGGGCGTTTGGTCCAGCCGGTATTGAATCGGCTAATATCCCGGCGTTAGATTCCAGCCCAGAGGCGTTAGGCATTCGCTTGTTTGAAGGGTATGTATTCCCATTTGAGATAACCTCGGTGCTGTTGCTGGCGGCGACGATAGGTGTGGTGGTGTTGCGGCCGCGGAAGAAAGGGGAAGGGGATACACAATAACGTGTTTCGTGGTGCGTGTTTGGGGAAAACGCACCACGCCATACGCACCACGGGAGAGGAAGAGTTATGGAAGTTACGATTGAGTGGTACATTGCCCTGAGTGCCATTTTGTTTACGCTAGGCGCGTTGGGGGTGCTGTTGCGCCGCAATGCCATTGTTATTTTCATGTCTATTGAGTTGATGCTGAACTCGGCAAATCTGCTCCTGGTAGCCTTTGCCCGGCAGTTTGGCGATTTGAATGGGCAGGTGATGGTGTTTTTTGTGATGACCGTCGCGGCCGCGGAAGTAGCTGTTGGTCTCGCCCTCATCGTCGCCATTTTCCGCAGTCGCCATAGCATTAATATTGACGAAGTAAATACCCTGAAAGGATAGGAGAGATTAAGAGACTGAAAGACTGAGAGACTAAATAATCTCCCAGTCTCTTAGTCTCTTAGTCTCCAGTCGCAACATTATGGACGCATTCGGTCTCATTCCTCTCATACTCGTCTTCCCGGCCATCGGGTTTCTCTTTAACGCCCTGGTGGGACGGCGTTTTGTGGATAGCAACCGGGCAGTCGGGGAAAAATGGTCAGGTTGGTTTGCCAGTGGTATGGCCCTCAGCGCCCTGGTGATCGCCATCCTACAACTTCTCAGCCTGGTGGCTCATGATTACCACGCCGAAGTCATCACCTTGTTCGACTGGATTAAGGTGGGGGGCTTCCAGGTTCCCTGGGCCTTTCAGGTTGATACCCTTTCCGTGACGATGATGCTGGTGGTGACGGGGGTTGGTTCTCTCATCCACATCTACGCCATCGGCTACATGCACGGCGACCCCGATTTCAGCCGCTTCTTTGCCTACCTCAACCTGTTCCTCTTCTTCATGCTCATTCTGGTAACGGGCAACAATTACCTGATGCTGTTTGTGGGTTGGGAAGGGGTGGGTTTGTGCTCCTTCTTGCTCATCGGTTTCTGGTTTGACCGCACCGATGAGAAGGGACAGGCGATGAACGCCAATGCCGCCCGCAAAGCGTTTGTAGCCAACCGGGTGGGCGACCTGGCGATGATCCTGGCGATGTGCCTGACCTTCTGGACCTTTGGCACGTTGACCTTTACCCCGGTTTTTGAAGGGGCGGTCGAGATGTTTCAGTCGGGGGAGATGGTAGAATTCGGTCTTTTTTCCGCCACCTTGGGCGAGGTGTTGACGGCCATTACGGCATTGTTCTTGATGGGGGCGGCCGGTAAATCGGCCCAAATTCCGCTGTACATCTGGTTGCCGGATGCCATGGCTGGCCCTACACCGGTTTCGGCTCTCATCCATGCGGCGACGATGGTCACATCGGGTATTTACCTGATTGTGCGGAGTAACGTTCTGTTTGAAATTGTTCGGGTGAGCGATACGTTTGTTTTCGGGAGCATTACCTCACCCGATTTGGTGGCGTATATCGGCGCAGCGACGGCCATTTTGGCCGGGTTGATTGCCTTCACCCAGTTTGATATTAAGAAAGTCCTGGCTTACTCCACCGTGAGTCAGCTTGGATTTATGATCGCGGCCGCGGGCATGGGTGCCTACGTAGCCGCTATGTTCCACCTCGTTACCCACGCCTTCTTCAAGGCTTTGCTCTTCCTCAGTTCCGGCTCTGTCATTCATGGCATGGAACACGGCCATCATTCGCTCCATGCGCATGGGCATGGCGGTGGTGGACATGATGATCACCACGGCGGTCATCATACCGAGGAGAAATTTGATCCGCAAGACATGCGGACGATGGGTGGGTTACGCCACAAGATGCCCATCACCTTTGCCGTGTACATGATTGGTACATTGGCCCTGGCGGGGATTGTGCCGCTGGCCGGCTTCTGGTCGAAGGACGAAATTTTGGTCCACGGCAGTGAGCACAACCAGATTGTGTATTGGATGCTGGTGTTTGCCGCGTTCTGCACGGCTTTTTACATGGGGCGACAGATTAAAATGACCTTCTTCGGTGAGGCGCGGCACGAAGCGGCCAGCCATGCCCATGAAAGTTCACCACTGATGACGACACCGCTGATTATTTTGGCGATTTTGACGCTGGGTGGTGGTTTGTTGAACCTGCCCTACCTCAGCGAAGGCGCAGCGGAAGCCGGTGGTAATCATCCTTCGGGTATCAATCTGGCGATGGAAGGATGGCTGGAACATTCGATTCAATCGTTTGAATTGTCGGAAGCCCCAGAGGGTGAACATGCTGAGGGTGAGGCTGAAGGGGGTGAACATGCGGAAGCGCATGGTTTACTCCATCTACCCCATACCCCGATTGTGTTAAGTCCGATGGTGGCAGGTATTTCCACGGCGTTGGCCCTGTTAGCGTTGGGGGCGTCGTTCTTTGGCGTGTATGGCTCGCGGCCGCGGACGGCCCATGAGCGTGACCCGTTGCAAGGCACACCTATCTGGTGGTTTGCCGTGTTGCCCATTAACACCCTGGTGATGAAAGGGATTATACCGGTGTTTAACGCGGCCGCGGACTGGCTCGCCCACAAGTTAGACGGGTCGTTCTGGCATGACTTCTTCCACGAACGGTTCATCCGCGACAACTTCGTTGGTTTTGCCAAATTCTCCTCTACTGTGCTCGACCAACTGGGCGTAGATGGTCTCGTCAACGGCAGTGCCAAACTGACGCGCCGCTTTGCCGATGCCATTCGCACCACCCAAACCGGCAACGTCAGCGGTTATGCGCTAGGTGTCTTTATCGGGGTTGTGGCCCTGGTTGTTTATTTCTTCATGCAGACTAATTAGCAACTGACAGTCATCGGTGAGCTAATCTACTGGTTACTGATAACTAAGTAAAGCGGGGACAGAGAAACTATGGAGAACTCGATTTTAACTATCCTCACCTTCTTCCCGGTTGTGGGTGTAGCTATCATGCTCATCCTGAAACTAACCAAACGGGAAACGGACGAATCCGCCAAACAGATTGCTCTGGCGACCACCATTATCACCTTTGTTATCTCTCTGGTGGTATTGGGTATGTACCAAAGCAATATTGCTGGTTTACAGCTTAATTCCGGCCCAACCGAATGGATTCCTTCCATTGGCATTGGCTATCATCTGGCGATAGATGGATTGAGTATTCTCATGGTTTTGCTCACCACCTTCATCTCCATGTTAGCCATTGGAGCGTCTTTCCCCTCGATCAAGGAAAATGTGGGTCAATATTACATCTTCATGCTGTTGCTAGAGACTGGCATGTTAGGTGTGTTCCTGGCCCAAGACCTGTTCCTGTTCTACATCTTCTGGGAATTCACCCTCGTGCCTATGTATTTCCTCATTGGCATCTGGGGGGGCAAGGATCGGGTTTACGCGTCCATCAAGTTCTTCCTTTACACTATGGCCGGGTCATTGCTCATGCTTCTGGCGATTCTGTACATGGGCTTGACTGCCGATACCTTTAGCCTGCCTGACCTGATTACCAACCGCGCGGTCTTTGCCAGTGCTCAGAATACGCTTTTCCTGGGTTTCGCCATTGCCTTTGCCGTCAAAGTGCCGCTGTTCCCATTCCACTCCTGGTTGCCCGACGCCCACACCCAAGCCCCTACCGCCGGTTCGATTATTCTGGCGGGGGTTCTGCTGAAAATGGGTACATATGGCTTTGTGCGCTTTAATCTGCCACTTTTCCCAGAGGCTTCAGCGCACTACGCACCGCTAATCGCTGTGTTAGCCATTATCGGCATCATCTACGGAGCCATTGTCTCCTTTGCCCAGACCGATGTGAAGAAATTAGTGGCTTACTCCAGCGTCAGCCATTTAGGATTTGTGATGTTGGGTATCTTCTCCTTGAACCCGGAAGGCATTTCGGGGGGGATTTTGCAAGGGGTGAATCACGGCCTGAGCACAGGCGCATTATTCTTCCTGGTGGGTGTTCTGTACGAACAACGGCACACCCGGGATATGGCCCAATTTGGCGGCATCTGGCGGGCCATGCCCCTGTTCAGTGCGCTCTCGCTCGTAGTCGTGTTGTCCAGTATGGGTTTGCCAGGGTTGAACGGTTTTGTGGGTGAGTTCACCATTTTGCTGGGTTCGATGGGTGGGGTGGCTTATGGGGCTTCCCCCTGGATTTACACAGCCTTTGCCACATCTGGGGTTATCCTGGCGGCGGTTTACCTGCTGTGGATGTTCCAGAAAGTATTTATGGGGCCATTGGATAACCCGGAAAACAAGAAATTGCGTGAGATGACCGGCGGGGAGTTGGTGATTATGCTCTCTTTCCTGCTGTTCATCGTCTGGATTGGCATTGCGCCCGCGGGTTTCTTTAATTTGATGAGTAGCTCGGTAGATGCACTGGCCAACACAGTTATGGCTCTGGCTGGCAAATAAAAGAATAAACCAGGAAGGGCAAAGGCGTTGGTTGCATCTGATTGATCCAGCCATTTGCCCTAATCTGTGTTCAATACTCGCCCGAATGATAGCCCTTAGTTACAATCTAAGGGCTATTTTTATATCAGAGGGATTGGTGGGACACTGATATGATGATTGATGATGGTAAGGAAAACCTGATTAAGTTCCCCCTGGTTCCTATGAGTTCATACGAGAAACTATTGTGACGCCTCGAATAACGGCTGAATCACTGAAGCCATTTACACCCACCGAAAACGTTTACTTCGTTCATATCAGTGATTCGCATATTGGCCCTTCGGCAGATTATGCCCGCCATGGTCATAGAGCACTCCCCTGCCTGGAAAAAGTCATAGACATCATCCAGAGCCTGCCACAAAAGCCTGATTTTGTGGTACATACAGGTGACGTGGTGACGGATCCTCATCCGGCTTCGTATGAACTGGCCGCGGAAACGATGGCCCGATTGGATGTGCCGGTTTATTACGTGACGGGCAACCATGACCGGGCGCGGGATTTGCATCATTATTTTCCTATGGGGCCAAAGCGGGATGCTTATGATGACCCGGATTTGTTGGCCTATACGTTTGATGTGAAGGGTCACCGGTTCATGGTGGTGGATGCACGAGCGGAAGATGAGATTGATCCGCATGGCTGGCTCACGCAAAAGCAGTTGGATTTTGTACGACGTGAGGTTCGCCAGCCTGGGCCGCCTCTCACCATTTTTATGCATTACCCCATTGTGCCGATTAACTCCACCTGGATTGACGCCTACATGATGGTGATTAATGGAGCCGCTTTGCACCAGATTCTCGCGCCCGCACGGGCACGGATTCGGGGTGTGTTTTACGGTCATATCCATCAAAATGTGCAGATTTTCCGCGATGGCATTATGTATACGGGCGTTGCCAGCCTGTTTTCTCAGTTTTCTGGCTGGCCCAATGCGGATGTCATTGGTTTTGATCCTGAACACCCCCCTGGTTATAACTTCGTTCACCTGCTCCCCGAACAGATGGTTGTCCATCAGCATACCTTTTCCAGACCGTAGTGCGTGTTACCTAATCTGGTATCGGTAGTAAGGAGTAATTATGACGCGCCAAATCATTTTTGGAGCTTGCCCGCATGATTGCCCGGATACGTGTGGGGTTGTGACGGAGGTGGAAGATGGGAAGGCGGTAGATTTTTACGCGGCCGCAACCCATCCCATCACCGCCAACTGGCTCTGCGCCAAAGTTCGACCCTACCTGAACCATGTTTATCACCCGGAGCGGTTGCTTTACCCATTGCGCCGGGTGGGGCCAAAAGGGAGTGGACAGTGGACGCGTATCACCTGGGCTGAGGCCATCGGTGAGATTGTCAGCCGCTGGCAGGCGATCATCGCTGCGTATGGCGCGGAAGCTATTTTACCGTACAGCTACAGTGGCACGTTGGGGTTGGTGCAGATGGGGGTGAGTAGTACCCGGCTGTGGAACCGGCTGGGGGCCAGTCAGTTGGAACGGACGATTTGTGGCGCGGCCGCGGAGATGGCCGTGGAAATGACCCTGGGTGTGCGCCAGAGCCAAAGTTACCAGGATATCCAACATAGCCAGTTAGTCCTCATCTGGGGACATAATCCGGTAACAACGGCGCCCCATTTCATGCCTCACCTCAAGGCCGCCCAACGGAACGGGACGAAGGTGGTGGTTATTGATCCGCGCAAAACCAAGACAGCCAAAGGGGCGGACTGGCATCTGGCTCCGAAACCGGGGACGGATGGGGCGTTGGCTTTGGGGTTGGCCCATTTGCTAGTGCGGGAAGGGTGGGCCGACGAGGCCTGGTTGGCACAGAACACAGTAGGCTGGTCGGAACTGCGGCCGCGGTTAGCGGATTATCCGCCGGAGCGGGTAGCCGAGATAACCGGATTGCCAGTCAGTGACATCGAGGCGCTGGCCCAACTGTATGGCACAACTCGTCCCGGTCTCATTAAGATTGCCGATGGGGTGCAACGAAATGTGCGTGGGGGGCAGACGATCCGGGCGATTTGTGCTTTACCGGCGATTACCGGGCAATACGGCACGGCCGGTGGCGGGTTGGCTTATAGCACCAGCGGTTATTTTGCCTGGGATAACGAGGCGATGGGACATGAGATGGAATGTCCACCCCCAGGTCGTTCGGTTAACATGAACCGGCTAGGGGCGGCCTTACTGGGTGAAGTGGCCGATCCACCTATCCAATCCTTGTTTGTGTTTGGGGCCAATCCGGCGGCTTCGACACCCCATTCGGGGGCGATTATTGCCGGGTTGCAACGGGAAGATTTGTTTACCGTGGTGCATGAGCTGTTTATGACCGACACGGCGGATCAGGCGGACATTGTGTTACCGGCGACCTCGCAACTGGAACAGGCCGACTTGCACAAGGCGTATGGGCACACCCATCTGACCTATAATGCCCCGGCGATTGCGCCGTTGGGGGAGTGTAAGAGTAATTGGGAACTGATGCGCTTGCTCGCGGCCGCGCTCGGTTTCACCGAAACCTGGCTACAACACAGTGAAGACGAAGCCATCGCCGAAATTCTCGCGGCCACGGCGGCCAACAACCCGGCTTTTCAAGGCATCACCCTGGAACGGCTCAAAACGGAACATACGGTGGCCTTGAATTTACCGGGCACGATTCCCTTTGCCGACGGATATTTTCCGACGCCCAGTGGCAAGGTAGAACTCTATTGTGAACGACTGGTAGCGATGGGCGTTGATCCGTTGCCGGGGTATGAAGAGAGGGGAGAAGGGGAAAATGGTCAAGGGTCAACAGACTCAGCCCTCAGCCCTCAGCACTCAGCCCTTTTTCTTATCTCCGCGGCCGCGCACCATTTTGTCTCTAGTAGTTTAGCCAACCAGCCAGGTTTGCTTCGGCACGAGGGTGAACCATTTGTAGAGATACACCCCCAGGACGCGGCCGCGCACAACATCCAGTCTGGTGATAGGGTCAGGCTGGAAAATGAACAGGGGTGGTGTGAGTTGAAGGCGGTGGTGACGGAGAATGTACGGGCCGGTGTGGTGGCGTCACCCAAAGGACGGTGGCAGAAGTTGAGTCGCGGCCGCAATATCAACTGGCTCACCTCAGATGAACTGGCGGACCTGGCCGGGCAAAGTACGTTTCATAGCACGAGGGTTTGGTTGCGGCCAAGTAACCGGACGAAGGATTGAAAAACCCCTTTGTTTGAGGCATAATGACAGCAAAACGGGGCAAAAGTAGAATGGCAAAAATTATACGCGAATCAGCCGGTGACGATGTTTATGAATATTATCCTTTAGGCCGCTATGTGGTGCGGGCTGTTGGTGTTTGTGGTGGCCGCCCTACTTTCAAACATACGCGGATTGAAATCGCCGGTACATTGGATCGTCTGGCACATGGTGAATCGGTGGAAGAGTTGGTTGAAGGATACGAAGGACGAGTTCCGCGAGAAGCCATTATCGAAGCGATTGAATTAGTCACTCAGCAGTTTATTTCAAATCTTCCTCATCTCTCTGTTTTAGAGCCAGCCTGATGATTGTTTTAGATGAACAATTGAAGGGCGCGCCCTGATGCCCAGATCCAGATCTGGCGTAATTTTGTACAATTACGTCCTACACGGTTATTAAAGATGAAGCTACCCGTATTTCGTGGCCAATCTACCAACATTCATAACGATCAACGAAACTGATTTTTGGCGCAAATTCTCCGCTGACGAGAGATTTTGCCTGATTTGTTTTGCCTTGTCTGATGCTAAAGCAGACAGTCCCAACGCCCCCCAACTAAAATGCCTAATTTGCCGCAAAGCCAACCGAAGGTCTCCGTGACAAATCACCAAATAACCTTCTATACCACTGGATCAAGACAATTGATTACCATCCAGGGGGAATAATTACAAAAATAGCCGTGTTTTCATCTACGCAAGATGAAAACACGGCTTTTTGTCTGTTTAATCAATCAGACTACGGCGCGGCCGCGGCAAAATCAATCTCCAAAATTACTTCCTCATCCACATCCGCTACATTGGGCACACTGGGAATCTCCAGCCCAAAATCGGCCCGGTTGACCGTGGTCGAAGCAGAACCATCCAGTTGGGTGGCGCTGACGACGGTGACGGTGGCGGAGAAGGTCACGCTCTGGGTCACATCGCGGATGGTCAGGTCGCCTACGATGTCGAAGGTGATGGTGTCACCGACTGCGGCCGCGGCCGGCAAACCGGTCAGGCTGGTGGGGGCAAAGGTGATGAACGGGTAATCATCCGTTTGCAGGATAAACTCGCGGATAGAGCCGTTGCGGAAATTGTTATCTGTGGCGAGCGCGGCCGCGTTGATCTGGATAACACCCAACTGGGCTGTGCTCAAATCATTCAGGTCTACCAGGAGTTCACCCGCCAACTCGTTGGTTCTACCCACCACCGTGGTAGGATTACCCGCTAACACTTCTCCCAGGCTAAATCGGGCTTCCGATTCGGCGGATACAATTTGGAAGGTAACGGGGGCCGAAACCGGGGCCGTAGTAGCTGTTGGTTCGGCCGTAGGTTCAACGACAGTCGTTTCAGCGGTGGCATCCTGAACGGGTTCAGCCGTTGGCTCAACGATAGGTTCTGTTGTCGGTTCCGGGGCCGTAGTAGATGTGCTAATCGGAATGGCCGTTAGTTCAATCGGCTCATTATTGCCCCCACAGGCGGCCAGCAAAAGAACGAGAAAAAGGCTGAGGGCGGCAAGACCCACAAAACGGTTTACTTTGGCTAAAAACATGCTTCAAACTCCTTGTTGTACAGTGAAAAACTAGCTACGGTGGATAATGGTACGTAACGATTGAGCCTTGTGGCTCCGATACTTACATCATTACGATTGTAAAATGATTAAGCCAGGTGATATAGAGACTTTAGTCGGAACTTTTTCCCCATCCAAGCCCAAAACCGTTGTCACCACGAGAACAACTGGCCTAACCTGTGCTAGATAAAGTCTGGTCGTACCGGGAAAAAATTACGTGAGGGAAAAATAATGGGGTCGGCTATTAGCTCCTTCTCATGCTTTCTTTACAATTTCTGAACAACTTAACCCGCGGCTATGACGCGCTTGCACGTTGTTTTATTCGTCAAAACCAGAGCAACGTGATACGATTGTGAAGTTTAGAGCGAACCAAAATTGTCCTTGCGGACTCGCATTACACATTCCCAACAGTAACCTTTATTTTTACTCAGACCCCCTTGCCAGATTCTTTGCCGTGGCAACTGACCCTGGGTTACTGCTTACTGCTACGAGGTCATTCAGCGATGGAATTTCAAACCCCCACGCTCAATCTAACCATTATTCTTCCCGTTATCATCGTGATTGGCTGGGGGGTCGCCCTTATGGTGGTAGACCTGTTCCTGCCTGAAGAGAAGAAGAAATGGCTGAGTTGGCTTTCTCTCATTGGTCTCGGTTTAGCCCTCATTCAATCGGTTGCCCTATGGGGTAAAAGCTACGAAACGTTTATCCCCGTCGGGGGGACAGCCATGATTGTGGTAGATAATTATGCCACCTTCCTCAATGTGCTTTATCTCCTGACTGGCATTCTGACCATACTTCTCTCGGTCAATTACCTGGACAAAACCCGCCTCAGTCACGGCGAATTTTATCTGCTCGTCCTCTTCTCCATCAGCGGTATGATGCTGATGGGTATGTCCAACGACCTGATCATGGTGTTCCTGGCGTTGGAACTCCTCTCCATTCCTCTCTACATCCTTTCCGGTTATGATCGCAAACGAAATGATTCTGAAGAATCGGCCCTGAAATATTTCTTGTTAGGGGCGTTTTCCTCGGGGTTCTTCATGTTTGGCATTGTCTTGATGTATGGGGCGACTGGTTCCACGGCTTTACCTGTCATTGCCCAAAACATCGGTGAGGGTGGCGCGTTGAGCATGGGAGCGATGGCCTTGTTGCTGGTAGGCTTTGGCTTTAAGGTGGCGGCTGTGCCGTTCCACATGTGGACACCCGATGTGTATCAAGGTGCGCCTACGGCGGTCACGGCCTTCATGAGTGTGGGGGCCAAGATCGGTGGTTTTGCGGCCATGATTCGCCTGTTTATGGGTGTTTTGCCGCAAATGGGTGACACCTGGGTTCCGGTGGTCGCGGTATTGGCCGCCCTCACCATGATTGTCGGTAATGTGGTGGCTCTGGCCCAGCAAAACATCAAACGAATGCTGGCCTATTCCAGTATTGCCCATGCGGGTTACATTATGATGGCCGTGGCCTCGAACAGTGATCAGGGAGTCAGTGCCGCCCTGTTTTATATGATGGCCTATCTGTTCACCAACCTGGGGGCCTTTGCCATTGTCATTGCCATTGAACGGTCAGGTAATCAAGGGTTGAACCTGGATGATTACAAAGGGTTGGCGAAACGGAATCCGGCATTGGCGTTGGTTTTGGCCTATTTCATGCTTTCGCTGACCGGTGTGCCGCCTACGGGTGGGTTTTCGGGCAAATTTTTTGTCTTCCGCGCGGTGTTGGATGCCAACCCTGATCTGCTCTGGCTGACAATCGTGGGTGTGGTGACGAGTGTGGTATCGGGTTATTTCTATCTGCGAATTGTGTATTATGCCTTCATGTTTGATGGTGAAGGGCAGGCCCAGATGCACCCGGCCCTGAATGTGGCGGTCACATTATCGCTGGCGGCGACGGTAGCACTGGGTTTCTTGCCAGCCTACTGGTTTGATTTGACGCAAGCGGCCGCGTTCCAGGCTATGTTGATTGCTGCCGGTGGGTAAGCTCCCAAACAGGGAGAAGAATTTATCCACAGATTTCACAGATTAACGCAGATTTTGTTTTGTGTTTCTTGGCGTCATTTGTGCCTTGGCGTAAATTGTTATCGTGAGAAGCCTCTGGTGAAGAACCAGGGGCTTTTTTTGTTACAACAAACGGGTCTGGGTGGGAATTTCGGGGTAGGCGAAGGGTAAATCGAAGAGTTGCTTGAAGCGGTTACAGGTGGCGGGGGAGTGTCCGGAGAAGTCGTTGTTGAAGAAGCCGTAAAGGGTGTTGATGTGGGGGAGATGGGGCTGAATCTCACTATACCAATGGTGTAAACGGTCCATCACGTCTATTTGTTCGCTGTCTTTGCCGCGAAAGCGACCGTGTATGCCCAGGAAACGGATGTAGAGGAAGTCGGTGGTGCGTTGGATGGTAGCAGGAAGGTGAATATAGTCCGCGGCCGCGAAGCACACCCCAACCTTCTGCAATAATTCCCCTGTACCTGGCTCATCCCACGAACGATGCCGAAACTCTACGGCAAAGCGCAAATCGGTGGGCAGTTGGGCCAGGAAATCAGCCAGAATGCCTTGTTCTGCTGTGGTAAAGTCGGGGGGCAGTTGGATGAGAACAGGGCCAAGTTTTTCCCCCAGATGACGCATAACGGTCAGAAATTCATCCATCGAAGGGTAATTTTGTAAGCGCTGGTCGTGGCTAATCACACGCGGCGTTTTGGGGCAAAAGACAAAATCAGGCGGTGTTTGTTGCGCCCATCGTTGCACCGACTCAATTTTTGGCGTGCCATAAAAGGTGGAGTCAATCTCCACTGTATCAAAAAACTGGCTGTAGTGACCCAAATAGTCACGACTTTTCATTCCGGGTGGATAAAAATTGCCCAGCCACTCTTTATAGCCAAAACCTACTGTACCGAAGCGATATTCAATCATGGGAAAAGCCTTTGAGCCAGTTAGCCTTTCATCCAGTCAGCACTTCAGCCTTTTAGCTGACAAGCTGATTGCTGACAAGCTAACTAGCTGACTGCTACTATATACAGTTGCGTGGTGTGCCAGTTGACCACCTGATCCGTGAGTTGGCGGCGGTAGAGGGCGGCGATTTGGGCTAATTCGGTGGGGGTGAGGCCGGAGTCGAGTAGACGTTGGCTGTACCGCGGCCGCGCCTCTGGCAACAGCCCCTCGCCAAACCAACGCTCCAGGTGGGCTGCTGTCAACCGGCGGGGTTCCACCTGGGTTTCGCTTTGTTGGTGAGTGATAGTGAGGTTCGCGGCCGCGAACCATGCCGCCACATCTTTCTCATCCCAATTTACCAGCGGATCATCCGGGTCCGAATAAATCGTCTCTTCCCCGGCCCGTACCTTCGCCACCAACGCCTCATCCACCCCCGCCCAATCCACCAGATCAGCCAGCCGTTGCCCGTGCCGGGGGAGTACTTGTACCAGGCAGAGGCGACCATCGGGGAAGAGGAGAGAGGCGAGAGTACTGAGTGCTGAGTGCTGAGGTGCTGACCGGCTGACCGGCTGACTGGCTGAAAGCTGAGTTCCGCCGAGTTCCTCTGAGTTCCTACGAGTTCCTTCTGTCAGAATGTTCCGCCCCAGGATGCGATCAAATTGTAAATCGGCTTCACCGCGTAGGCGGAGCAAGTACGCCAGTTCGGTGGGGGAACCTTGCAAGATACGCGGCCGCTCTAAATCCGGTAATTTGTCGGCCTGCTGGCGTAGGGCATCAGCCGCTTTGTCATCGGGAGTCAGGGCGTAGACGCCGCCTTCGGGGGCCTGGCGCACCGCTTCCCAGGTGAACAAGCCCGTGCCCGCGTTTACATCCAGAACCAGATGATGCCGTTGCACCTGAGCCAGACTAAACAATTTCTCACGCAGATGTTCCAGGTTGCGGCCGCTGTTGGCGACTGTTCGTTGAAGCCAGGCATCGCGCTGACGATTGGTTGGGCTGGTCGTATACACTTCCGGGGTCTCATCGGCTGCTTCCAGCATCGCCGCCAGTTGGGCTTCTCGTTTGCGGGCTACCGTTTCACGAATACCATGCTCATACCCCTGGTCGCCGGGCTGATAAAACAGTTTGCCCTGCAAGGCGGCGGGCAAATATTGTTGGGCCACCCAATGATCCTGGTACGCATGAGGATAGAGATACCCCTTGCCATGACCAAACCCTTCCTTGTCCCGGTTGCCATCTTTGAGATGGTTGGGCACATCGGCCTCTTGCTCTTTCTCCACCGAAGCCAGGGCGTCAAAAAAGGCCATCGTGGAGTTGGATTTGGGGCAAGTTGCCAGATAGAGGGTGGCCTGGGCCAGATGGAACCGCCCTTCGGGCAGGCCAATGCGCTCATAGAGTTCCCAACAACTGGCGATCACCTGCATGGCCTGGGGGTCAGCCATGCCTACATCTTCCCCGGCTAGAATCGCCATACGCCGGAAGATGAAACGGGGGTCTTCACCCGCATAGACCATTTTTGCCAGCCAGTAGAGGGCGGCATCGGGATCGGAGCCGCGCAGGCTTTTGATGAAGGCGGAGATAGTGTCGTAATGGGCGTCGCCGTCCTTGTCATACAGGACAGCCCGTTTTTGGATGGATTCTTCGGCTACGGCCACATCAATGTGGATACAACCTGTTTCATCCGGGGCGGTGGTCTCAACGGCCAGTTCCAGGGCATTGAGGACGCTACGGGCGTCGCCATTGGCCGTATTGACCAGATGATCCAGGGCTGAAGGCAGAATTTCGACCCGGAGATGACCGTAACCCCGTTCCTGGTCGGTGAGGGCGTGGTAGACAATCTGGCGCAAATGGTCGGCGGTCAGCGGCCGCAACTGGAAAATACGGCTGCGGCTGACGAGGGCTTTGTTCACCTCAAAATAGGGGTTCTCGGTGGTGGCCCCGATCAGGATAATGGTGCCATTTTCGACGTGGGGGAGCAGGGCGTCCTGTTGGGCTTTGTTCCAGCGGTGGACTTCATCCACAAAGAGGGTGGTGCGCTGGTTGTACAGGTTGCGCCGCTCCTGCGCCTGCTCAATGGCTTCGCGGATTTCTTTGACGCCGGCCAATACGGCGTTGATGGTGATGAAATGGCTGCTGGTGCTGTTGGCGATGACGCGGGCCAGGGTGGTTTTGCCGGTTCCGGGGGGGCCGTAGAAGATGAGCGAGGAGAGCTGATCGGCCTGGATGGCCCGGCGCAGAAGGCGGCCTGGCCCGATGATATGCTCCTGACCGACGTACTCTTCGAGGGTTCGCGGCCGCAACCGGTTCGCCAGGGGTGACTCCTTCTCAATCTGGGCTTTGCGGCTTTGGGCAAATAGTTCCATACGTGCATTGTAGCCACAACCGACATCCTCTGCCAACCCTTCTCCGGTGGTAAAACGATACAGGCGTGGATATAGTTTTGCTGGTTTGCTCTGCTAGTGGCGAGGCACAAAAAAAGCGAGGCTTCTAAGGAAAGCCTCGCTGAAGAGTTGATGGGCCCGCCAGGATTCGAACCTGGAACCGATCGGTTATGAGCCGACTGCTCTGCCGTTGAGCTACAAGCCCTGAGGATTGACGATTTAGGGATTGACGATTTTAGATTGGGGAGTATGGGAGAAGAAAATCGTAAATCTACAATCTTCAATCGTAAATGGAGAGAGCGGGCAGCGGGAATCGAACCCGCACCAACTGCTTGGAAGGCAGGAGTGATACCATTTCACCATGCCCGCATGTTAATCAGTACCAGGGGTTATTCATTCACTGATAACTGTTTAGTATAAAGGTCGGGGCAGCCAGATTCGAACTGACGACCTCTCGGTCCCAAACCGAGCGCTCTGCCAAACTGAGCTATGCCCCGGAAAGCGAAGGATAGTATACTTTGTCTGGGGGTGAGCGTCAAACCCGACTAAGGAAAATAAAATGAAAATAGGTGTTGTTTTTCCACAAATTGAGTTTCCGGCGGATGCGGCCGCGTACCGTGATTATGCCCAGGCGGCTGAGGCGTTAGGGTATACCCATATTCTGGCTTATGATCACATCCTGGGGGCCAACCCGGATCGGCCAGGGGGATGGAGTGGGCCGTACACCTATCAAGACCCATTCCATGAGCCGTTTACCCTGTTCAGTTACTTGAGCGGGGTGACCAGCCAGCTTGGTTTTGTCACCGGGGTCATCATTTTGCCCCAACGAGATACGGCTCTGGTGGCTAAACAGGCGGCGATGGTAGACATTTTGTGTGGGGGCCGTTTGCGCCTGGGGATTGGTATTGGCTGGAATGAGGTGGAGTATGTGGCTACGGGCAATGATTTTCACCAACGCGGCCGCAAATCGGACGAACAAATTGATCTGTTGCGTGAACTGTGGACGAAACCATTGGTGAATTTCCAGGGGCAGTATCACACCATTCCTGATGCGGGGATTAATCCCTTGCCTATTCAGCGCCCCATTCCCATCTGGTTGGGGGGTCATGCCGAGGCCGTTCTGAGCCGGATTGCCCGCAAAGGGGATGGCTGGTTACCGGGGTATCGCACCGCGGCCGCGGCCGCGAAAACCCTAGCTCGTCTGGATACCCTTCTGGCCGAACAGGGCCGCTCCCGTGCCGACATGGGTATTGAAACCCGCCTGTTGTATCAAGATGGCACACCGGAAAGCTGGCAAACGATTATGCAGGATTGGCAGGCGGCGGGGGCGACTCACGGCTCTATCAACACGATGGGGTGTGGGTTTACGACAGTGGAACAGCATATTGAGGCGTTAAGGGTGTTTGCGGCCGCGGTATCACCGGGCTAATATATCTTTATTGATATTCAGGGTGGGCCTGAATGAACCGTGCCAACCGTTGGCTGGCGGTCGTTTGCACCTTATTCCGTATTATCGGTGTCCAGCCTAAAACCAGTCCGGCTGGCCCCAAGGCCATGCGCGTCCACCGCCAAAACCCAAACCGGTCCTGATGCTCAATGATCAGCCCATCCTGAAAACGGAACGTAGCATCAATGATATTGTGAACCTTGCGCCCGGTGGAGAAGGTATACCAGGCTTCCCAGTGTGCTCGTCCGGTCGTGTCATCTGCCTGAACCTGACTGTGTACCACGCGCAAATCTTTGCCTGACTCGCACAGCATGTGCCACATTGCCCCCGCCTCTTTACCCTTCAGCGTAAACACCGGATCAGAGAACTGCACCTTATCGTGGTAACAGGCTTTCATGGTGGCATAATCTTTGGCGGCAAAGGCCTTATAAAACGTGTCAATCAGCTGTGCGTGGTTGTTCATGGTTGTTGACCCAGGGGTTTAATTTCCGCAATCAAACCCATCTAAATAAGCAGGCTGAGATTATAGAAGCGTTTGTTCACCAAACAAAAACCGGGTTTCTGTCAGAAACCCGGTTTTTCGCTTTTATTCAATTGGTCTGAAAACCAGATCAGGGTATTTCTCCTGATAATAGCGCACTTCATGCTCCGAACGGAACAGGCCAATTAGCCGTTCATCGGCATCCTGTGCCCGAATGAGGCCATAACGCCAGGGGAGCAGTTCGATTTGCTCCTCTGGCCCTTCCACCAGGCGGGCTAACTGATGAGGCAACCCCTCTAGTTTGGTGAGAACGTTATATTCCGCTTCCATGCGGGCCTGCACCACCTCAAACTGCAATGCGCCCACCACCGCCAGGATAGGGTCACGTCGCCGGGCATCGGCCTCGTAGAGCACCTGCATAGCCCCTTCCGTTTCCAGTTGTTGTAGCCCCTTGATGAACTGCTTCTGTTTGCTGATGTCCAGGTTGATGATTTTGGCGAAATGTTCGGCGGCGAAGCGGGGAATGGCGGCAAAGGTAAACGATTTGCCTTCACAGAGGGTGTCACCAATAGCGAACTCTTTGTTGCCCGGCAAACCAATGATGTCCCCTGGGTAGGCATCATCCACCACTTCACGTTCATCGGCAAAGAAGCTGTAAGGGCGGGGCAGGCGCAGGGTTTTGCCGGTGCGGGGATGGTTGACGACCATGTTGCGCTCGAAGCGGCCGCTACACACCCGCACAAAGGCCACACTGTCCCGGTGTTTGGGGTTCATGTTGGCCTGAATCTTGAACACAAAACCGGAAAACTCCGGGTGTTGTGGCTCCACAACGCCAGCGGAACCGGTGTAAGCCACGGGGGCAGGGGCATAACGGATGAAATCGTTCAAGAACAGTTGCACGCCAAAATTGGTCAAAGCACTGCCAAAATAGACCAGCGTCTGTTCCCCTTTTAACATTTTGTCATGATCAAACCCCATGCCCATTTCATCCAGCAATTCGATGTTGGTATGTAAATCCTCAAACTGATGGGAACTCAACCCCTCACGAATGCGCGGATCATCCAGGGTGGTGATATGTTCAGGGGAGATGCTCTGGTTACGCACGGTGCGGTCATAGAGGTGAACTTCCTGGGTGTTACGATCATAAACCCCCTGAAAGTCCCGGCCATCACCGATGGGCCAGTTCATAGGCACGGGTTGCATCCCCAACACGGTTTCAACTTCATCCAGCAGGGCCAGGGCATCTAGGGCCGGGCGGTCCATTTTGTTGATGAAGGTGAAGACGGGAATACCCCGTTGGCGACAGACTTCAAACAGTTTGCGGGTTTGGGCTTCGACACCTTTGGCGGCGTCCAGCACCATGACAGCACTGTCGGCGGCCATGAGGGTGCGGTAGGTGTCTTCGGAGAAATCCTGATGGCCGGGGGTGTCGAGCAGGTTGATGACATGCCCTTTGTAGGGAAATTGCAGGACGGTAGAGGTGATGGAAATGCCGCGCTCTTTTTCAATGGCCATCCAGTCGGAGACGGCACTGCGTTGATCGCGGCGGGCACGGACACTCCCGGCCAGGTGAATGGCGTTGCCGTAGAGCAGGAGTTTTTCGGTAAGGGTGGTTTTCCCGGCATCGGGGTGGGAGATAATGGCAAAGGTGCGGCGAGCGGCCACTTCTTTGCTAAGGTCGAGCGTGGGGGTAATTTCTTGTTCTAACATTTTCTTTTCCGGTCAGGTCATTTACATTTGAAATCGCCCTAAAAATGTTAGCGGCCACTTTTGAACTATGTCCTTTTTCGGTTTACTTTGTCTACGCTTAGGCCGTAGACACACAAAAACGGCCACAGAATGAACTGTGACCGTTCGCCTAAGTATAGCACCACCTGACAGGCTAGAAAAGGCTCAGGCAGACGGGCTGTTGTTCGCTATAGAAGAGACGGTTGACGGTGGGGATGTGCTGGGGGTGGGAGATTTCGGCCAGGCCGTAGTTCATCAGTTCACGGAAGCTGATAGCGCCCATGATGAGGGATGAGAAGTTGGCGATGTCCATGCGCACGGTGACATCGGAGCGGTCATCCTGACTGAGTTGACCGCGGCCGCGATCAAACTCCACAATAAACGCGCCATCATTTTCCGGCAGGAAAGTGTCCCGTAAAGAAAGGTTGAGCCGGAGCGTCTGCCCGCCAAAATCGTGGTCTTGCATAATCGTGAAGAGGCGGCGAGCATGGATCACCCGAACCATAGCGCCTAACCCCTGCGTCGCATTTTCATGACAGACAGAGGGTAAGAGGCGACCGCTACCGTTCCTCGGATCGCTTAACAAATAGTGCAGATTCGGATCGGGGCTGGTGTAGACAATGGTGCCTACCTGATCGGCCTGGGAGCGCAAAAAGGTCATTAGTTCACGTAACACCAGCGGTGAATCATAGACAAGCTCTTCGATCTGCAAATCGTTTTGCAGAAAAGAGCCACCGGGCACGGGCTGGAAGGTAAAGGCCAGGTAGCCCAGGATTTGTTCCCCTTCGCGATACCCCACCACCCGCATGGCCGGATTTTCGAGCAGACGGCGCACCTCAAAATCCGCTTTGGCACTGACGCCGTGGGTGCGGCTCATATAACGGTCAAAACAAGCCAATACGGCTGTTTTATCGCCAGGATTCAGGTAATCAATATGGCTTTTGTCTGTACCGGCCAACAGGCTGGCCGGGGAAAACCGATATTGCCACACTTTGCCGCCGTAGCCATACCCCATCTGGTTGTAAAAATCAGGGCGGAACGGATACAACATCGTGATAGCCGCGCCCCGTTCCCGGTAATGCTGGTGAAAGTAGCTGATTAACTCTTTGGCGACCTTTTGTTTTTTGTGCAAAAAATGGGTTCCCACCATGCCCACACCACCCACCAGGGTGCGCGTCTCAAACAGTTGCATCGTGAAATCATGCAGACGCATAGCCCCCACCATTTTTTCATCCCGAAACAGGCCATAGAAATTGATGGTGCGGTCCTGATTGGTGGTAAGAAACCGCTCCTTCGTTTTTTGTTTATCTTCCGGGGTGACCAGCTTCATGCTGGGGTAGGCGGTAGCCATGATGTCAACCAGGGCGTCGAATTCGGATTCGTGCAGGGGGCGGATGATGGACATGAGTTTCTCCAAGTACTGAGTGCTGAGTGCTGAGTAGCGAGTGAGTTCCCAGGTTTTCAGCGAACGGAGATGATCTCTCCGTCTGTAATGGTTTTCAGGTCTGCTGGAGTGAGGCGGAAGACGGCATTGGGTGTGCCCGCGGCCGCCCAAATTTCGTCATATTGTAGCAAATCTTCATCCATGAAGGTGCGGAGTTTTTCGCTGTGACCCACCGGGGGCACACCACCAATGACAAAGCCGGTACGCTGGCGCACATAATCGGCGTCTGGTTTTTCGATGGCTTCACCCATCAGGGCCTTGATGGTTTTCTCGTTGACCCGGTTACTACCACTGGCGATGACGAGGATGGGGGTGTGAGTGCCGCGGCCGCGAAACACCAGCGACTTCACAATTTGCCCCACCGTACAGCCAACGGCTGCGGCCGCGTCTTGCGCTGTGCGCGTGGAAGCGGCCAGTTCGACCACTTGTAGCTCCAGGCCAAACTGGCTCAGAGCCTCTTGTACTTTTTGGGCACTAGGGGAGAGTGTGGAGTGAGCCATAATGTTGTTATTTTAGAGTGATATGTAAAGCAAGCCAATCGCCATCCTGACGGGATGTGTGGATGACACCCCCCGCGGCCGCGACCGCGGCCGCTACGTCCTCTTGCTGGATTTCGATCAACCCACTCAGAACGAGATGACCACCAGGGGCTACATAGTTGAGCAAGCCACCCTCACGCAGTAAGGCGATGATAATGGGGGCTAAAATGTTGACCACGACCACCTGATACGGTTCGACCGGCACACTGCCCAACTCACCACGCCATACCTGCACCTGACGCTCTACCCCGTTCAAGGCCAGATTGCCTTGCGTCGCCGTGACCGCCAGTTCATCATTATCAATGGCGATGATGGTGGATGCACCGAGCTTCGCGGCCGCAATCGCCAATATGCCCGACCCTGTCCCTACATCCAGCACCCGGTCCCCCGGTTGCACCAACTCTTCCAGCAGAGCCAGGCACAACTGAGTTGTCGCATGTAACCCTGTGCCAAAAGCCATGCCCGGATCCAGCGTCAGCACAATATCATCGGCTTCCGCGGCCACGGCTGGCTCCCAACTGGGCTGAATCCACAGCCGCTGGCCCAACTTAAATGGTTTGTAATGGATTTTCCAGGCGTTGGCCCAATCTTCTTCTTGGAGAATGCGGAAGGTAGGTAACTCGGTGCGGAATTCTGACTGAATGGCGGTTACTCGTTCAATGATAGCCTGACGATAAGCCGGGCTGTCGTCTTTTTCAGACACGTAAAATTTGACCGTCACATAGGGCAACATGGCCGTGGGGTTCAGGTCTTCGGGATCTCCCAGTTGTTCCAGGACGACGCTTTCCTGGTAAGCGAAGGGTTCGACCGCGGCCGCGACCCCTTCTGCTACTTGTTCACCCGTGACAATAGAAACTTCGAGCCAATACATAAACGTGGTACGTGATACGTATTCGGATTTACGCCCTATAGTCCAAACACATCCCCCAACGCATCTTTGAGCGAATCCAGAAAACCCCGTTCCCGCTGAGGCACAACCTCTTTACCCAACGTATGACCCAACTGGGTAAAAAGCTCTTTTTGCTCTTTGGTGAGTTTCTTGGGAATAGCAACCTGAACAATGGTGAGATGTTCACCCCGCCCGGCCCGCCGCAAATGAGGCACACCTCGGCCGGGCAAACGGAAGACCGCCCCCGACTGGGTTCCGGCGGGGATGCTCAATTTGGCCTCACCGTCTACGGTGGGTATGGTGAGTTCATCCCCGAGCGCTGCCTGGGCCACGTTAATCTCTAAATCCAGCATGATGTCATCCCCACGCCGCTGGAAATAAGGATGTTTACGAATGTTGATGTTGATGTAGAGATTGCCTGGTGGCCCACCATTTAACCCCGGCGCTCCTTCATTACTGAGCCGAATTTGGGTGTCGGCGTCTACGCCCGCAGGGATTTTGATATTGAGGGTTTTGGTTTCTTCAATTTGTTTGCGGCCGCTACATGTTTTGCACAAATGAGGAATCGTTTCCCCGGTACCCTGGCAAGTGGGGCAGGTGGCTACATTGACAAACTGGCCCAAAATAGATTGTTGTACCCGGCGCACCTCACCCGTACCACTACAAGTGACACAGCGCACCGGACTCGTTCCCGGTTCGGCCCCCGTGCCCGCACAACCCGGGCAAAGTCCTGGCCGGCGTACATCAATGTCCTTTTCAACCCCAAAGACCGCTTCGTCAAACTCCAAAGTGAGGGTATAGCGCATATCTGCACCCGGACGCGGCCCACGCCGTCTGCGGCCGCCGCGCCCCCCACCAAAAAATTCTTCGAAAATGTCGGCCATATTACCAAAGCCGCCGCCAAAATCAGTGAACCCGCCCATGCCCCCAGACCCGGACAAACCCGCATGACCAAAACGGTCATAGGCCGCCCGTTTATCATCATCTGAGAGCACCTCATACGCTTCGTTCACTTCTTTGAAGCGTTCGGATGCATCCTGATCCTTGTTCACATCCGGGTGATATTGCCGCGCCAACCGCCGATACGCCTTCTTCAGATCATCCTTCGATGCCGTCTGCGGTACGCCTAACAGTTCGTAATAATCTCGTTTTGTCCCAGCCATAGAGCCTGTTACGTCTTGCGTGATGCGTGTCGCCCTATTGTCTTGACACATCACCTGCGGACACAGTGAACCTGTGTCTAAGGATTCAAAATTGACAATAGACCTCTGACGTGTATGTGCGCCAGAGGTCTACAAAATCTACAGTCTGGATTGGTTCACTCTGGTAATGCGGCTCTTCATGGCTTCGGGGATTTTGTCGCCATTATCATGAAGCATCTTTTCAGCACTATAGACAGCATTATCAGACATATTGGCGGCTTCAACCATTTCTTTGCGTTTGGCGTCCTCAGCGGCATGTTGTTCGGCATCCCGGACCATCCGGTCAATTTCGCTGTCATTGAGACCGCTAGAGGGGATGATCTGCATGGCCTGGCTCTTATTGGTGGCTTTGTCTGTGGCGCTGACATGCAAAATGCCGTTGGCGTCAATGTCAAAGGTCACTTCGACCTGGGGCACACCACGCGGCGCAGGGGGAATACCATCTAGGATGAATTTGCCCAGGCTCTTGTTGTCAGCAGCCATAGGACGTTCACCCTGGGTGACGTGGATTTCTACCTGGGTCTGCATATCGGAGGCGGTGGAGAAAATCTGGCTTTTCTTGGTGGGAATGGTGGTGTTGCGCTCGATAAGCGGTGTTGCCACCCCACCCAATGTTTCGATGCTCAGGGTAAGCGGGGTTACGTCGAGCAGGAGCACGTCTTTGACCTCACCACCCAGCACACCAGCCTGAATAGCCGCACCAATGCCCACGACCTCATCCGGGTTGACGCCGCGATGGGGTTCTTTGCCAAAGAACTTGCGCACGCGCTCTTGAATGGCGGGCATACGAGTCATGCCCCCTACCAGGACTATCTGCCCAATTTCTGATGGGTTGAGTCCGGCATCTTTGAGGGCTTGCCGACAAGGCTCAATTGAACGGTCAATGAGGTCGGCGGTTAGTTGTTCCAATTTGGCCCGGCTCAGATTCAAGTTCATGTGTTTGGGGCCGGTGGCATCGGCGGTGATGTAGGGCAGGTTTAGTTCGGACTGCATCGTGGTAGAAAGCTCAATTTTGGCCTTCTCGGATGCCTCGCGTAGACGTTGCAGGGCTTGACGATCCTGGCGCAGGTCAATGCCGGTTTCCATTTTGAATTCTTGGGCGGCCCAATCTACGATACGCAGGTCAAAGTCATCCCCACCGAGGAAGGTATCACCATTGGTGGCTTTCACTTCAAATACGCCATCCCCTACTTCTAGCACGGAGATGTCGAAGGTACCACCGCCCAGGTCATAGACGGCGATGATTTCGTCTTTGCTACTGCCCAACCCATAGGCGAGGGATGAAGCGGTGGGTTCGTTGACGATGCGGAGCACTTCCAGACCAGCAATGCGCCCGGCGTCTTTGGTGGCCTGGCGTTGGCTGTCGTTGAAGTAAGCCGGTACGGTAATGACGGCCTGGGTGACAGGTTCGCCCAGGTAGGCTTCGGCGTCGGCCTTGATTTTTTGCAGAATCATGGCTGATACTTCGGGCGGGGAATAGTCGCGGCCGCCCATGACGACGCGGATGTCACCGTTGGGGGCTTTGCGCACTTCGTAGGGCACATATTCTTTGGCCCGTTTGACGACGGGGTCGTCAAATTTGCGCCCCATGAACCGTTTGACTGAGAAGACGGTGTTTTCCGGGTTGACGACGGCCTGCCGTTTGGCGACCTGGCCCACCAGGCGTTCGCCTGTTTTGGGGTTGACGGCCACGATGGAAGGGAAGAGACGATTGCCCTCGGCGCTGGGAATGACGGTGGCTTCACCACCTTCCATGACAGCTACCACCGAGTTGGTTGTACCAAGATCGATACCAATGATTTTACCCATGATGAGTTCTCCTGTTTGGATGTTGAACAGTTATCAGTGGTCAGAGTGTGAAAATGGACACTGGGAGTCGAGACTGGTCACTGAAAACTGGTTAAGGGTGATTGAAATCAAGCGGCAACGCAGACGAGGGCGGGCCGAATGATACGGTCGCCGACTTTGTAGCCGCTTTGTAATTCGCGAATGATAAAACCGCTTTCGTGTTCGTCGGATGGTTCTTGCAGAATGGCCTCATGGACATTGGGGTCAAAAGGCTGGCCAATGGTGACGATGCGTTCGATGTTGGCGCCTTCGAGGATGCCGTTTAGTTTTTTGTGGACGAGGCGTAAGCCCTCAAACCAGCTATGCTCGGCGATGTTAGCGGGAACATTGGTGAGTGCCCGGTCAAAGTCGTCTATGATGGGGAGGAGTTTGCTGACGGCATCGGCGGTGGCGGTGGTGTAGACTTCGGCGCGTTGTTTGTCCATGCGTTTGCGGGCGTTGGCAAATTCGGCCAGGGTACGTTGCCAGCCTTCCAGGTTCGCGGCCGCGTCTGCTTTGGCCTGGTTTAACTGTTCCTCCAGGGTAAGGGGGGTAGACCCAGGTTGTTCGGTAGGTACTTCTTGGGGTTCGATTTCGTCGCTCATAGGGGTTATTGGTTGTTAGCATATTGATGGATCAACTAGACACACTAATATGCTCATACATTAGTCTAATTCAGTTGCGGTGGGTTTTTCCACGTAATATTCATTCACAAAACCACTCATCAGGTCGGCGATGTAACGCACGGCGGAGATGTTGTGGCCGTAGGGCATACGGGTGGGACCCAGCACGGCAATTTCTCCGGCCAGGTCAGTTTCTACGCCATACCGCCCCAGGATGATGCTACAGTCGCGTAGCTCTTCCCATTTACCTTCGCCCCCGATGACAACCTGAACACCCGTTAAATCATCTTCGTTGAGGATTTCTTCCAGGATGTCGGCCAGGGCGGTGCGCTCTTCCAGCAAACGAACGGCCTGCCGTGCGCCTCAAATTCCATCAGGTTAGCCAGGCCATCGCGATAGATTTCGCTGATGCTACGCACATCGGCCCGGCGCAGGGTGTCGCGGATGAGGTTGGCGATGTCTAGCTCTAAAGCGCCCTCTAACTGACTGAGGCGGGCGCCGATCTCATCCAGGTTACGCCCTTCGTATAAGCCGTTGAGCCGGTTCGCGGCCGCGCTAAGGCGTGATTGTGGCAACGGTTCGGCCAGGGTGAGCATCTGCTGTTTGACCTGACCGCCATAGAGAACCAGGATCATCAAGACCAGTCGCCCCTGGGTGGAAATAAGCTCAACGTGTTTGAAGCGGCTGAGCCGGGGGCGAGGGGCGGTGACGACACTTGCCATGTTGGAGGTGCGGGCCAGGATCGCGGCCGCGAGCCTCATCCATTGCTCCATCTCTAAGCGGGCCTGGTGAAACTGATGCCGGATGGTTTCCTGCATGTTAAGCGGCAGAGCAAAATCCCCTAGCAGACGTTGCACGAAGTAACGATAACCTGCTTCGGAAGGGATGCGCCCGGCAGAAGTGTGCAACTGGGCCAGATAGCCCATCTCATCGAGCGACGCCAGTTCATTCCTGACCGTGGCTGGACTTACATCCATTTCAAAGTCGGAGACGAGCGTTTTGGAGCCTATGGGCAAGCCGGTTTCAATGTAATATCTGACCACCAGGCCGAGAATGTACTTTTGCCGTTCGGACAGAGGCTCCATATTGAAGTGGGTCATGACGCGTTTTCTATAATCCATGAATTGTGTTAGCACTCTCTAGTGAGGAGTGCTAAATACACCGGGAAAGATCATAACATGCCCAAAAACGAGCGTCAAATAAGATTTGTGTTAGCGGGGAGGGGAGGAGATTGAGAGACTGAGAGACTGGAACTGGAAATCGCCACTTGGAACCTGAAACTCTGAAACTTGAAACCTGAAACCCTCATTCCCCTATCCCCCTGATTGCGTAGGGCAAGTTTTTGCCAGACGGTGCGGAGTAGGATTTTGATATCGAGGAGCGGGGACCAGTTTTCGGTGTACCAGATGTCGTAGCGGGTGCGTTCTTCGATGGAGGTGTCGCCGCGCAAGCCATTGACTTGTGCCCAGCCGGTCATGCCGGCTTTTTCACGGTGGCGCTCCATGTAGCGGGGTACTTTTTCGCGGAATTGGTCTACGTAATAGGGTTGCTCCGGGCGCGGGCCGACGAGGCTCATCTCGCCCAGAAGAACGTTGATGAGTTGGGGCATTTCGTCAATGTCTACGCGGCGCAGAAACGTACCCAGACGGGTGCGGCGCGGATCGTCTTTGACGGTCCAGCCGGGGCCGTGGCGCTCCGCATCGGTGCGCATGGAGCGGAACTTGATCATGGGGAATACTTTGCCGTCTAGCCCCATGCGCTCTTGAACGAAGAATACGGGGCCAGGGGATTCAAGTTTGATGGCGATAGCGGTCAGGAGAAGGAGCGGTGATAAGGCTGTCAGACCAAAGGCGGACCCGGCCATATCAATGAGCCGTTTGATCATTAGGCCGTAGCCGCGCATGGAGTAGTCGCGCACGGTGAGCAGGGGCAGACCACCCAGGTCGTCAATTGTGGCTTCGGAGGTGACGAACTCGAACACGTCGGGGAAGACTTTGATGGACACGCGGCCGCGTTGACACAACGAAATCACCCGCACCACTTCCCGATGCCCTTTCTCTGGCATGGCAATAATCACTTCATCAATTTTGTACTGCTCAATTAACTGGGGCAGGTCATCAGATTGACCTACGACGGGCACACCCCGGATGTCGGGCAGGCCATTGGTTCCGTTGGTTGTCACGACCCCGGCCAGGATATACCCTAACTGGGGTTGCCATTCAATCCGTTGCATGATGATTTGGGCGGTTTCTCCCGTGCCCACAATGAGCAGACGGTCTTGTCCCAGACCAAAGGGGCGCAACTGGTAACGGATGGTCTGGTGCAGGATGCGCACCAGCATGACAAAAATGATAGCCAGGAGCCAGGCGTAGGCCAGCATGATACGGGGAAAATCAATCTCGAAGAGGCCGCCGGGTGTGTTCTTGAAGAGGAGAGAGGCGACCCCGACGGCTAAGAGAGTGCCAATAGAGATCGCGGCCGCGGTCGAATAAAGTTGATCGACCCGTGAAGGAGCACGCGAAATATAATATTGGCGGTAAATGAACAGGGCCAGCGTCACACAACCAACCCAGGCGGCTAACAGGCCTAAATAACGGACAAATGGAATGGTAATAACCAGTTCATTAGGAAAGGGAATCAGGGCGCGTAGCTCATAAGACAAGAAAAAAGCCAGAGCCAGCACGAGGGCATCTGCCAACAGGAGGGTGAGGGAAAATAGGGGGCGGAGTTTCTGAGTTGTCATAGAACAAATCAAGCGAGTTTTGGGTTACTCGCTATAATTTTTGGATATTGGCGTTTTTCATTTTCCCGAGTGAGACAATATATCAAATTGGCTCCCATATTCAAGGTTCTAAAATCCGCCAAAGTTGAGCAAGATAAATTTCATTGGGGGGGAGGGGGGGGGGGGGGTGGGGGGTTGGGGCCCCGGGGGCCCCCCCCGGGGGGCCCCCCGGGGGGGGGGGGGCGCGCCCCGACCCACCCACCCCCCCGAACCCCCCAGGGGCCAAATCATTCTATCACAGCAGGCTACTGCTTCAAGTATAGGAGTTTGACGATGCGTGAACGAATTATCCCCGGGTGCACCGCCATCCTTTTTGCCCTCATTTTTTTGTCCATAGGTTATGGCCTGGGGCAATCGCGGTTGGCTCCCGTGCAACTATTTCGAGCGGGTTTTAATGCCCAACCGAGAGCGACCAACGACCTGTTTGCCCCGTTTTGGGAAACCTGGGACATGGTGCATACCTCTTACTTTGATCAACCGGTGGATGATGTAGCTTTGATGGAGGGGGCCATTAATGGCATGTTGGCAGTTTTGGGCGACCAACATACGCGTTATCTTTCGCCAGAGCAGCAGCAACATGAACAAGAGGCGATGAGTGGCGAATTTCAGGGCATTGGCGCTTTTGTGGAAGAGGTAGATGGGCACATTGTTATCGTATCGCCCATTGCAGGTTCGCCCGCCGAAGCGGCTGGTTTACAACCCGGTGATATTCTGCTTGAGGCAGATGGTGTTGATTTGCGGGGGCTGAGCGCAGACGAGGGTTCCGCTGTGGTGCGGGGGCCAGCCGGAACGACCGTTTATTTGGTGATTGAACGGGATGGGCAGACAATAGATGTAGAGATTGTGCGGGCTGTGATTGAGGTAGACAGTGTGCGCGGCGAGATGTTGGACAATGATGTTGCCTATGTGCGCCTGAGCCGGTTTGGCGGCCGCACCGCGGAAGAGTTAGAAGGGGTACTGGAAGAGCTGATGGCCCAGGAGCCAGCCGGTCTCATCTTGGATTTACGCCGTAACCCGGGGGGTGGCCTCACAACCGTGGTGGAAGTGGCGGATCAGTTTTTGCAAGAGGGGATTGTCCTGGTGGAGCGGTTTGGAAATGGCATGGAGACCGTGTATGACTCAGAAGATGGGGGGTTAGCGACTGGCGTGCCGATGGTTGTGCTTGTGGATGGAGGCAGTGCCAGTGCTTCTGAGGTGTTGGCGGGTGCGTTGCGCGATCGCGGCCGCGCCATTCTCATCGGCCAGACTACCTTTGGCAAAGGGACCGTACAAACCTGGCGTGAACTGAGCAACCAGGGGGGCATTCGTCTGACAGTGGCGCGCTGGTTGACACCTGATGGGGTGTGGGTTAATGAAGCCCCTCTGGAACCGGATTATCTGATTACGTTACCAGAGGAAACGACGTTTGGTGATGAGGCTGATAACCAGCTTCAAGCAGCAGTAGATTTTTTGCTCGGTAAAGCGGTGCAAAGTGAACCACCCGCGACAACCATTGAGCAGTAATACCTCACGAGTCAACTTCTTGCAGAGCAAGGGAACCGCAGACAGATTCAAGTGAAAAGAAAAACGGTCATCTATGACACCTTGGATTCTAGCTTCCAGGTTAGGTGAACCGGCTTTTAGAGGGGTTCGATCAAGGCGATTGAACCCCTCTTGTGCGTTTCAGTTTGCCAGCGGGAGCGAAGCTGGCCGCAACCGGCGTTAATTTCGATGCCCCGGCGCTGGCGCACGGTGCTGGGCAGACCGTAGCCGGTGAGAATGTGCTGGAATTGCCGGATCGCGGCCGCGTGGCTGGGTTTTCCTTCATACCCAACCGTCGGGTTTAGGGGGATCAGGTTGACGTGGGCGTTGAGACCCTGTAACAACTGGCCTACCGCCTCAGCCTGTTCAGCGGTGTCATTTTTGCCTTCAATGAGTGCCCACTCGAAAAAGATTCTGCGGCCGCGTTTTTCCCCATAATAACGACACGCTTCCATTAAATCGGCCAACGGCCATTTTTTGGCCGGGGGAACCAGGGCCATCCGTTCGGCGTCGGTGGCGGCGTGTAAACTCACTGCCAGATGAAACGGGCGAGCCTCATCGGCCAGCCGCCGGATGCCCGGAATGACGCCAACGGTGCTCAAGGTGATGTGCCGGGGAGCAATCGCCAACCCTTTGGCATCCATGAGGATGTCCAGAGCGGTCATGGTGTTGTCATAATTGTGCAACGGTTCGCCCATGCCCATGAGCACGATGTTGCGCAAGGTTTGCCCCTGACTCTGCAAAACGCGCTGGGCGTGGATGATTTGGGCCACGATTTCGCCAGGGGTGAGATGGCGCATGAACCCCATTTGTCCGGTGGCGCAAAAAACGCAGCCCATGGCACAACCCGCCTGGGTGCTGATGCAGGCGGTGATGCGGCCGCGATAGGGCATGAGCACCGTCTCGATCATTTGTCCATCGGTCAGGCGGAGTAGATATTTGACGGTTCCGTCCTGGCTAGGGGTTGCCATTTGGATGGCGGGGGGAGTGAGATGGGTCGCGGCCGCGAGCTTTTGCCGTAAATCAGGCCGCAACTCCACCATCTCCTCAACCGTGTGCACCATCTGCCGATACAGGGCCGACCAGACCAGCCCGGCGTGGTAATCACTGAACCCCCATTGGGCCAGTAACTCCCCCAATTGAGCACGGCTCAGGTCATAAAGATAAATGGGTCGAGTTGAGTCATCCATAGTGGGGCGGTGCATGATTTAGCGAATTTCCACCGGAACGGCTTCTTCTTGCCCAGGGACAGGTGAGGCTACGGTAGAGAAACTCCAGGTATAGGTGTTGCCGTTCGTGGTGAGGCTCACGGTGTAAGTTTGCCCTTGTTGCAGGGGTTGTTGCGGAATCATGACGATGGCATCGCGGCTACCCAAGACAGAACGGCCTAATGATTGCCCCGGTGCATCTCCAGGGAAACTGTAGTTGGTTTCATCGTAGACACAAGCCGTGAGGGGGGTGGAGCCATGCATGAGGCTGTAGGCGGTTACGTTGGGGGTGATGCTGCCGGTACCGAGTTGGATGATGATGGGGCCACCCGTGGGCGTAGTGTAACCACAGCCAAGAACGGGGTTGGGATATTCGCCGCCGGTGTAGCTGAGAAGCCATAGTTGCCCGCCATCTTGGGGATAACGCACCGGGAAGGTGACAGAGCCAGGCACTGTGCCGCGGCCGCGCAGCACATCCAGCGTTGCGCCCGATTGCCAACCACCATCGGCCTCGTGGTAGTTACCAAAGCCGGTGGTATGAAGTTTGGGGTCAATGATGCCTACGGCGTGGAATGGCCCTACCATCCAGAGGTTGATCATGCTGTAGTCGCTGGCTGAGACAGAACTGCTGACGGCGACATTGCCACTTTGCGCGGCCGCGAGTCCTTCGGCCGTGTACCAAGGGTTACCTGGGTCTTCACTGTGGCCAATATAATTATTTTTCACCATATACCGCCCATGCAAATACCCACCATCTGACCAACTGCTATTTTCACCCACTGTCGGTAAATTTGCCTGAACACGAAACAGATTGACATAAGACAACCACTCAGGCGATGGTGGTAATGGGGTTGCCGTAGGCGTAGCCGTTGGCACGGGGTTGGCGTTGGCTCATCTGGGTTCATCAAAGCAGGCACATATGCCTGCGGAGTCATACCCCCCTGATTAGCTTGTAACGAAACCATCGTTTCATCCGATATAAATAGAGTGAGTAAAAGCCAGACAATAAAAGGGGCAATTAAGAGGGCGACAGCAGGGCGGATAGATTTCATAAAGCATCTCCGTGGAAAATAGCTTGTCAGCAATCAGTCTGGCACGAAAAGTTGTGGCTAATAACTGAAAGGCTGAAAGGGACTCATTCAGTGGGACAACCAATTGTACAACAAGAATCACCGTCCCTGACTTAAGGATCGGTGATTCTTGTTATTAGAGTTTATCGGCAATGAGAAATCTCATGCCAAGGACGCCAGGTCGCCAAGAGAAAACCTTTGCGGGCTTCGCGCCTAGAAAAGTTCCCCTCCCCCGAACTTCTTCTTTATCCGTGTTCCTTCTTATCCGTGCTTCCACAAACGCTAATATCTCGTCGTTTCTTACGGAGGAAACGAAATGGGACATCCCTGAGGACTGGCTTCCATGAACAGATCCACAAAGGGGTTAGGTGGAATGATACCGGTGCGTATGGCTACGTAATGCACTGATCCATCAGGGGTAGCTATAGTTGAACAGGCAACTACCGTATAGGTGTTACTAGATATACGTTTTGCGTTGGTGAAAAAATAAAAGCCATTTATATCGCTTGCCGTTATCGCGACTATAGTTGGTGTGGGTACCCCGGATGTTTGGAGCAGATAAACGTGCACCCGGAATTGTGGAACCCACGTGGAACCGGTAAACCGACGCACGATTCCGCCAATGTAGCCACCACTTGTTGGTGTTGGTGTTATCACAGATGGTGTGACTGCTACCACCAATGGGCCACCTATATTGTTTGTCTCCACTGTTTCACTAATTTGTTGCATTGAATCGACCATCCCATACACCGTGTGTGTTGTTTGCGGCCCGGTGAATCCCCCAGGAACCGTCATGGTGATGAGCTGGCTGTTACCGCCTGCCAACATAGCAACAGCGACATAGCCGACGCTATTACTAATGGGAATGGTGGTACTGGTGACACCTGTCGGATCAAAATAGGTGTCCACATAAAACAAATCCGTAATGTCTGCACTGCCTGTATTGGTAATGAGGTAACTAAACGTGACTGGCTGATAGGCATTGATGGGTGGCGTGCTAACCAGGTTAGGTTGGCTAATGGTTAAATCAACAGGTTTTGGGCAGGGAACGAGGAAAGCTGTTTCGGCATAACTTCCATTAACAGCTTGAGCGACAAAATGGTAGGGGCTATTGGCAGGTATGAAACTAGCAACATTAACACTGATGTTGCTGAAAAAGCCACCATGACCTTGAGGTATGGTTGTAATAGTTGTGGTGTTGCCAAATCTGTCGCGCAAAGAAATCATGATGGGGGATTGTGGGGCTGGAGAGGTGGGCCAGTTACCACCGATTAACATAATGGTGGTATCTGGTGAGCCGGGTGTCCAGCAAGAAGGAATGGCGGTGATGTAGGGGGTCATGGGGGTAGCAGAAGGGGTGGGCAGGGGAGAGTTAGCCTGGATAACGGGCAAATAATTGGTAGCATCGTTGGCTGGGGTGGCTAATAACTGGGTAAGAACAGCCAGGGGTGTCAGTAAGAGGATGCCAATTAAGGCGCAGCCGAGGATCATAGGTAAGGTGAACTTCAAGCGATTTTGTTTCATGGGAATACTCCAGTTGGGTAGAGGGTAATAAAACTACGGAAAAGATTGGTAAACGAACTCTTTAATGAATAAACGGTAGGGAACCGCTTTTTATTTGTATCTATACAGGTGCTAGAACTTATTCCTACGCTCCGCGTGGAATGAGCACCTGTATAGATACTTTTATTTAATGATAACTATACCCTTATCCCCGACCTTTCTCCCTATGAGGAAGAAGGGAGTTTGTTCCCTCTTCCTCAATGAATGTTTGCTAATTAACTTGCTCATAGACCAAACGCCTGAAATGTCATTTTGACCCATTCAATTTTCATACAGGGAGAGGGTGACGGTTGGCCTGTCATTGTCTGGGGGTGAGTAGGTGTAGCTTTGCGGCCGCGGCAAGCTACATCTCACGCACACAGCGAAAACCCACCGTCACATGATGGCGCTCTCTGGGAGCCAGGCGCGTATTGGGATCGCGGGGGCTGCGGTTGGCGGCACGCAGGCTCATCAGGCTATCACTACTCCAACAACCACCCCGTAGTAGTCGCTGTTCGCCAGGTAGGCTCTCCGTGGTACCACTTTGCCAGCCGGTCAAACACCACTCCCACACATTGCCACACATATCCATCACCCCATAAGGACTTGCACCCGCCGGATATTGTCCTACTGGGGTGGTCTCATCCATCTGGCGGTTCCAGTTGCACAGGTGTGCATCGGGGTCAGCCTGGCCCCAGGGGTAATGATAGGCATCGTCACCCTCGGCGGCGCGTTGCCACTGTTGTTCGGTGGGCAGGGTGATGGTTTGACTGGTGGCGGCACTCAGCCAGCGGCAGTAAGCCATTGCTTCATACCAGGATACCGCCACAACGGGGCAGTTGGGTTGGTTCCAATGATGATTATGCCAATGGAGTGGCTCGGTCCATTGACCTTTTTCCTTGGCTGCCCAGCCTATATCACACCACCAGGCGCGAGTTGTGTAGCCCGCGGCCGCGATAAATTGCCCGTATTCTCCATTCGTTACCGGAAATTGGCCCATCATAAAAGAGGCAACCATAAAGGGAGTGTTCCGGGTAAGATACCCCCCCTCGTTTAATACCACCTGTCCGGCAGGGATCATTTGCCACTGTGGCTGTAGGTTTTGCATTGCTTGTTACTCAGATGCTGGCGTTTGGCGAAAATGAGAACGACCTCTGGAAATCGCTCAGTCGTTTAATCTCTCAGTTTCCATAGGTCAGCACAAAAAACGCCAATGTCCAGTCAGACAGAAGCCATTGGCTCATGGGTTTGTAGAAAACGGCTGACATGGGGCACGGTGTTGAGCAAGGCGTGGCCTGCGCCGGGCATGAAGGTGATGGTGAGTTGGGGCAGCCGCGGCCGCAACCGATCCGCCGTCTTCTCCATATCACATAAAATGTCTTTTGTCCCGCCCAGAAGCAAGGTAGGCATCGTCAGCCGGGCTAATTCCTCATCGGGAATCAGGGGCAATGTCTCCATCCGAGCGCGGAAACTCCGGCTGATCAGTACGACCGCTTCTACCGTGCCCGGCGGAATGGGCTGATCGGCAAACAGAGCCTGTACGAAACGCCGCATTCCCCATTGGCCCAGCAAGGTCAGCAAAATGGCCCGTGGCATGAATGAGGCGCGAGTCGGCGCAATGCCCCCAGGACACATCAACACCAGCCGCTCCACCCGCTCTGGATAGGCGCTGGCAAAACGGGCGGCCGCCCACCCTCCCAACGACATCCCGACCAGTATGGTTTTTTCGATACCTGATTCAGCCAACACGTCCGTCAGCCATTCGGTGTAAGCCGGGCCAGTCCAGGACAGGCGATCCGGTGCGCTTTTGCCGGGATCACCCGGCATGTCCAGGGCCATAACCTGGTATTGCTCCCGGTATTGCGTCATGTCGTTCAACCAGATGGCGGCATTGCTGCCCGACCCATGCAATAGCACCAACGTGGGCGCCAACGGGTCACCACTGATAATGGCGAAGGTATCACCATGCCGGGTGGCAACCATGGCTGTCTTGTGGGGGGTAGCCCAGTTGGCGAGTAGTGAATCATAAAGGGACATAACGGCGTGCGCGGCCGCGGGCGATTGATAAAGTTCTTGACTGTTCATCATCCACCTCATGCGAAAACAATAACATCCGTATTCCTTTCAACTGTGACTTTTCTCCGTTCTTAAGCCATCGCGTAGCTCCCTTACCCACGCCAATTCCCCCCTATAAAAAGCCAGTTCATTCTCACTTATCATCTGCCACAGATGACGTTCCCGCTCTGTCCTTTGAGGCCAATCCGTGGCTCTTTGTTGTTGCACCTGGAGCATCCGCCATTTTGTATCTACCTCTTCTTCATATTGAGCTAATTGCTTATCTAACTCGGCGGGTGTCAGTAGGTCGGCCCAGGCCAGTTGCACCAAAAAAGGATGACGTCTCTGCGGCAATTCCGGGGGCGTTATGAGCCATTGGCGCAATTCTGCCAAACCCAACGCCGTAACCGTGTAAATCTTGCGTGCCGGCAGACTTTCCTGTTGTTGCACTTCTTTTGTTACGAACCCTGCCTGGTGTAGTTCTACCAGTGCCTTGTAAATCTGGTTGTTATTGCCCGACCAGTAAAATGTGCTGGACTCCTCAAACCGTTTCTTAAGATCATAACCGGTCATGGGTGTCCAACTGAGAAAACCGAGAATGGCGTATTTGATAGACATGAAGTGAAACCTTAAAGGGTGTTAGCCCCCTGAATTCCTAAAGAGCCAAAATTTGTAGGACCTTCAGTACAGTTTTATGAAGGACTATGTTTTTAAACAAGCTCACCATTGTTTTGTCGGAAACCCCACCCCGGAAACAGGCGGTTGCCGAACCCACAATCTGCTGACTGGTAAAGCTGTACCAGGAATTTAGGGGAACCTGTTACAAGCTGAAAAGATAGCCTGCTCATATGTTACTTGTAACCTATGATAATGTTGTTTATGAATGATGTCAAGCTAGAAAAATAAAAAGCCCTACGTAACGATTGTTACGTAGGGCTTTTTGTCATAATGAAACAGTTTTCAATTCAAGAACAGGGTAAAACCTGTGCGGCGAGAAGTGAGAACCAGTTCGACTCTGGCGAAAATTTGGACGACCTCTGAAAATCTTTTTAATCTCTCAGTCTCTCAGTCTCCAGAGGTCGGCACACAAACGCCGATACCGAGTAACCCCATTAAAACAGCCCCCAATCGCCGCCAGCGCCTTCTTCCATCATAGAGGGATCCCATAACTCACGGCCAATTTCTACCGTCATTGGCCCGCCAAGAGACTCTGTGCCCACGCGGCGCACTTGCTCTACCAGTTGCGGCCCATAAGGACAAAATGGGGTGGTCATGATCATCGTTATTTTGCCGGTGTTATCCTCATTGATCAGAATATCCCGAATCAAACCCAGTTCTATGATGTTCAAGCCAATTTCCGGGTCAATTACAGCCCGAAGCGATTCCTTAATTTCTTCTTCTTTTGTAGCAATCATCGTTATTCCTATCTCAACTTCAGAAGTGCAGAGATCAAAGATGTAATTTCTCTACGCTCTAATTTTGGGTTACGGTGAATTGGCAGCAGCTATCTCCTGCCAACATACAACTGTGTTGACGGACGTTATCGCCCATAATGGCGATGATCAGGTTCGTATCTAAACCACAAACCTCACGGTGTTCCACCCCTACAGCCACATAAGGACAGCTATACTCTATCAAATGATAGTCGTTACCTTTTTTCTCCCACCGGGCCAGAAAACCTTCCTGACCTAACAGGTTAACCAGATAATCTAGTCGCTGTTCAAAGCCCATGTTTTCAAATTGAGGTTGTTGTTCGGTGACAATCCGGCGGACAACACCCACAAAGATGTCATTAACAACTTCAGGGGGAAAGCGGGCTTTTAGTTCGTCTAGCAAACGAGCGCTAAGGCGGGCGTATTTATGGGGAAAGAGTTCGTGACCCTTTTCGGTGAGGCTATACACATAGTAGGGGCGTCCGACTTTGCGACGAACGCTCCGGGCAGTTAACAAGGCTTCAGCTTGCAAGGAATTAAGGTGATGCCGGACTGTGACTGGTGAAATACCAGCCGCGGTAGCCAACTCTTCAACAGTTGCCTCATTGGTTTCTTTAATCGCGTGTAAGATGACGTCACGCGTTTGATGCTTTTCGTTGTCGCCTGCCATTACCACGTTATAATTTCTCCAGTGTATGCATTGTGCATGATGTAATTGGTAAGCATAACGTTGCTTTAATTACATGATACGACATGCAGAACAGCTCTGATTATAGCCATTCCCCCACTCCAAGTCAATTCTCGCTATTTCTATCATATTTATCATATTTATTGACGCTTCTCAGGGCGTGTGTTATACTCGTGCTAGATTTCACAACCGGGAGCTAGAGATAAAGATAGGTGAAAATGGGGTTGCAAACCTCTCTCGCCATCTGAATATCTCAAGGGAATTTTGAGCTACCGATTTAACAGCCAACCCCAATTTTGATAATGAATCAGTGCCGCGGCCGCACCCGGTAGTCAATTGTGATAATCATTTGGCTGGGCTGACGACGCGGCCGCAAAGCAAAAAGAGACCCGGAAATTGAGTGAGCCATAACAAGTCAACCACTCAACCCCCCATCTCTCAATCTTTACTAAGGAGTCTATTTACCAATGTCCGTCGCATTAGAAATCCGCAACCTTCATGCCACCGTGGGTGGACAACCCATCCTCAAAGGCATCAACCTGCTCGTTAAAGAAGGCGAAATTCATGCCATTATGGGACCCAACGGTTCTGGCAAGAGCACCCTGGCCTATACCCTGGCTGGGCACCCTGCCTACACCCCCACCGCCGGGCAAGTCATTTACGATGGTGAAGACCTGCTAGACATGGAAGCCGATGAACGGTCCCGTGCCGGTTTATTCCTGGCTTTCCAATACCCTGTAGCCGTACCTGGCGTCACCGTCGCCAAATTCCTGCGCCAGGCTATCACCTCCCGCCGTCAAGCAGAAAACCCCGAAAGCGATGGCATTCCTATCCCCGAATTTCGCCGCTTGCTCAAAGCCAAAATGGACATGCTGGGCATGGATCCTAAATTTGCGGGGCGTTACCTCAATGAAGGCTTCTCCGGTGGGGAGAAAAAGCGCAACGAAATTCTGCAAATGGCCTGTTTAGAGCCTAAAATCGCCATCATGGACGAAACTGACTCTGGCCTGGACATTGACGCCTTGCGTATCGTTTCCGAGGGAGCCAATGCCCTGCGGGAAACTTTGGGGATGGGTGTCGTTGTCATCACTCACTACCAACGCATTCTCAATTACATCAAACCCGACTACGTTCACATTCTGCTCGACGGCCGAATTGTCGAGAGTGGTGGCCCAGAATTAGCGCTGGACCTGGAAGAACGTGGTTATGATTGGGTCCGTGAAAAGCACGGCCTGGTAGCGGAGGCGTCATAATGTCAAGTTTTGTAGCTGAACCGGTTGTAGTCAGCGAAGAAGATACCATTCGTGGTTTTAATGAAGATTACGCCACCAAATATGGCTTCTCCGACAAAGAAGATTACGTCTTTAAAGCCGAAAAAGGGCTGACCGAACAAGTGATTCGGGATATGTCGGCCCGGAAACAAGAGCCAGCCTGGATGCTTGATATTCGCCTCAAGGCGTATCAACATTTCCTGGAGCGACCCATGCCTACCTGGGGTGGCGATCTCTCCGGCATCGATTTTGAGAACATTTACTACTACATCAAACCATCTGACCGGCAGGAAGATGATTGGGAAGATGTGCCCAGTTACATCAAAGATACCTTCGACAAGTTAGGTATTCCCCAAGCTGAACAGAAATTCCTCTCCGGTGTGGCCGCTCAGTACGAATCCGAAGTGGTGTATCACAGCATCAAAAAGGAATTAGAAGAGAAGGGTGTCATTTTCCTGGGGATGGACGATGGGTTGAAACAGTACCCTGAACTGGTGAAGGAATATTTCACCACCATCATTCCTTATAATGACAACAAATTTGCCGCCCTAAATACGGCCATTTGGTCTGGTGGTAGCTTCATCTATGTGCCGAAGGGTGTCCATGTGGAGATGCCTTTGCAGGCTTACTTCCGTATCAACGCCAAAAACGTGGGCCAGTTTGAGCGCACCTTGATCATTATTGACGAAGGGGCTTATGTCCATTACGTTGAAGGATGTACCGCCCCCGTATACTCTAGTGACTCTTTGCACTCAGCGGTGGTAGAAATCATTGTTAAGGCTGGTGGTCGTTGTCGTTACACCACCATCCAAAACTGGTCAAATAACGTCTACAATCTGGTCACGAAGCGGGCGGTAGCCTATCGCAACGCCACGATGGAATGGGTAGACGGTAATCTTGGTTCCAAACTAACGATGAAATACCCGGCAGTTCACCTGATGGAAGAAGGGGCGCATGGGGAAATCCTGTCCATTGCCTTCGCTGGCAAGGGTCAGCACCAGGATGCGGGTGGTAAAGTGGTGCATCATGCGCCTCACACCACCAGTCGCATCATCTCCAAATCCATCAGCAAAGGTGGCGGCCGCGCTTCTTATCGTGGTTTGCTCAAAATTGACGAAGGGGCACACCACACTAAATCCAACGTGGTTTGTGACGCCCTTTTGCTGGATGAAGCCAGCCGTTCCGACACTTACCCCTACATCGAAATTGACGAGCAAGAGGTCAATGTGGGCCACGAAGCCTCGGTGAGCAAGGTGGGTGAGGAGCAACTGTTTTACCTGATGAGCCGAGGTATCAGTGAAGAGATGGCCAACACACTTATTGTGAATGGTTTCATTGAACCGCTGGTAAAAGAATTGCCGATGGAATATGCCATCGAAATGAACCGGCTGATTCAGTTGCAGATGGAAGGATCGATTGGGTAATTAAGAGACTCGGAGATTGAGAGACTAAGAGACTGCCAATAGTCTCTTAGTCTCTCAGTTACTCAGTCTCTCTTCTTCAAGGTATACAGATGTTTTCACGCGAATCAGTATTAGAACTATCGGCTAAGTTTAATGAGCCGGATTGGATGCGCGAGTTGCGCTTACAGGCCTGGGCGGTGTACGAAAGTCTGCCCATGCCAACAACCAATGATGAAGAGTGGCGACGCAGTGATTTGCGTCGCTTTAAATTAAATGAAATGGGGCCGTCTCTGAATGGACATGGGTCGGCGGAGACGGTTCCTTCGTACTTGGGCGAACAACTCACTGAAGAAGTGGTGGGTGGCACATTGGTGCAGGTGGATGGTGTTACCTCAAAGTATGAACTTAGTGATGAACTGAAGGCACAAGGGGTCATTTTCTGTGATATGCACACGGCGGTGGCTGACCATGGTGACCTTGTGCGGAAATATTTTATGACCCAGGCAGTGAAGGTGGAGGAAGGAAAGTTTGCCGCTTTGCACGGGGCCTTCTGGCGGGGGGGAACATTCCTCTATGTGCCGAAGAATGTGCGCGCGGCCGCGCCGCTCCATTCCGTTCTCTGGTCTACCAACGGCAAATCATTCAGCCACACCCTGGTTGTTCTGGACACCGGGTCCGAAGCCATCTTCATGGATGAGTACGCCTCAGCCACCGGGGATAAACCAGGTTTTCATAATGGCGCGGTTGAATTGTTGGTCGGTGATATTGCCAGCCTGATTTATGCCAGTCTGCAAGATTTTGGCACCAATGTGTGGCAGATTAATCACGAACGCGGCCGCGTCGGTCGTGACGCCAAACTAGACTGGGTAACCAGTGCCATGGGAACCCGCTTCACCAAAGCATTCCAAACTGTCGAACTGGATAAACAAGGTGGCTGGGCACGCATGTCTGGTATCTTCTTCACCCAGGGGCGCCAACATTTTGACCTGGACACCCAACAAAACCACAACGCCCCTAATACCGTCAGCGACTTACTTTACAAAGGTGCGTTACGAGACAAATCCCGTTCTGTCTGGCAAGGGATGATCAAAGCGTTACCCAACGCCCAAAAAATTGACGGCTTCCAGGCCAACCGCAACCTGATGCTGGATAAACAATCCCGCGCCGACTCCATCCCCGGTCTGGAAATCGAGGCCGACGATGTGCGTTGTACCCATGCCTCGACGGTTGGTAAGCTGGACGACGAAGAAATTTTCTACCTGATGAGTCGCGGCATTGCCCGGCAAACCGCTACGCGCATGGTCGTGCAAGGCTTTTTCGACCCCATCATGCAACGCATCCCATTCGAGCGTCTACGTGACCGCATCGCCAACCGCATCCTCGAAAAAGTGGGCTAAATCACTAATCTCCCAGTCTCTCAGTCTCCCAATTTCAAAAAGGAGACTGAGAGACTTTTTTGAATGGTAAACATGCTTTTCCACTTGTGCATCTGTATTTAGCGAGGGCGTAACCAGGCATCAGCTCCTGGCAGAGACGGGCTGATAGGCCGGTTCCCACCCTCGCTGCTCCCCATCGTTCCCCATTTCCTATTCCGGTTTCTGTACCACACCCTGTGTCGCCCTGGCGACGCGAAACAATTCCCATATGGTTCACACACTTGTAAGGCGCTCTGGTAAGTCGTCTCACAAGGCATATAACAACCCCCCGCCCAAGGAGAGTAAGATGACCACACATAACAAAGGCTATATCCATCCCGAAGTTTTGGTAAGCACCGATTGGGTCGCTGACAATTTGCATCATACCGACAAAATCCGCCTGGTGGAGTCAAACGAAGATTTGTTGCTCTATGGTACGGGCCACATCCGCAACGCGGTGCATATTGACTGGCAAAATGATTTGAATGATGCTATTCGCCGCGATTATCTGGACGAAGATCAATTCCGGACGTTGCTAGAGAGAAATGGCATCAGTAATGACACCACCGTCATTTTTTACGGTGATAAAAATAACTGGTGGGCTTGTTATGCTCTGTGGGTCTTTAAGCTGTTTGGGCATGAAGATACACGAGTGATGGATGGCGGCCGCAAAAAATGGATTGACGAAGGACGCGACATCACCAAGGAAGTGCCCTCTTTCCCGGCTGGCACCTATGCGCCCCAGGCCCGCACCGATTACAAAATCCGCGCCTTCCGCGATCAGGTGTTGGACCATGTCAAAGCCGGTCAACCGCTGGTAGATGTGCGTAGTCCACAGGAATTCCGGGGCGAACTGCTCCACATGCCCGGCTCCCCCCAAGAAGGGGCGTTACGGGGTGGTCATATCAAAGGGGCGAAAAGTGTACCCTGGAGCCGTGCCGTAGCCGATGATGGTTCCTTCAAGACGGCTGACGAACTTCGCGCCATTTATGAAGCCGAACAAGGGTTGAATGCTAAAAACAACGTCATCGCTTATTGCCGCATCGGCGAGCGTAGTTCCCACACCTGGTTTGTTTTGACCTATCTGTTGGGGTATCCCTCGGTGCGTAACTATGACGGCTCCTGGACAGAGTGGGGCAATCTCGTCGGTGTGCCGATTGAGAATCCGTCTAAGGCTGGGTGAGATGGGATTTACGATTACAGATTATAGATTTTAGATTGGCTCAGGGGCTTATGGGTGACGAAGTTCGCCGATAAGCCCCTTTTTGTTTCGCTTATAGATTGGTATGATCCGCGAATGGGGATTGATGGAGTTCCCAGAGTTCCCCAGAGTTCCTACAAGTTCCATCCCCAAAAGGACTATTTCATGCTTGATGTACAAAAGATTCGCGCCGACTTTCCCATTTTAGCGACTGAGGCTTATCCGGGTGTGCCGCTAGTTTATCTGGATAGTACGGCCTCATCGCAGAAACCGCTGGCGGTAATTGAGGCGATGAATGATTATTATTGCCGCTACAATGCCAATGTACACCGGGGGATTCATCAGTTGAGTGAAACGGCGACGGCGGCTTATGAGGGAGCGCGGGAGAAGGTGCAGCGGTTTGTGAACGCGGCCGCGGCCGCCGAAATCATCTACGTGCGCAACGCCACCGAAGCCATTAACCTGGTCGCCTATAGCTGGGGGCGTACCAACCTCAAACCGGGTGACGAAATCCTTAGCACCGAGATGGAACATCATGCCAATATCGTGCCCTGGCAAATCCTGGCCGAAATGACCGGGGCCACGCTCCGTTTTTTGCCGTTTACCCCGGAAGGGCGGCTGGATTTAACCCAACTGGATGATTACCTGACGGAACGGACGAAGTTATTTGCCTTTACGGCGATGTCCAATGTGTTTGGCACGATTAACCCGACGAAGGAACTGGTCGCGGCCGCGCACCGGGTTGGTGCTTTAGCCCTGGTAGATGCCGCCCAAAGTGTGCCCCACCTTAGCGTCAATGTACAAGACCTGGATTGCGACTTCCTGGTTTTCTCCAGCCACAAAATGTGTGGGCCGACCGGGATAGGCATTCTCTACGGCAAACAACATTTGCTAGAGGCCATGCCCCCCTTCATGGGCGGCGGCGACATGATCCGGCGGGTGCGGCTGGAAGGCTCTACCTGGGCCGATTTGCCCCACAAATTCGAGGCGGGCACACCGGCCATTGCCGAAGCCATTGGCTTAGGAGCAGCAGTCGATTACCTCAACACCATCGGCATGGACGCCATCCACGCCCATGAGCAATTTATGACCAACTATGCCCTGGAAGCGTTAAGCGAAATTCCTGGTCTGACCCTGTTTGGCCCACCCGCCAGCGAGAAGGGCGGCGTCGCCACCTTCACTTTGCAAGGAGCACATCCCCATGATATTGCCCAATTGCTAGATCGAGATGGGATCGCCGTGCGGGCCGGGCATCATTGCGCCATGCCTCTGCACCACAAACTCAACGTCAACGCCACCACCCGTGCCAGCTTCTATCTCTACTCCACCCCCCAGGAAATCGATCAACTCGTCGCCAGCCTGCATAAAGTCCGACAATTATTTCGCGTTGACGGTTCCTGAGTGGATTCAAGTTTTACTTGCTGGAGCCTATTTCTTTAGGAATGAGAATTTGTATCTATTCAGGTGTCAGAACTTATTTCTACGCTCTGCGTCCTACTCGACGCAGAGCGTCGCAGGGAGCATTCCACGCGGAGCGTGGAACGAGAACGTTAATAGATACGAGAATTCAACAACTTACAAGAGATTGGAGCCGGGAGATGATGGGTCTTCCGACTAAACCTGCTAAGGAGTTGTGCCAATCTGTACCACTGTTCTGCTAAGAAAGTTAAAATCCAAACAGTGAGCACGTGGGCGTGCTCACTTCTCAATCTTTAACTTATTCGACACTGGCGAAAATTTGGACGACCTCTGCAAATCTCTCAGTCTCTCAGTCTCTCAGTCTCCTTAGGTCACCACAAAAAACGCCAGTGTCGAGTAACTTAACAAGGCACGAGTCTCCAGTCTCAGCCCCGCAGGTTATTTAATCCTCGATCCTTACCGCCTATAAAAAGACTCAGCGGAGAAACCGCCCCGTTCAACCTAATCGATTATGCATCCCCCTTTTTTAGCCCCCTTACTCCAGCGCCTCCAGCGTTTCGCCCATACGATACAAACCCCAGCCTATGACGGGCACAGAATGGTTGTTACCTGTGGGGGAATACTCTTGTTCCTCATCACCGCACTGATGGTGCGTACATTTTCCTTCCAACCCGATCAGGTGTTAGCCGGTATAGATATTCATCGGGCTTTTTTGGGTTGGTACGAATTCGTGCGCCAATCACTAGCAGATGGCCATTTTCCTCTCTGGGATCCGTATCAAGCTAATGGTTATCCCTTTCTGCATAATCCGCAAGTAGCCTTTTTCTATCCGCTAACCTGGCTCATTATTTTGTTACCGGGACATATTGGTTTTGCGGTTTTTGTGGCTTTGCATCTGTGGCTGGGGGGAATGGGAATGCTTTTTTTTGTGCGTTTTATGGGGGGCAACTGGCCAGGCTCGTTAGTGGCCGCACTTGCCTTTGCTTTGAGCCATAGTTTTGTGATCCGGGTCTCAGCCGGTCATATTGGGGTCATTGCTACCTATATCTGGTTTCCCTGGCTGTTGTGGATAACAGCCAGGAGCGTGCAGAGGGGTACTGTTCGTTCAGCCATATGGGCCGCTTTGATATGGGCGTTGTCGGTTTTGGCGGGGCATACAACATCTCTGCTGTACACCAATCTCGGTTGGTTTTTCTTTCTCGTTTACCTGGTACTGACATCACGGCAGAAGTGGCTGATTATCCGTCAGGCAGTGCTAATCGTGGCGATGGGTTTGGCGTTTAGTGCAGCCCAATGGTTGCCTACCTTGCAGTTTGCTTTGCTTTCGACACGGGCTTTTGAACCTACAGCCACATTTGCTTTAACCTATTCGCTGCCAATTATCCGGCTGGCAACATTGATTTCGCCCGATTTTTTAGGGAACCCGTTGAGCCGGATAGGGTATGATGGGCCGGATTATTATTGGGAATTGACGTATTATGCCGGGATGCTTCCATTGGTAGCATTGTTGCTGAGCTGGCGCGGCCGCACACCGTTGACACTGTTTTATTGGGGTTTGATCGGATTGGCCGGGTTGCTGGCAATTGGTGAAAACGGGTTTTTATATGACCTGTTTTATCACTGGTTGCCGCCGTTTCGGTTAGGGCGAGGGCCAGCACGGGTTATGTTTTTGGCAATTTTTGCCCTATGTGCTTTGTTGGGTCAGGTGATCAGCCAATGGGATCAGGTGGCCTGGGAGCATCGAGTCAAGGTTGTACGCCGGTTTGTGCCAGTTACGTTTGTTGTTTCGCTGGCGTTGCTTGGTGGTTGTTTGTTTGTTCTGGTGGAGCGGCAACGGCAAACTAGCCAATTAACGGCCGCCTGGGCGAGGCATTATGCGTTTTATGGCGGGTTAACGGTGGGTTTATTCGCGGCCGCGATGCTTCTTCTTTCTCTGTATTGGCAAACCCATCCCAACCAACTACGCCGCCGCTACAACCTCGCCTTTCTACTTATTCTGTTTGTCGCCTTGGAATCCTTCGGTTTTGGGTTTCGTTTCTTGAGCCACGGCCCAGTCGGGTCAGACGTAACCTGGCGTGCAATTAAGGAAGGTGTGGGGGAAACTTTGCAACGGGTGTTAGTGTGGGACGTTCAAAACTACAATGAAAATCAAGCCACAGATGCCCACCTTACCAGTGTAACCGCTTATAACCCCTTACAATTAGGCACTTATGCCCCTCTGTTAGCCCAAGCCCAAACACCCCAGGCAAAAATTTATGATCTTCTCGGTGTCAGTTATGTGGTAACAGAGCAACCACTACCAGAAGATGAAGCACTGCGCCTGATTCATCAGGCTGGGACCGTTTTAATTTATGAGCGACCCTCAGGCTTACCGGTGGCTCGTTTAGTACCATCGGCCCAGGTTTTGTCGGATCAATCGGCACTGGCCCAGATGACACAAGCTGAATTTGATCCTTCCCAGGTTGTCCTTGTTTCCGAAACACCAGATTGTGTTAGGGATGAATTAACAGTTCCTTTCATAGGGGAGACTCAAGTCGTGACCCATTACCCTGGTTATTGGCAAGTGGAGACACATAGCAATGCCTGGTCGCTGCTGGTCATGAGTGAGACCGCTTATTCAGGTTGGCGAGTGACGGTGGATGGGCAGGATGAACCCTGGTATACGGCCTATACGGCCGTGCGGGCGGTTTGTGTTCCCCCTGGGCAGCATCAGGTAGAATGGGTTTTTGATCCCTGGACGGTTAAGGTAGGGATGGGGCTGTCTGGTTTGATGGTATTGGGAGTTATTATCGGTTGGGGAATATCCGTTTGGAAGCGGTAGCGATGATAGTCGCGATGAGGGAAGCATCTGGTTTGCTTCTCGCGCTGAAGACAGGTATGAAAGTAGAGGGCAGCCCGCTGCGCTCTACTTTTTTTGTGAATTGAAGGGGATTGGAGTTTTGAGCTAGAGGGGAGCGTTAGTGAAAAGTATCCTGGCAAACCCTCTCGCGCTGGCTCTGAACTCTAAACTTAAGATGGGATGAATGGGACGATGCGATTGATTATGAATGGAGATGAGTGGCAGGCGATAGTGAACCGGTTGCCAAACGGTCATGCGTTGCAGAGTCGGGCCTGGGGGGAGTTTAAGAGCCGGTGGGGGTGGTCGGCCAGGTATGGGGTGCTGCATGAGGGGAGAGAGGGGAAGGTGAACGCGGCCGCGCTCATCCTCAAACGCGCCATCCCTTTCACCCCTTTTTCCATTCTCTACGCCCCCAAAGGGCCACTGCTCGATTATCACAATCCGGCGTTGCGGCAAACGGTGCTGGCCCAACTGGAAAAACTTGCGCGTAGTGAACGAGCCATCCTCATCAAAATTGACCCGGATGTGCCCCAAGCGACCGGTTTTGAACCGGCTGAACCGCATCCGGTGGGTACGGCGTTTGTGAGTGAACTACAGGCACAAGGCTGGCTTTTTTCCCAGGAGCAGGTGCAATTCCGCAATACCGTTTTACTCGATCTGACCCGTTCTGAAGATGAGCTTCTGGCGGCGATGAAGCAGAAAACCCGCTACAACATCCGGCTGGCGGCCAAAAAGGGCATCGTGATTCGCCCTGGTACACCGGACGATTTTCCTACCCTGGTTGAGATGTACCGCGAAACAGCGGCGCGGGATGGCTTTACCATTCGCCCCACGGATTATTACCTGGATGCCTGGCAAACGTTTTACCGGGATGGGTTGGCGCAACCGTTGTTGGCGGAATATGAAGGGGAGACGGTAGCCGGGGTTTTGCTGGTGCGCTCCGGGCCGACGGTTTTGTACATGTACGGCGCGTCTACGGACAAAGAGCGGCCGCGGATGCCCAACCATTTGCTCCAGTGGGAAGCCATTCGCTGGGCCAAAGCGCAGGGAGCCACCACCTATGATTTTTGGGGCGCACCGGATGAGTTTGTGGAGACGGATCGCATGTGGGGGGTTTGGCGGTTCAAGGAAGGGTTTAACGGCCAGGTGGTACAGACAATTGGCGCGTGGGATTACCCGGCGCGGCCGCGGCTCTTCCGCCTCTACACCCAAACCCTCCCCCGCTACACTCAGATCATCCGCAGATTAAGGGGATTAACGCAGATTTTGATTGACACAGGATTTGCGTGTTGGTGATGGCATGGGCCTGCGTGATCAAGAAGATATTGCAGTGGTTAGGACACGGGAATTTGAAGCCTTGAAATATCGTTTTTTGAAGAAGTGGAGGAGAGGTAAGATGGGTAAGATTCGGCAAACGCAAGATGTTAAAGAATATGATCAACAGACGTACGCATATGGGGCAGCTATGGAAGTACATAAAATGTCTAGGGTTTTTTGGAACCTGTGTACCAAGGATGCACTTGAGATAAATTGACCGAACGGGCATTCCCTTTGAACGCGAGAAAACATTAGTCATTTCCTACAAAGGCCAGCCTTTCAAGATCCCTATCGGGCTGATTTTGTTGTTTTAATGCATCATTGTCGAACTAAAAGCACTCATCAATGGGCTGGCCTAAAAGTCACAAATTCTTAACTATTTGAAAGCATCGCCGTTTTGCCAACGATAAGGATAGAATAAAACCGATATAATTGGCAGATTACATGGATTTATGCTGATTAAATAACTCTGGAAAGAAATCAGCGAAAATCCTCTTAATCTGCGGATAAATCTTAGGAGAAATGATGAGGACAATTGTGGTTTTGGATGGAGATCAGACGGGGCAGGAGTTGCTTCTAGAAGCCCTACGTGTATTACAGCCGGATGTGATCAAGATGGAGCTAAATTTTCTCCATTTTGATTTGAGCCTGGAAAACCGCCGGGCTACCAACAATCAGGTGGTGTATGAGGCAGGTCACGCGATGAAGGAACATCACCTGGCGATCAAGGCGGCTACGATTACGCCGGAAACGAAAGGGGATGTGGGTAGCCCGAACCGGATTTTGCGCGAGGAAATTGACGCCGAGGTGATTGTACGGACGGGGCGACGCATTCCCGGAGTGCGGCCCATTGCCGGGGTGTATGCGCCGATTACCGTCGTGCGCATGGCTGTAGGTGACGCCTATGGGGCGAAGGAGTGGCGTGAGGGTGAACCTGGTTCGATGGACGAGGCGGCCCTACGTACCGAACGCATCACCCGCCGCACCTGTCGTGAGGTAGCTGAATACGCCTTCCAACACGCCCGCACGGTGGGCGCGAAGGTGTTTGGCGGGCCGAAGTTCACGGTCAGCCCGGTTTATGAAGGCATGTTTAAAGAAGAGTTGGACGCGGCCGCGGCCCGTTATCCTGATGTGCGTTATGATCCCCAACTCATTGATGCCACCTTTGCCCTTCTTCTAGCGACCACCGGGGATCCCATGGTCATCCCTAGCCTTAACCGGGATGGCGATTTGCTCTCCGATATGGTCCTGCAAATGTTCGGCAGCATCGCTGGCTCAGAATCGCTGGTTATCTCCGTAAATGACCAGATGCAGGTAGATGGGGTCATGGCCGAGGCGCCTCATGGCACAGCCCCCCGTTTACAGGGCATGAACGTTGCTAACCCTATGGCCATGATTTTGGCCGGAGCTGCCCTACTCGGCCACATGAAAGAGCCAGAAGCCAAACGGGCCAGCCGGGCCATCTACGAAGGCACATTGGAAGCGGTTTATGATGGGCATCGTACCGCTGATATTGGTGGCTCATCTAAAACAGACGAATTTACCGACGAAGTCATTCGCCGGGTGAAGTCCAAACTGGAAGTATGGTCCACCCTGGCGTAAGGCATTGCCCATGAAACGTTTACTCCTACCCCTGCTCATCCTGCTTTGTTTAACCGTGGCTTGTGATGCCCTGCCACCCATCCTCGGTGGTAGCACACCCGTACCCACTGCCGTGCCCATCTCGCCAGATGAGCTTCTGACGTACCGGGTGCCGCTATACACCATTTCGCTTCAGCCCGGTGACACGGTTCCTGGCACGCAACTACAATATATTGGTCGTTCTGGTGATCAATATCAGGTGAAAATTGATGGCCTGACGACCAACAAGCGGGGGGGAGATTCGTTTGCCTGGCGAGGCATTACGGCTCCGGGGGTGTCCACGGTGTACAACCTGCGCCTGACCACGGAGTTATTGGGAGGGCTAACGGCGGCAGGCACGGTAGAGGTGATGATTCTCAACCCCACCCCCACCTCGATTGATGCCAGTCTGCTTCCGGCTGGCCCTGCCGACTACAGTAACATTTTGGTCAGTCAGACGATACCATCAGGCGGTATTATTCCTGGTACAACCCTTCAGTTCTTAGGTGTGACCAATGGACAAGCCCAAATTGGCGGCCGCACCGGTTATCCTTATGTGTCCGTAGCTGATTCATTGGACTGGTTGGGCCGCTTGCGGGATAACGTGATTGTAAGGTACAGCTTACGTGTCACCCGCATCGAGGCGGATGCCCTACGCACGGATGGCACGATGGAGTTGTGGGTTCTAGATTGATGTCATACTTTTGGGAATGAAGGTTTTCTATGAAGTACCGCTATCCTCTCAACGATCTGGTGGCGAAGAATGGTTTTCGCGGCCGCAAACCCACCCTTGCCCCTATTCCCACCTTCACTGAAGTTCGGAGCCAACTCCCGGAACCCATCCTGCCCGCTCAGTCTAACTGGGTAGAAATGTATTGGCGCGCCTGGGAAATCGCCTGGAGTAACTGCCGCCTGCCCCTGCCCGACAGCGGTTTCGTCGCTCGTTTCATAGATACCGCCTTTAATGACAACACCTTCATGTGGGATAGCTGTTTCATGATGCAGTTTAGTCTGTATGGGCGGCGGGCCTTCCCGTTCATGGGCACACTCGATAATTTCTACGCCAAACAGCACGATGATGGCTGGATTTGCCGCGAGATCAATACCCGTGATGGCAAAGATTTTTTCCACCCCTTTGATCCCAATGGCACGGGGCCTAACATTTTGGGCTGGGCGGAGTGGCGTTATGCTCGCATGACAGGCGACGAGAGCCGTTTTCCCTTAGTGTTTTGGCCTTTGCTGGCTTATCACCGTTGGCATAAAACGCACCGCACCTGGCCGAATGGCCTTTATTGGGCCACCGGCTTGAGTAGCGGCATGGATAATCAGTCCCGTGTGCCGGATAGCCTCACCACCCATCAGCACTGGTCTTGGGTGGATGCTTCGCTTCAGGCGGCGTTGAATGCCTGGTATCTGGAGCAGATGGCTACCCATCTGGGGGAAAGTGAGTGGGCGCAACTGCTGGCCCAGGAGCAGGCTGAGTTAGGCGAGAAGATTAACCGTCTGATGTGGGATGACGCGGCCGCGTTCTACAAAGATATTGATCCCCAGGGGCGTTTCAGCCCGGTGAAGAGTATCGGGGCCTATTGGGCCTTGTTGAACCGGGACCTAATCCCGGAAAAACGGCTGGCTCCTTTTGTCACCCATCTGCGTAATGAAAATGCCTTTAAGCGGCCGCATCGGATTCCCGCCATCTCTGCCGATAGTGAAGGTTACAATGGGCAAACAGGTAACTATTGGTGTGGCGGGGTGTGGTCGCCTACCAACTACATGGTGCTAAAGGGTTTACGTTTGAAGGGGCAACATGCCCTGGCCCATGAAATCGCCCTTAACCATGTGGGCCAGGTGTGCGAACTGTTCCAACATACTGATACGTTCTGGGAAAATTATGCCCCGGATGCGGCCGCGGCCGGTCAACCCGCCAAGAGCCATTTTGTGGGTTGGACAGGGCTAACCCCCATCAGCATTCTCCTCGAAGACATCATTGGCCTGAGCGTCGATTGGCCTTCTCGCCGGGTCACCTGGGATCGGCGTTACAGCGGCTCCGTTTACGGCGTCAATAATTACCCCTTGGGTCTGGATGGCACGCTCGACATTCTTAGCGATAACAACCGGCTTACCATCACCAGTGATGTCAACTTCACCTTGCTGGTACAGGATGCCGATGGTGTGGTGCAGGCGGCGATTACCCCGGGGCTGAATGAGATTGATCTTTCGTAGGAGAGGGTTTCAGGTCTCAGGTTTCAATTTTGATACGCAGCTTTAATGATTACCTTCTCTGTTGCCACACTCAATTTGCGGAATCGGATGGATCGTTGGTATGAACGGCGTGAGTTAATCGTGGCGGAAATTTTGACCAAACAGCCGGATATTCTGGCTTTGCAAGAGATCAGTATGCCCATCGGTCAGGGGCGATGGTTGCGGAATCAGGTGAATTTGCGCCTGACGGGCAAATCGGGCCGGCCCTACCGGCTTATCCAGCGGCGTAAACGTCATCTGGTTGAGGGGTACAAGGAAGGGATTGGTTTTTTAACCAAACTTCCAGTGGTGGCGCAAAGTGCGGTGGGGTTGGGGTATCGCGGCCGCGTGGCCTTACGCATCACCATTGAGTTGCCCACCGGGCAACTGGTTGATGTGGTCTGCACCCATTTTCACCCCGGCCAGGACAATATCGAAGCCCGCCACGAACAGGCCATGCAATTAATTGGCTGGTTGACCGAAGACAACAACCGGGTTTCTTATCAAATATTAGCGGGTGATTTTAACGATGTGCCGGGAAGTTTGGCCATTCAAGCCCTGAAGCAGGCGTATCGCTCGGCTTACGAGGTTAAACATGGATATGAACCTCTGGCGACGTTTCCTACTGCGCTTGTCCCTAATCCTGGTTTGATAGGCGTGTGCCTGGATTATCTGTTTGTTTCCCCGGCTTTTCAGGACGTGGTGCAAGCTGAGATATTTGCCCGGCACGCGGCCGCGGGCGACGATACCCTCTACCCCAGTGACCACGTAGGTTTACTCGCCATCTTAAAAATCTAAACCTTCGAGATAAGGGGCGATTTTGCTTGACAGGTTACTGACCTGTGGATATATTCATACCCAGAGGCGTTTTACCCACTTTTTGTAACAATTCCATAATCTTCGTACCAATTTACAGGGGACTAAGGAGAAACAGATGGCAAGTGTAACCTACCGACACGTTTATAAGCGCTACGGCGATGTCACGGCTGTGCGAGATCTGAGCATTGACATTGCAGATAAAGAATTCGTTGTCTTCGTTGGTCCGTCTGGTTGTGGTAAATCCACCAGTTTGCGTATGCTGGCTGGCCTGGAAGAGATTAGCGATGGACAAATTTTGATTGGCGACCGGGTTGTCAATGATGTTCCCCCCAAAGACCGCGATATTGCTATGGTCTTCCAGTCTTATGCCTTGTACCCGCACATGACTGTGTATGACAACATGGCCTTCGGTTTGAAATTGCGTAAAACCCCCAAATCCGAAATTGATCGTCGGGTAAAAGAAGCGGGTGAGATTCTCGGCTTAACCCAACTGCTCGATCGTAAACCCAAAGCCCTCTCCGGTGGACAGCGGCAACGTGTGGCTGTCGGTCGGGCGATTGTCCGTGAACCAGCCGTGTTCCTGATGGACGAACCTTTGTCTAATCTGGATGCGAAACTGCGTGTCACGGCCCGTGCGGAAATCTCCAAATTGCATCGCCGTCTGGGAACCACCTTCATTTATGTGACCCATGATCAGGTTGAAGCCATGACGATGGGTGACAGAATTGCGGTTATGAAAGACGGTCTCCTGCAACAAATTGATAGCCCGACCGCTCTTTATGCCACGCCCAACAACATCTTTGTGGCTGGTTTTATTGGTAGCCCCAGCATGAACTTCTTCGAGGCCACATTGGTAGGAGAAGAAGGCAATATTTGGGTAGACACAGGCGATTTCCGTATTAAGGCTCCAGCTGATCGCAAATCAGCTTATAGCGGTCATGTGGGTAAGCAGGTCATTTTTGGTTTGCGGCCGGAAAACATCCATGCGCCTGGTTATGAGCCACCCCAAATTGTGCCCACCTCAATTGAGGGGACGATTGATGTGGTGGAATTATTGGGCCATGAATTGCATCTGTATGTGAATACGGGCAAGAACAATCTGGTGGCTATTGTGGATACCCGCATGGCCCCGTCCATTGGGGCACGCACTGGCCTGACCTTGGATGCGAGTACCATGCACCTTTTCGACAAGGAAACAGAATTGGCGATTCGCTAGGCTGAAAACGGTTCTTGTTTCATTTGAAACAACGAAAAAGCCACGACTGAACTTATCAGTCGTGGCTTTTTTTTATTTCGGTAGGGGTATTAAGGGGGGTGGAACTCGGGGGAACTCAGGGAACTCGGGGGAACTCAGAGAAATTCTGGTAATTCCCACTTGCCACTTGCAACTTTTTTCGTAGGAAGGGGCTAGCTCTAAATAATGACTCATCCTGGTTTTTTAGCGGGGGGAGTGGAGACTTTAGTCGGAACGTCTCGACAAGGCCTGCTTCTACCGCACGTGAGCATCTAAAAACAACTTCCCGGTTTAGACCTTACCTGGACGAGACAGAACCAAAGAGGTTTTTGCCACGAATTAAACGAATGAGTCCACTGAAAGAAGCCACGAATTAGCACAAATGGGAAAATAAAAATTCGGTATCTATACAGGTGCTCGTTCCACGCTCCGCGTGGAATGCTCCCTGCGACGCTCTGCGTCCTACGCGACGCAGAGCGTCCCGGATGGTATTCCCACGCAGAGCGTAGGAATAAGTTCCAACGAGCTTTTATTCTGACTCTGGTGTGGGTGTATTCTCGGTGGTGGGTGTTGGTGTAATGGGGGGTGGCTCTATCACCTCAAAATCGCTCATAACCCATTGCCCATCTTCGGCTATGACCCTGATAAGTCGCCAGGTGGTGCGGCCATCAGGAAATTGGAGCTGGGCGCGGTAGGTCAATACCTCTTCGATGGGACCTAAAAATAGAATTTCAAAGGTGCTAAATGGCTCGGTGAGGCTCATCAACTGGAGCAGGGTTGTGCCTGTACCAACCTGATTGCGTAGATTGTCGCTGAGGAAGGTGAGGCCGAGCGTTTCGGGATCGTTCGCGGCCGCGCGCAAAAAAGCAATCGTCACATCAAGTGGTTCATCCGTGGGGGGGCCGGGTGTCGGGGTGGGGGGTGGGGCGTAGGGGTAATAGTCGGGGGAATGGGGGTTAGACTTGGCGTGGCGGTGGGTACGACCACCACAACCTCAACCAGTTCCAGGCTGGTTACAATGTCCTCACGCGTGATTAGGGTAATAGCATCATGTAGAGTAAAGGCCAGAAGTTGCCCACCATGTTCCAGGAAATACCATTCTAAGGGCGTGGTGGTTTCCTCTCCTAAGATAGCCCGCTGGGCGGGCTGACTAGCCAGGGTGGTGGTTTCCAGGGGGATGGTGCAGGGTTCGCTACAGGCAAGCGCGGCCGCGAGCGATTCAGCCTCGTACTGGGCCGGATCGGCAATCACCAGGGTACTGCTAAATGGCCCTGGCCCCAGTGGTTCTGGCCCCAAATTGATGACCAACCCTAAGGGGGTAAGCTGGGCTTCGCCAATCACCCAGGTATCAGGCAGAGAGAGGATGAGGTTCGCGGCCGCGATTTCCACTTCCACCCATGTTTCCGGTGTGGCCGTAAGAGTGGGAGTCAGTGGCATGGGGGTGGCCGAGGGGGCAAGGGTGTTCGCTGGTAGAAATGTCTGTCCGCAAGCGGTTAAACTTACGAGAAGAAAAATCATCACACTTAGATAACCGCGTTGGCCGGTTGGCGTGTGAACTTTAGCCTTCATCATTCATTGTTCATCCTTGAGTCCACTGAAAGAAGCCACGAATTGCACGAATTTTCTCTGGTGGCCTGGTTCTTTGCGTCCTGATAACAAAACCCCCCATTTTTCAGAGGGACTCATCTGCCTAAGGGTATGTTTCAAATGAGTTAGAGGGAAAAGACATCCCAGAACCTGTCCTGAGCCGATCCGTTCGCATCTGGGGATGCTCACTCCTCGCTCTCAACCGAAATGAAACACACCCTCTGCCTCATTGGTTTGAGTTTCAGGCGTGTGCGATCAACCATTGGGTCAGATGCTGGAGCACCTCATCGCGGCAGAGGTCATGGTGTAGCTCATGGTGTCCCCCATCAAACTCGCGCCACAGTTTATCGGCCGATGTCACCCGGCCAAAAAAGGTGCGACTGCCCTCAATGGGAACGATGCGATCCCCGCTGCCGTGATAAAGATAGAGGGGCAGTTTCCATTCCGGGGCATGTTCTAGGGTCCAGGCGGTGGCCTGGGCGATTTCGGTAGCCAGCCGGGGCGTGCCCAGGCTATGCACCAGGGGATCATCCTGATACCGTTTGGCTTCTACGGGATCACGGGAAATAGCGTTGACATCCAGACCGATGTTCAGGTTCAACCCCGGCCATACCCGAGACAGAATCCGGCTGAGGGTGACTAAAACGGGCGATACACCAGCTTGGGCTAACAAAGGGGCAGAGGCGATCACCCCGGCCAGGTTATTGGGGTGGTACAGCGCATATTCCAGCACCATCAATCCGCCCATGCTATGGCCGAAGAGGAACAGCGGCCGCGCTGAATTCTCTTGCCGGATCATGTTGAGAAAGGCGGTGACATCTTCGCGAAACTCAGCCCAGTTATTGATATGACCACGTTTACCCGGCGAATGACCGTGCCCACGGTGATCGAAGCCATAAGTGGCAAAGCCACTTTCTACCAACGGTCGAGCGATCGTTTCGTGGCGGCCGCTATGCTCGCCAAAACCGTGCACCAGGGCGACCGCCCCTCGGCACTCGCCTTCTGGTTGCCATGTCTGATAGAAGAGAGGTAAGTTGCCCGCGCCTTGAAATGTACCTTGTGTCTGCTGCATAATAACCGCCTCCTTATTGCGGCTGGCATTCTAATCTTTTTCGCCCGGTGGGGCAAAAGCCGTTATACTCGCACGTTCGTTAGTGGATGTACCGCAAGCAACGAAGTTCCTCAGCGAACAACGAACACCCAGGCATGAATTCACAAGTGATAGGATAAAAACAATGAAATTAGGCATTATTGGTTTGCCCAGCAGTGGGAAAACAACGATTTTTAACGCCCTGACCAGGGGAGATGCTCCCGTAGGCCAAAGCGTCAGTGGCCGTTTTGACGTATTAACTTCTGTGGTAGATGTGCCCGATCCCCGGGTTGATGTGCTCACGGCCATGTTCAAACCACAAAAAACAGCCTATGCCAAGGTGATCTACACCGATATCGCCGGGCTGAAAAAAGGCATTGGTGAAAGTGGGGGCATGGCTGGCCCATTGATCAACCACCTGGCCGGGTTGGATGGCTTTGTCCATGTGGTGCGGGCTTTTGAGAACGATCAGGTACTGCATCTGGAAGATACCATTGACCCGGCGCGTGATCTGGCTACGTTGGATGTGGAGTTCTTGCTCTCTGATTTGGTGATGGTGGAAACGCGGCTGACCAAATTGAAAGAGGGCATGGCGAAGAGTAAAGACAAAGCGGCCACACAACGGGAAATTGCTCTCATGGAGCGGTTGCATGAAAAACTCTCTGAGGAACGCCCTTTGCGTGAGGTTGAATTAAGCGAAGAAGAGGGTAAATCGTTGCGAGGCTTTGGTTTCTTAACCCTTAAGCCGGTGTTGGTGTTGATCAACATTGGGGATGAACAGGCGGAAGTGGCCCTAGATTATTCGTTTGGCAAGAGCAAGGTGGTGAATTTACGCGGCCGCTTAGAAGCCGAACTGGCCCAACTGACCGGTGATGACCTGGAAATGTTTATGGGTGAGTACAATGTCACCGAACTGGGTCTGGCCAAGGTTATTCATGAGAGTTATGACCTGATGGGTTTGCAATCGTTTTTCACTGTGGGTGAGGATGAGGTGCGGGCCTGGACGGTGAACCGGGGAGCCACAGCGGTGGACGCGGCCGCGACTATTCACACCGATCTGGCCAAAGGGTTTATCCGGGCTGAAGTGGTGGCTTATCACGATTTGATTGAACTAGGGGGTATGGCCCAGGCCCGTGCCAATGGGAAACTGCGCCAGGAAGGCAAAACCTACATCGTTCAGGATGGGGATATTTTGCACGTCAAGTTTAATTTGTGAGACCGGGGAGAGAGGCCACGAATTGCACGAATTAAGACGAATTTTTTCCGGTGGCCTGGCGCCCTTTGTGCCTTACAGATTTCAGGAGTTTTGTATGATGATACGACGATTACGACAGTGGGGAATCATGCTAGGGGTGCTTCTGGTCGCGGCCGCGTGTGCCCCTGATGTCAGCAACTCCCAACCGCCCCCCTTACCCACGCAATTAACCCTGACGCCCGTCGAGGTCGTCGTGGTGGCTTCACCCACGTTGGCCCCTTCTCCTGTGCCCTCGGCTACCCCAGAGCCGGAACCTACCCCGTTTGTGCCCGACGACCAGACTGAGTTTACCGTCGTCTATGTCAGCAGTGATGATGTGCTTAATGTCCGGTCTGGCCCTGGTGTAGGTAATGGTGTTGTGGCCGAACTAGCCCCCAATGCTACGGATATTACGATTACTGGTGAGGGGGAGATGGTAGAGGGTTCGTTGTGGGTTCCTATTGCCGCAGGTGATGCGGCTGGCTGGGTGAACAGCGTCTATTTGACGGAAGCGGTTACTGGGGATGAGTTTTGTCAGGATGAGGACGCGGCCGCGCTCATCACCGCCCTCAAGAGTGCCATAGACAGTCGCAACGGCCCGGCCCTGGCGGGACTCGTTCATCCCTACCGGGGTTTGATTGTGCACCGGCATTGGTGGAACCCGGCTATCAATATTCCCGCCGAAACCGTGGCTGATGTTTTCACGGATACCGCCAGCTATTATTGGGGCACGGAAGACGGTTCTGGGTTTGACATCAACGGTTCGTTTAGTGAGGTGGTTTTGCCGCTGCTGGACAATGATTTAGGACTGGGCACAGAAATTGCCTGTAACGAAATTTTGGCCGGGGCAACAGCCGGGCTGATCCGCCTGCCCGATGGGTATGATCAGATCAACTATTTTTCGGTTTATCGCCCGGCGGTGGATATTGAGTTTGATTGGGGGAGTTGGGTTGTGGGCGTGGAAAAAGTGGCAGGACAGTACGTTGTCTCATACCTGGTGCATTTTGCCTGGGAAATTTAAGCCAGACGACCCGTAGCTCTTAGTAATCGTTTAAAAACAAGGGTACGGTCAAGGATGAGACTGGAGACTAGTACAGCTTTACACAAGTCCTTGGCAGGTTTAGTCGGAAGACCCATCCCCCTGCCCCTTCCCGGGGATTTACGAGGTTTTCGGGCGCCCCGAAAAACCGCGCCGAAAAAAGTTCCCCGCCCCTGGGGGCGGGGTTAGGGGTGGGGGCTTCTGAGTTCTGGGAACCGGCTAAAGCCTCGAAATCCGGAGTGGACGCTTTAGCGGGCTGGCCCGCTAAAGCGGTTACTACAAACGGGGATAGGTTTATGATGCTTCACTGACAATGACTTGATCGCGGTTGGGGCCGACGGAAATCAGGGTGATGGGTACACCTGTTTTCTGAGCCACAAATTCAATGTAGTGACGCGCATTGGCCGGTAAATCGGTCAGGCTACGAGCCTGGGTCACATCTTCTAACCACCCAGGAACCGTTTCGTAGATGGGTTGACAACGAGCCAACTGCTTTAAATCGGTGGGGAAATAATGAATCCTCTCCCCATCCAGTTCATAAGCCACACAAACCGGAATTTCTGCCAGTCCACTCAAAATGTCCAGCTTGGTCAGGGCCAGTTCGGTCAGGCCGTTGATGCGCCGGGCATGGTCAAGGATGACCAGATCGAGCCAGCCCACGCGCCGCGGCCGCCCCGTGGTTGTGCCAAACTCATCCCACGGATTACTGCCCGTGCCGCGCAGACGCATGGCCTCATCTCCATCTAGTTCGGTGGGGAAGGGGCCACTGCCAACCCGGCTGGTAAATGCTTTGGTAACACCCATCACCTTGTCAACAACCTTTGGCCCCACCCCCAACCCGACTAAGGCGCCACTGGCCGTGGGTGAAGAGCTGGTGACAAAGGGATAGGTGCCGTGATTGATGTCTAGCAGGGTTCCCTGCGCCCCTTCGGCCAGGACGTTTTGCCCTTGTTGCAGGGCCTGGTCCAGTAGCAGGGGGCCATTGGTCAGGTAAGGGGCTAACCGCTGGGCGTAACCAGCGTATTCGGCGGCTACGGCGTCCGCATCCAACGGCGGTTGGCCGTAGATGCGTTCCAGGACGATGTTTTTCTCCTGGATGTGGGCCTGGATGGCATCAGCCAATTCTTCGGGTTCGGCGAAGAGGCCCGCCCGCAGACCGGAACGGCTGGTTTTGTCGGTGTAGGCCGGGCCGATGCCGCGTTGGGTGGTGCCGATGGCTTCGCGGCCGCGTACCACTTCATTCGCCTTATCCAACGCCACATGGGCCGGGGTGATCAGGTGGGCGTTGCGGCAAATCTTGAGCCGCGCCGGAGTAACATCGATGCCCCGCTCGGCCAGGGCATCCATCTCGGCTAATAACACACGAGGATTCACCACCACACCAGTGCCAATCAAACAAAGTACACCTTCATGAATGATACCAGAGGGGATGAGGTGCAGTTTGAAAATCTCGCCTTGAATGGTCAGCGTATGTCCAGCGTTGTCGCCGCCACTGTAGCGGGCCACGATGTTGGTCTGGGCGGCTAATAAATCGGTGATGCGGCCTTTGCCTTCGTCACCCCATTGGGTTCCGATGATGATGTTGAGCGGCATGTGATAACTCCCGAAGAATAAGGATGAAAGAGTGGCGTTTAGAGCGAGAGGAAAGAGCTAGAGGGAATTACTCGGGAAAATTCTCTAGCTCTCGCTCTGAACTCTAAACTCAAGTGAAGGATGAATTATGAAAAATGCCTCACAGATGGGTTCCGTGAAAGAAGCGACGAATTGCACGAAGTAGCACGAATTTTTCTCTGGTGGCCTGGCGTCCTTTGCGCTTTAGTGTGAGTGTTTTCGTCAGACTCACTGGTCACTGGTTTCCCGTTTGGGGTTGTAGATGGGGCCGGATTGGGCGTAGAGACGAAGCACCGCGGCCGCGTCCTCTCGCAACACATCCCGCTGTACCTGAATGCCTCGTTTCTCCAGTTCAGTCACCCAGGTGCTCATTTTAGGGCCTTCATCAAAACCAATGGCGCGGGCATCTTCATCACGCGCCCCACACACCAATGATTCCACGCCTGACCAGGGCACGGAGCCGAAGCACATGGCACATGGCTCCGTGCTGGCGACCAGTTGATAAGGCGGAAAACCGGGAGTTGCCAGATCGAAGGTTCCAACCAGTGGTTGGGCCATCATGAAGGCGACGATTTCGGCGTGGGCCACGGAGCATTGGGCTGGCAAGACGAGATTGACGCCAGGGGCCAGCAGTTTGCCGCTGGCTAAGTCAAAAACGCCCGCGCCAAAGGGGCCGCCGGTTCCGTGTTGTACGTTCAGGCGGGATAACTCAATGACCAGACGCATTCGGTCTTCGACGGTGGGGTAAACCTGATCGGGATTGGGCAGGAACGCATCAATCCAATCGGGTAGTTTTAAGGTAAAAACAGGGAAACGGCTCATAAAAAAGATTTTTGCCACGAATTGACACGAATGAAGAAATGAAACTTGGTGAAATTCGTGGCTGATATTTCGGGTTTTACCGGATTTATCGGGGGAGTGGAGACTTTAGTCGGCACGTCTCGACCGGCTAAAGTCTCCACTCCTGATTCACCCCGTCGGAACGGGGTTCTTTTATACGGCGAGGGTGAGGCGGGTTTGGATCATGGTTTGGGCTTTGTTGAGGATTTCGACCAGACCTGGCTCTTGCGCGGCCGCGTTCGTTTTGACCATTTCCAACATTTGCACCATTTCTGGCGTAACCATCTGGGGGTTATCTCTTAGTACCTGGCGCATGCCTTCCTCAGAACCCGATTCCACGAGATCATTGATGAAGCGCAATTCCGGGGGAACCTGATCTTCGGCCATTTGTACGATGGTTTCGTGGACGTGTTGGAGCGCGGCCGCTTCGATGGTTTGCCCACGTTGTTCGGCCTGTTGGATGCGGCCGCTGAGAATATACATGAAGGCGTCGTCAATTTCCTCGATGCGATTTTGGATTTCCGCTTCTTTGTCGGGGGCGTTGAGAATGGCTTGAAGGGTACTCTCGGCTCGTTCCAGGATGGCGCGGGATTGCTGTTGCATGTTTTGGTACAGTTGCAGGAGTTGCTCGCGCAGATGAACCAGGGACGCGGCCGCGACATCACCCCCTAATTTTTGTTTCTTTTCTATCTCTTGAGTCAACAAGCTGAAAAATTCATAATCCAGGGCTGCCTGACCAGTCACAGCAATGGCCATAGCTAACTGGGGATCATCGGCATTGGCTATGACGTGTTTAGCCAGGACGGCAGGGGTGAGTTTGCCGTCTGTTTTTTTCACATCTTGCTGAAGTTTGTGCATGGCGATTTGCTGTTTTTGCAGCCGTTTGCCGGCGGCGGTTTCTTGCATGAGGCGGGCCAACAGGTTGGAGATTTTGACCAACTCTTTTTCGGCCTGGGCTTGTTCGGCCTGGGAGAGGGCCTGGCGCAGGGCAGAGATCATCTCTTCGGTGATTTCGCGGCCGCGTTCCTTCAGCAAATAATCCACCACATCATAATCAGCCGTGATGAGGGTACGCAGGAGTTCTTGCTGTTTACGTTGTTGTTCCAGCATTTCCTGGGTGACCCCTTCCGTGCCCCATACCCTATCCGTCAACGTTTTCATGGTCAAAACGGTCTCTGGCTGGAGCAAATACGCCTTCCGTTGTTCTGGGGGCAGGTTATTCATCACCTGTTGCACCATCTGACCAATGAACCGTTCTTGTTCATCGCGGGGCATCTGCAATTCTTGGGGCACATAGACCATAAAAAGTTGATGCGCCGGATCATGATAAAGGATGGGGGTGGCAATCTGGCCTGCCGCGCCACAGTTGGGGCAAACGGCAACATTCAATTGGCCGGATAAAAGAGCTTGTTTTAATTGGGGTTCGCGGCCCACATCCACAATTTGCCGCACATCGGCAAGGTAAGGGGTACGGCAACGGGGACAGGTCAGTTGAGTTGGCATAGGTTCTCCTGTAAAAATAACTCACGCAGTGGTGCGGAAGTGCAAAGGTGCAAAGGTGCAAAGGTGCAAAGTGCAAATGTAGTCCTGCAACCTGTAACTCGAAACTCGAAACTCGAAACTCAAAACTCCCTAAATCTCAGGTGCAGGTAAACAAAAAGTAAACGTTGTACCGGGGCCATCGCTGTTGTTTGCAAACCAGATTTGCCCACCGTGGGCTTCAACAATGGCTTTGGTCAGAAATAGCCCCAGCCCGGTACCTTCCGTTTTGCGGCTGAGGGCGTTGTCCAGGCGGCTAAATTTTTGAAAAATGCGGTGTTGTTGGTGTTCGGGAATGCCGATACCGTGGTCACGGATGCTTAACGTGACATAGTTGGTGTGTAATTCGCCGGTTACCTCAATGGGGCCACCGTTGGGTGAATATTTGATGGCGTTGCTAAAGAGGTTGTTGAGAACCTGGTTGAGTCGCCGTTCGTCCCCTTGTACCAGGGGGAAGTCGGGTGGGAAACGCACTTTGAAGGTGTGTTTGTCGGTCTGGCTGGCGAATTTTTTCGTCGCGGCCGCGACCAGCCCCGGCAATAACAACTCGCTCATTTCCAGCTTGAACGTGCCCGCCTGCACCCGTGAGGCTTCCAGCAGGTTATCTATCAAATCAGTTAAGCGATCAGATTCTTCCTCAATGACTTCCAGATATTCTTGTTGGACTTCTGGCGACCAGTTGGCATCTTGCCGTTTCAACGTGCCCGCGTACCCTTTGATGATGGAAACCGGCGTTTTAAGCTCATGACTGATGACGGAAACGAAGGTCTTTTGCAACTCTTGTTCTTCGCGGTAGCGGGTGAGGTCACGCACATTGGCGATGATGTCGGTCATGCGGCCGCGGGTGTCCAGCATGGGGGCATAAGTGATGCTCAGGCTGATGGATTTGCCATCGCGCCGCTCTAACTCCCCTTCTACGGTGAGGTGGGCGGCATTGGGTAGAGGCCAGCCGTTAGCCAGGGCCACGCGCAAATCCAGGTCGGTTTTGAGGCTTTTCCAGCGAATAATATCATCATGGAGCAGATCAATGGTCGCGGCCGCGTCCCAACCCGTCATCACACTCAGCGCCCGATTAAACACCGTAATCCGCAAATACGGGTCCAGAATCATCACCCCATCGGCACTCGCTTCCAAAATGGCCCCTAGCCGATTACGCTCCGCAATGAGCCGTTCCACGAGGCGGGCATTCTTGACCGCAATGGCCGCCTGGTCCGCAAAACTCTGGAGCAAACTGGCCGCATCTGGGTTGATCTGGTACCGCCCTACCTGAAACACATAAATCAGGCCAATAAGCGATTCCCCGCTGAGCAATGGTAAAGGCAAAACCTGAGTCAACCCTAAATTAGTGGCCTGGGCAATCCGTTTGACGCCCACATTGATCTCTTGAATGCTCTCCCGTTCGGCCCCTTCGTCATAAGGTAAGCCACGTAACAGCTTCTCAAATTGTGTATACACTTCCCGCTGAAAGCCATAACCGGTTGCCACATGAAAAGCCCGATCTGTGGGATCAGCCAGCACCACAATACCCGCCCGACCCGAAATAAAATCCACCGTTGCCTGCAAAATAATCCGCAAGACATCGTGTAATTCCAGCTCGGCAGAGAGTGCCCGGCCAATTGCCAGCAAATATTCCCGTTGGCGCACACGGTAATCAACTAACATAAGAATTGGTATTGTCCCTGATATGTATTGGAAAAACGTAGGTAGGGCAGGAACTTAGTTAACCAACCGAGAATTGTAGCACGATTCATTCGATCCCGAAATTTTGTGACGACATAAACAGCAGTTCTCAATTTGAAAATTCCGCTGATTTCGCCAGCGGTTAAAACCGCTGACTGGTATACAAAACAGGCTGAAAGCCTGTTGCCAGATATTCTCCAGTGCGCTTTAGCGTACTTTTCATACCAGCCGGGGAATTTATTCCCAGGCAATCAGGACAAATTGAGAATTGCTGCGACATAAAGCACGGCTTTTCCCAAGTCCGATTTTTTAGCGCTGCGCCATCGTATCGGGCATTTTCCCCCCCTAACCCCCCCCAGGCGGCGCTGGCGGTTTTGGGCGGCCCGGCGAAAACCGCCCCCCCTTCCCTCGGGAAGGGGGTCAGGGAGATGGGTCTTCCGACTAAATTGGCTAAGGAGTTGTGTGAAGCTGTACGAGTGGACTTTAGAAAAGCCCTGCAACTTTGCCACCCGAGCCGTGGATTGAGATCCACGGCTCGGGTGGCAAAAATCTAGTATGCAATCGCCCTATCAGAGGTAAAATTGTGCCAACCCATGAGGCCAACACCAGAAACCTGAAACCCATCGAGGAGTACCTTATGTCCGCCCCCATTCGCGTCCGTCAATTTATCGAAGCGGATATACCCGCCGTGCGGTCGCTTTACTACGACGTGTACGGTCATGACTATCCCTACAAAGCGTTTTACAGCGATGAATGGCTCAAGCGGAGCATTTATCAAGATAGTTACCTTTCTCTGGTTGCCGAAGTTGATGGCCAGATTGCCGGCACAGCTTCGGTTTATTTTGAAGTGGGCGCTTTTGCCGACCTGTGTGGTGAATTTGGCCGTCTGGCGGTTCATTCTGAATTCCGTAATCTGGGGGTGGGTTCGGAATTGATGCGGGCGAGATTGGAGTTTGCCAACCGCCGCCTTCACTTTGGGTTGGCAGAATGCCGCACGGCCCACACCGGAGCACAAACGATTTCCCACCAGTTTGGGTTTATGCCCATCGGTTTTTTGCCGCTCAAAGCTAAATTATCGGTGCGGGAGAGCCTGGTGCTAACGGGCAAACTCTTTGGCAACTTGCCCAGCGAACTACGCCGCAATAACCCACGGGTTATCCCGGAAGTGTTTTTGTTAGGGCAACTGGCCCTAGAAAATCTGGGGGTTCGGAGTGATCTGATCGCCGTGGATGACGCGGATGATTATCCGATGGGTACAGGGTTTGAGGTGAGTGAGTTGAAGGAGAATGAGTTTCCCAGTTTGTTAAGGATAGAACGCGGCCGCTTATCCCGTCGTTATGTTTTTGGCAATCTGCAACTCACCTCGGGCCTCTTCATGCTCCAACTCCGCGACTCCCGCTACCTGGTCGTCCGCGAAGACAACAAAATTGTAGGATCCATCGGTTTTGTGGTAGACGAAGTGGGTCACACTATCAAAGTGCTAGAAATGATCGTCCTGCGTGACGATGTGGCCGGTTTTTTGCTCAAAGAGCTGGATCGTCGTGCCCAGGATATTTACCAGACGGAATACCTGGAAATCACCGTCAGTGCCTACTCCCCAACCATTCAGCGCACCTTGAGCAACCTGGGTTTTGTGCCCGTGGCTTATTGCCCTTCCTTTGTTTTCCATGAAGTCGAGCGGCTAGACACGGTTAAGATGGCTAAGGTGTATGTGCCCTTAGATATTGACCAGGCCCAACTCACGGAAGAGAGTTATCAGGTGTTTAAGCTGGTACGTGAGGGGTTTGAGGAAAAGCAGATGGGTATTGTGGTCAACCAGGCGACACGGCAAATGGCCGGTTTTCATGGTCTGGAAGAAGGGGAATTGGGCAAGATCGCCGCCTTGTGCCGGATTGTTACCTTTCGGGCCGGGGAAACGATTTTGCAAGCGGGCGAGCAGGGGAAGGTCATGTATATGGTGATGGATGGGGATATTGATATTTATGCCGCCGATAATCATCAACTCATTGGCCAGATACAGCAGGGAGATGTTTTAGGGGAAATCTCGATGGTTATGCAACAGCCGTATGGGGCGACGGCGGTGGCTTGCACGGATGTGAAGCTGGCTGCCCTGAAGCACCAGGATTTTGACCGCCTCATTGATCGCCATCCGCGTATTGGCATGAAAATCATGCGTAACATTGCCATCTCTCTGGGCCAGAAACTCTCCGAC
>JADJUV010000002.1 GCA_016716885.1 Candidatus Trichofilum aggregatum | reverse complement strand
GGCGTTCCCTGATGGCCCGCCGGAGTTGCTGGCTGTACCGGTGAGCTGGTATGTCCCGTTGCCGCTCGCGGCCGCAACCACCGGCAAGGCCACCACCCCATGCGCCGGGATGAGCAGTTCGGTCACGGGTTGGGTGATGGTTAGCCCTGGCGCACTGATGGTGAACTGGTACTCGGTGGCGATGTTGCCGGTGTTGCTGATGACCAGCAGGAAGGTGGCCGTTAGCGTGTCCGTGATCGTCTGCGTTTCGGGTCGCCAGGCTACTTCTACCGCTTCATAACTTGTCAACGTCACCGCGGCCGCGTCCTCATTCTTTATCCGCCCATCCCCCTGCGACACGGCCAACACCACAAACTGATACGTCCCCGGCAAGAAGAAATCCAGGTTCGTCCCCGTAATCTGGACCGTCTGCACCTGCCCCGGATTCAGGGTCACGCTGGACGCGCTAAACTGCATCGAGTTGGCGATGACCCCGTGTGCCGTCAGGTTGTAGGTGTCCGCCACCGACCCCCGGTTGCGGATTTGCACCGACCAGGTGCCGTTTTGGGTGGGGTTGAGCGTGACCGTCGCCGGTGTCACCGTCACTTCGACGCCCCGATTGAGCAGTTGGGCGTTCGCGGCCGCGACATCCCCCACCCCCCCGTCTCCCTGCGACACCGCCTGCACGCTTACCGGGTAATTGCCGGGGGTGGCACTGTTGGCCGGTGTCACCAGCAGGAGCAGTTCGGCGGTGTTGAAGGCAAACGGGTTCAGCGTAATCTCCGTCACCGGGTTGCCATTCGCCAGCAGTTGTGCCGCCCAGCCCGCCGGAACCGTCACATTCAGGGCAAAGGTATCGCTGACCGTGCCGCTGTTGGTGACGGTGACGGTGTAGCTGATGGGTGTGCCGGGGCCACCGACACCGCTCGCCGGATCGAGGCTGATCGCCACCCCCCGCTGGGCGGTCGTGGCGATGTCCAGCACCCCTTCGGCCCGTGCGCCGGAACCGTTGGCCGCGGCCGCAACCACCACAAATGGCCGCGCCCCACTTTCACTCGACACGGCCACCAGTTCCACATCCACCGTCCCGTTGCCGCCCACCAGCACCGAGGCCGGTAATGTCGCCGAAACGGCCCCCGTCACGCTCAAAGCGTAGGTCGTGGCGAGGGGGGTCAGGTTGTTCAACGTCAGGGTGTAGGTGACAGGCTGGCCGATTGTGCCGCTCTGCACCGCCGGAGCCAGGGTCATGTCCAGCCCCTCGACCACCTGCAAAACGGCGCTGGTCTGGTCTGTGCCCCCGGCCCCGGTGCTAACGTCCAGGCTAAAGGGGAAGGTTCCGCTTGCGGCCGCGAATGGCACAGCCAACGCCACTGCCACCTCAGCCACCTGGCCCGCGCCCAATGTCACCTGCGCCGGGTAAGTCGCCCACGCGGCCGCGAACCCGACCACGTCCAGGCTGAATGTCTCGGTCACGGCCCCGTAGTTGGTCAAGGTAGCGGTGTAAATCGCCGTTCCCCCTGGCCCACTCACCTGCTCCGCCGGGCTGATTGTTACCACGTGGGGCGCACTGACGTACAGCGGCGGCAGTTGCCACTGGTTCTGCCCACTCAACAGGTCATAAACCACCGTTGTGCCCTGGGCCACCTGCCGCACCTCACCCGGTTGCATATCCGCCAACACGCTCTCAAAGGTCAACGTTATCACCGGCTGATACCACGCCTGCACATAATCGCGGACGTAAGCGGGATGGTTGATGGTGACAGGCAGGGAGAAGGTATCGGTCAGCACCTGCACGCCCGTCAGCCCTACGGTGTGGGTCATCACGATGCCATACGACGGCGCGGGGTTGACCAATGGCGTCTGGGTGCGGTAGGTGTTATGCACCGTCCAACTGGCTGGCTCGTTGGCGGGTACGCTCCAGTCGTCGTTAATGTTGCTGATGTGATAATCGTGGCTGTTCCACAGCGGCCGCGACGCCGCCCACACCCCATCATGCCCGATCACAAACACCCCTTCCCGACCAGCCGTGACCACTTCGGCATACCCGTCCCCATCCACATCCCCCAGCGTCGGGTAATCCAACACCGTACCCGACCCGGTGAATGGTTCGTTGAACAGCCTCTGCCCATCCGACCCCCGGATCACCAGGAAACCATCGTAGTACGACCAGAGGAGTGAGCCGTCGTGGTTGAGGGCTTCGACGCGATGCCCCCAGTTGATGATGATTTCCGGCTGGCCGTCGCCGTCAATGTCGGCCACACCGGGCGCACCGAATGCCCCACTGCGGATGGTGGTGTTGGTGAGGGTGTACGACCAGGCCACATTCCCGCCGCTGGCAAAATCGTACACCTTGAGGGTATGCGCCTGGGCTACGATGATGTCCAGCACCCCATCCCCGGTGATGTCCGCCAGGGCGGGCACGGTGGGGAAGGTGCCGATGGGGTCTTGGAAGAGGATCGTCCCGTCGCTGTCGAGGACGTACAGGGCGTCGTTGTAGGCGGCCAGGACAATTTCCGGTTCGGGATCACCGTCCAGGTTGCCCACCGAGGGGCCGCCCCAGCCAATGACGCCGCCGCCATCGGGCAGGTCTGAGGTGATGGCCGGATTGGACCAGTAGACGGAGCCATCGTGGTGGAAGGCGTAGGTTCCACCGGAGCCGCTGACGATGATTTCGGCCAGGCCGTCCCCATCGAGATCAGCCAGGGCCGGTTCCGCGGCCGCGCCCGCCAGCCCCGTACTCCACAACAGCGGCGAACCACCCCCCGCATCCTGCCCATCCCCCCGGTACACATACATCGTGCCATTCGAGGCCGGGGCCACCAGTTCCACAATTCCATCCCCATCCAAATCCCCCAGGACAACACTGCTCAACATGCCCCGGTTGCTGTACGTCGCCGGGCCAGGTACAGCCGGAGCGGCGTCGTACCATTCAACCGTGGGGGTGTAATCCAGCAAAACATCCGGGTCGGCTTCAAACGCATCCACCCGCACACTGTTGACGGCATAGACCGCCAGGACATGCGGCCCATCCGTCAGGCCATCAAAGTGCAGGGGGAACGGCTGATCGGAGAATTCGGCGGTCAGATCAAACAGCCCCAGGCTGACCCCATCCAGGAATATCTCTGCTGAGGAGCCATCCCGGTTGAAGGCCAGGAAGGTCACGGCATCCCCCACGAAACCGAACCAGGCGGTGTTGGCAAACCCACCCGCCGAGCGGGCCACATAACTGCCCCCCTGGGCGTAAAGGTTGTTGGTGCTGTCCCAACTGCCGCCATAATGCACCTGATCAAAGCGGTTGACCAGATCGGCATCTACCCAGCCATCATCTTCCGGGCTGGCGTCGTACACATCGAAGTAGTCGAAGTAGACGTTTTCGCTCAGCAGGGAGACGGAGATGGTGTGGGTTCCGGTGATGAGGCCAGGGAAGACGAAGGTGCTGGTATCGCTGGCCGATTCGGTATTAAACACCCCTTGCGAGACGCCATCCAGGAAAATCTCCACCGTTCCGGCGTTGCTGATACCGCCATAGAATCCGGCGGCCACCCAACTGCCAAAGAAGGTCAGGGACACCTCATTGCCGAGGGTGCTACTGCGCCCCACAAACTGGCCGCTGGCCTGAAACTGCCCCGGCATCGTCCAACTGGCGACGGTCTGGCGGAACGGGAAGCCGTTGTAGCTGAGGGCGGGGTGATCTTCTTCGTAGCGCACCATGCCGGTATAGGTGGGTAGAACCGTCGCCGGGCCAACCGCCGGGGTGATGAAGGTGTCCATCGTGGCCTCGCCCCGGTAATGGCGTAGTTCCAGGACGTGTGGCCCTGGGCCGAGGTTGGTGAAGGAGAAGGTGCGCGGTGCGGCCGCGACGCTTTTCCCGTCAAACAACCCCTGGCTCACCCCGTCAATCTTGATCTCCACCTGATCACTGGTCAACTGCGCCCACGCCTGAAACGACACCGAATCCCCGGAGAACGGGAACCAGGCCGTCAGGTCGAGCAGAGACGTGCCTCTGGCATAACTGCCACCGCTGGCCGCCCCATTCACCACCACCGTCCAGCCATCACTGACAAAGAGGCGATCATCCGTCTCTTCAAACGTGCCATCGGGCAGGGGTGTGCCATCCCAGGTGTCAAAGTAATCAATCAGGATACGGGTATTGGTCGAGTTGGGGTGTTTTGTGCCCAGGGCTTGCACCAGAATGGTGTGCGGCCCGGCAGGCAGGTTGCCGTAATACCGGCTCAGCGTCTCCGGCTCACGGCTGAACAAATCTACCACCCCCTGCGATACCCCATCAATAAAGATTTCTGCCTGTCCCGCATCCGTGCCGGTGAGCAGACCCACCCCGACCCAACTGCCGTTGAAGCTCAGGCTGGCACTGTTTCCGGCGACCAGCGTGGTCATGTACTGCCCATCGCTGGCCCGCACATTGCTCAAATCATTGCCCCGATCCCAACTGGCGACCGTCTGGGTGTAGGGCAGGCCGTTGTAGCGGATGGCCGGATTATCCTCTTCCCAGCGAATAATGCCGGTGTAGACGGGCGGCGTGTAGAACGGCGGGATGCCGGGGGTGATCATCAAATTGACACTGCTGTTGTTGCGATACCCTTGCACCCGCAGAACGTGAACCCCCGCCCCCAACCCATCGAAGGAGAAGTTGGGGGTGCTGCCGCCACCGAACAGTTCAAAAATACCCATGTATTGCTCGTCCAGGTAAATTTTGACCCGGCCCACGCTGGTATCGTAGAACGGCTGGAAGGTCACGCTGTCCCCCGTGAACGGGAACCAGAGGTTGCTGGCATTCCCGGCGCGCAGGTAGTTGCCGTTGTTGGCACTGGGGTTGATGCGCTGGCTCCAATCAAAACTGCGATTGCTGGTGAAGAACCGCTCCGCTTCCACATCAAACGTGCCATCGGGCAGGGCGGAACCGTCCCACACATCCACATAATCCACCTTGACACTGCCGCTGATGACGACCAGGTTGAGGGTGTGGCTACTGTTGCTCAGCCCGTCCAGAATGCGGTTGGTGACGCCCCGTTCACTCCGGTACAGGTCAATCGTCCCCTGCGAAACCCCATCCAGGAAAATCTCGGCCACGCCGCCATCGGTGTCGGTGGCAAAACCCAGGTTGAGCCATTGCCCGGTGACGGTCAGGCTGGCGGTGTTGCCGGGGGTGCTGGAGCTAATCGTCTGCCCGCCGCTGGCCTGATCCGCCGCCAGGGTGGTGTTGCGCGTCCAGGTCTGGGCGGTGGTGGTGAAGGGCAGGCTGTTATAAAGGAAGGCCGGGTGATCATCCTCGTAGCGGGTGAATGCGCCAGGGGCCGGGTTGGGGTCCAGGAACGGCGGAATGCCGGGGGTGGTGAAGGCGTCTACGCTGGCGTTGTCGCGGTAGGTGCTGATCTGGACGATGTGCGGCCCTGGCACGAAGCCGGTGAAGGCGTAGGTGCTGGTGACGGTGCTGAAGGCGAATAGATCGAGCCGGGTCAGGAATTGCCCGTCCAGGTAGAGGTTGGTTTCGCCGCCGCTGGTGCTGTCCAGGCTGTGTAAGGTGAAGGATGGCCCGGAGAAGATGAACCAGGCAGTGCCGTTGTTACTGCGGACGTAACTGCCGCCGCTGGCGTTGGCGTCGTTGATGTTGTTCCAGCCGCCGCTGAGCAGGACACGGGGGTCGGTTTGTTCAAAGGTTCCGTCCGCGGCCGCGCCGTCCCAGCCGTCCACGTAGTCGAGGTAGACACGGTCATTGCTGGCGAGGGGGTTGGCACTGCCTTGCACGACGATGGCGACGGTGTGGGTTGTATTGGTCAGGCCATCGTAGACGAAACTGACCGCCACCTCATCGCGCCGGTACAGGTCGAGGATGCCCTGGCTGAACCCGTCAATGAAGATTTCGACGCGGCCGCTGTTCCGATCCGCCACAAACCCCACATTGATCCAGGAACCATCCACCGTCACCGTGGCACTATCCCCCGGATCATCCCCGAAGCGATAACTGCCCGCACTGGCCCGGTTGTTGGTCAGATTCGTCCAGGTGCCGGTGTAGAGGATGGCGGGGTTGTCTTGTTCGGTTCTCAGGAAGCCCGCCAGAGGAGACTGAGAGACTGAGAGATTGAGAGACTGGGGACTGGAGACTGGAGACTCTTCAATGCTTTCTGCCAACGGCTCACCGCCAGCGGCCAGCGGCTCTGTAACATCCCCGGTGGTGTTGGAGAAGGTGAGGGGGTAGGTGATGGGCACGGTGGGGGTGAGTTCCTGCGTGGTGTGTGGGGCGTGGTAGGTGGTGGGGGCGTCCAGGTTGCCATTGCCGATGGTGTCGGCGACGATGGTGGTGGTGATGAGGGTGGTGACGGTGACGGTTCCGGGGGCGACCAGTTCGGGCATAACGACATGGCTGGCGACCAATGCCTCGCCGACGCTGAGATAACCGTAACCTGTGCCGTTGGGGATGGGGTTGTTGCTGGTATCGCGCAGATCAACGGTAACGGTGTACGTGCCTTTGGCCCAGCCGGATGTGTCTACCGTTGCCAGTTCATAGGTGCGCGGCAAACCGGCCAGGATGGTGAGGGGAATGGCGTCTGACCATTGGCTGACTCCGCCTGGAGCCAGAATTTCGGTGTGGGCGGTGGCCGGGCGAGCCACCCCGGCGACGTTGGTCACGGCAATGGAGAGGGTGGTGGAACTGACCCCCGTTTCGACGAAGGCCGGGTTGGGGGTGACGGCTGTCACCTGGACAAATTTATCCACCACGTTGAGCCGGGCAGTGGCCTGGGCCGTGAGCGTGTTCAGGGTCACGCCGGAACCCACAGCGGTGACGGTGGCGGTGAGGTCGTAGCTGTCGAGGGTAACGGGAGCCAGCACGAAGGGCAGGCTGGTCGTGTCACCGGGATCAATCGTCTCATTGAGGACGGTGGGGCCGGTGGGCAGGCTGACGGTGATGGCGTAGCTGGTAACAACTGCGCCCAGGTTGGTTACGTCGAGGGTGTAGGTGATGGCTTGGCCGGGCAAACTGGCATCCAAAAGCGGCGTCCAGCGGGCGGTGGGCTGATGGTCGCGTACCTGGCACAGTTCGGTGGTGAGAAGTGTCGCGGCCGCGCCCAAATCCATCATATCCTGTTCCAACTCACTCTGGCTGGTGTGGCTGGACATGACGGTGGCAATACTCCGCAGATCATCATCGGCGGTGAGCAGGGCCGAGGTGGATTGGGCGTAGTTGGCGAGTTGGTTTGCGGCCGCGACCGCCCCATCCCGCGCCAGCAACGAACAACTCCCCCCGGCACAACTGCTTTCCAGGTTAGCCACCGATTGGGCCAGATTTTCCACCGCCGCCGGTAAGGCCACACTGCCCAACGCACAGCTTTGCGCCGCACCACTGGCAATAAAAATCGGCCCACTCAACGCCCCGACGATCTGCACGTTGGCGACAGCCGTTTGAACATACGCACTGCCCGGCGCAGAACTAGAAACCAACAACGGATACGTCGCTCCCAACGGCCCACCAGGAACGGTGAGGTCAACCAATTGACTGTTGCTCTGCCCCGGTGACAAGATAACTGGTGACTGGTAACTGCTCACTACCCAACTGGTCACTGGCACGGTGACGGTGAGGGGGAAGCTGGCCGAACTGTTGCCTACGTTGCTGAGATGCAGGGTGAAGGGGGTGGGTTGGTTCGCGGCCGCGTAAATCGTCTCCGGCTCGACTGTTACCTGGCTGAACGGCAGGGCAGGCATGACGAAACTGTCGCTGGCACTGTCGCTCAGGGTGGGATCATCAAGAGCGGTGGCGGCCACATTCACCGGGAAAGACGCGCCCGAACTGGGCAGGCTGTCGCGCACCACGTACAGCCCCATCCGCCCCACCCCACCGGCAGGCAGGCTGATCGCCGCGCTGTTGCTCCCTTTGACGCCGTTAAAAATAAGCTGGTTGGCCGGTTGGCCGCTAATCGTGACCTGGAAGGTGTGGGAAATGGTGGAACTGTTGGTCACGACGACGGTGAAAGCCGCGCCAGGGACTTCCGTCTCACCATCGTTGGTGTCGTTGCTGGGACTGGTGCTGGCGGGGTTGCCCATCGGCACGGTGATATTCGGCTCCGGCACGAAGGCCAGTTCCATCGCCTGGGTCGCCAGGATGGTGACGGGGTGGATGGCGGAACTGAACAGGTCGGGGTGGAGTTTGGATTGGGCCACCACCTGGATGTCGTAACTACCGGGGATGATGCCGAGTTGCGGCCGCGCTGTGATTTGCCCCCCATTGTTGACCGTCACGTTCCAGCCATCCGGGGCATAAACGGTGGTGGTGAAAACATCGCTGAAGTTGGTGGTGAAGGTGGTCTGGAAAGCCGCCGTGCCGCTGGCGTTCATCGTCGTGTTGGGCGGATTTAGCCCCAGGGTGAAGGCAGGTGTGCCGGGCGGCTGATTGGCGTTGGCGGTCACATTGGCCTGATCGTAGATGACGCCAGTCTGGGCCGGAACGTAGCCGAACAACATCTCTGGTAGCGGGATGGCGTCATGGGGCACATCGGGCACAAAAAACTGCTCCACGCCACATTCGGCGACGGGGCAGAGGTGGGGAGCCAGATACCGCCAATCGTTAGCCGTTTGCTCTGGGGCAAACCCACCCAGCGCCGGAACAACATTCGTTACCACATAATCCCACAACATCTTGACGACCTTCCGATACCGTTTGGGCCATTTGGAGAGGTCATTGACATAGCTCATCCAGAATTGGTACTCCGTCAGGGCACTGTGCAGGCCGTTTTCCAGGACGCCAATCGTTTCACCGCTGGCCGGGTCAATCTCCCACCAACCCCACTGCGTGACGCCATCCAACAGGACAGGTTGAGCCGGGATGAGGATGGTTTTGCCTTCGTTGAGGGCGGCGATGGCATGAGCCGGGGGATCGGCCAACAAATCGAGCGGGGAAAGATCGGTGGGGGTAATGAGCAGGGGGGTGATGCCCTGATCGTGCATGGCCTCGAACAGGCGTGAGGTGGTCGCCACCGGTTGGTCACTGATTTCGGCCAGGGCTTCCCCTTCCAGGCGGGACTCGGTGATGCCCTTGACCCAGTTGAAGGCCCGGAACGCGGCCGCGGACTGGCCCGGATAAACCAGCAATCGCGCCGATGTCGTCCGCAGGTCTACGGTGTCCAACGTCGTTTCGGTGAACGGATTGTAGACAGAAGCTACTGTCACCAGGCGTGGCGTCTCGAAATAGGCCCGTACGCGCAGACCATCCTCACTGGCCGTCAGGATGCTGTCGGCGGTGGCGGCGTATTCCAACCCGGCCCGGCTCAAGAGTATGGCCGACTCAATTTGCAGGCGGAAGGTATTGCTGACGACAGCCGACTCCTCTTCCGGGGTCAGGTTGTCCAGGTCGAGACCGTTCAGCCACTGGGCATCCTGGGCAATAGCAACAGCGGTTTGCAGGGATGGCCCGACCTGCCGGTTGATGACCCAATCAGGCACGGTGTTGGGCAGAATCCAGGTAGAGAACAGGTCGGCGGTGTCGAGCAGGGCGGCGTTGTTGGGCGGGGGAGAAAGGGAGATAGAGCCGCCGGTAATGCGCGCGGCCGCGCCGATTAAATCCTTCACCTCACGGGTAAACTGCTGGGTCTGGCCGTTGGGTGCTTCCAGGGTGAATTCCAGCCATTCGGCGGTGGTGAATTGGGACGACAGGGGGAAGTTGGAAAGCACATCCTGGAAGGTTGTGCCTTCGGTGGCATCATCCGGGCCATCTACGGTCAGGTAGGGGGTGTAATCGTGGGTGATGGTGGCAAACACCGTGCCGCCTTGATCGGTGGTGTTGACGATGTGGCCGAGGGTGAGGGGTTTGGCGGCCAGGTAGGCGGTGTTGAAGGTGACAGTGAGCGGGTTGTCGGTGCTGAGGAAGGTCCCGCCGATGGGGAAGGCGTGATAAAACTCCCGCGTCAGGCGGACGGTGAGGGTGTGGCGGGTACTGGCAGGCAGTTCGGCGATACGATCCGTGCCATCGTTGGCAACCGTCGCCACAAAAATGTCGCCGGGGTTGGCATTGGCAAACGAGGGATCGAGGTTCGTCCAGCCGGAGCCGGGCAGATATGCTTCCACCCACCAATGGTCTTGCACTTGCGTGATGAGAGCCGAATCGTTGACGGGATCGGCGGTGGGGGTTCCGGCGGGCAGATAACCGGCGACCCCCTGGTTGGCCGGGAACATGCTGGCGATGAGGGTTTGGGCGGTGGCGGGGCTGAGTGAGCCGTGCCGGTAACGGGCGGGAATCCCGGCCGAGCGGAGCATGGCGATGAGCAGGCTGGATTGATCCGCCGAGTTGCCGCCGTTGTTCCAGAGGGTTCCGCGTGTGCCGCGCAGGGAACCGGGGTATGCCTCGTAGGCCATGCCCCGTACCTGGGCAAATGAGGTGAGCGGGTCTTGGCTGTACGCGGCCGCGAACCACAACATCTCCCTATCCGTCAAATCAGCGTCCGGGGTGCGGCGCAAAAAGGTGCTGCCCAAACTGCTGGGGGCCAGCATGGCCGGGCGGGCGGTGGCCGATTCGCTCAAATCCCACAGTGTACCGGAGAGAATCGCCCCGGTGTCCAGGTCGGTGAAGTTGGCGGCGGTGGCTGGCCCTTGCACGGTCAGGGTGAAGGTGTGACTGCTTTGCGGCGGCAGGTCGGGCAGTTGCCAGGTGTAGGTGTTGCCGGATGGGGTTGGGGGGAGAGAGGAAGAGAGGTAGGTCGCGGCCGCGGTCAGGGTCGTCTCTAAACTCACCTCACGGATACTGTTGGGGTCGGCGGTCAGATCAAAACCGGCCAGCGCCGCCACCGTATCGGTGATGGTCGCCGTTTCGGGGATGTCAGGAACGACGGTGACAGGCTGGTTGTTGCTCAGGGTGTAGGTGATGAGCACGGTACTGCCCGCCTGGTAGGTGGATTGGTGGCGGGAGATGGAGAGGGGGGAGACGGGAGATTGAAGATTAGAGACTGAGGGACTGAGAGACTGAGAGATTGGCGGGGGGTCGTTACTCTCTTGGGCGGTGGTTATGAGGGACCAGCCGGGCAGGCTGAGTTGTAAAATCAGGGTCAGGCTGACCAGAATCGCCAATGTTTTATAGCGCCATGTTTTTTCAAGCATCATCTCATCTCCTTGAGTTTAGAGCCAGAGCTAGAGGGTTTTCCAGATATGAGGTTGTAATGAATGGAGATGAGTGTAGGGAAGGAGCGATCAGAAAACGATCTGAGGCATCATGACCGCTCAAAGTGCAGGCTTGGAGAGAAAAACGTACACGCTGTGGCTCGGTGAGGACACCGGCCACAGCGTGTACGTCATCAGCTATCGAGAATTATCGGTTCAAGGGGTGATGACAGTTGCCCATCATCGCCTGTTTCTACCGTTGACGACTCTCGCGCAGCCGAAACCAGAAGGTGACGCCGACCAAACCCATCAGGAGCAACATCATGGCGACTGTTGGCAACAGAACGTTGCTGTTACCAACGTTCATGTTTAGCAAACGCACAATCGTGGGATCGCTGCCGACTTCAAACTGCCAGATGGGGCTGTATTGGCGGTTGCCTGCCCCATCGGTGAGGATCAGGACGGCTTCATAATCCCCAGCCAGCGTGAATTCATACCCCACAACCCAGGTGTTGCCGTTGACCGTGCCGTTGACGATGGTGCTGTTGCCGTTGGGCAAAAGCATCACCACCGTCGCCGACATCAGACCGCTGGCGTCTATGGTTGTGCCGCTGGTGAAGGTTACAACCGTATTGCTCAGCATCTGCACATAGCTGGGAGCCACGGTTGTACTGATAACAGGGGAAACGGTGTCCAGCCAGAGCGTCTGGGTGAACACGTTGCTGGGATTCCCGGCCTTGTCAAAGCCGACAATGCTGAGTGTGCCGGTGATGCCGTTGTAGTTGCCGGGTAGGGCCAGCGACCAGGTGTTATCCGGGGCGGGCAGGACGGAACCGACCAGGCAGGTGGTGACGGTGATGGTTTCACTGAGGCAGACCTGCGTTCCCGCGCACACGCGCTCATCCACTACCGTGCCATCCAGCACCAACTCGTGCCCACCCAGCTTGTTATCGCTCAGGGCCGCCTGCGTGACCGTGCCCAGGGTCAACGCCGGAGCGGTGGCATCCCCAATCACGTTGATGGGACTGCTCCAACTGCTGACGTTACCATGAATGTCGGTGGCGCGGCCGCGTAAGGTATAACTATTCCCATCCGTCACCGTGCCCGCATTCCAGTTACACACAAACGCATTTCCCGTGCCACTGCCCGGCACACAGGTCACAATCTGCGTGGCCGTTGGCCCAAACGGCAGTCCGTCGTCAATCTCCACCTCTATCGTCGCCAACGGTGACTCATCCTCAGCGGTCGCCTTGATCGTGTTCGTAAAACTGCCCACATACTCCAGCGCAATGGAGATACTCACCGGTGCGCTGCTGTCCAACGTGTAGATCAACGTGTCCAATGCATAGGGCCGATGGTAACTATCCGCTAACGTTACATCCACCGAGCCGCTGGCATTGATCGTTCCCAACAGGGTCAACGTGCCGCCGCTACCGGGCTGGATGTTGTTCGCCGTTCGTGGCCCATTGTTCACCACAAACACCGCCACTACCCGCACCATTCACTGTCAGTTGCGGCAGAGCGGCCGTGCCCGTGTTCGAGTAGGTCAGGGTCAGGGTGATGGTGTCGCCCACACCCACCTTCATGGCGGGATCAGGGTAGGCCGCGATGGCCGCTTCGATTTGGGCATTGGCCCAAACGCCGTTGGCCGGGACAATACCACTAGCCAACGAAGCCCACTGGATGTACTGCGTCCAGGTCGGCTGTTTCAGGTTTTATCCGGGATGGTAGCCCAGACCGCCAATGTACTTTCTTCGGAAGCCACACAAGCAGTTGCAGGCTGGCACTGGCCGGAGTGGCAATGCCCAGGCTGGCAAATGGGATGAGGAGACGGGTGTTGTTGCCCGATGCCGTGATCGCTACCGGCCCAACGGTCGTCCAACCACCGCCGGCTGTGTACAACGTGGCCGTCAGGCTACTGCTGACATGGATGACGTAATCGGCCGCGAAGGGTAGAACACCCGGATCATCGGCTCCGAACGGGTTGAAGAGGTCGGTGGAGCCACCGGTCGTTGTGCCCAGGTAGAAGTACAGGTCGCCGTTGCCGTCTACATTGATCCCGTTCCAGCGCAGGCGCAGATGGCTGGCATTCCACCCGGCGAACAGTTGCTGGGTTCCATAGTTGGTTCCGTTCATCTGCCCCACCTGTTTGCTACCGCTGTCCGTCCAGTTGCTCACCTCGATGTCGCTGATCAGGTCGGGGGTTTGGGGGCCATCGAAGTAGAACGGGCCGCTGGTCAGGGCGGTCTGGTTGCCGTTGGCGTCTACGGCAACGACGTGGCCGTAGCGGGCGGTGGATTCTACTTGTAGTTGATCATGGGAACCCGCGGCCGCGCCGTACTGCGTCAGCGTGCCCAGCGTCGGCGTCACAATAGACGACCACCCCGCATACACATTCACCGTCCCCGAGATTACCGGCCAACTCAGGCGGCTGTCCAACCCGGTGATGATCTGCGTCGGCGAGATCAGTACCCACTGGTCGACTGGTGGTGATGGTGAACGGATCCGGCGCCACCACATCCAACGTCAGGTTGGCATTGCTGGTGGTGATCCGCCCGGCCATGTCGGTGGCCCACACCGTGATGGCAACGTGCCACCATTCGCATTGGCCTGAGCCAGCGGCGCAATCGGCAGCAGCCAATTATTGCCGGTCAGGACCGCTTCTGCCAGTCGCCCCGTCAATCTGCACTTCCACCAGGTGCACCCGGCTGTCATCACTGGCTGTGCCGTGTAAGCCGTACAACCCATCATCACGTAATGTCGCCTGGGTAATCACCTCGTGGTGATACTCACCGTTGGGTTGGCCGTATCCACATAGACAACGCTGGCCGGGCTGGTGGCCGTCAGGCCATTGGTGGCCGTGATGTAAGCCGTCAGGGTGTACACACCTGTTTGAGTCGGTGTCCAGCTTGGCTGCCAGACAGTATCCAGCAACGAGGGGGGCGCTGTGTAATTGTCAATGGCCGCGCCGTTGACGTGCAGAACCGCCGTACCGATCCCACTATCCGCCGCCAGCCCCACATCTACCGTGACCGGAGCGATGGCTGTCATGGCCGTGCCGTTGGTCGGGGTGATGATGGCACTGCTGACTGGCGGACGATCATGGTCGGGTGGCGGCGGTGTGCCGATGGGAGTGGGGATGGGTGTCGCATTGGGGTTTGTCACCGTGAGCGCGACGTTGTAGCTGGCATTACAGGGCAGGGCTGTCCCGGTTGTCGCCCCCGCCACCAGGTAATAATCACCTGTTACTGAGGGGGTAAAGCTGACTTCATCCGTGTAAACAACTTCCAGCGTTGTGCCATCACTGCGGTAAATAGCCAGCGATACCGGGGCACTCGTGCCAAGTTTGTTGGCACTAAAGGTGTACTCGCGCCCGGCTATGGCACTAAAGCTCATCCAATCCTTATCGGTGAAGGTATGGAAGGTATGATTACCGCTGGTGAGTGTGCTCATATCGAAGAGCGTGGCCGCACCCGCTGTGTTATCACTCATAGTCGTCCACATTCACGGCACAACTGGTGGCCGTGGCTGTGGGGGTGGGGGCAGGCGTACCGGTCGCTATAGGCGGTGTAGGTGTACCACTGGTCGGCTGGGGTGGCGGTGTAGAGGTGGGGGATGGTGTAGGCGTAGGATCGGGCGGATTGCCGTTATCCACACACACTTCCAACCCCCAACTAAACAGATCACCCGTCGTATCACCGGCATCCGTATCACCCGGTTCGGGAGCAAAGTTGTCGGTGATGAACATCGTCCAGGTTCCCTGACTAGATAGACCGTTGAACGGGGCGAAACTGCTCAGATTGGGCTGGAAGGTGCCCCCGTCGTTGGGGAACTGGGGTGGAATCAGGCCCGGAATAGCCCCATCATCCAGTGAGGTGCCGACAGTTGGAACCACCGCACCACACATAGAAGTTGCCGGTTGCATCAAAGTCGAACAAATCCACCACTGCACCATTCGGCGCAATCCAGGCTAAAGCTGAGATTCCATAGGCCGCCATGATCAAAGGTAATGTCGCGGAGGCCCACATGAGTCACTGTCCCGGAAGCGGGAACGGATACGGTTGAACCAACGGTGGTCAGATCATCTATCGGCTGGGGAATGTCGGTGCTGGGATAGGTGGTACAACTCCAGTTGTTGGGCAGTGGCGTGGGTGTGGGAACCGGATCAACCTGGATGTCCACTTCATAAGGCAGATTCTCTTCGGGTTCTTGGGAGTGCAGACCCAGGGTGAACTCCCCACTTTTCCCGCATAATGCTGTCAACGGGGTCTTGCGTAGAACCAAAACCACCACCCGGAAAGCCGATGATCATTTCCATGCCGGGCGTCATGACGCGGGGTGTGATGCGAACCCGTTGACCGACCACCACATCGAAGGTAAAGAAATCAGTATCGCTGGTCTCACACAACATGGCGGACAGGGTGGCGGTGGTGAAGCCCCAAAGTCGTACCACTGCCCTGTTCATCGTTGGGTTCGTAGGGGTCGAGACCGGAGCAGGTGGTGTTGGCGCTCAACAACAGTTGGTACTGGTCGGTGGTGGGGGCAGAGTGGGTTGCCGGACGCCCACGTACCAGTTGCCGCCCTCGCTGAGGGTGATGCTTCGCCATAGGTGGCCGAGTAAGCGGGTGGAACATTTTGAATAATGTCCCATCCGGTTTGTAGACCATCACATAGTAATTGGCTGGCCGTACTGGCAGATCAACCACCACATTTTGGCCGATAACCCCACTGAAGGTGTACATATCCAGGTCGTTTTCGTAGCAGAGCGCAGCCGTGATGGGGTGTGTTGAAGCTGATGGGTGAGGCATTGGCAAAGGAGCCGTACCTAAAGACCCAGGCGTCGTAGGGGTCTACGGCGGGGGCAGGGATCGCCGGGCGGCGGCGGGGGTGGTGGCGGCGGGGTAGGCGCACCGATGTCACATTGAGGGTGTGGGGTACGTTACTGCTGGTGGTGTTGCCGAACCGCTTCGACGAGAATGATGTAGTCCATGGCCGCGCCGGTTTCATTCACCCGTGACCACCTCATCTACCGGGCCGGGAGTGTAGCTGGAATCACCTAGGTGTCGTTCTGGGAGCAGGCCAGGCCATAATCCTGGGGCAGATCAGTCAGGGTCACATCCACCCGCTGCCCATCGGGCACGGCGATAGTGTAGTAATCCTGGGTGTCGTTCTGGTTGGCGTTGGATGTGCAGAGAACAGAGCTGATAGAGCCGGTGCCGATCGCTGGCCGCGCTCCCCTGCACTATTATTCGGTTCATACGCATCCGTACAGGGCTGGGCGTAGGGGCCTCAACCCCAAGGCCAGAGTTAGAGTTGGGCGTCGAGAAACCCGTCAGGTAAAACCGCCGGGGTCCAGATTACTGACGCCAGAGTAACTGCCTTCCAGGCGGCTCAACGTGGTGGGATTACTGCCATCGAGCGTTGCTTGGACCAGATTGAAGCCGCTGGTGTAGTACAGTTCGTTGTTTAACGGGCGCACAATCACGCCACGGGTGGGGCTGGTGAGGGAGACGGCTACCGATTCTACATCACTGCCGTCACTATCGGCCCACATCAGTTGTAATTGCGTCGGGTCAATCCAGTACAACTTTTGGTGGTAGGGATCAACCGCCAGATCATGGATTTCGCGGCCCGGCGGCGCGGCATACACCACGGTCACATCGGACCCATCCCGATTGGCCCGCCTGATCTGATCGATGACTTCGCCATTGTACAGACTGTGTTCCACCCAATAGACCCATCCGGCTATGGGATCAATGGCAATGGCCCGCTCATTGGCAATGGTCGTGACCAGCGTCTGCACGTCCGTACCATCCCATTGGCACTCATCAGGTTGGTGACGACCCTAACTGGGGTTCCATCCAGTAGATGCGGCCGCTGTCTTCATCCACCGCTAGCCCATTGGCAAAGCGCAGGATGTCGTTGGGGTCGGCATCGGGGATGATGATTTCGTGCCCCGTGCCGTCGAAGTTGACACGGACGATGCGCTCGAAGTGGTCGAGGATGTACAGCTTGCCCCGTGTCAGGTCGGTGGCGATAGTCGAGCCGCCCACCGCGCCATTCCCCATGAGAATGGGTTCAATGGTGCGGGTAATAACGGCGACGCGGGTCAGGTCGCTGGCGTTGCTGTAGTAGACGCTAGGGCGTATCCGCTGTGGGTGTGGTGGGCGCACCGAGCGTGGCCTGGAACAGATGAGGCACATTTCGGGTGCTGAGGGTGTTGTTGGACAGGGTGACTGTGACCCAGCCGGTGCTGCCGATGGCGAATTGGCCTTGTGTGCCAACTGTTGACCGTGCCCAACGAACTGACCGACGTGAGTGGAGCCGGTGTTGTTGGTGGGGTAGTTGAGGGTCAACTGTTGCCCGGCGATGGCCCAGATGTGGTAGGTGTCTACATCGTTGTCACTGCACAACGAGGCCCGGACGCGGCTGTTGTTGCTCAACAGGGTTGCTTCGCCCGTGCTGTCGTTGGGTTCGTAGGCGTCACTGCTCACACAGCTTTCATCCGTCACCAGGAGTTGGTACTGGCTGGTGCGGTGGGGGTGAGGGGGCATGGGAGACGGCGATGGTCCAGCGGCCGCTGGCGTCCAATGTGACCTGACTGCCGTAAGCCGGGTAGCCCAGGCCGTACCACTGCGGGATCGTAGGGGGAGGTATAGGCATCGGGGCGGATGGGCGGGTCAATGGTGAGGCGTTGCCCGTCCAGACCATCGAAGCCGTACATGTCCACGTCGTTGCTAACAGAGCGCGGCCGCAATGGGCGCATCCAGCGTCAAATCGGTCGCCGTGCCAATCGTGCCATTACCACCCGGAGCGGGGGCGTCGTAGGGTCGGCGTAGTAGCAGTCTGGATCGCCGGGGTCGGGCGGGGGTGGCACGTCGCCCAGGGTGAGGTGGCTGGTATTGGCCGTAGTTTTGCCCCGGCGTACCGCTCATCACCAGGATGCCCACTCGACCGGCGCGCCGCTGGTGTTGCTGATGACACCCAATTCATCGGTGAGACCGGCGTTGTCACGGAACGCGCCGCGTACCCATTGGGATGAATGATGACCAGTCGGTAATCGGCGGGCAGGTTCGTCAACGTCGCCGTCAACACCTTCTGATCCGCCAGGGTGACGTGGTAATAATCCATATCCGTGGGGTTGGGGATGACGGTATTACACAACGCCCCGGTCGCGTCCGTTTGAGTGATAACTGTCAACGGGGTAGCCGTGCCACTGTCGTTATTCGGTTCGTGAATGTCGGCCAGGGCGCAGGGGCTGACAATGGGGGTATTGTAGCCGAAGGCCAGCGATGAGCCGGGTGTGCCGATGGGTGTATTGAGGTATGTGCCAGGGTTGAGGTTGCTTGGCCCCAGGTACGTACCGGAGAGGGAGGCGATTGCGGCCGGCTTGAACCATCCAACTGCGCCCGGCATCATGTCCGTGCAGTTGCTGTAGTACAAGGCATTGTCCAGCGGCTGAAGGGCCACACCCCGCGCCCCGGCGGCGAGGCCGGTCACGATGGCGGTGATGCCTGTGCCATCACTATTGGCCCGGAACAGCGTTTGCTGGTTGGGATCCAGCCAGTATAGTTTTTGGCTGTAGGGATCGAGGGCCAGGTCAACCACCTGATTGCCAGAGGTGGCGGTGTAGAGTGTCGTTACTCTGCTGCCGTCCAGATCACTGCGCCGGATGGTGTCGTTTTCCTTCCAGTAGAGAACCCCCTTGATGGGGTCTACCCAAGACAGTCGCGGTTGAGGCCATTGCCGACCACCCGCACCGTGCCCGTACCATCCCCGTTGCTCCGGCATGATGAAGGGAGGCGGTACTGGCGGACGCGCCGGTGGGTTGTAACCAGTAGATGCGGCCGCTGGCTTCATCCACCGCCATCGGCGACATGGGGTACGGTGACCACCCCGCCCGGGTTGGCGTCGGTGATGACCGCTTGCGGGTTCGTGCCGTACAGGTCGGAGCGGAAAGGGACTGTTAGCGTTCAGGTCGTAGAAGTAGAGCCAACCCCGGGTGGTGTCCGTCGCCAGGGTGTCCCAGGTTAACGCGCCCGCGTCTAATAGCAGCGGCTCGATTACGTGATCCGCGCTGAGGGCGACACCGGTGAAGCGGAAGGCGTCGGTGTAGTAGACGTAGGGGGTGCCGGTATTGGGGCCGGACGGAGCGGCGACCCGCCATTGAACAGTACAGGCGTCACTGCCGCTCAGACCGCTGTTGGCGACGGTGAGGGTGCACCAACCGGCACTTCTCAGTCGAATTTGCCTTCTAAGCCGGGGTCGAGCCGTCCTGTTCGCCGTTGGCCCCAACCAGGTGATGGTGGCGTTGGCGGGGTTGGCTGCAGTAGTTGAGCGTCAACTGCTGGTTGGCCCCACTTTGGAAGGTGTAGTAATCCAGGTCTGCGTCCGTGCATGGAGAGGCAAACACCCGTGATGTCCCGGTCAGGTCCGCCGCCAGGCCGCCACATGTTCGGCCCGTAGCTACCGTTCTGACCACAGGTGAGGTCGGTGACGAGCAGTTGGTACGGGACGTTGGTGGGCGTCAACACGTTATCACGCACGAGCACTCGCCATTCACCGGCCACATCCAGCGTGACCTGGGGCGCATAGTTCAGGGCGATGAACGATTGGCGGAAGGAGCCATCGGGGCGTGGATCAGGATGCCGTAATCGGCCGGTCGAACGGGCAAATCCAGCGATATGACTTGCTCGGCGGTGGCCGTAAATTTGAAGAAGTCGCTGTCGTTTTCGTAACAGAGTGCGCCCTGAAGACCCGTACCGACGGTCAACGAGGTGGCGTTAGTGAAGGTGTGGTTGCCATCTTCACCGGGCAGGTCCGTTGGGGTCAACGGCCAGACATTGGGCGTTGGTGTAGCCATTGGGCGGCGCGACCCCAGTGTCTATTTCTAAGTGGTAGGTGTCGAAGCCGTTCCCCGGCTCGCTGGGGAAGACGGTCAGGTGTAGGTTACGGCGTCGGTGGGCGTAGTTGGCGGCGACCACCGCTCGGTCGCCATGCCTGTTTCACTGCTGACATCTACCGTGAAATCATCCCGTTGGATGTACAGGCCGTAATTGGCGGGCAGTGAGGAGAGTGGTGGCGGTGATGGCCTGCCCGGCGGGGACAACGACCTGGTACACGTCTTTGTCCAGACCGAGGGAGGGATCACTGCTGGAGCGATGGATCGCGGCCGGGTACGTTCCCGCCGTCAATGTCGTAGCCGTAGCCGGGAGTGCTCGTTCGGTTCATACGGATCGGCGGGCGACAAGGGGCTGGCGGCATAAGGCGCAGACAGACCATAGGCCGGGTTGGAAGTGGGCGGCTTGATGTAAACGACCGGGAAACCGTCGCATCAAGGCGGTGACACCGTAGTAACGTTGGTTGCCCAACCAGACCAGTTCCGTCTGACCGGAGCTATCCAGTTCGGCCTGGTACAAACTGCCAGGTTTGCTGTAGTAAAGGGTATTTTGGGCCGGGAGCACTACCAGACCACGCGCATCAGAACCGATATATGTCCAACGCGGCCTCAGAGTGGCCTCCTTCGGTGTCGGAGCGGAAGAGGGTTCCTTCCATCGGTTACACTATCGAGCCAGTACAATTTTTTGGGCGTAGGGGTCGAGGGTCAGGCTGCGGGATTTGGGCGCCTGTGGTCGCGGTGTAGACCACCTGCACATTACTGCCATCGGGGTTACTGCGGTAAATGACGTATTGCCGCTGTTGGCTGTCCAGCCCGACCCAGTAGAGCAGGTTACGGATGGGGTCAAAGAGTAGACCCTTTTGCCCGTAGACGATGGGGACGATGGTTTGTACGTCGCTGCCATCGTTGTTGGCACTGCGGATACGGGTGTAGACCATCGTCACCACTTCCGTCCAATAGACGCGGGCTGGGCGCACGATTAAGGGAACACGCACCAGTTCGATGATGTGCTGTAGTAGATGTAAGGTACACCGGGCAGAGCGGCAATGGTGGGCGCAGCGGTGATGCTGTTGCTCGTGGCACTGTTGTCGTTGGGGTTGGCATCGGCGGTGGCACTGGTTACGGTGGCCGTGGCACTGAGTTGGGTCACGGTGTTGGCGGCAATCGTGAAGCTGATACGGATGGTTTGTTGCTCTAACGACGGGAAGCGACCCAGATCACAGGTGACGGTAGTGGACGCGGCCGCGCACGAGCCATTAGAACCGGTAAACGTCGCCCCAGTGGGCAGAGTCAACGTCAGTTCGGTGCTATCGGCGGGCAGGCCGCTGTTGTTGCGAACGGCCACTTCGGTAGCGGAACTATCCCTATCCAGCATCACCACCGCCGGTGAGGTCAGACCGACCGCCAGATCGCCGGGTTCGGTTTGTACGGCCTGCGCGGTTTGGGTAACGGCCAGGGTGAGCATCTGGCTACTGAGACGGGCCTGTGTACCCACCGCCGGGGCGGGCGTCTCATCGCGGAAGTTGCTGAAGAGGGGTAAACTCACCCCCCGGTTTCGCCGCGCACGATGGTTTCCGCCAGTTCACGTAGACGGCCGTGCCGGTGGGCGGATGTACAGGTGGGGGAGCGGATTGCTCCGCAGACCAGGGTAACTGCTGTTCAGTTCCAGGGGGCGACGGTGAAGGTGGCCCCGCCGAACGGCTGGCCATAAACACCCGAACCCGTCCAACCCGGATCAACGGCTGTCCAGTAGGCGGTGCCATTCACGACGGCCACCGATTCCACATCCATACCGGCAGTCTCGTCTACACAGAGGGTCGGGTCAATACCTGAGCCGACATTTTGGTAGAAGTTGGCGTAGGTACAGCCTGCGCCCAACCTGGGCAAGGAACTGGGGTGATGTGCCATTAAGTTGGGTAGCGACCACGAGGGGAGCGGTTAAAGATCTCGATGCCGGCAATGGGCCGGTCAAAGCGGAGCCGCCGTTCGCTGAGGATGAGGCGACCATTGAGCAAATCTACGGCTACATCGCCAATATGATGATACTCACGCAGGCCACCACCAAAACCGGGATCGTCCGGTACGGCATAGATGACCTGGGGCAGTGTGCCGTCCAGGTTGGCCCACCACAGTTGGTAGCTTTGTGTCCAGTACAATTTGTTGCCCACCGGATCAATAGCGATTTGTAACGCTTCGGGGGCGTAGGCGGTGAGGTTGGGGACGATTTGCTCGACGCTGGAACCGTCGAGGTTGGCCCGCCAGATAGACGCGGGCTGGTTGTACGCGCCGCTGTTCATTTCCGCCCAGTAGAGTTTGCCGTGTGCTTCGTCAAAGGACGATGTTTGGTGATGACCGGCCGGGCCGTTCGATGAGCATTTCCCGGTTTTGGGGATCGCTCAGGACGGTGCGCTCGATGCCGTTGGGCAGTGAGCCGGACGGTTTGAGCTGGTTTTGGCTGGTGCCGATGTAGGCGACGGTTTGTGGTGGGACTGCGGCCGCGCAATGTCCAAACGCATCACACGCCCGGATGCTGATCTGGCTGGACGGTAGCGTTCACATGTCGCCATCGCAGAATCACCACGTCGTCTAGCTTGCACGGTGAAATAGGGAATGGCAGGCCGCGGGCGAACAACTCCACCAGCACCGCATCCGGCGCGGGTAAAGGTGGAGCCGGTGGTCGGACTGCTCACCGCCAGTTCCCCATCCAGATACAGGCTGTTGCCGTTATCCCCCAGGGTATGCACGATTTGATGCCACTGACCATCGTTGTAACTGTTAGCCACCGAACAGCGCAGTTCGCGGCTGGCTGGCCCGGTGATAAAGCTCACAATACCACCTTTACCCGCATCCAGGAAGATGTCATGATCATGTTCGGTCAGGGTGGGGAAATCGCCCTGCACAGAGCTAAAGAGGCCACAGTTGGCGCAGGTGGTGTTAAACCAGAGGGCGATGGTGCGTTCGGTGGCGGGCAGGGACAGGTCTTCAAAACTACGCAGGATGTCGTTGCCGTCGAACTGGGCGGCTGTGCCATCCGTGC
>JADJUV010000001.1 GCA_016716885.1 Candidatus Trichofilum aggregatum | reverse complement strand
GGTCTGGATGATGTACATCATTGTGTTATGGGGTTGGTATGCATCCCAACTCTGTACAATGCCGCTTTGCGTCACGGTTGGGTACACGATCTGGAACATATCACCTTTTTCCTGACCGCCATGTTATTCTGGTGGCGCGTGACTGGGGCTGGCCCTAAAGTTCATCAAAATTTCCTATTAGGGCGGGTGGGAAGCACACATGGTGTGCCCGCCAACATGATTTTTGGGCGTTTTTCATTGCCACCCTCACCCATCTATAGTTTTTATGGAACAGTATTCTTGAATTACCGGGTTGTCGGTATTAGAAGATCAAGCCCTGAGTGGCATTATCATGTGGATTCCGGGGAGTATGATGTACATTATTGCCGCCCTGATTTTACTTTTTAACTTTATGCGGCAGGAAGAGCGTAGAAATGAAGCCGAGAGGCGCATTTGGGTACGCATAAAAGGCCACTTCTCGAGTTGTAAATTACATGGAACGTTTGCTGGTTGTCACAATACTATTCCTGGCCCTGATACTGCCTATCGTGGTGGCCCAGGCACACAGTGAAGGTACGGCCCAGCTTATTGCCGTTGATGTGGATAATTGTCAGGTATCGGCCTGGACCTGGCCTGATCCCCTGGTCACTAACCAACCAGCCCATGTGGCCGTCCTGGTGGTTGAAAAAGCCGAAGTTGGTACTACCGGCGACATTCTTTAGACCATCTGTGGCAATCACCTTTGCCTCAATCAGGTCGAAGACCCTATCACCACTCCTGCCACCCACGAATTGGTTGACGTTAAATTTTTCTAATAGACGGAAGTGGAACTAAATGAAGAAGGGATGTGGATATTACCATTGCTGTCAAAGATGAGTGTTTGGGGTTGTGATGGCACAGCGGGGTTTGCTATTCCTGTGGGGTATGGTAGCCTAACTGGTTGTTGATCGTAAGGGTGGTGGTTATCGTGATAGCGGGGTTGTAGGTGTGTGGCAATGGCGTCGCCGGAAGGTGGCTTGAGGTATTTTTATGGCGCAATGGTTGCGGCCGCTTATCAATCGTCGTTGGCGTTGGCTGACGGTGGTGGTCATTCTGGGAATAACTTTGCTGATACGTCTGGGTATCTGGCAGTTGGATCGGCTGGATGAACGGCGTGCCAGTAATGCGGTGTTGGTGGCTCGAATAAAAACAACGCGTTTCTGCGGTCACCTGACCTATTGTGAAAGCACACCTGACTTGCTGGCGATGAAGCGATCGAATGAAACGTGGCCGCGGGCAATTCGATTATACCACTGCTCATCATCCAACTCCAACCGTAGCAAGGGCAAACGGGCGAACCTTGTTACCCCTTTTGTGGCTGGATGACAACACTGCCATTCTGGTGATCAAGGCTGGATTCCCCAGGCAGAAGTTGACATGATAGAACAGTACAACACAGTTGAGTCAACAACCCTTACCGGATATGTTCAGCGGTCCCGGTAGTCGCCCAATACAGTGAACGATACTACCGAGACTACTTTCAAAGCTGAACAATACCGGATAGACATTGAGGTCATGCAGGCAACTGCCTTATACCCTTTACCTTATATTCAGCAAGCTCCTGGCGAAGATGAACCTGGGCTACCTTATCGCGCGGCCCAAGAAATAGATCTGTCCGAAGGGCCGCATTTGAGTTATGTGCTCTGCAATGGTTTAGTTTTGCCTTGTTGTTGGTTGGGGGTATCTGTACATGGCTATGAACAAGAAAAAAAGCCGAGGGAATGACCTGATGAATCCCGTTTCCGCCCATAGTCAACCAGATTTGGACAACACTCGCCTGGCCCGGATGGTGGAAGTGAGCCGGGTTTTGAACTCCACCACCAACCTTGATGATTTGCTGAGATTTATCATCCGGGAAGCGGCCGCGCTCCCGGCCTGGAAAGTGCATCCATTCTTCTCCTCGACCCGGCCACCCTGCCAATTGCGCTTCAAAGCCACTCTGGCGCCCACGCCCCCAAACTTGTGGATTTCCCAGTGCCTTTGGACAACAGCATTGCTGGAGCCATTTTACAGGCCAACGAGCCGCTGATTATTGATGATGTGACCCAGGATCCCCGCTGGAACCCCAAAGTGTCACAAGCCATCCAATTCAAAACCCGCTCCATCTTAGGTGTACCCATGCACGATGGGGAACGAACGGTGGGGGTTTTGGAAGCGGTTAATAAGGTTGAAGGTGATTATTCCCCCCAGGATAGCGAAACCCTTTCCACCCTGGCCGATCTGGCCGGGGTGGCGGTGGAAAAAAAGCCCGTCTGATTGACGCCCTCACCCGTGCCAACCGCAAGCTCAGCGAATTAGATGAGTTTAAAAGCGGTTTTATCGCCATCGCTTCGCATGAGTTACGCACACCGTTGTCCGTTATTTTGGGGTATGTCTCTTTTTTACGGGATAGTGTAGACCCGGAACTGGCGGATCAGATGAATACGGTGATGGGAGCGGCCATCCAGTTGCGCACAATTATGCAGAATATGTTTAATCTGCAATTCGTGGATACAGGGCGGCTGAAGTTGAAGGTGGAGAAATTTGATTTCCGGGAGTTGGTTGAAGAGATCACCAGTCGTTATAGCGCGACCGGTTCATCGAGCGGAGAACCTCGGTGAGAATCCCCAACAACCCATGCCCGTCGTGGCGGACCGAAGCATGATTGAAGTGGTTTTAGGAACCTGTTGGACAACGCCGTGAATTTACCACCCGGCGGGGCATTGTGGCAGTTATTGTGAGCGGCACGGGATGAGGTATGGTGTTCCGTGCGCGATAATGGGGTCGGCATTCCCCTGGATAAATTGGATCGCATTTTTTGACCGCTTTTACCAGGTGGAGCATTTTATGCGGCGGCAGGTAGGTGGATTGGGGTTGGGGTTGGCCCTGGCCAAAGAGCTACTGACCTTGAATAATGGGCGCATCTGGGTAGAAAGCATTGAAGGCAAGGGGAGTAAGTTTGATTTTGCTCTGCCTTGAACATGAACGAACTGGCATAATTCGTGTTACGTGGTGCGTGGTGCGTGTTAGGAATAGACGCACCACGCACCATGCACCACGCCATACATGATGAAATTCAAAGTTAAACTCAACGACCAGGAACAAGAGCTAGAAGTAACCCGTCAGGGGAGCAGATGTGGGTCACGATAGCGGGCCGGGTGACGCCATTACGGCTGTTGCATCAGGAAGGGGCGTATGTGGTGGTGGAAGTGGAGCAAGAGGATGGTTCGCGGCCGCAACTTCGCCTGGCTCTCCACACCAATGGCCAAACCCGGCAACTCTGGTTCAACGGTCACACCTTCACCTACGAACGGCTCCGCGAGCAAGGCGAAAGCAGTGACAACCGCGACGCTGGTTCCCTCTCCGCTACCATTCCGGCCCTGGTCTCCCAAATCCTGGTGCAAGTAGGGGATAGTGTCAAAAGTGGCGACAAACTCATCCTGCTAGAATCCATGAAAATGGTTATTCCCATCCAGGCCCCCCACGATGGCGTGGTCAGCGCCATCCATTGTACCACTGGCGAAGCGGTGCAACCGGGTGCCTTGTTGATGCTTGAGTGATCTTTCATGATTCAGGCACTTACGCACCAACATCGACAAAAATCGTCGATCTTTTTGAAAATGATAAGCGTTCATCCTCTGGTGAGAAAACCTTCCGAAGGTTTCAGGAAAAGTGTTGACCAGTGGAACAAACCTTCGGAAGGCTGAACGGTTACAAAAAATGGAAGGCTTTGGAAATCTTGTCTACACGGATAGGAGAAACACCGATGGCTTTGGCTTTTATCCGTGTTCTTCCTATCCGTGTTTACACCTTTTTTCCAAGCGAAGTCTTGGAAAAGATGTAGCCTCTTGTGGCGTAGAGTGGCGCATTCTCGAAGAATGAACCAATCTTGACCATTACGCCCCATGTAATATGTATCCCCCGGTATAACTTTCGACAGTTGCATAAACTCACTGTTGATAGCCTCATGAACCCACTGTTGATAGTTACGCCTATTCATCATTCGTTTTATGCTTTGCCCTCAGGAGGCGCAAACCATGAAGACGAAACTGGCTATTCTCATTTTAATTCTGTTGGTCATGATAACGGGGGTAAGGGGCGTTTACGCACTGGGCAGCGGCCGCGCCGATGGCAGTGCTGGTGCCCATTTCAGCGGTGAGACCCCCAACGATGCCGCCGGTGTGAGTCTGGCCGGCGTGGGGGATGTCAACGGGGACGGCTACGGCGACTTTCTTGTTGGGGCTAACCTGAACGGTGCAACCGATGCGGGGGCCGCCTATTTGGTGCTGGGCGGTCCAGGCGGGTGGAGTTTGAGTAAACGGTTAGGGCAAACACCCACCATCAAATATACCGGCGAGGCGGATACCGACAACGCTGGTATCAGTGTAGCTGGGGCGGGCGATGTCAACGGCGATGGCTTCGATGACCTGCTCATTGGTGCCTATCTCAACAACGATGGTGGCGCGGATGCCGGAGCGGCCTATCTAGTGTTGGGAAGTGCCACGCCCACCAGCGTCAACCTGTCCACGGCCATCCAGTACACCGGTGAGGCGGCGGGTAACCAGGCTGGTTTCAGTGTCGCTGGTGGCGGCGATGTCAATGGGGATGGGTTTGATGATATGCTCATCGGCGCACCTTTGAACGGAGACGGTGGCGCGGCCGCGGGAGCCGCTTATCTGGTGTTAGGTAGTGCCACTCCCGCCAGTGCCAACCTCTCCACTGCTATTCAGTATACCGGCGAAGCAGCAGGTAACAATGCAGGTCGGAGCGTCGCTATCATGGGTGATACTGACCGTGAAGGTCGCGCCGACATGCTGATTGGCGCACCATTTAACGCGGATGCGGGGGCCAATTCTGGGGCTATTTATCTGATCGTGGGCAGTGCCGTTCCTGCAAGTGTGAATCTTGGCATAGGTACACCTACAGTCGTTCAGTTCACTGGTTCAGGGGGAGAGAATGCGGGCTACAGTGTCACTGGGGCTGGCGATGTCAACGGCGATGGGTTTGCTGATCTGTTGGCCGGGGCACCTCTCAACGATACTACCGCGGCCGATGCTGGAGCGGCCTATCTGCTGTTGACCCGACCCGGCTTGCCCGCCAACACTTTGTCCGTGGCCGGTATCCGGTACACAGGCGAGGCGGCTGGCGACCAGGCAGGTACAAGCGTCGGTGGGGCAGGCGATGTTAATGGGGATGGCTTTACCGATTTCCTCATCGGTGCGCCACTTAATACCACCGTAGATTCGGGGGCGGGTTATTTAGTGCTGGGCAGTGCTGGCCCGGCTACGGCCAGCCTGTCCACGGCTATTAAATACGCCGGGGTCCTGAATAATGATCGAGCCAATGCTGTGGCGGGAGCCGGGGATGTCAATGGGGATGGTCTGGCTGATTTTTTGGTTGGGGCGACCGATAACGACATCGTCTTCAGTAACGGTGGGGCCGCCTATCTGATTTTCGGGGAGCCGCTTTCCAGCCACTGCCGGCCTTCCGCCAACGCCAGAACTTAAACCTGGCTGGTAATCCCCTTTGCCCGTCACCTTTGATCAGGCTGGGTCAGAGTAGACTTTACGGCCGGAGCGTTGATTGATGGTGATATCAACGTGACCCGCCATGCCTTTCACCCCTGCGCCACTGATGTCCGGTTGGCAATGCCCATCTGGACAGTCGAATCATCAAAGCTGACAGCGGGATCTACAGTCAATCTACGTTTCAAGTATACCGAGGGACAGATTGCGGGTATGACAGAAACGGGTTTGCAATTATGGATGCGTCCTGCCGGGCGACCCTGTGCGGCCTGGATTCCGGTGGGGGGGAGTGTGGACACCACGCACAATTTTGTGACAGCAACCGGCCTGACCAGTTTGGGTCAGTTTACCCTGGCTGATGGTGCTCCCAGCCCCACGGCTCTTCAGGAGCCAACGATGCAAACGGTCGTGGCTGAACAGCCAGGCTGGTTAATGGTGGCGATGCTGGCAGTGCTAGGCGTGGCGACGGGAACCCTGCACCTGTTTGAGCGCTTCAAAAAACCGAGATAATCTGATCGCGGTTATCAAGTGAACGTTCATTAACCAACGGTGCTAACAAAAAAGCCAGCCGGATTCTAAAAAATCCGGCTGGCTTCACATTTACGCACCACGCACCACGTCTGTTTACACCACAATATTCACCAAATGCCCCCGCACCACAATCACCTTGCGCGGTTCTTTGCCCTCAAACCAGGCCCGCACCTTCTCGGAAGCCAGCGCGGCCGCTTTAATTTCCTCTTCAGCCGTATCTGCCGCCATCTCAAAGCGGTCGCGCACTTTACCATTCACCTGCACCACCACCGTCATTTCCTCTTCCCTGGCAATCTCCTCATCCCAGGTGGGCCAGGGTTGCTGATGGACGCTATAGCCGCGGCCGCGTCGCGCCCATAACTCCTCGCTGATGTACGGCGTGATGGGGGCCAGCAAGAGCAACAGATTGGTGATGGCCTCATTCCACGCCTGAGCGGTCACCTGCCGCTGTTTCAGGGCATCCTGGAGCACATTACGCAGCTCCATCACCGCCGCCACCGCCGTATTAAAGGTGAACGATTCAATATCGTTGCTCACCTTACGGATAGTCTGATGCGTTTTGCGGCGCAACGCCTTCGTCGCCGCTTCATTCACCGCCGTTGGCTGATAATTTGCCAGCGCGAAATTCCACACATCCAGCAGTAGCCGTTGCGGTCCCTTAATGCCGTCATAATTCCAGGGGCCACCCTGCTCCCAGCGCGAGAAAAACATCAGATACGCCCGCACCGTGTCTGCGCCATATTTTTCCACCAGATTATCCGGGGCCACCACATTGCCACGAGACTTCGACATCTTTTCCCCATCTTCGCCCAATACCATCCCCTGGTTGTACAGCGCCAACATCGGCTCATCAAAGTTCACCAGCCCCATTTTCCGCATAGCCATGGTGAAGAAACGGGTGTAAATCAGGTGCATGGTGGCATGTTCGATGCCGCCGGTATATTGATCCACGGGCAACCAGTACGCCCCTTCTTCGGGGTCAAACGGGCCTTGATCGTAGTGGGGACTCAGGTAGCGGTATTGATACCAGGACGAACACATGAAAGTGTCCATGGTGTCGGTTTCACGTAAGGCGTCGCGGCCGCAGACCGGACATGTCGTGTGCCTAAACTCATCATGCTGTTTCAGCGGGCTTTCCCCGGTGGGCATAAAGGCCACATCCATCGGCAACAGCACCGGCAACTGCTCATCAGGAACCGGCACAGCCCCATGTTCCGGGCAATAAACCACCGGGATGGGTGCGCCCCAATACCGTTGCCGCGAAATCAACCAATCGCGCAGGCGGTAATTAATCGCCTTCTTGCCCAGATTTTGCTCTTCCAACCAGGTTGTTACCCGTGCCACGGCGCCATCGGTCGGTGTGCCGGTGAAGGGGCCAGAGTTGACCAGGTGGCCTTCATTTTTCGAGGTGTACGCCGCTGTGAGTGGCCCGTCGTTATCCTCACGCCCCGGCATCCGAATGACCTCAACAATGGGCAGGCCGTACTGGGTGGCAAAGGCGAAGTCTCGTTCGTCGTGGGCCGGCACGGCCATAATCGCGCCAAAGCCGTACCCCATCAACACGTAATCGGCAATCCAAATCTGGATGCGTTCGCCGTTGACCGGGTTGATGGCGTAGGCCCCGGTGAAGACGCCCGTTTTCTCCCGTTCCACCGATTCACGGTCAATGTCGGTGAGTTTCTGCGCGGCCGCGCGGTACGCCGCCACCGCTGCCTGATATTCTGCCGGGGTAATCTTCTCCACCAACGGATGCTCCGGGGCCAGCACCATGAACGTTGCGCCCCACAACGTATCGGGTCGGGTGGTGAAAATCGGGATGTCATCTTCCTGCTCGGTGCGGAAAATCACCTCAGCCCCTTCCGAGCGGCCAATCCAGTTTGTCTGCATCACCTTCACTCGTTCTGGCCAATTGATCTGGCTGAAATCGAGCAACTCCTCAGCATAATCGGTCGTCTTGAAGAACCACTGCTCCAACTCTTTCTTGATAACCGGCGTGCCACACCGTTCACAATGGCGATCATCCCCCCACACCTGTTCACGGGCCAGGGTCGTATTACATTTGGGGCAAAAATCCACCGCCGCCAATTTGCGATACGCCAGCCCCAACTCCATGAGCTTCTTAAAAAACCATTGTGTCCAGCGATAATATTCCGGATCAGCCGAGACCGCTTCCCGTTCCCAGTCAAACATCGCCCCCATGCTCCGCAACTGCTGGCGCATCCGCTCAATATTAGCGAAGGTCCAGGTAGACGGGTGGATGTTGCGGGCAATAGCCGCATTTTCGGCGGGCAGGCCAAAGGCATCAAACCCCATGGGAAAGAGCACGTTGTACCCTTTCATTCGCATGTAGCGGGCGCGGGCGTCGCTGGGGGTCATGGCATACCAATGGCCGATGTGCAAATCGCCGCTGGGGTAGGGGAGCATGGTCAAGGCATAATGTTTCGGTTTGCTCCGGTCAATTGCCTGCCGATACAGTTTGCTTTCTGCCCATTTTTGTTGCCATTTGGGTTCGATCTCTTGGGGATTGTAGGGGTCGGTCATGCTTTTCTCCTGAAGGAACTTATAGGAACTTGTTGGAACTCAGGGAACTCCAACAGGCTACTGGTCACTGCTAACTTGCCTAAAAAAGTGATGGCTTTAGGGGCAAAATCCTCAACGTTGTTCATGGCGGCGCTGTGGCCCCCGGTGGGGTAGGTGATGAGCGTACAATGGGGGATCGCGGCCGCGACTTCTTTGGCAAAACTAATGGGTATGACCGGGTCGTCCTCAGCCCAGGCCAGCAACACAGGCTGTTGTAACCTGGCCAGGGCCGCCAAATCTCCCTGGTAGGCGGGGGCGGTCAGGATGAGGTGGGTGATCCGCTCCGGGTGGGCCAGGGCCAGGTTAATGGCGACACCCCCGCCCCAACTTTTGCCCATGAGGATGGCTGAATTGGTGTGGAGGGCGTCAAGGATAGCGGTTGCGGCCGCGGCCCCATTTATCCGCTCCGTACCCGTTACCACACTCTGCCCCCAGCCCGGCATATCCACCGATACGGCATAAAAGCCCGCCTCAGCCAGTGGTTCCAGCAACGGTGACCAGCTATGCCAGCCATTGCGTTGGCTCCAGCCATGAATCCCCAGCACCACCGGATTCCCCGGCTCACCAGCCGCCTTGCCATAAACTGTGCCCAATTGAGTTGTTAGGTGAATCTCTTGCATAAGGAGTTATTGGTATATTAGTGTATTGGTGGATTAGATCATCAATAAACTAATACACTAATAGACCAGTAAACAAAAAACCCCTCCATCTCACTCAGAGACGGAAGGGTTCCGCGGTACCACTCTGTTTGGTGGTGTATGATGATGGACCTGAAGGGGCTCGAACCCTTGACCTCTACAATGCCATTGTAGCGCTCTCCCAACTGAGCTACAGGCCCGTTTTTTACAACGGCTGGAATTTTACCACATTCATTGTGGTTGACCAGTTTTTACCACCCACTTAAGGCACATAACGTGTGCAATCCGGCGCAGACTAGTTACCAGTAGCCAGTGACCAGTTATCAGTGAAGCATTACGGGTCACTGGTTACTGATAACTGGATACTATTTTCATCCACGCGGCTCCCAGGCGAGTTCAGCACATTCTGTGAGGCTTTCAGCCAATGACCCCACTCTCTACGGGCAGTTCCCACTGATAACTGCTCACTAGTCACTGCTTACTTATCTCTGCCTACTACTCCTGTTCCTAGCCTTTCATTTTCAATTGTAATGTGCAATGGACCTGAAGGGATTCGAACCCTTGGCCTCTACAGTGCGATTGTAGCGCTCTCCCAGCTGAGCTACAGGCCCTTGAGCGTCGAGAATAGTACCCCAGCGGCTGGCGGTTGTCAAGCGTTTGCCCTGATTCAGGTTTAGGTGACAGCCACCTCTGGTAAAAGTGGCTGTCACCCTTAAACAAGGGGTTAATTCTTTAGAATCAACGGTAGGAAGAGGAGTCGGGTTTCGGCGATGACCGTAACGGAATCGCTGGCCGTGACGACGACATCCGTCTCGGCGTTATCTGTAACCGGGCCACCCGTATCTTGGGGAGATGAGGCATAAGCCTGGTTGTTGATCATGAAGTGACCCGTGACTGTGGCGGTGTTGGTTGTTGTCGTGTTAATGACAATATTGGGACAGACATAGGTCTGTGAAGCCAACGGAGCCAGGGTAATGGGTGTGCCCAAGACGGGGGTACAGCCAGTGATACCCGGATCCGAGACAACCACATCCGTTAGGGTGTAAACCGCACTGGTATTGGTAACAATGATCGTGTAAGTGACCGTATCACCAATATTGACTTCTGGTTGATCAACCAGTTTCACCATATCAATGCCAATTCCGGTTGAAACCTGAGCCGTACAGACAATAGAGTCTGAACTGGCGGCGTTGAGATTGAAGGTTGTGTTCAAATTACCGGGTACACCATCACAGATAGGATTGACCAAACCGGCCGGGAAGGTGTCGGTGACGGTGGTGCTGGCGGTGATATTACCCAGATTGGTCACGTCAATGGTGTAGGTCAGGGTAGTTCCGGGTGCCACCGGGCCTTCGGGAACGACCGTTTTGCTGATATCCAAATCGGCAAATGGGGGCACGGTTTGGATGGTGAAGTTGACATTGGAGATGTCAAAGAAGATGTTGTTGGCACACATGACCCGCACACGGGATTGGGTGTTGGGGTTGTTGGGCACGGTTACGTTGTGCGAACCATCGTTGGGCGTGTTGGTTGCCAGGGTGATGGGATAGGTATAGCCGCCGTCGGTGGAGAGGGTAATGTCCACATTGGTGCAGCTAACAGGAGCCACATCGGTGTTGGCTACATCCCAGGTCACCATGCCCAGACCACCGATGGGCCAGACGACGGCGGTGTTGGGGGCGGTAACCAGGAAGGGGCCAGCCTGATCGGTTACGGCGAAGGTGATGAGATCGTAATGGACACCACCGGCACTGGGATTGACATTGTTGTCACGCACGGTCAGGCGGAAGTTGAGCGCACGGGCATAGCTCGGCAATATTTCGCCGATGGTTTGAGTGTTGTTCACAATGTCGGACATCCGGGGGAAGACGCGGAACGGGACCGGTGCCGACGGGAAGGAACGGAAAATCGGGGCGTTGCCAACGGGGTTGTTAGGATGTCCGGCTGGCCCTAAATCATATTCTTCCCAGTTGTAAGACAACACATCACCCCCATTTGGGTCGGTGCCGGAGCCAGTCAGGATGAAGGGCGTATTGACGGGAATGGTGAATCCACCTGTACCCGCTTCTGAAGTGGGGGCACTGTTGCCGGTGTTGGTGATGACCGGGCAGGTGTTGCCATTGCCTGTGGTGGTGTAGGCGACGATTTCCTGAATACTGTGGGTGTGGAAATGATCATCGCTGTTGGGTTGAATGTTTTGACTGCCACAGATGCCGGCGTAGGCCATAATGGTGGTTCCGCTTCCCGGTTCATAGGCTGTCGAACCGTTGCGATTGCCCCCAGAGCAGGACCCTTCACTCCCATTAAAGGTATGATTGCCGCCATACTGATGGCCCATTTCATGAGCGACATAGTCAACGTAAAAAGGATCACCAACCGGGTTGGTTAGACCAGTGACGCCACGGGCTTTGGAACCGGTGACGCAAGGAACGCGCAAGCTGGCAACACCACCGCCCCCGGTGCTAAACACATGGCCCACGTCATAATTGGCATTGCCAATGATACTATCGAGGGTGGCTTGATTTTGTCCAAGCATTTGCGATCCGCTACTGTTATTGTAGGGATCCGTTGTGCCGTCCAGGAAAATGACATCGTCGTTGTTGGCGACAAGAACCATACGTAGGGCTGTATCTCGTTCATACATGCCGTTGACCCGGTTCATGGCGATCACCATTTCGGCCAGGACAAGAGGCTTGGTGCCCCCGTGATAGGTGGAATATTCGCCGGTAGCGGCCAGGGCGAGCCGATAGGTACGCAGTTGTTCGCCAATAACGAGTTCTTGTTCGCTGGTGATGATGCTTTCTATTTGGTCAATAACTTCCGGTTCGTATTGGATAAAGGGTTCAGTGAAGGCACGGGTGTAGTCGGTACGGAAGTAGCTGATGTAATGGGTGATGTCGTTGGTGCTGTAGGCATCAATGTAGACCGTGGCGTGCAGGTCGGAGAAGATGATGCCGTGGAAGCCTTTGTAGGTCCAGCCGAAGCGAGCATAGGCTGTTTGATCATCTATCCCACGAGCCGAATAGGTTTTGATTTCCGGGTATTTGGCGGAGAGGCCGGGTTCTAGGATGGGGGATTCGACGACGCGGAAGCGCTCCATGTTGCCGTTGGGCATGGGGAGCCAGATTTCGACGGGGGCGGCCGCGGCCGCGTCACTAAACTCCATGGGGGCCACCGCTAAAATAGATTGCAGGGTATCCGCATCCAGGGCCAGGGTGCGGTAGCGCGCAGGAACGATGCGCCGTTCACCCTGTAAGGCGATGTCGGCCTGGCTGATGTCTGTCCAGAGGTGTGTGTTGAGGGAGTCAGAGGTAGGGTACGCGGCCGCGGGGCGTTCTGGCGCGCTGATCCATACGGAGACAATGAGTAGACTAAATAACAGAAGTCCTAAGCGTGTTATTCTTTTTGCGCTTGGGGGGAGGAAACCAAATTGCAACATCGTGATTCTCCTTTCTAAAAAACTGATAAGGTACAGCGGGAATACTAAACACTACCCGGGATTATAAAGGCAAAAGCGGGTTAATGACCATAAGAATGGTAGAATCTAGCGGCTGAATCACCCCATTTAAACAAAAGCCAACTGTTCACATCTCTGGAGTAACCGGGTTTTAGCCATACAAGGATAAGTTTTTACCAGCTAAAACCTGGTTCTGGGGTTGAACGGCGGCCACAAAAGGAGAAAAATGGACAAAAAACACAACATAACCGTTGAATATTGTGTGCCTTGAGACTATAGCGCACGAGCCGTCCGGGTGACGGATGATCTTTTGACTCATTATCAACATGTCATTGACCGTTTTGTTCTGGTTACAGGAAGCAAAGGGGTTTTTGATGTGACAGTAGACGATGTCGTGCTTTTTTCCAAAAAAGCGGCGGGGCGACATGCTGAACCAGGAGAGGTTTTGCAGTTGTTTACCGAACTGGTTGGCCCTGATGTGGAGCGGTATCCCCGAGAGTAGTAGGGGGAGAACTTACGCAGTTACCCAAGCCGTTTTTCGAACTGTACCTGTTGTGGCTCGGTGGGCACATCGGCCATCGCGCATATCAACGTTCTTAAATTAAATTTGAGCCTGGGAAACGATCCATTTCCCAGGCTCAAAAATTTTTTTGAGCCTGGGAAAATTAAGTTTGAGCCTGGGGAAATTAGATTTGAGCCTGGGAAAATAAATTTTGCAACCGGGAGAATAAATTTCCCAATAAGGAAAATAGATTTTGCAACCGAGGAATTTTTACTCCCTGGTAGGGATGCGTTAAAACCACACGACTTATGGAATTGCTCCAGTCGGTATCCTGATTTTGCTTGTCGTGGCTCGGCGGGAACACCACCTACAGCGCGTAAGGCCTAAGCGTTCATGAAAAAGACGGGGGGTTTGTAGGGGAACTTGAGTCGTTCAGGGTCAGCCCGCTAAAGCGGTCACTATGAACGAAAACCCTGAACATCTAACCAAAGATGTTCAGGTGATCCAATCGCGATGGTAGTTATCCCAATGGCGGTGGGCGTAGGTGCGGCGGCAGGTCAGGCAGATAAGGGTGGAATCGGTGCGGCCGCTATCGCGCCATTTCCAACGCACCACTGCCAGGTGGTAACGGCAAACCGGACGATAACACAAGGGGCAATCAGTTATTTCTGCCTCGCCCCCATAGCGTTGCCGGTCAAGCGGGTTTTCGTCACATAGATAACAAGTTTGCATGGGGATGGCTGAAGGATGAAATAGGAACGATTTTCAGCCTTCATTCCACATCTTTGTAATTGAAAAATCCGCGGCCGCTTTTCTGCCCCAATTGTCCGGCTATGACCATGTGGCGTAAAAGGGGGCAAGGGCGATAACGATCTTCACCATACTCGTGGAAAAGACCCGTTAAGACACCTAAAATGGTGTCGAGGCCAATGAGATCACCCCAGGCCAGTGGACCATGAGGGTAATTCGTCCCCAATTTCATGGCCAGGTCAATATCGGTGGGGGTGGCTACCCCTTCCATAACGGCACTGGCCGCTTCGTTTACCAGGCAGGCAATGGTGCGCATACGTACCAGGCCGGGGGCATCGGCCACTTGCACCACTTCAAACCCTAACCCTTGCCAGAAGTGAGTCGCCCAGGTAAGGGCTTCGGGGGCGGTTTGCCGCGCGGCCGCGATCTCGATCAGGCCGGTCTGGTCCAGGGGGGGTACGACACCAAACCCTACCACACGTTCCGGGGCAGGCATCCACGCGGCCGCTTGCGTCGTGCTCGTGGCCAGAACGGATGTCAATACCAGTGTATTGGGGCTAATAACATTGCCCAGCGCCATAAGAAGCTCATGTTTAGCCGCTGAAGATTCATTATGTAGTTCAATAACGACATCGGCATCTTGAGAATCATCAAACACAAAACCACTCTGAATGGCGCTCAAAAAATTCTCCACCAGGTACATCATGGTGTCATGACCGGCTTGAAGACAAAACTGGGTTATTTCTTCGACTAAGGGCAATTCGCCCGCCACAATAACTTTCATGGTTGTTCCTTGTGCAAATGGTTCGCAGCTTCTAATTGACGGTGCAAATACCGATGGTTATACTCATTCTTGCTATGCTGGCCTCAAGCACTTTAGACGAGCCGGTTTTGCTCTTGAATGTAAATTTTGAGCCGCTTCATGCCTGTAATATGCGCCGGGCGATTGCCCTCATTATGACCCACAAAGCGGAAGTGGTGGTCAATGGGCGGGGGTTCATTCGGACCAGTTCGCGGGAATTGGAAGCCCCATCGGTGATTCGCCTGAGGTATATGGTGAAGCGGCCGCGTCCCCGTTTGGCTCTCTCCAAGCGAGAAATCCTGCGTCGGGACAATTTCACCTGCCAATATTGTGGCAAAAAATCCACCAATTTGACCATTGACCACGTGCTTCCCCGGCACATGGGGGGTAAACATAGCTGGGAAAACCTCGCGGCCGCGTGCCCGACCTGCAATCGTCGCAAAGGGGGTAACATGATGGAGCAGGTGGGTATGGCCCTTCTGCGCACCCCCTTTGAGCCAACGCCCTCGGCCGAATACCGTTTTGGCCGTCAGGCTGAACAATATCAGGAGTGGGAACCATTCATTGCCGGGTGGTAGCCCCAGCCCATTACGGCTTACGGCTTTTCCACCTTCTGCACCAGTTCCACGATCCGGGGTAAACCGGATTCAATCACCTCATCCAACTCCTTCACCATTTGCTGATAGGTATCCAACGGGCCACCATACGGGTCATTGATGTTGTATTTGCGGCCGCGCATTTCTGTCATCATATACACCTTGGGCGCTTGTGAAGGGAATTCTGCCCGCAACGCTTCGGCGTGCCCCGCCTCCATACATAACACCAGGTCTGCTTCGGCCAGCATCTCCTCAGTGATCGTGCGTGACCGATGGGAACGAATGTCTAGCCCTCGCTGCCCCATGAGTTGCTGGCTAAACTCAGCGGCGCGTCGCCCATCTTGTGCCCAGGTTCCGGCCGAAGCTACTACCCAATCTTGGTGGCCCAGGGCGGTGAGTTTTTCCCGCAAGAGGGCTTCACCCACAGGTGAACGACAAATGTTAGCAGTACAAATGATGAGAATGAGGGGCATAAATAGTTCCGTTGATAGAGTGTGGAAACAAGAGCAGATGTTATTTTAGCCTACCCACCCAAATTGGTCACCCTGGCGATTTTAGGCGCCGGGTTTACCCAGCCAATCACAAAACGCCAGCATATCGCCCGCAAGAAGCGAATGACCCCCTAAAAGGATGGGAATGGGGGAATTAACGGCCAACTCGGTCAGCTCACGTAGCCAGGGGTCTTGAATGTCACGTACGCGGCCTAAGTCAGAGGCAAAACGATCGCTGTCACCGGGCCAGAGGTTGCGGTGGGCCAACAAGACGCGGGTGTCCAGAAAAGCCACATCAGCCCAGTCGGTGAGCAGATCAAAAAAACGCGGCAATCCTACCATCTGAATATATTCGCCAACGAGGGAACGCACCTGGCCTGTATCTTGACGACCACTGGACGCCATGCCACGCTCTTCAGCCAGAACACGTAGCCAGACGCGGGTACTTTGATTGAGCCGTTGCCACACATCCGGGGCAAAGCGTCCACTGATGAAAACGCGGCTGGCTGGTGTTGCCAGGATGTCCAGGGTTTTTTGCAGAGGCTGGGTGTCCAAGGGCAGGGTGGCAAGGAATTGGCGTAAACGCGGCCGCGTGCCTGGGTGCAAGGCTAAGGTTAGTAAATCTGTGGGCGTGTCAATATCGAGCCGGGTCGCGGCCGCGAAGGGTAATGTCTCCACCGGTAGGCCCGCTTCATGGCTCAACACCCAGCCCAGCGCATTATCACGCACCAGCCGGGGCAACCATTGGCTGATGATGGCCGCCGGAACAATGCCCGCCCAGTCGCTGGCAAACTGATTATTGGTAAACACCAGACGTTCCGCTTCTTGAAACCGGGTGATAATCTGAGTCAGATGCCCCTCGGTTAACAAAGGGGCTGAGCCACCGCCGAAATAAAGTAACCGTTCGACGCTCCACCGGGTGGTTATGCGCGCCAGTTGTTCCCCTACATGAATGGCTCCGGGGTGGCTGGGCCAGTAGTGAAGGTTGGTGATGGGGAGTTCAAGCGGTTCCGGGGAGACAAGGATAAGACGTTCTAGAGCAGGCTGTTGGGCTAATTGGAGCAGGAGATCGCTCGCGGCCGCGCGTCTGGCCCCTTGCACCCAGCCTACTACACCCGTATCCTGTTGGGCTTCAACCATAACAACGGCGGTAATCATGTGGGTCATAAGGGGAATAGACAAAAAAATAGGGCAACCGCGCGGCCGCGGTTACCCTATTTTTTTGTCTGGTCAAAACTTAATCTAGTTCAGGCATCAATAAGCCATAATCGCCACTACGACGACGGTAAACCACATTCACTGATTCATTCTCCACATTGAAGAAGACGAAGAAATCGTGCCCTAACAGTTCCATCTGGTCAATGGCCTCATCCGGCAGCATGGGGTGCAAAGAGAATTCTTTTTGCCTTACAATGCGCTGCGCTTCAGCCTCTTCTTCCACTACATCAATGGGCAGCGGTTCACCCAACAACTCTTGGGCTTCCAAACTACCACGCCCACGTTGTTCTCGTTTACCCCGATAGCGATTGATTTGTTTGTACAGTTTGTCAACCACTGCATCTACCGCGGCGAACATATCGTTGCTCTGCTCTTCGGCGCGGAGAATGGTGCCCCGATTATCACGCACGGTAATCTGGGCTACCTGACGTTGGACAGCATTACGCGCTTTTTGTTCTGCCAGGTCTACCCGCACCTCTGTTAGATCAGGCATGTACCGATCCAACCGCCCTGTCTTCTTTTCCACGTAATTTTGCAGACGTGGAGTGACTTCTATGTTACGAGCGTGGATTGAGAGATTCATTTTTGCCTCCTATACTTGCTCTATCTTGCGCGTGCTAAACAATAACCGGAAACACGTCGTGCCCCCGCCTTGTGGGTTGCCTGGGCGGCTTCACGGAGCGTGGAACCGGTGGTATACACATCATCTAGTAACAAAACGTGCTGACCGGCAACCAGGGCCGGATCAGCTACAAAAGCTCCCTGTAGATTATTTTGCCGTTCATGGGCATTAAGACCGACTTGCGGCCGCGTGTAACGCACTCTTCTCACCGCTTTTGCTTGCCAGTGGCCTTGAATCCGTTCACTGAGTGCCTGCGCCAACAAAGCAGATTGGTTATAGCCGCGTTTCTTTTCTCGGTCGGGGTGCAAAGGCACGGGCACAATGATGTCAACTGGTTCATCCCAGTCGGGCCATGCTTCGGCCATGTACCGCCCCAACAAAGAAGCCAGGGCAAACCCGCCGTTGTACTTCAGACCATGGATAAGGTCTGGTATGGCTCCTTCAAACCACACGGCAGTACGAATTTGGCTCAAGAGATGGGGTTTTTGGCGACAGGACCAGCAGGTCAAGGTAGGAGGGTCTGTGATGCGGCCGCAACGATGACAGGCTGGGCCATATACCCAAACAACCGTAGTGGCACACTCTGCACAGAGTAATCCACCAGGGCGTTTACAAATTGTGCAGGCAGGGGGTAAAACAAAATCAATGACCGAACGTACCCACTGTCCCCAAGTGAAACGCCGGGAAAAAACCGAAACTGGCATACTACCAGACAACTGCCACCTACCTTTTTTGGATAGGCTATCCAGTGCAAATAATTGAGAAGAACCTAACCACTTATCGATCTCAAAGCATCAGTGCGAATAACCCGCAAAATGGCTGGCCCTAACAAGACCACAAACATCGAGGGGAAAATTAAGAAGATCATCGGAAAAAGCATTTTGATCGGTGCCTGTTGAGCCTTCTCTTCAGCACGCTGACGCCGTTTAATACGCATTTGCTCAGATTGAATCCGCAAAACCTTGCCGATACTGACACCCAACTGCTCAGCTTGAAGAATAGTAGCCACAAAACTCGTCACATCTGATAAATCCATTCGGTCAGACATATCTTTCAAGGCTTGTCGTCGTGATTTACCCAACTGTAATTCATAAGTAACACGACCAAACTCTCGCGCTAAAGCATCATCCCACTTCTCATGCACCTTTTGCATAGCGGCATCAAAAATCAGTCCCGCATCCACACAAATAGTCATCAAATCAAGCGCATCGGGAAACTTTTTGACAATCGATTGCTTGCGCCGATCGATCATAGACTGCAATAGCATGACCGGTAAGAAAAAGCCGAGGACAGCCGCGCCCAGAGCGTATAAAAAACGCTTGCCTGGTTCGGCCCCAAATCGCCACATCACCAGAAAAGTCAATCCGCTTAACACAAGAGTAGCAACCCCACGTAACACCCAAAAATTAGCCGCTGTCATGTTCCGGGGACTTCCAGCCAACTCTAACATGCGTGCAGTTCGCTCAAGAGACGATTGGGGCGTCATGCGAATGACAAACGTGCTTAACCGCCGCATAATTGGCACAAAAATGCGGTCAGTCATAGGCATAGATAGCTCTATCTCTTCGATAGAGGCAATTTCCTCACGCGATGCATATTCGTTAATACGCGACATGAGGGGATCTTGTTCTGTTCGGGGCAATACAAGTACTACAACCCCAATGATAATCACCGCAAGAACAATGATGATGCCAGGAATTAGGAAGGTCATCGGTACACTCCTTTTCCACAAGTTGTCAAAAATCAGCTGCAAATGTTCCGGGGCAACCCGATTACTTCGGAGTCGAGGCTTTAGTCGGTTCCCGGAACCCAAGCTGTACTTAGCTACACTTCAATGTCCACGATTTTACGAATGGCTTGTAGTCCAATGAAAATCATGGTCAAGGTGACGCCAATAATAGCCCAGCCACAGGGTAAAATTGGATCAATAATGAAGGGGCGTTCACGAGTAAAAAGCTCACTAATATAGGTGGGATTGATCAAGTAAAGTATGCCCGCCAGAGCCACAGGGAGCAAACTGATAATCCAACCCGAAGCTCGCTGCTGAGCCGTAAGGGTGCGAATCTCCCCCTTAATGCGTACGCGTTCTCGGATAGTAAAGCTAATAATATCCAAGATTTCCGCCAGATTTCCACCCACCTCTCGTTGAATGTTGATCGCTGTATTGACCAGATCCAAGTCTTCACTAGGAACCCGACGGTACATATTATCAAGAGCCTGTGACAAACTTAAACCCAGGCGAACTTCTTGGACAACCCGCTCAAATTCTTTGGAGACAGACGGAGCAAGCTCTGTGGCAATGGCTTCCATGCCTTGTAGTACACTATATCCGGAGCGTAACGAGTTAACCCACAGATTCAGCGTATCACTCAACTGATAATCAAACTTGCGTAGACGCGACACCGCCATATTCCCGGCGTAAATTCGGGGAATACGAAGTCCAAAAAGGGCGCCAAGAACGGTAAACAATCTATTGCCATCTAACAAGAGCCAGGCCAATGCGGCTACTACAATTGCACAGATGAACTGAAGCGCAATATATTCAGCAACCCTAAGTTTTAAATCTGCTTCAGCAATACGCAGTCGGATAGCCCCTGTAAAACCTCGTCCGGCAATCGCTTTGTCCAGACGTTCGGCCATATCTGTCCGCCGACCGGCTACTTCAACTGCTTCGGCTATTTCTACAGGAGTGGCACTGCCAACAAATTGCTCCAGGCGTTCGTCTACGGCGCGTTGTCCGCTACTGGTAATAAAAGCGATGCCAGCACCGATCAACAAGAAAACGGCAAATATCCCGACAACTACTAAAACCACAGTTGGCATGGTCTCAATCCTCCTACCATCAGCGGGTGATTAACCGGAACACCGTGAAGATGAGTTAACGACTTGCCCGTTGTCCACCCAAACCAAAAACAGAGGGTGGTAACATAATTCCCGCTTCCTGGATTTTGTACATGAATTTTGGCCGTAGACCAGTTGGACGTAATCGTCCAATGACACGACCATTTTCCATTCCAGTTTGTTCAAAACGGAAGATTTCCGACATTGTGATCACGTCACCTTCCATTCCTTGAATCTCGCTAATAGAAGTTACTTTACGACTGCCATCACGCATGCGATTGGTCTGAATGATGAGATGAACAGCTGAAGAAATCTGTTCGCGGATAGCTCGGTGGGGTAGGTCCATGCCAGCCATGAGCACCATTGTTTCCATGCGGGCAAGCATGTCGCGAGGGTTGTTAGCATGGGCGGTGGTCAAGCTACCATCATGACCTGTGTTCATGGCCTGGAGCATATCTAATGCTTCACCACCACGGACTTCGCCAACGACGATACGGTCGGGGCGCATACGTAATGCATTGATGACTAAATCACGAATTTGTACTTCGCCTCGTCCTTCTACGTTGGGCGGCCGCGATTCTAGAGTAACGACATGTTCCTGTCGTAACTGCAACTCAGCCGCGTTTTCAATGGTAATGATACGTTCGTTATCGGGGATGAAGCTGGAGAGGATATTGAGCAAGGTTGTTTTGCCCGAACCTGTACCGCCCGAAACAACGATGTTCGTGTGGGCCACTACGCAGGCTTTCAGAAATTCAACCGCTTCTTGAGTAATGGCACCAAACTCTACGAGATTGTCAATTGTGAGAGGGATTTTGGAGAATATACGGATAGTCAGCGTTGGGCCATTTAACGAGATAGGTGGAATAACAGCATTAACGCGGGAGCCATCGGGTAAACGAGCGTCTACCATGGGTGATGCTTCATCAATACGGCGACCCAGTGGAGCCACAATCCGGTCAATAATACGCATCAGATGTTCATCACTTTCAAACGTCACACTGGCGCGCGTGATTTTGCCCCCTTTTTCCAGGTAGACATTTTTTGGCCCGTTGACCATAATTTCGGTCAGGCCGTCCATTGTCAAGAACTGTTCGAGGGGGCCAAAACCCAGGATTTCGGCCACGATTTGTTCAAACAGAGTTTGTTTTTCGCTTCGGCTCAAAACGATTTGTTCTTCCACAAGCATGGTTTCAAACATCTCTTTGATGGTCGCCCGCACTTCGGTTGACTTGGTGACATCCATGCTGGGATCTAGTTCCGCAATGAGCTTTTGCTGAATGCGATTTTTCAGATCAGAGTAAGCATCTCTTGAGCCAGGGGTGGGGGCGGCGCGTTTGATGCGTAATTCTTGGAGTTTGTTTGATTGGATTTCGCCTGTACCAGGCACCTGATTTCGTTCAATTCGTTTCAGCAGAGACACGGTTACCTCCAGTGCGGTATACCTTTAACGACCAAAGAGGCGCGATAAACCTGAGCGTTTGGTTTTGTCCTCTTTCGCATCTTCTTTAGGGGCGACAACTTTGAAGAGATCGATGATCTTCTCGGCCATTTCGGTAAGGGCAAGGCCGCTGGGCCGTCGTTGTAATGCCCCGACCACAATGGGTACGCCTTGATCGATGGCGGCTTCGACGGTTGGCGCATCAGACGGGATGGCGACAAAGACTTGTCGTTTTAAGGTGTCCGCGACATCTTTGATGGAAATGCCTCGTTTGGGATTGGCTTCGTTAATGACGAGAAGGACTTTCCCGGTTTCATAGCCGAGTTGTCCGGCCAAATCGAAGTAGCGGCTGGCATTTGTGAGGCTGGGTAGCGTTTGGCTGGCAACCAGGCAAACTTTATCGGCTGTATCTAACCAGCCCAATGTAATAGGGGTGAGGGCTGAGGCCGTATCGATGATGATGTATTCGTACATTTGACGCACTCGCGAGATGAGGGGGTCAATATGTTCTGTTGTGACATGTTCGGCCATCTCGGGTCGTGGAGGAGCGAGCAGGGCTTTGACACCACTTTTGTGGGATAACACGACACTACTAACAAGATCTGGGTCTAGATCGTTCACGCGTTCGATTAAATCAATGAGGCTGGTGGTGGGTTTCATGTTGAGCATGACAGCCACGTCACCAAATTGAAGACTTCCATCAATGATGAGGGTTTCTTTGCCACTTTGAGCCAGGGCTACGGCCAGGTTGGTAGCGATGGTGGTACAGCCGATGCCCCCTTTGGGGCTGTAGACGGCAATGACTTTGCCTTGGCGAGGTTGGGGTGCGGCCGCGCTCACGCCAGACAGTGGTGAGCCAGTAAATTGCTGGGCTGATACTGGAACTACCTTGGGCCGTGAGTTGTACACCCGGCGTATGGCTGTGATCAGCTCTTCGCCCGACATCGGCTTGGTGAGAAAGTCCCGTGCGCCAGCCAGCATAGCACGACGCAAGTAATCTGACTCACTTTGCACCGACATGATAATAATTTGGGATACAGGTACAGCTTGGGTAATTCGCTGGCACGCACCAATGCCGTCAATCCCAGGCATGTTGATGTCCATGAGGATGACATCCGGTATGTGCTTCTTTGCCATTTCAATGGCTTGTTCACCATTACCGGCCTGGGCAATGACTTCTACGTCAGACTCAAACTGTAACAACTTACGCACGTTTTCACGTGTTTCTGGTAGGTCGTCTACGATCAATATACGGATTTTATCAGCCATGCTTGATGAGGAACCTTTCTCTAGTTTGAGCGATATGGTAAGGTATTGTTTCTATATTATGTAGCAGTGTACATAATCTTATGAAATTGGGCAATGTTTTTCTCTGGTACTTTCTCATCATACTCAGTTCATAGGCAAAGTCAAGATAAGTTGGACGTCTTGTAAATGCCCTAAACAAGAAACGCCCTGTATGGGACACAGGGCGTTTGACGATCGTATGAGCTAGACGAACTGGGTTTAAATGATAAGCCCAGCTTCTACGGGAATCGAGAATTCAGCGCGAGTTCCACGGGACTTACTGCTTTGGATGCGTAACTGACCGCTGAGCATTTCAATTCGATCCTGAAGGGTGGACAAGCCAATGGTATCTCTTGTTGGTCTTGTTCATGGTTTCTTCAACATTAAACCCTACACCATTGTCTTCTACAACAACGGTGACACGTTCGGCCGCGATGTCTAACATGACTTGAATCTGGCTGGCCTGGGCGTGGGTGCGGGCGTTGTTGAGCAATTCTTGTACGGCACGAAAGATGGTTACTTCAATATGGCTTTCCAGACGGCGTTCGGTGCCGGTCACGGTGATAGAAACGGGCAAATTGCTTTTTTCTTGTACTGATTCGACATAACGGCGTAAAGTCGGCACAACGCCCAGGTCGTCTAGCATCATGGGACGTAAATCGAAGATGAAATCTTTGACGGCGCTGAATGTGCCCGCGGCCGCGTCCTTCAACGCATTCAACTCTACCCTGGCACGATGAGGATCCGACTCAAAAAAGCGCTGACAAATCTCGGCTTGCAAAATAAAGTTGCTTAACGAAGAGGCTGGGCCATCATGCATACGTCGTACCAGACTCTGTCGCTCGGTCTCCTGTGTTTGGATGATGCGGATAACATTAGAAGCATCACTCCGAGGCCCTGGCTTCTGCGCCGTATGAGACAAAACATCGTCACCCTCTAGCACTTGCAAAATATGCCTTTGTAAATCGGCTAATCGGCCCAGATTACGCTGGTCGCTCTGTAATTTTTCTAATTGGCCGCGCATGGTATAAAGTCGTTGCTGGGCATTGACCAGAGCTTCGTAAGCCTCTTTAATGTCGGCGCGAGGGGTGGTTTCAAAATTGGGTTCTAGTTGACGAACGTAACTGGAAACCTGGGCATTGCGTTGGGCATGGCGCTCGACTTCAGCCGCACTCTGTTTGACCAGGATATCAATTTCGCGCAGTTCTCGTTGAACTTGCTCATAGTCAGTCATTACCGCATCGCTAAATGCCTGAATATTCAGTTCTGCTTCCAGAGTGTTCCGATTTGACATGCTCTATCCCTCTTTATTGAACGATGGGCGTTTAATTACGCACATTTTCCAAACGAACCCAACCACGACGTAGGGCGTAGACTGCTGCCTGAGTACGATCATCTACACGTAACTTGCGTAAGATGGCCGTCATATGATTTTTGACCGTTTGATGACTAATGCCCAGTTTATAGGCAATTTCTTTGTTGCTAAGACCACGGGTTACATACTCCAAAATTTCCATTTCTCGTGGCGAGAGCGGCACAAATAAATCTTCCCCATCGGCGGCTATGTTGCTGGCCAGGCGTCCGACACGAGTATCCACCCATTCCACCACTTCATCGTGGGTCATGGTTTTTTCGCCCACCACATACATCCCCTCATGCACAGCAAAAATCGTACGGAGTAGGGCTTCGGGAGTAATGTCTTTGGGGCAATAAGCCGAAGCGCCGGAGCGCAGGGCATGGAAAACCTGTTCGGCATCATCATACCCGGTGATCATTATGATGTTGATGTGGGGTAGCTGACCGCGAATTTTACGCGTGACCTGAAGGCCATTGATGGTTGGTAGATTGATGTCCATCAATATCACATCAGGACTGAGTTGATAGGCCAATTCAATGGCAATTTCCCCATCCGCGGCTTCTCCCACGACCTGCACGCGCGGATCGGTTTCTAGCACATCCCGTAATCCCTGGCGGAATACAGGATGGTCATCCACAATGAGTAGTTTTATTTGCTGAGACATGGTTTTCTCCTACAAGTGTTCTTCTTGACCAGAGTATTGGGGCTGGTACTAGTACCTTCAGGCAGTATACCATGAAGAAGATTGCCATGACAAGAAAGGAAAGATGAGGGTGATTGCATACTCGGGAAGTGAGGGTTGTAGGTGGTTGGGCGGATGGGGCTGGTGTGTTGCCTGTTTAGGCTAATGCAGGTGTATGGGGTACATTGGTTGGCATGGTGCTGGCAATGATACAAGTTGGTCGCCGTGAAGTGGAAATTGGGTGCGGAGCCGGTGCGAACAGGGGATTTGCGCCAGATTACGCGGCTGGTTTTTGCCAATATGACAGGGGTTGATCAACAATTTACGGCGATGACCCGTCATTGGCTTAGCCGTCTTTACAATCAGGTTACGATCCCTTTTTATTTGTTGACATCAGGGTGGGGTTATAAGGTGGTGCGGGGGGGGCAGATTGCTGGGTTTGCCTATTTGAGCCTGCGGCGCAATCCGGTTACATCTTCAATGTCGTTGTGGATCACCCGTTCCGGCGTCTGGGGTGGGCCGCACGTTAATGACCTTACCTGGAGCAAAAATCCGCCAGCATGGTCGTGCCTGGGCCACGCTGCAAGTGGATGCCGGTAATGCCCCCGCCCAAACGCTTTACCACTCCTTAGGTTATCAACCCTATCACCCTTATTTTTGGCACTGGGCGGGCAGACATTGGTTACGTCAGGAGATTCCTGAATGGGCGTGTTTGGTGGGGGTTCGCGGCCGCGGCCGCGGTCTCTATCACCACTTTGCTACGCTAGAACGGGAAACGGGAGACCCCTGGGCTGCCAGCCTGGTAGGTAATGAGTATCCCTTGCCCCGCCCTACGCATGGGCAAGAATGGCGTTGTGTCTGGCAAGGCCAAGATGTTGGTTATGCCTGGGTAGATGGTGGCAATGAAGGCACGGGTATGATTTTGTTGTTGCAACCACAATGGTGGGGGCAAGGCGACGTTTTGTCTGGGTTTGTTCAGCTTTTGTTAGATGAGGTAGGGGGGCGACAGGGGGTTGTTGATTTGCACCTGGGGAGTAGTGGTCATCATGACGCGGCCGCGGCCATTCTCCAGCCCCTCGGTTTTATTCCGCGCCCTCAACCCCGTATCCTCATGCTGAAAAATCTATCAGAATAAAAAACCATTCCATAGTACCTTCCAAGTCAACTTCTTGACCAGTTAGCAAGAAGTTTAACCGCAGATTTTGGAGATTAACGCAGATTCTTTAATCAGCGAAAATCGGCGTTAATCTGTGGACAAACCTCTTTGATTCTAGCTCGTTCAGGTTGTGGACTAACCAAATTGCTTTGCCGGGTTGACCATGATGGCTGTAGCTATCATAGCCAGCCCGGCAAAGCGTTTAACTCATCCGCTTATTCGTCATCATCTTCATCATCGTCTTCGTCGCCCCATTCGCCCGAAACGCGGTAATCTACCAACGCGGCCGCGGTCAGTTCCTTGCCGAATTTCTCTTTGCTCTGGCGCGCAAACTCCCGAGAGACCCCATGAATCCGCATCTCCACCAGATGTTCAGCCGAAAAGTCGGGCAGATTTAAGCGAGCCATCTCCTGGGCATAGGTGCGGGAAACACCATGAATCCGCATCTCAATGAGATGTTCGAGGGTTAGATCAGGCAGGTTCAACTCACGCATAGCGGCCACAAACTTGCGCGTGACGCCATGAATCGCCATTTGTACCAGGTCATCCACACTCATATCGCTAAAACCCATCTCTCGTAATTCGTGAATCAGCTTAGGGCGCACATTGTGAATGCCCATCTCCAGAATGTCGTCTAGAGTGGCTTCCGGCCATATCTGGCGAATTTCCTGCACCATTTCCGGACGAATGTTGTGGATGCCTAGTTGCACAATGTCGTCAATGCTGAAATCGGTAAGGCCTGCTTCCCTTACCGCCAGGATCATCTCTGGGCGAATGTTGTGAATGCCAAGCTGGACCATGTCATGGATTGTCAGGTTGGTAAGCCCCATTTTGTACAGACTTTGGATCATTTCTGGTTTGACGTTATGAATGCCGAGTTGCACAATGTCGTCGGTGTCTAAATTGGTTAAACCCATTTCCCGTAGGGTGCGAATCAGGTCTGGTTTGACATGATGGATGGCGAACTGCACCAGGTCCTCTACTTCTAGTTTATCTAAGCCAGAGGCCAGGAATTGGCGCACGGTTTCGGGGCGGACATGGTGAATCTGTAGTTGCCATAATTCGTCTTCGTCTAGGTCAGTGAGACCAGCTTCGGCCATCGCGGCCGCGAAACGGTCTGTGACCAGTTTAGGATTCCGTGAATCGCGGCCCCGGTTGCGGCCGCGAGGTGGCGCGGGCGGCATGATGGAAAATTCGGGCATATGGGGGGCGGTGGGTGGTATCGGTGGTACCGGGCTTTTGAAATGGCCGGGGGAGTGAGGCGGGGGGAAAGGCGCGCCCGTAAATTCAGTGGCCCCTTCCGGCTCTTTTTCCTTAAGACTACCGAGCGCATCCAGCAATCGCCCGGCTTCTTCGGCCGAGATTTTGCCTTTGGCTACCATTTCTAAAATCAGTGTACGTTCTTGTTTCAAATCTGGCATGAGATTTCTCCTTGGCGCCGCCGGGCGTGTTGAACCTACCGACTGGCCCGTGCGGCGACTCATAGATATAGATTTAACGGTGAAAAGAGTGGGTAATTAGGAGTGGGGGAGTAGCCGGGTGGGGATATTATGGCTGTAAGCTTCCAGTTGCGTACCCCAGGCGGTGAGGCGTGGCCCTAACCAACCAGCTACTTTACGGACAACGGTGGGGCGTGGGGTCGCGGCCGCGACCATACGCATTTCCACAACATGCTGCTGTTGTTCGGCTAATCGTTCTAACTCCACTCTGACGTGTTTGTCATTCGGTAACATCATAAACCTCCTTAGGTCATACGTAGAGGTACGAGGGAACAAACGCTTCTGTTCACTTTGACGTGTTCACTCCTTCATTTTTAGTTGGGCTAGTTGTGCCGTGGCTTCTTCTACGTTGAGTTGGCCGCTTTCCAGCCGGGCCAGGATATCCTGACGTTGCTGCGTGGCTTGCGTCGCGGCCGCGTCCTCTACCTCTGTCTCAAACCCTAACTCGGCAATCACTTCATTTAGCCGGTTGCGGATGGTCCAGTAAGAAAGGCCTAGCTCCCGCTCCATCTCTTTGATATTGCCCCGGTTTTTCACGAAAACGATAATGAAGTTCAGACTTTCCGTGGAGAGACGGGAAAAAATATCAGGTTTGAAGCGTCCCAAAACGACAGTATCACAACGGGTACAACTTTGTTGGGTGACGATCATCTCGCCGTTACAAGCCGGACATTGTTCAATGAGTTTGCGCATCGTTTGCTCCTTATGCATGCAGAATACACAAAAATATTGCGGTTGTCAACAATAATTTTGATTAATTGTCAAAATTGATGAATTATTTGAGTAATTGGCAAATTTATTGAGGGGAGCGCCATATTTTGAGTTTAATAACCAAAAAGAATGGTTCGCGGCCGCATACCCGGCCCATCTCCCCATTCAGCCTAGAAAATGATATAGTTACCGCGCTATGGCCAAACGCAAATCATCTTCCCGCAAACCAGCTTCTAACCAGTCCACCGACCTCGTCGGGCAGACAATTGGTAAGTTTGATATGGTGGCTTCGTTAGGGGGTGGGGGCATGGCCGAAGTGTACAAGGCGTTCCAACCCTCGCTTAACCGACACGTCGCCATCAAAGTTATCCACCCCTACCTGGCTAAAGACCCCGAATTTATCACCCGTTTTCAGCGAGAAGCGCAAAACGTAGCCGCCCTGCGCCACCCGCACATTGTTCAGGTATTTGACTATGATGTGGACGAGGGTCGTCCATACATGGTGATGGAATTTATTGATGGCGCATCCCTGAGCCACAAACTGACGAAAATGCAGGCTGAAGGTCAGAGTTTTACGCTGGATGAGGTGATTCGCATCATCAAGGGGGTGGGGGAAGCCCTGGCTTATGCCCATGAGCAGGAGATGATTCACCGGGATGTAAAACCAGCTAATGTGATGATAGACAGCCGCGGCCGCGTCATCCTCACCGATTTTGGTTTAGCCAAGATCGTCACCGACAACCGACTCACCGCCACCGGCACGGTCATGGGCACACCCGCCTACATGTCTCCGGAGCAGTGCAAGGGCATGGCGGGCGATGGCCGTACCGATATTTACAGCCTGGGGGTCATGCTTTACGAACTGTCCACCGGCCAACTCCCCTTTCAATCAGAGACCCAGGTGGGCCTTATCGTCAAACAAGTCACCGAAGCCCCGATTCCGCCCCGTTCTGTGGCGCCCCATCTACCAGAATGGCTAGAAGCGGTTATCCTGAAGAGCCTGGAAAAAGACCCGGAAGCCCGTTATCAAAGTGTGGCCCAAATGTTGGCCGATCTGACCGGGCAACAGATGCCGTTGACCGTCAGGCCAGATGCCACGATGGTTTTGCCCCCGGCCAAAATCGTGCCTCCCGCAGACCCCAATGCCACCGTTGTTCAGCCGCCACCCACACCGGGGCGCGTCTCCATGCCCGACCTGAGCCACATTCAGGCGGAGGTGCAGAGGGGGTTGGATATTGCTAAACCGGTGTTGGAGACGCAATGGGAGAAGGTGAGTTTGCGGGGTCAGGAGTTGGCCGAACGGATGAAGGGGCAGTTGCAAACACGCCTGGAGCAGGCGGCGGCGTCCGCGGCCGCGTCCAAACGCAAACTCGTCACGGTCCTGGTTGCCAATACCAACAAATATTTGCAGGCCATGCCCGATCATCCCATTTGGAAGTTGTTCAATGACGCTGTCATCAGCCACGGGGGAAGCATCGTCAACCGCACGGAAAATGGCTTCGTGGCTACCTTTGATACCCCCACCAGCGTGCCGGAAACGGCCCCTCGCCCCGTCAACGCCGCTCTAGAACTGCGGCAGAAGACGACCCAAATCCGTACTATCATGCCCGATTTCAAGATTCGTTTTGGGCTACACACTGGTTTTGTGCCCCTGCACGAGACAAGTGGCGAAACCGTTTTGACGGCCCAATATGTGGGTCGGGCCGCTCCACCTGAATCCATCCTCATTTCCCAAAGCACCCACAACCTCGTCAGCAACCAGTTCACCACCGAACTCGTCAGCCCCATCAGCCTGACAGAAGACAAGACGCTCAAGGTGTTTGTCCTATCCGTCAGCCAAATTCAATAGGTCCGACCGACTCAAATTCTGGTACGTTTGATAAAAATGTCTGCCCGAATTGCGGAATGACAACCCCAGAAAAACAAAAAGCCGCCGCTTTCGTCCGAAAGCGGCGGCTTTTTTGTATGTTTCAGCACAAGGATCAAATTTGGTGCCGTTCGCGGTAGCTGGCTATTTGTCCCCGAATTGTTTGGCGGGCAAGCAAAGCGGTGCTGACTGGGGTGCCAAGTGATTCATTGAGTTTGGTTTGAATAGCGGTGGCTTTACCACCAATGGTGCCAGCCTTAGCCAGGGTGTTATCCCGCAAGGGCTGGATGAGCCGGGCGCGAATGGGCAGTTCTTGACCAGCCTCTCGCTTGAACCAGGTGTTCATCGTCGGTAGAGAGGTTGTGCGTACCCCAGAAATGGCGTTTGGCGTTTCTTGCAAGAGGGTGGTCAAGGCATTCATCACGTTAGAGGCCTTGGTTCCCATACCAAACGGGAGCCACTTGAGCACATCTTGAAACCATTGGTTTAATATTTCCAGAAAATTACCGGCTGTTTCCACGGCTTCACGTAGAAAAATCTCGACGCCCAAATAATACGTTTCCAGCCGATTGGTTTGTTCTTCCAGCCAGGTGCGCCCATTTTCGATGAGGGGCACATCATTTTCTAGCTCTTGTAGGGCAGTTCGCCCGGCGGTGATGGCTTCTTCCAGGGTGGGGATGTCGTCCACCAGGTCAGTGACGGCCTCACCGACGGTGGTTAGACCGTTTTCGAGTAGTTGGCTCAGGTCTACGCCTTCTAGCTGATCAAACATGGCGACGAGGCCCGCCAGGATACCGGCCCGGTTGGTAGCATCATTGAGTTCTAGTTGCAGGTTTTGGATCGCGGCCGCGTTGTTGCCATCCGCGCCATTAATCGCCATCACCTGCCGGGTGGAGGCATCCAGTGCGGCTTGCAGGCGCACATTTTCCGCCTGGGCAGCGATCAGTTGGGCCATTATTTCGGAGTTAGCCGTGGCGTCATAAGCGATGGGGTTGGTGATCCGGGGGGCGGCAGCCACGGGAATGGTCTGGACGGTGAGGGCTTCTTTGCCCTTGAGCCAGGCCGCCCCAGCCCCAACTGCGGTCGCGGCCGCGGCCGTTGCCATCACCGCCTTCAAAAATCCCCGTCGGGAAACATTCTCATCTATCATTTCATCCCTCATTTTTCACCTCATCAATAGCCAGTGAATCCACTCTGGAAAGCCACAAATGACACGAATTTTCTCTGCTAACTTCGCGCCTTTGCGCCTCTGTGTGCGCTTCACCTATCATCTGGTGTTGCTTCAATTGACCCATTAGACAACGTTATAACCCCCTTGTCACATAAGAGAACCCTTAGATAGGCCAAATGTTCTGAACTATTAAGCCCATTCTCAGGAAAACAAAAAGCCAGCCTCTGTCATCTGGACAGAAACTGGCTCGATTATTTCACGTTTGGCGAAGTCACTTACATCTTGAGTTTAGAGTTCAGAGCTAGAGCTAGAGGATTTTCCCGAGTAATTCGCTCTAGCTCTTTCCTCTGGCTCTAAACTCCAGTTACATCGTCGGTCTGGTATAACCAAATCGTCTGAGTTGTTGTTCGCTTTGTCGCCATTTTGGTTCGACTTTGACCCATAATTCCAGGAAAACCGCTCCTTCGACCAATTCTTCGATCCCTTTACGGGCTTCGGCCCCAATTTGGCGCAGTTGCTCCCCTTTTTTACCGATAATGATTTTCTTGTGGGTGTCCCGTTCGACAAAAATCGTGGCCTGAATATAGACTGACCCTTGTTCCCGCTCCTTGAATTGATCAATCCGCACGGCTGTGCCATAGGGATCCTCGTCGCGCAGTTGGAGCAAAATCTGCTCCCGAATCATCTCGCCAGCAATGTCACGCACAAAAAGATCGGTGGCCTGATCTGCCGGGTAGTAGCGTGGGCCGAGGGGCAACCCTTCGACCAACTTTTCCAGAAGTACATCACACCCTGTCCCCATCAGCGCCGAAATAGCGATCCAACTGGCGTCGGGGAGCAAAGTTTTATACGTTTCGATGCGTGAAGGGATGGTGATGGGATCAACGAGGTCGCTTTTGTTCAGCACCAGAACAATTTTGGCCTCTGGGCCGAGCCGTTTCAGGTAATCAGCTATTTCTCGCTCCAGGCCACCGGGGGCTTCGGTTAGCTCTACTAGCCACAAGATGATGTCGGCATCGCTAAGGGTTTCCAGGGCGGTCTGCTTCATGAACTCATCTAGTTTATGGCGGGGTTTGCCAATGAGGCCGGGGGTGTCCATGAAGATGGCCTGGTAGTGGGGTTCGGTGATGATGCCCAGTTGGCGGATGCGGGTTGTCTGCGGCCGCGGCGTAGCAATGGCTATCTTCTCGCGCATGAACTGGTTGATGAGGGTACTCTTGCCCACATTGGGCCGCCCCACCACGGCGACAAAACCAGAACGGTGGCCTTCTGGTAAAACTTCGTCGAATTCATCTTTTTCGTTTTCTGGTTTGCTTAAATCGCTCATTTTTCTCAACTTTTGGCATAAGGGCCAAGAAATTTCTCGCCTCAGCCCAACAGCGATTGCAGGTATTCCCGACTTCGGACAATCTCCTCATCACTCTGTGAGGGGTGGGCGTACATGACCATACATTTCAGCCGGGTTTGTTTGATGACTTCGGCCCAGGCTGACCATTCCGGCCCCGCCGGAGCGCAGGGGGTTTCGCCATCTGCGGCCAGGTCGTAGGCATAAGCCACGGCTAACCGGTCACCCACTTGTTTGAGCCACTCATCCAGATTACCCCGATGAGTAGCCCGTCGCACATCCATGGCCCAGCCAATTCCCAGATCAAGGGTGATTTTTTTCATTCGTTCGGCGTGGTTGCTCAGGGGGATGCCGATCCAGTGGTCGTAATTGAGCACCGCCGTGGTGATGCGCCGGTTGACCGCCTGAACCCAGGCTTCATCATACCCTTCGATCATGGGGGGCGAGTTCCTGTCCGTCAGGTAACTCTCAAAATTGATCTCGCTGGTGAAAATATCGGCGGGTTTGACGGTGAACACTTTGGCATCGAGAATGCCGCCAGCCCCCGCCGCACCCATGAGGATGTCTTTGCGGGCACGTTCAAAGAACATTTGCTCCTGGGTGAGCGGTACGCTGGTAAATGACCAGACCGCCAGCCCCAGGTTATCGAGTTGTCGTTTGAGTTCACGGTAGAAACGAACATTGGCTTTGCGTTTGTAGCCGTAGCCAAATTCGTGATTGAGCAGGTTGACTTCGACGTGCTGAAAACCGAGCGCGGCCGCGCGCTCCAGCGCGGTAGGGGTGTCCTGGCTTAAGGACGCGGTACGAATAGCAATGTGCATGAATAGTTCCTTCAGAAATTGGTATGAGTGATAACGTGGTGCGTGGTGCGTCAAAGAACGGAACACGCAATACGCACCACGCTGTTTATGATCGTTGGGTAATCCGTTTCAATTCCCGCAATGTTAGCTCCACCCGCTCATCTCGCAAAACGGGCAGGCGGATGCGCGTGCGCCGAAGCTGGTTTAAATCCAGTTTGGCGGTGACGAGGGCGTCTTCGTAGTAAGGCCCTTGTACCAGTTGTTTGCCTTCCGGGTCAAAGACGGTGGCCCCGCCCCAAAAGCTGACCCCATCCTCAAAGCCGGTGCGGTTGGTGTGCAAAACGAAGTTGGTGAAGATGCTGGCATAGGCCTGGTTGATATGTTCCACCCATTTGGCACTACCGATTTTTTGTTCGGTGGCGATGCCCCGCCCCGGTGAAGCTGAGGTGAGAATGAGAATGTCGGCTCCATCGAGCCAGAGCAGGTGGGGTGGGCTGATGTGCCAGAAATCTTCGCAGATGAGGATACCCATACGGCCAAAGCGGGTATCAAAGGCGCGGATGGCGTCACCCCAGGCAAAATAGCGCCCTTCGTCGAACATGCCATAGGTGGGCAGGTACACTTTGCGGTGCAGATGAACCATTTCGCCCTGGGACAAGTACGCGGCCGCGATGTGGAATTTCTGCCGCGCATCCGTCTCCACAAAACCAACCACTATGTCCACATCCCGGCTGGCATCCAGAAGTTTGCCAAAAATAGGGTCACGTTGGCTGGGGCGCAGGGCCACACTGTAGGCCAGGTCGTGCAGACGATAACCAGTCAGGGAAAGCTCCGGGAAAATGAGCAGTTCCACTCCCTGATCAGCGGCCTGGGCGATGGTTTTCAGGTGTATGTCCAGGTTGGCCTGGATGTCACCGAGCTTGGGGTTCATTTGCGAGAGACCGACTTTGAGTTTCATGGTTGGTTTGGGGATGATCTTATTTGTTTGCTGAAGAGCGCCAGGCCAGTCAGTACCGCGGCCGCGAACACGCCCATAATTATCCCGTTTATTACGCCTGCCTGGGATGTTCCGCGTACTTCAAATTGGAAGGTGCCACTGACGGTATGATTATCTGCCGACAGGGTGAGCCATTGTACCGTATATGTGCCCGCTTTCAATTTTGGTACCTGGGCGATGGCTTCACTGGAATCCGGTGTGGCCGCTAGAACTTGTAAGCCGGGGATTTCCTGGAATTGGCGATCATACAGCTTAATAAACACATTGGCTGAGGGTTCACTGAAGGTCAAACGAATCTCTGAGGGGGATTCATTGAGGATTTGCCCGGCAGTGGGGAAGGATTGGCGTAATTCGTTGTGCGCATAGAGGGGTTGCGGCCGCGTCATCAACCCCATGCCCAACACAACCAACAGTGAGGCCACACGCACTACGCACCACGCACCACGCATCTTAGGGCAACACCTGTCCCAGCTCATCCATCAACTCCTGCGGCGAAACCGGCCCACCCAACACCGCCGCCACCTGGCCATCTGCATTCAACACAAACGTCCAGGGTTCACTGGTCAGATGCCATTCATCAACTTCATCAGCCTGAACCAACGGGTCAAACTCTTTGTATATCTCCAGGTGCAGGAAATTGGCCGCTTCCCCTACCTGCTGGTAAACCGATTCCACGGAATTAACAACCGGGGCACAAATGGCGGTCTGGCAAAAGGCCGGGGTGGAAAAGGTGATGACCGACGGTTTACCCGAATCCAGGGCTTCGGCGACGGTCATCTGGTACAGGGCGGGGATAGGGTTTTGCCCGGACGAAAGTTTGCTGATGTCGGGTTCGGTGGTGAGCGTGCGATTTTGGCTGGCGGGCGGCCGCGTGCCCACCAGGGGTAGTTGGCTCATCTCAGCCACTACGATGACAAACTGGGTTTGCGTGACGGTGCCATCGGCCAATGTGACCGTGGCACCCAAGCCCCAATTGCCAGCCGTGGGAATTTCTGGATACACCACCCAATAAGGCACGGCGTAATCATTGTAGCCAGTAGCCTCGCCTTGCCACCGTTCCAGCGGTGGCTCCTGGCTCAGGTCAAATAGTTGGATGGACACGGCCTGGGCGGTGGCTACGGTCGTTGGCCCATCATAGAGAACGAAGGGGACACGCGGCTGCCCCACGGCAAAATCATCGGTGACGACAAAGGTTTGTAGGGACGATGGGCCTTCTACTTGTACCGGGCCGGTTTGGGTATTGGTAGGTGGGGGAGAGGTGGTGTTGTCGCGGCCGCAGGCCACCAACAGCCCCACTAAAACGATCAATCGTAACGGTTTCCAAAATGATTGTGACATAAATGATCCTTCCCCATTTAAGGGTGCGATGGCGCGGCGAAGGGCCAATTTTCGCGTAGACTTTGCAGGCCCACCAGCCCAAACCCCAGCAAGCAGGTGGTGAAGAAAAAGGCCGGGCCGTAGGTTTGATGCCAAAAACAGAAGAAAAGCCCTGCGGCCGCGTACAAAGCCAAGCCTAATTCTACAAACACAATCCCATCAAAAGGTAGGCGATAAACGGATTGCCCCGCGGCCCCTTTGGGTGTACGCACAAACGGATGATTGCGCCCGATCACTGCCTGGACAATAGCGCGACTAATCGCTGGAGCCAGACCCACCGCCAGGATTAGTAATGTAGGCAAGTGGCGCAGCCGCCAGCCCCAATCTCGGTGTAAGAACCGCTGGGCCAACAAAAATAACAAGGGTTGACCAATACCCGCAATGCCCAACACCACGAGCCAGGGTGGGAAACGATATTGTAAGTAAACCAGAGGCACAAGCGCCAGCAGTAAGATAATAACCAGAGTGCTGGTGACATAAGCCGACATAGACAGCATAGCGTACCAGCGTCCTACCCAGGTTTGTTCGGGACAAGTAGCCATCTCGCGCCCAAACTTAAGTAGACATTGGGCCGACCCTTTGGCCCAGCGCGCTTGCTGGCTTTTATAAGCCGTTATGCTGGTAGGTAACTCGGCTGGAGCGGTAATGTGGGGCAAAAAACGCGCGTGCCAGCCTTGTAAAACAGCTCGTGTGCTCAAACACAAATCTTCGCAAACGGTGTCGTTTTGCCAGCCGCCCGCATCTTCTATGCATTCCCGCCGCCATACGCCCCCGGAGCCATTAAATTTGGGGAAGAAGTTAGCCCGAAAACGCACCGCCTGCTCAATGGCGAAATGTTTGTCTATGGCAATGCCTTGAGCCGCGGTTAAGGGGGAATCAGTGTGATTCAGGTGATCCCAACGAACCTGAACCAACCCTAAGCGGTCATCAAGCTGAAAATAGGGGATGGTCTGACGCAGGAAATCAGGCTGGGATTGGAAGTCGGCATCGAAAATGGCGATGTATTCACCCTGAGTCTGCTTCATGCCTTCCGCCAAAGCGCCAGCTTTGAAGCCCTGCCGGTTATCCCGATGATGCAGGGTGATGTGACAGCCGTGTTGCTGATGGTAGGCTACTCGCGCGGCCGCAATCGCTGTTGTTTCATCCGTGGAATCATCCAATACTTGAATGTGTAGGCGGTCAGGTGGGTAATCTAAGGCTGCGGCCGCGTCAAGCAGACGTGTTACCACAAATTGTTCGTTAAATATTGGCAGTTGCACCGTTACCAACGGCCAGTCCTGCTAGATGTGGGGAGTAGGCAGGGTATGGTGACGATGTTGCCAGTAGATAGCCAGGGTAAACAAGCCCAAGAGGCCATAAACGGAGAGCGCGGCCGCGGCCGCGAGATAAATAATACTCAGCCAGGTTATCATAAAGTCAGGGATAAGGGATTCTCAGTAATCAGTGCAATGTTCAATCACCAATTTCATTGCTCGCCGTTTACTGGTTCCGGGGGTCGAGTGATGCTCTTTACTCGTTTGTTAAACACACTACGGGGAATGAGGACGCGTCGCTGACAACCCAAACAGACCAGGCCAATATCTACCCCAATGCGAACAACGCGCCATTCATAACTACCACAAGGGTGGATTTTACGTAATCGGGCCAAATCGCCCACTTGCACATCAGGAATCATATGTCTTTCTCAATAATTCAGCCTCTTTAGGAATCCACCCCATTTGTTAGGGCAAAAAATTGATTCATATTGAGCCTACTCTACAAAGTTATTTGATTATATCACCTGCCCGGGTTAGAAGAGGAAATACCGATAATCTTACAGGACACATTAACGGCACATAATTACCAGATGAGATTTGGATTAATTGCTTTATGGTGTAAAATAGTACTTAAGACCCACGTTATGTAGTGGCTGACAAATTTGCCCTAAATTGAAGGGAGCCAAACAAAAAATCAGCCACCTATTAAACCCTTATTTAGGAGGAAGTCATGAAGCGAAAATTTGTATTACTTGCCGTTATCGTAGCCATATTGGCCCTAGTTGTTGCTACCGTAGCCTTTGCCTCACCATTCTGGTTTGACAACTTCGATTCTTATGCCAATGGCACAGTCTTGCAGGGTGTCGGTGGTTGGAAAGGCTGGGACAACACCCCCGCGGCCGCGGGCACAGTCTCTAATGCCCAGGCTCATAGCGGTCCCAATTCTGTGGCTATTGGGCCAGCCGCTGACGCTGTTCGCGAATTCACCGGGTATGGTGCGGGTGGTGTTTATGACATCACTGCCTGGACATATGTGCCGTCCGCAATGACGGGTGAACAATACTTCATTGTTTTGAACACCTACGCCGACCTTGGTACAAACAACTGGTCTACACAAATCCTTTTCAATGCGTCTACCAATCTTGTTAGCGCTGTTGATTTCGGGACCACGACTACGTTGCTTGAGGATCAATGGGTTGAACTACGGGTTCATGTGGACTTGAATCCTGCCGTTGACCAACAAACCATTTACTACAATGGCGTGCAATTTGCCCAGGGTAGCTGGACCGATGGCGCCAGTGGTGGCGGAGCACTCAATATTGATACCATTGACCTGTTCGGTAATGGTGCTTCAACTATGTATTACGATGACATCTCCATCGTAGACGCCGCCCGTTCCGTCTCCGTTGAAAAAACCGCCAGCACCGATGGCAGTTGTGGCACAAGCAACAACATCACCGCTGACTACAATTCAATGGTGACCTACTGCTATCAGATCACCAACACCGGCAACGTTACCTACACAGCTCATATGGTTATGGATGACCAATTGGGTATGGTTTTGCCGACAACCGGTTACGCCCTGGCCCCTGGAGATTACTTCTCCTTCACTGTAGATGCCTTATTTAATGAGGAATCTGTAACCAACGTCATGACCTGGACAGCTTGGGTTTCTGGTACGTCCGTCATTACCTCTGGTACTGCCAGTGCCACCGTAACGGGTCAACCCACCGATGTCGCCCTGACCACCTTTGGTGGTAATGGTTCCATGGCCTGGTTGCTCCCAGTCGCTTCGTTGATGGTTCTGGCTTTATTGGCCGGCGCCATGGTTCTGCGTCGTCGTAACCAGAACTAAATAAAACAATTTGCCGTTAAACGAAAGGCGTCTCTCTTTTGAGGGACGCCTTTTTTGTTGTCTGGACTGGTATCTTCCCCTATTGGGGAACTGCGCGACCTTAGCTTGTCGAAGGTTGTTGATTTCGCCGACATCCACATCCTTCATCGTTTTTTGTTAAGACGTTAGAGGTTGGCTCAGGCATAAAAAAACAGGTTACGATTACCCATCTTCGCCCTTAGGAACGAGTTATGTTATTACAACTTCTTGCTGGTACAGTTGAACCTGCTGCTTTTGTCGCTTTTGTTATTGTCGTTTTCTTCGCTTTTGCCTATCACGAGTTAGGTCATGCGTTGGTAGCAGATTATTTGGGTGATCCGACCCCCCGGAATCAGGGTCGTATTACCTTAAATCCTATCCCTCACCTGAGCGCTCTTGGTTTGGCGCTCGTCATTATTTTCGGGTTTGGGTGGGCCACAACGCCCATCAACCCCAATTTGTTGAGGGGCAACCCCCGTGCCTCTCATGCCCTGGTGGCCCTGGCAGGACCAGCCAGTAATCTTATTATGGCCATCCTGTTTGCTATTCCTTATCGCCTGCTTTACGTTTCACCTCTGGCGGCTTATTGGCAAGATGCTGTGCCCCAGCTCATATGGCAAAATGCGCAATTATTGCTTTATATGGGAACTTTCTGGAATATCTTGTTGATGTGTTTCAATTTGTTGCCCATACCGCCGTTAGATGGATTTTGGATATTACGGGGTTTATTGCCGGTAGAGCTATCTTACCGTCTCGATGATTTGCTGCGTCTTGGTTTTTTACCGTTTCTTCTGCTGTTTTTCTTATTGCCGCGTTTGGGTATTGATGTGTTATCCCCCATATTTGGTATGACATCACAATTAGTGTCTTTGTTGTCGGGACGTTGATCCTAGATGTGGTCAAGAGTGTCATATCGTCTGTGGCAACTGGGGCAGATGGTGGTTGCGCGACCATTATCTGTAGCCTGCCAGCAAGATATCGCGGCCATTCTTTCCCCCCCTGAACAATCCCTTTTCTACCAATTCTTGCCGAGTGATCAAAATCATAGTTACCGGGTCATGCAATTAGTGCGGACCCGACGGGATGATAATCGGGCCTTGCTCGCGGCCGCGCTCCTGCATGATATTGGCAAAACCCGGGTGCGGCTTCATTGGTGGGACAGGGTATTCATTGTTGTGGGTATGGTGATGGGTAAACGAATGTATACCCAATGGGGGCAGGGGAAGCCATCTGGCTGGCGGAAAGGGATTGTTGTCCGGATCAATCACCCCGCCTGGGGCGCCGACATGGCTGAAGCAATAAGCAGTGATGCCCTTACTGTCGCCCTGATTCGCCGTCACCAGGATGTGCTGCCTGCTGACGCGGCCGCGACACTGGAAAATGAGCTATTGCGTTTACTGCAATGGGCTGACGATCAAAATTGAAAATTGGGTTACAGAATGGTATAAACCACGCTTATGCAAGTCCGCCACGTCACCCTTTTAGGTTTTACCCGCACGACCCTCTCCATAGGTCTGGTGCTCCGTCAGCTTCTACAAGGCCAGGGCGTTGTTGTGGGTCACACCCCATCTGAGGCGGATGTCAAACTGGCTCTGACTCTCGATGCGCTGGACCAAGCCCCTAAAGCCTGGCGTGAAACCTTGCCTGAAACGGATGTATTGCTTATTGATTGGCCGCTCAATGATCTGGAGAATCTGTACCGTGAAATAGGCTCTCGTTTGCGGCCGCAAACCCTCGTTCTGGATTTTTCTCGCCTCAAAACCCCCGCCTACCAATTGGCTCACACCCATCTAAAAACGCCCAAATTTATCGGGGTGGCCCCATTATTGGCCGCTGCCCGTTTAGATGAAGGAGCGGTCTCTAACGCGGCCGCGACGTCTGACCTCTTCACAGATAGCCATTTCTGCCTGGTTGCTCATCCTACAACCAGCCAGGAAACATTAGATCAGGCCATCGCTTTTGGTCGTCTGCTGGGTGCCGAACCCGTCTTTGCTGATCCCATGGAATATGATGGTCTGGTACAAATTACCGAACTATTGCCTATTCTCACCGCGGCCGCGCTCTTTCGCACTGCCAGCCAGTCCGAAGGCTGGGCCGATATTGGCCGTTTTGCCGGAGCCACATTTGCCAGCACGACCAACGTGCTGAGTCACGGCTCGGAAGTAACCTGGATGGTGGGACAGAATAAGCGGGGGGTTTTACCTCTATTAGACAATTTACAAAACCAGTTAAAACAGATACGTCAATGGGTGGCGCAGGAAGATCAGTCTGCCCTGCAAATTTACCTTACCCAGTTAAACCAAACCCGCACCCATTGGCTTAGCCAACGGACTGTGGCCAATACCGGTGAACCGAGTTTGTTAGATGAAATGGATGATCGCAATTTCCTTCGCCAGCTCTTCACCTTCAAGCGCAAAAGCTGACCAAAATTGGCCTCGATTTTACCCTGCTATGATTTCCCTCTCTGAAACAAATAACCAACCCCAACGTGACCGTGCCACCGTCGCGGCCGCGGCCACCCGTCCGTTGCGCATTCTCATGGTAACCCCCACATCCTTCTTTGCCGATTATGGGGGACACGTGCGTATCCTGGAAGAAACCCTGGCCCTACAACGGTTGGGTCATCATGTCACCATCGTTACCTATTACAAAGGGAACGACGTGCCGGGTTTGGATATTCACCGCACGGGCCGTTTGCTCTGGCATTCCGAATATGAAGTTGGCTCATCGCGTCACAAACTCGCTTTTGATGTAAGCCTCTCTCTTAAAGCCCTGCAAGTTGCCTGGAAGGTGCGTCCCGATGTCATTCATGGGCACATGCACGAAGGTACGCTTATTGGGGGCGTTCTGGCTCGCCTTTTCCGCGTGCCCTTGGTGTTTGATTTTCAAGGTAGCCTCAGTAGTGAGATGCTAGATCATGGTTTTCTTAAGCTAAATAGCTTTTTCTATCGTGTTGTCCACCGCTTGGAAAAATACATCTGTCAGTTACCTCAAATCACCTTGACCAGTTCGCTCCATTCGGTAGACTTGCTAAAAAACGAATTTGCCGTGCGGCCGCAGAGCATCCACCCCCTGCCCGATTGCGTAGATATTACCCGGTTCGACCCCGCCCGCTTCACACAAACTGACAGGACCGTCCTCAAACAACACCTCGGCATCCCCCTGAATCGCCCTGTGGTCGCTTATCTGGGCCTTTTGGCTGATTATCAGGGAACGCACCATTTACTGCACGCGGCCGCGCATCTCAAAAAAAGCGGCTTGCCTGTTCATTTCCTCATTATGGGTTTTCCCCATGTCGAACGCTATCGGGCGATGGCTCACGCCTTAGGAGTCACAGACTTGGTTACTTTTACCGGCAAAGTGCCCTATGAAAGCGCCCCCCACTTCCTCTCCCTTGGTGACATAGCCGTTTCGGCCAAAATGTCCAAAACTGAGGGGAGCGGCAAGGTGCTCAATTACATGGCTATGGCTCAACCCATTGTGGCCTATGATACGCCTGTCCATCGCGAATATTTGGCTGAGTTGGGTATTTATGCGCCAGAGGGAGATGTGCTCAGTTTGGCTGAAGCCATTCGGGAACTGATAGAGGAGCCAGCCCGCCAAACAATATTAGGCCAACAATTGCGCCAGCGTGCGGCCGCGCACTACAGTTGGCAAACCGCCAGCGAACAAATCGTCAACTTATATCGGAGCTTGACGCACTGAGCCATACTCGTTATAATCCTCCCTCGCTTACCAACTGAAAGGGATGGTAAAGCAAGAAGAGGAGAAATCCACATTTCTTAAACCCAGGTTTAAACTGAGTTAACCTTAGGGGTGCAACACTCATGTCCGTTGCACCCCTTTTTGCCGAATTGCTAAATTTGAGTTTGCAGGCATGAAACCCATGTCTGCCCAAGGGAGCAAGTGACGTTTATGGCTAGACTTCCCATCAAAAGTTACGCCCGTAGCAAAGACCCACTAGAACTACCCAAACTGATTGACGTTCAGTTAGATTCTTTCGACCTCTTTGTAAAGGAAGGGTTAGCTGAACTCTTCGAGGAAATTTCCCCCATCATCAGCTTCAATGGTGATCTAAAGCTTTTCTTCCCATCCACCCTGCCCGAAGTTAAAGACTTTAATCTCAAATATTGGTTTGGTGAACCTAAATACAGCGTGGAAGAATGTGTAGAACGGGATATGAGCTTTGCCGCCCCTTTATATGTTCAGGCCCTCCTTTACAGTCATGATCAGGATCAGCCCATTGTTCAAGATATTTTTATGGGCGACTTCCCCCTGATGACCAATGCCGGTACCTTTGTCATCAATGGTACAGAGCGCGTTGTTGTTAGTCAGCTCATTCGCTCCCCAGGGGCTTATTTTGAGGTACAGGAAGAGCGCACCACTGGTCGCCCTCTGGCTATGGGTAAGCTCATCCCTGACCGTGGTGCCTGGATGGAATTTGAAACCCGTAAAACAGATTACGTTACGGTCAAATTCAATCGCAAACGTACCGTGCCCGTTACCATGTTCCTGCGTGCTCTAGCCGCCGTAGATGATGGTCTGGGTAACCAACTCATTAAACAGGGCACAGATGAAGAACTTTTGGCCCTTTTTGCTGATGTAGATTCCAACGGTGAGCACCGCTACATTCCTGGTAGCATCGAACAAGAGCCGCCGTGGGATCAAGACCGCCCCCAATCAGAACAAGCTCTTATCGAGTTCTACAAACGTATGCGCCCCGGCGACCCTCCTACCCTGGATAACGCCCGCGAATACTTGATCGAGCAACTGTTTGACAAACGCCGCTACGATGTAGCAAGCGTTGGTCGTTACAAATTAAACAAACGTCTGGGTTTACAAAACATCGTTCCATTAAACCACCGTACACTCACCCAACACGATGTTGTTAATCTGGTACGCCGGATGATCTTGATCAATAATGGTCAGGAAAAACCAGATGATATTGACCACTTAGGCAATCGCCGCGTCAAAACGGTGGGTGAATTGCTTCAGGCCAAGCTTCGTGTTGGTCTGCGCCGTATGGAACGAGTCGTCAAAGAACGTATGTCCATTCGTGAAAGTGACAATGTGACACCGGTCACCTTGATTAATATTCGTCCTGTCGTCGCGGCTGTCCGTGAATTCTTCGGTAGCTCTCAACTAAGTCAGTTCATGGAGCAAACCAACCCTCTGGCAGAGCTTACCCATAAACGCACCTTATCTGCTTTGGGTCCGGGTGGTTTACGCCGGGAACGGGCTGGCTTCGAAGTTCGTGACGTGCATCACAGTCATTATGGTCGTATCTGCCCCATCGAAACACCTGAAGGACCAAACATCGGGTTGATTGGTCGTTTAGCTTCATATGGTCGCGTCAATAAATATGGGTTCATAGAAACTCCGTATCGTCGTGTCCTCAACAAACTAGCTGGCGATAGCCCCGAACTTGTTGGACATGACGCCATGGGCAACATTGTTCACCCTGAGACTGGCGAAATTCTCGTTGAGTCTACCCAAACCATAACCGAAACCGATTTTGAACAAATCAAAGCCGCGGGCATTACCGAAATCAAAGTTCGTCCTTTCCTGACCAATGAAATTCTTTATATGTCAGCGGATGAAGAAGATCACTTTACTATTGCGCAGGCTAACGCGGGTTTGGATGATCGCCAGCAATTTACAGGCGAACGTGTTACCGCTCGGCGTAATCAAGAATTTCGCTTTTCCTCGGTAGAGCGAATAGATTTCATGGACGTTGCGCCACGACAAATCGTTGGTGTCTCTGCCTCTCTTATCCCTTTCTTGGAGCATGATGACGCTAACCGCGCTCTGATGGGATCGAACATGCAGCGACAGGCCGTTCCTCTAATACGCCCCGATGTGCCGATTATCAGCACTGGCATGGAACTTCAGGCGGCACGTAACTCTGGGCAGGTTGTTATTGCTCGTGAGGATGGTGAAGTAATCAGCGTAAGTGGAGACACAATAGTTGTTGTGGGCGAAAATGGCCCAGTCACCTATGCTCTGCGTAAATACAAACGCTCCAATCAAAGCACTGTAGTTGATCAACAGCCTGTCGTCTATAAGGGGCAGATTGTTCATAAAGACGATATTCTCGCGGATAGTTCTTCAACCCGCTATGGTGAACTGGCTTTAGGTCAAGATGTTGTCGTTGCTTTTCTTTCTTGGGAAGGTGGCAACTACGAAGATGCTATCATTCTTAACGAACGATTGGTACGTGATGATCTTTTCACCTCCGTGCATATTGAAAAGCACGAAGTGGAAGCCCGTGATACCAAACTTGGGCCGGAAGAAATTACTTATGACATTCCGAATGTGAGCGAAGATGCCCTCAAGGATCTGGATGAGCGTGGCATTATTCGCGTCGGCGCAGATGTCAATGAAAACGACATTCTGGTAGGCAAAATCACGCCTAAAGGTGAAAAAGAACTCACACCTGAAGAGAAACTGCTCCGTGCTATTTTTGGTGATAAAGCCCGTGAAGTAAAAGATACCAGCTTGCGTCTGCCGCATGGGGCACGTGGCAAAGTGGTAGATGTTCAGGTCTTTACCCGTCAACATGATCGCGATCTTCCAGCAGGCGTGGAAACGATGGTGCGGGTGAGTGTGGCTCAACGGCGTAAAATTTCCGTGGGTGATAAGATGGCTGGTCGTCACGGAAACAAGGGCGTCATTTCCATGATTGTGCCGGAAGAAGATATGCCCTTCTTGCCAGATGGTCGTGCTGTCGATATCCTCTTAAATCCCATGGGTGTTCCTGGTCGTATGAACTTAGGGCAGGTTTTAGAAACTCACTTAGGTTGGGCAGCCAAACGCCTTGGTTTTCGGGTAGTTACTCCAGTTTTTGACGGAGCTAACGAAGATGATATTGCCGCAGAACTAGCACGTGCTTGGTTAACAGATAGAGCTTGGGCAGTAATGACAGAGTGGGCTTGGGATTGGTTGGAAGAGATAAATTATGACGCTCAGAATCTAGCTGATGCTAATGAAGTGTGTCGTCTTTTCGTTTCCGCCTGGTTAGCCGAGAAACCGTATGATCAAGAACGCCTGGCCACGGATGAATTTTATGCTCGGCAATCTGTCGTAAAAGAATGGTTGCGTGATCGTGGTTATGATCCCGATGACATTTTCCCTGAGGGCATTAAAGAATCTGAATATGCTCGTTATAATCCGCTAGCGGTCGCCGCCTGTGTGCGTGAATGGAGTCTGCTCATGGTAGAAAAACATGGGTTGGCCGATGAATTGGCACCCACGTCAGACGAGACTCCAGAAGCTGTGTGGGAAAAAGCAACTAAGGTTGGTTCTGGAAGTAGGTGAACCAATACCCGTGCTAGGTAAGGAATTGTTATATGACGGGAAGTCTGGTGAATCATTCCATCAACCTGTCACCACTGGCATATTACACATGCTTAAATTGGCCCACCTTATTGAAGATAAGGCTCATGCCCGTTCGACAGGCCCATACTCATTAGTGACTCAACAGCCTCTGGGTGGTAAAGCTCAATTTGGTGGTCAGCGCTTTGGTGAAATGGAAGTATGGGCGCTGGAAGCCTATGGTGCGGCTTACACGCTCCAAGAATTGCTTACTGTCAAGTCCGATGATGTGCAAGGGCGGGTCAAAACTTACGAATCTATTGTCAAGGACGAACCAATTGAATCTCCTGGAATACCAGCTTCTTTCCGAGTGCTGGTAAAAAGGAACTCCAAAGTCTTGGTTTAGTTGTTGAGGCTGTCACTGAAAGTGGTGATGTGATTCGTTTTGGTAAGGACGATGATAAGAAGAACCGACAGTATGCTGGTACAGGGCTGATGGATTTGGCTCGTAGCCGGGGTTAGTCAGGTTCTGTTTTTAGTATGTTCATCACATGCAAGGTGATGTAGCTATATGGCACACGTTCGGCGAAATTTTTGACAAGCAGCCCGCGTGTGTTATACTTTACATTCGTACTCTTGAAAACGCACCGGCAATAAGATTTAAGTCTATCAATACAGATAGAAACTGAATTAAATTGCCAATTGCATAGGCAAACATTGGAATGGAGGCCATCAATGAGGAATTGATGGCCTCCATTTTGTCGCCTTAAGGTAACTGCTAAAGTTCGTGAATCACGAGAAGTGGAAGGAGAAAGCAAAGCGTGCCAACGATTAATCAGCTAATACGCAAGGGACGTTCCCCGAAGTCGAAGAAAAGCACGGCACCTGCGTTGCAGTGGACTCTTAATGTGTTTAAACAACGGCGCACTCGTCAACCCAAGGGTGCGCCGCAGAAACGGGGAGTGTGTACCCAAGTGAAGACCGCTACCCCCAAGAAACCTAACTCGGCTCTGCGCAAAGTTGCTCGTGTCCGTTTGTCAAACGGGGTAGAAGTGACCGCTTACATTCCTGGTGAAGGTCATACGTTGCAGGATCACTCTGTGGTACTTGTGCGTGGCGGCCGCGTTAAGGACTTGCCTGGTGTACGCTACCATATTGTGCGCGGTGCACTCGATACGACTGGTGTTGATGGTCGTCGAAAAGCACGGTCTAAGTATGGGGCAAAAGTTCCAAAGCCTGGTGCCAGTACGGCAAAGCCCGGGGCGAAGCGTAGATAAGAAGGAATACTTGGCGCGGCTCATATGAATGCTCTTTTGAACGTCATATTTAAATGTGCTGCGTGAAATGAGGTAGAACTATGCCAAGACGATATACCCCTGAAAAACGAGAAGTCATCCCTGATTTACGTTATAACAGCGAACATGTTTCGATGTTTGTGAATCGGTTGATGCACAATGGCAAAAAAAGTGTTGCGATTGGGCTGATTTATGATGCTATGGCAATGATGGAAGAAAAGAGTGGTCGTCCAGCCATGGAAGTGTTTGAGCAAGCCCTTAGAAATGTGAGTCCACAAGTGGAAGTGAAACCTCGGCGTGTCGGTGGGGCAACCTACCAGGTCCCGATCCCAGTGGAATCATCCCGTCAAGTTTCTTTGGCGATGAGGTGGCTGTTGTCAGCTTCTCGGAGCCGTGCTGGTCGTTCGATGTCAGAAAAACTGGCCGCTGAATTCATGGATGCGGCTAAGAATCAGGGATCAGCCATTAAAAAGAAAGATGATACTCATCGTATGGCTGAGGCTAACCGCGCCTTTTCCCATTTCAGGTTTTAATTAAACAGGTCTTTCTGACCTGTAGAGTAGGTTTATCATGAGTCGTTACCCGTTAGATAAAATACGCAACATTGGCATCATTGCCCATATTGACGCCGGGAAAACTACTACTACGGAACGCATCCTTTATTACACAGGTATGATCCACCGTATGGGAGAAGTCCATGAAGGGACAACAACCATGGATCATATGGTGCAAGAGCGCGAACGTGGGATTACGATTACTTCGGCAGCGACAACCACCTTCTGGCGGGATTGTCAGATAAATATAATTGATACACCTGGCCATATCGATTTCACGGCCGAGGTGCAACGTAGCTTACGTGTGCTAGACGGTGGTGTAACCGTTTTTGATGCTGTTGCCGGTGTGGAGCCACAATCTGAAACTGTTTGGCGTCAAGCTAATCAGTATGGTGTGCCCCGTATTTGCTTCGTCAACAAAATGGATCGCATCGAGCTAACTTCACACGTACTATCGATATGATCAAAGATCGCCTTAAAGCTAACCCAGTGGCTGTTCAATGGCCCATTGGCGAGGAATCAGATTTCCGAGGCATCGTTGACTTGATGATAATGGAAGCTAGCATTTGGGAAGATGGCGACCAGGGTGTAACTAGCACGGTTGTGCCCATTCCTGACGATTTGCGCAATGAAGTGGCTAAGGCTCGCGAAAGATTAATTGAGTCTATTGCCGAGACCGACGATGAACTGACCTTGCGCTACCTGGAAGGCGAAGAAATCAGTAATGATGAATTGAAAATTGCCCTCCGCAAGGCGACTATTGCCAGTAAAGTGACGCCGGTTTTATGTGGTACAGCTCTGCGCAATAAAGGTGTACAGAGATTGCTGGATGCGGTGGTGGATTATCTGCCTTCGCCACTGGATGTTCCTGCTATTGAAGGGACAAATGCATATAGTGGAGAAGCAGAAGTGCGTCAAGCGGACGATAATGAACCTGTTTCCGCTCTGGTTTTTAAGATTGTGACTGACCCCTATGTGGGCAAGTTAGCCTATTTCCGTGTTTATTCCGGAGTGGTGAGCGCTGGTTCGACACTGGCTAACAGCACAAAGAATCGCAAAGAGCGCATTGGTCGCATCGTTCGTATGCACGCCGATCATCGCGAAGACTTGAAAGAGGTCCGTGCTGGCGATATCGCAGCCATTCTTGGCCTCAAGCAGACAATTACCGGCGATACCTTGTCGGACCCTGACAGACCTATTATTCTGGAAACAATTAGCTTTCCTGAGCCTGTTATTCAGTTGGCTATTGAACCAAAAACAACGGCTGACCAAGACAAGATGGGTATTGCTCTCCGTGCTTTGGCGGATGAAGATCCAACTTTCCAGGTAAAAGGCGATGAGCAAACAGGTCAAACTGTTCTCTACGGAATGGGTGAATTGCACCTGGAAGTACTGGTAGACCGGATGCTTCGGGAGTTCAAAGTAGCTGCTAATGTGGGTAAACCTCGCGTAGCTTACAGAGAAACAATTACCCGGGTTGTTGAAAAAGCGGAAGGTCGCTTTGTGCGTCAAAGTGGCGGCCGCGGTCAGTTTGGTCATGTTATATTGCGTTTAGAACCTATGGAACCTGGCTCTGGTTTCGTTTTCGAAAATGCCCTTGTCGGTGGTGTAATTCCGAGAGAATTCATCCGGCCAGTTGAAGATGGTATACGTGAAGCGTTAGACAGCGGTGTGGTTGCTGGATACCCAGTAACAGACATCAAAGTTGTCCTCTATGATGGTTCTTTCCATGAAGTAGACTCTTCGGAAATGGCATTTAAGATTGCTGGTTCGATGGGGTTTAAGGAAGGAGCACAAAAAGGCCATCCTGTTCTGCTAGAGCCAATTATGGCTATTGAAGTCACAGTGCCGGAAGAGTATACCGGTGATGTTGTAGGTGGCTTATCGGCACAACGTGGCATGATTGAAGGTATTGAAATGCGGGCAGATGGTATCCAAACTATCCGAGCTAAATGTCCCCTGGCCGAAATGTTTGGTTACGCTACCCGCATGCGCTCTATGTCGCAGGGTCGTGGTAGCTTCACAATGGAGTTCCATCATTATGCCCAGGTCTCGGCTAACCTGGCTAAGGACATTATTAGTGGCAAGATGTAGGCTAATGATACGGATGTCGGTTGAATTTCTGGCGTTACTAACCCAAATAGGATTCACAACTAAATCCGTTTACCCTACACCTTTTGTTTCAACCATATCAGTTAAGAGAGGGATGTAAAACAATGGCCAAAGTAAAATTCGCACGCGAGAAACCACATTGCAACATCGGCACAATTGGTCACATTGACCATGGGAAGACCAGCCTGACGGCGGCCATCACCAAAGTGCTGGGGTTGAAAGGACAGGCCAAGTACACGGCCTATGATCAGATTGACAACGCGCCCGAAGAAAAAGAGCGCGGTATCACCATCTCCATCACCCATGTGGGAGTATGAAACCGAAAACCGACACTACGCTCACGTAGATTGTCCGGGACATCGGGACTACATCAAGAACATGATCACCGGTGCCGCCCAGATGGACGGCGCCATTCTAGTGGTAGCGGCTCCTGACGGACCGATGCCCCAGACTCGTGAGCACGTTCTGTTAGCGCGTCAGGTCGAAGTACCGGCTATGGTCGTCTTTCTGAACAAATGCGACATGATGGACGACGAAGAATTGCTGGAATTGGTCGAGCTGGAACTGCGTGAACTGTTGGACAGCTACAACTTCCCTGGCAGCGACACCCCAATTGTACGCGGCAGTGCTCTGGTCGCCTTGGAATGCAATAGCAACGACCCCAACGCTCCGGAATATGCGCCCATTTTAGAACTGATGCGGGTGGTAGATGAATACATTCCCCAACCAGTTCGTGAAGTAGACAAACCGTTCCTGATGCCAGTAGAAGACGTCTTCAGCATCAAAGGACGCGGCACCGTCGTGACGGGTCGGGTAGAACGGGGGAGCCTGCTACCGAACAATGAAGTCGAGATTGTGGGGCTAAGCGAAACCAAGCGCAAAGTCATCGTGACGTCGATGGAAATGTTCCACAAGATCCTGGACAAAGTAGAAGCGGGCGACAATGCCGGTCTTCTGCTACGCGGGGTACAACGCGAAGAAATCGAGCGGGGGATGGTGTTGGCGAAACCGAACAGCATCACACCGCACACCGAATTTGAGTGTGAAGTGTACGTGCTGCGCAAAGATGAAGGGGGACGGCATAAGGCATTCTTCCCGGGGTATCGGCCGCAGTTCTACATTCGGACATTGGATGTGACCGGGGAAATCACCTTACCTGAAGGGGTAGAGATGGTGATGCCTGGGGACAATGTGCGGATGAAGGTGAAGCTGATTACGCCTGTGGCATTGGAAGATGGCAGCCGGTTTGCCATCCGTGAAGGTGGTTTGACTGTCGGGGCTGGCGTCATCACCCAAATCTTGAAGTAGGCAATAAGGAAAGGGCTTTGTATAAGCAAAGCCCTTTTTTATGAGGCTCAGTATGGCGCAAAAAATTCGCATTCGCTTAAAAGCTTATGATCACCGTGTATTAGATCAGTCAGCACGACGTATTGTTGGGGCTGCGGAGCGGACTGGGGCGTTAGTTTTAGGACCAGTACCGTTGCCCACGCGTCTGGAGCGATTTACAGTGCGGCGGAGTTCTTTTATTGATAAGGATTCTCAAGAGCACTTCGAGATTCGTACCCATAAGCGACTGATTGATGTTATTAACCCCGATCCCAAAACGATTGATACGCTGATGCGGCTCAATTTACCGGCTGGGGTAGATATTGAAATTGAGGCGAAATAATTCTCTAGTGGTGGGATGATGCAGCCTACGCCTGGTAGCTGACAGTCCTGGAGGTTATGATGAAAAGTTTAATTGGTATCAAGGTCGGTATGACCCAGGTGATTGACGGGAAAGGCGTTGTGACACCTGTTACGGTCATCCAGGCTGGGCCTTGTTATGTGACGCAGGTCAAAACAGAGACTACCGATGGCTATGAGGCTATTCAGGTAGGCTTTGGTGAGGCCAAGATTCAACGGCTCACAAAGGGTGAGCAAGGGCATTTAGGTTTGCTGAAGACGGATAGCAAACATACCCAACGAAAGAAGAATGCTGGTATCCAACCTGTAAAGCATTTACGCGAGTTCCGCACTAAATCTGTAAGCGACTACAAGGTCGGACAGGTATTGACAGTGGAGCAATTTCAGGTGGGTGAAAACGTGGATGTGACTGCTAAGTCCAAAGGGCGCGGTTTTGCAGGTGGTGTCAAGCGGTATGGTTTCCGTGGTGGCCCCAAAACGCATGGTCAATCTGACCGCCATCGTGCGCCTGGGTCTATCGGGTCTAATTCGGGAATAGCCCATACCTTCAAAGGGTTACACATGGCGGGGCATATGGGAGATGATCGGCATACATCTCAAAGTCTAGAAGTGGTGCGTATTGACCCGGAACGCCATTTAATTGCGGTAAAAGGTTCAGTGGCCGGTACTAAAGGCGGCCTGGTTATCATTCGCGATGCGGCGAAGGGATAGTGGAGACCAAGTGATGGAAGTTTCAGTGTTGAATACCTCTGGACAGGAAGTGGGTCGTATCGAACTTCCGGCTTCTATTTTTACAGCGAAGGTGAATCGTGGTTTGATGCACCAGGCGCTGGTATATCAGTCGGTTAACGCTCGTCGGGGTACGCATAAAACGCTGACCCGGGCGGAAGTAAGCCGAACAACGGCAAAGGTTTATAAGCAAAAGGGGACAGGTCGTGCCCGTCATGGCAGCAAGAAAGCCCCTATTTTTGTTGGTGGTGGTGTGGCTCACGGGCCGCAACCACGTGACTACACTAAGCGGATGCCTCGTAAAATGCGGCGGGCGGCTTTACGCTCGGCGCTGACGGTCAAAGCGGGGGATGGCGATGTTGTGGTGTTGGATGATCTGCAACTGGACTTGCCTAAGACAAAAGACATGGTCGCCATTGTGAACCGCCTGATTGGAACACAAAGTGCGTTGGTGTTATTGCCAGGACAAAATGTGAATGTGGAGCTATCGGCCCGGAATTTACCACAGGTAAAGGCTTTGCGGGCGCATTATCTGAATATTCGGGATTTGTTGGGGCATGACAAATTGGTTTTGCCGCTTTCGGCTCTGGATGTGTTGAAGAGCTTTCTGGCGGTGGAAGATGACGCGGCCGCGACCGAGTCTGAAAACGAGGAGGCATAATTATGCACTGGCGTAATATTATTCGGCGGCCTGTCATTACAGAAAAAAGCAATCTTCTGGCAAGTGATTACAACCAATACACCTTTGTTGTGATTGAACAAGCCAGTAAACCTCAGATTAAAGAAGCGATTGAAACAGCCTGGAATGTCACAGTTGACAAGATCCGTGTGGCCAATATGCCCGCCAAAAGGGCGCGCCGGTGGCGCCGGATGGCTGTGCGCAAGACTTCCTGGAAAAAAGCGGTCGTGACCCTGGTCGAAGGCGATACGATTGATTTGTTTGAGGGTGTGTAAATTTAGAACAGGGATGAGGATTACAGGAGCACAGGGTGACGTTCCTGCTGTAACTGATTAATCTACCATCCGTCTCTGGAGGAAGTATGAGCGTTAAGATTTATAAACCAACGTCCCCAGGACGACGGGATATGAGTGGCTATTCCTTTGCGGAAATTACCCATTCTGAACCCGAAAAGTCTCTGGTACGTGGCTTGCGCAAACGCGGCGGTCGCAATGTGCGCGGCAAGATTACAGTTCGGCATCAAGGTGGAGGCCACAAGCGACTCTACCGCATGATTGACTTCAAACGGGAGAAGTTTGGTGTTCCTGCCCGTGTGACTTCTATTGAATATGATCCGAATCGCACGGCCCGCATTGCTTTGCTCGTTTATGCTGATGGTGAAAAGCGTTATATTGTTGCTCCCCTTGGTTTGCAGGTCGGTGATCAAGTGATGAGTGGCCCTGGGGCCGATATTCGGCCCGGCAACACTTTGCCTTTGCGTAACATCCCCCTCGGTACGATGGTTCACAATATTGAACTGCAGCCCGGCAAGGGTGGGCAAATGGTGCGTTCAGCCGGAACATCGGCACAGTTATTGGCTCGTGATCATGAACTGTATGCCACAGTCCGTTTACCTTCAGGTGAGGAGCGGTATGTGCGGCATGAATGCCTGGCAACGATTGGTCAGGTAGGCAATGCAGAACATGGCAATGTTAAACTCGGGAAGGCAGGGCGCAAACGTCACATGGGTGTTCGTCCGGGAGTTCGTGGTTCTGCGATGACACCACGGGACCATCCACATGGTGGTGGTGAGGGTCGTTCGCCTGTTGGTATGGCGGCACCTAAGACACCATGGGGTAAGCCTGCTTTGGGCAGGCGAACTCGCCAAAATAAGTCCACTGACAAATTCATTTTCCGTCGCCGGACGAAAAAGCGCCGTTAGGAGGTTAGAACATGTCACGTTCATTGAAAAAAGGGCCATTTATTGAGCCTAAATTGCTAAAAAAAATCGAAACCCTGAACGCGACGAAAGGGCGTCAGGTTGTTCGTACCTGGTCACGTGCCAGTACGATTTTCCCACAAATGGTTGGGCATACTATCGCCGTTTACGATGGACGTCGCCATATTCCGATTTATATTACGGAGAATATGGTGGGCCATAAGTTGGGTGAATTTGCTCCGACCCGCACCTTCCGTGGTCACATTTCCAAGGCGGAAAAGAAGGGGAGGCGATCATCATGGCTGAGGCATTTGAAGTAAGAGCAGTTGCACGCTATATCCAGGAATCACCCCAGAAAGTTCGTTTGGTGGTAGACGTGGTGCGTGGGATGGGTGCAAAGAAAGCAATGAATACGCTGGGCTTTATGCCGCACAAAGCAGCTAAGCCTATTTATAAGTTGATTCAGTCAGCCGTGGCTAATGCGGAACAGAACTATGGGCTGGAAGCGGATGAACTGTACGTGAAGCGCATCTTTGCCGATGATGGTCCCCGTCGCCGTTTAGCGCCGTACGGTGGTCGTTTTGGTAGTCGTGGGCGCTTTAAGCCGATTGTACGTCGTTCGTCCCACATCACGGTTATTTTGTCTGAACGTGAGGTAGTTGAGTACAAGTAAGGAGGCACAGCCTTGGGCCGTAAAGTTCATCCCATTGGTTTTCGTTTGAAAACGATTCGTGATTGGAATACGCGCTGGTTCGCCGAAGGCGACCGGTACCGTATTTTGTTGCATGAAGATTTTGCTATTCGCCGGTTAGTGCGGGAAGAGTTACCCCGTGCGGCCATCTCTCTTATTGAGATTGAGCGTTTTCCTAATCAAGTACAAGTTATGGTTCATTCGGCTCGTCCGGGTGTTGTAATTGGGCGGAAGGGCGAAACAGTAAAGAAGTTACGCAATAAGTTGCGTGAATTCACTAATAAGACGGTTAAGTTGGAGATTGAGGAGATCACGCAGCCGGATATGGATGCGACGCTGGTGGCGGATAATATTGCCGGACAGTTGGAACGACGTATTTCTCATGGTCGAGCCATGAAGAAGGCGATTATCCAGGCAATGCGCCAGGGAGCAAAAGGTGTCCGTATCGAGGTAAGTGGTCGTTTGTCTGGAGCAGATATGGCGCGTACGGAGAAGTTGAATGATGGTCGTGTGCCGCGCCAGACAATTCGGGCCAATATTGATTATGGTACAGCGGAAGCTCTGACCACGTTTGGCCGTATTGGCGTGAAAGTGTGGATTTACAAGGGTGAAATCCTGCCGCAGAAAATGGCGGAACCGATTGAGGTGTACGTCAGCGAGTGAGCGGCTAAGGTGGCTCCTGACGATTGAGTGGAGAAAGTATCATGTTAATGCCGAAGAGAGTGAAGTACCGTAAACAGTTCCGCGGCCGCATGACTGGTATGGCCAAAGGTGGCGTTGATTTGCTGTACGGTGAATTCGGTTTGCAGGCTCTGGAACCGGGTTGGATTACCAGCCGCCAGATTGAAGCTGTACGTCGAACTATCGTGCGTCATATGCGCCGTCGTGGCAAGAACTGGATTCGTATCTTCCCTGATAAACCAGTGACGGCAAAACCAGCCGAAACGCGTATGGGGAAGGGAAAAGGTTCAGTTGATCATTGGGTTGCTGTGGTAAAGCCTGGCCGCATCCTCTTTGAGGTTGGTGATATTCCTGCTGATATTGCGCGGGAAGCGTTGCATTTGGCGGGTTATAAACTGCCTATTAAAACGCAGGTCATCGCGCGGGAGGATCGGTTGTAATGGCTGAAATTTTAGAACTCCGTGATATGAGCGATGAAAAGCTCGAAGAATTATTGGAAGATCGTCGGGAAGAGATGTTCAATTACCGTTTTCAGCGGGCCTCTGGTCGTTTGGAGGATTACACTCGTCTGAAAAGGGTGCGTCGGGACATCGCCCAGATCGAAACTGTATTGCATCAGCGCTGGTTGGCAGTACAGATTGCCGCTGAAGATCCGGCTGTGGCACCGAAGCTGGCAGGCCAGGAATGGACAGGGGTAGCTCGTTTCCAATACCGTAACCCGGATGAACCGCGTGAAGATGATGATGCCTGGGCGGTTCAATTTGCGGATAAAGGTGGCAAACAGTTAGCCACGGCTATCGTAAATTTGAACGCAGCGCGGCCGCAAGGTCGGCGGGCGCGGGCTAATAAGAAGCAACCCCGTCTGGTTAGGGGTTACAGCGCGGCCGCGTAATTTCAGGGGTACAGGTGAAGAAATGAAAGAACAACGCAAACAACTAATAGGCGTCGTCACCAGCGACAAAATGGACAAAACGGTTGTCGTCGCCGTCACTACGACCAAACGGCATCCGTTGTATGGCAAAGTGCTGAAATTGGTCAAGAAGTATAAAGCTCACGATGAAAGCAACGATGCACATGTGGGCGATACCGTACAGATCATTGAATCACGACCCATCAGCCGCGAAAAGCGCTGGAGCGTCGTTGCTGTTACTCAAAGAGCTAAATAAAAGGGGCGTGTGACATGATCCAACAAGAATCCCGTGTCAAAGTAGCCGACAATTCCGGTGCCCGCGAAATTCTGGTTATCCAGGTAAAAGGTGGTTCCCGGGTACGTTACGGCGGTGTTGGTGATGTGGTAATTGCCAGTGTCAAGAAAGCCACGCCAAACGGAACTGTCAAGAAAAGTGCCATTGTACGGGCGGTTATTGTCCGTACAGCTAAAGAATATCGGCGTGATGATGGAAGCTACATTCGCTTCGATGAAAATGCGGCTGTTATTCTCAGTGGTGAGACTAGCAATCCAGTCGGAACACGTATCTTTGGCCCAGTGGCCCGTGAACTGCGCGAAAAGGGCTACACCCGTATCCTGTCACTCGCGCCTGAGGTTCTGTAAAGGCATGGATAAGCTGGCACTTGTGGTTAGACATCTATGTATCAGGTAAGAGGTATCTAGCATGCGAATTAAGAAAGGCGATAAGGTAATGGTTATCTCAGGAGATGACAAAGGCGTGCAGGGCGAAGTTGTCCGTGTTTTGCCCAGCAAGGACCGGATTGTTGTCTCGGGAGTCAATATCGTCAAAAAGCATCAGCGGCCGCGTCAGGGTGGACGTACGCAGGTGCAGGGTGGCATCATCGAATTTGAGGCCCCCATTCATGTTTCCAACGTCATGCTCGTTGACCCTAAAACTAATGAGCCTACCCGTTTTAGCGTGCGCCGCGATGATGCTGGCAAGCGTGTTCGTGTTGCTCTTAAGAGCGGGTCTGAAATTGACTAAGTCATACATTTGAGCCAGGTCACCCAAAAATCCACTTGCCTCAGAGTGTGATTATGTAGTGGACCTGCTACTCAGGTTGTGGGAGGCACATCATGGCTTATAAGCCACTAAAAGAGTTGTATCATGAAGAGGTGGCACAAACCCTCTTCAAAGAGTTTCATTATAAAAGTGTTATGCAAGTGCCACGTATCACTAAAATCGTCGTTAATGTTGGTTTAGGTGAAGCGCTGGACAATGCGAAAGCGATTGACTTTGCGGTGCAAGATATCACTTCTATTACGGGCCAGAAACCAGTTGTGACAAAAGCAAAGAAGTCTATCGCCACCTTTAAATTGCGTGAGGGACGATCCATTGGGGTGAAGGTTACTCTGCGCGGTGAACGCATGTGGAGTTTTCTGTCTCGCCTGGTTCATGTGGCATTACCTCGTACACGTGATTTTCAAGGTGTCCCGGCTGATTCTTTTGACGGGCGGGGTAACTACACGCTTGGTATTAGGGAGCAGCTGATTTTTCCGGAAATCAACTACGATAAAATTGATAAGATCCGCGGTATGGAAGTGACCATTGTTACTACTGCCCAGACTGATGAAGAAGGCCGTCGTTTGTTAGGTCTGTTGGGCATGCCCTACCGCCGTAATTGATGCAGAAAACAGGTTAATTTAGCCTGACAAAGCACAATCAGGGTTTGGGTAGCAGGTACAGGAGATAAGCATGGCAAAAAAGTCAATAACTGCACGTGAGCACCGGCGAAAATTTAAAGTCCGTGTTCGGAACCGTTGTCAGCGTGTAGACCCCAATTCGGGAAAGATTTGCGGCCGCCCCCGCGGTTACATTCGCCGTTTTGGCTTGTGTCGAATTTGCTTCCGGGAAGAAGCGCTGAAAGGCAACATTCCTGGTGTCGTAAAATCAAGTTGGTAGAGGTGCAGCATGTCAATGAACGATCCTATTGCCGATATGCTGACACGCATTCGTAATGCGGTACAGCGACAGCACCAAGCGGTGTCCATTCCTCACTCAAAACTGAAGGAAAATATTGCCACTGTTTTGAAAGATGAGGGATATATCGAGAACTTTGAAGTAATTCCCGAAAATGCGCAAGGTGTACTGCGCTTGCGGCTGAAATACGTGGGTGATCGGCGAAACCGTCAACCTGTCATTACCGCTGTTGAGCGTGTCAGCCGTCCAGGCCGTCGTGTGTATGTTGGGAAAACGGAAATTCCTTGGGTATTGAGTGGGATGGGCATTGCCATTCTAACAACATCCCAAGGGGTTATGACCGGGCAGAAAGCCCGCCACCTGGGTTTGGGTGGTGAGATTCTCTGCAAGGTATGGTAGCTGGAGGTTTATTATGTCGCGCATTGGGAAAAAACCCATTACGGTACCCGGCGCCGTCAAAATAGACGTCCAGGGTTCACAAGTCTTAGTTAAAGGCCCTAAAGGTTCTTTAAGTCAGACTTTTCACCCGGATATGACGGTTAAGCTGGAAGACAATACGCTGACGGTAGAACGCCCCAGTGATGCTGCAAACCATCGTGCTTTGCATGGTTTGACACGTGCCCTATTGAATAATATGGTCACGGGTGTTAGCCAGGGGTTTACCCGCAAACTGGTGATTGACGGCGTTGGCTACCGTGCAGAGATGAAAGACAAAACGCTGGTCTTAAGTGTTGGGTACTCACACCCTGTCCAGATGGTTCCTCCGAACGCGGAAACGAAGTTCGAGGTGGAAGATCGCGGAAAATCTATCGTTGTCTCGGGAATTGATAAGGAACTGATTGGGCAAATCTGTGCGGAAATACGCAAGAAGCGGCCACCGGAACCTTACAAAGGCAAGGGAATTCGATACGATAACGAAGTGATCCGTCGTAAGACAGGTAAGGCCGGCAAAGTGTAAGCTGGAGAATGTGATATGTCGCAGAAATCTGAAGTTGCACGTAAACGACGCCATCGTCGTATTCGCATGAAACTCGCCGGGACTGCTCAGCGGCCGCGTCTCAATGTTTTTCGTAGCTTGGAACATATCTATGTTCAGGCTATTGATGATGTTGACGGTCATACCATTGTGTCCGCTTCTACAGTAGATAATGAGCTGGCGGAGTCCCTGGCAGGAAAAACCAAAAAAGAACAGGCAACCCTGGTAGGCAAGACGGTGGCCGAGCGCGCCATGGCGGCTGGCATTACTGAGGTCGTTTTTGACCGGGGTGGGTATCTCTATCACGGCCGCGTTAAGGCTTTAGCTGATGGTGCCCGTGAGGGCGGTCTGAGGTTCTAAGGAGAGAAGAAGATGGGCCAAAAGCGTCAAAATTTTCGTGAACGTGAAAAAGATCGCCAGGAACTCGATGAGCGCATTATTGATATCGCCCGTGTTGCTAAAGTGATTCAGGGTGGTCGTCGTTTTGCCTTCCGTGTCGTGGTTGTCGTAGGCGATAACCGTGGTAATGTCGGCTTTGGTGTGGGTAAGGCCCGTGCTGTCCCCGATGCTATTCGGAAAGGTATCGAATCCGCCCGGAAAGCCATGCGGCGTGTTCCCATGGTCGGTACAACTATCCCCCATGAAATAGTGGGTCGGCATGGTTCATCCGAAGTATTGCTTATGCCCGCAGCACCTGGTACAGGTGTTATTGCTGGGGGTGCGGTTCGTGCTGTCATTGAGGCCTCTGGTTACAAGGACATCCTGTCTAAGTCATTAGGAAGCAACAATACGCTTAATGTTATTTATGCTACGATGGATGGTCTATCTCGTCTGAAGAGTATTCAGCAAGTGGCCCAGGCACGTGGGAAAGATGTTAAGCAAGTGGCGCCTTTCTGGAGTCGAAAGTAATGACTAAGTTACGCATCACTTATAGCAAAAGCTCAATCGGCTACAAAGAAGATCAGAAGCGCACCATTAAAGCGCTTGGTTTTAGTAAGCTGAATCAAACAGTCGAGTTAAATGATACGCCTGCGGTACGAGGAATGATTCACAAGGTGAATCATCTTGTGACTGTGGAAGAGGTGAATTAAATGAAACTGCACGATCTGCGTCCCGATGAAGGTTCACGCAAAAAGCGCAAGCGAGTAGGTCGTGGTATTAGTGCTGGGCAGGGTAAAACTGCCGGGCGCGGTACCAAAGGTCAAAATGCCCGTAGTGGTGGTGGTAAAGGGCTTTATTTTGAAGGTGGACAATTACCTTTAGCCCGTCGTTTACCCTACAAACGTGGTTTTACGAACATCCGGAAAGTCTATTACAATCCGGTAAATCTGCGCGACCTGGATGGGTTATCTGCCGGGACAGAAGTTGGCCCAGAACTTTTTGTTGCATCTGGTATTGTTAAAAAAGCTACTGATCCGGTTGTCGTTTTGGGCGAGGGAAATATCTCAGTGGCATTAGCCGTCAGGGCGCATCGTTTCTCTGCTTCTGCCAAAGAAAAAATCGAGGCGGCGGGGGGAAGCGTTGAAATTCTGCCGCTGGCCTGATTGGCGGTAAAGGAGAAACAGCATGATTGAGTCAGTGCGTAATGCCTTTGCCTTACCTGACCTGCGGCGCAAGATTCTATACACTATTTTCCTGTTGGTAATCTATCGCCTGGTCGCGAATATTCCGGTACCAGGTGTTGATCTTGCTTTTTGGGATGCGCTTAATCAGGGAACACAAAGCTTTGGGTCTAATAGCCTTGTGGGTGTATTGAATCTTCTCTCAGGTGGAGCTGTTAGTAATTTTTCTGTATTAGCGATGGGTGTGTACCCATATATTACAGCTTCCATTATTATTCAGTTGCTGTCGCCGGTTATTCCTTTTCTACAGGAGTTGGATTCTGAAGGGGAATCTGGTCGGAACAGAAAAAACAAGATCACCTATTACTTGACTATTCCCTTAGCTGTTTTGCAGGCGGTTGGTCAGATTAACTTGGTGGCTCTTAGTGTAGGAACAACAGTAGCAGCTATCTTACCTAATTTTGGTCTTGGCTCTGCCGCTAATATTCTGCCGACGCTGGCCACGCTAATGGCGATGGTTGGCGGCACGATGTTTGCTATCTGGCTTGGTGAGCTGATTACGGAAAATGGTATTGGGCAAGGTATTTCGCTAATTATTTTTGGCGGTATCATTTCCCAAGTGCCTCAAAACCTGATTGGCCTCACTCAGTTAGAAACGCAGACACAGATTTTTGCTTGGGTGTCTTTCATTGTATTGACAATATTGACCATTCTGGTCATTGTGGTGGTGCAAGAAGGACAACGACGAATCCCTGTGCAATATGGACGACGGGTTCGCGGCCGCAAACAATATCAAGGTCAAAGCACCCATATCCCCCTGCGTGTGAATTACGCCGGGATGATCCCGATTATCTTTGCGCAGTCCATTATGACATTCCCAGGGCTGATTGCCAGCTTCTTTCTACCTGAGGCTGGTACCGAGGCCAGTGGAATATTGCAGGGTATTGCCGTAGGCATTAACAATACCTTCGGGCAGGCGCAAGGATTCTGGTATTGGTTCATCTTTTTTCTAATGGTGTTTGCCTTCACTTTCTTCTATACAGATGTGATGGTACAGCAACAGAAAATGCCGGAAATGCTTCAGCGGAACGGTGGTTTTATCCCCGGTATTCGTCCTGGCAAGAAAACAGAAGTGTACATTACGAAAGTGGTGCGTCGTATCACTTTGGTAGGTGCTTTGTTTCTAGCTATCATTGCCATTCTGCCAGGCATAATGTCGGCTGTTGGTTATTTCCTTAACATGCCTGATTTGAATCGGAGCACCTTAGTTCTTAGTGGTTCTGGTTTGATCATTATCGTTGGTGTCATCATTGACACGATGCGTCAGCTTGAAGCACAACTGTTGATGCGTCATTATGAGGGGTTCTAGTTCTGATAATCAATTATCAGGACAAAGTTAATCGTACACACTCATGGATAAGCGTTACATTGTACTCATGGGGGCACCCGGAGCTGGCAAGGGCACACAAGCCAAGCGGTTGCAAGATGCCCTTGGTTTACCGCAAGTAGCAACAGGTGACTTGTTCCGTTATAACCTTAAACAAAAGACGGAACTTGGTTTACTGGCAAATAAGTACATGGATGCCGGGGAACTTGTACCAGATTCGGTAACGATTGCTATGGTACGAGAACGATTGTCACTGACAGACTGCGCCCAGGGCGCAATCCTAGATGGATTTCCTCGGAACTCTTTGCAAGCAGAAGCTTTGGATGGTTTACTAAAGGATCTTGGGGGACGTGTGGTTGTTGTCCCTTATATTCATGTGAGCCAGGAAGAGTTAGTTCGTCGTTTGATAAAGCGGGCTGATTTAGAAGGGCGCGCAGACGACAATGACGAAACGGTGCGTAACCGGATGCGTGTTTATCAGCAGCAAACCGAACCTTTACTTGCTTATTATCGCAACAAGGGCTTGTTGGTAGAGGTCAATGGTCAACAGACTATTGACCAAGTTTATGCTGATCTCTATCAGGTCATACAACGCACGGCATGATTGTTCTTAAGTCTCGAAAAGAATTAGAACTTATGCGTCAGGCTGGGCGCATTAATGCCGAAGTCCTACAAGTTGTTCGGGAGGCTGTTTACCCTGGAGTAACAACGGGGGAGTTAAATGCAGTAGCTGAACGGGCACAGGTGAAGCTAAAGGCTGAGCCGGTATTCAAAGGATATACATTCGGCAATAGAAAGCCACCTTTCCCTACGACAATCACGACCTGCATCAATGAAGAGTTAGTCCATGGTATTCCAGGAACAAGACGTTTGCAGGTTGGGGATTTGCTAAGTGTTGACTGCGCCAGTCGTTATCAAGGTTATATTGGTGACTCTGCGTTTAGCATGATCGTAGGCCAGAGTAATGCCGAAACACAACGTCTATTGACGGTGACGGAAAGGGCGTTATATGTGGGCATTGAACAGTCAGTAGCCGGAAATCGTGTTGGTGATATCGCGGCCGCGATTCAGCAATATGTGGAATCGCAGAATTTCAATGTTGTGCGTGGGTATGGCGGTCATGGGGTGGGGCGCACTATGCACGAAGACCCCCACGTGCCCAATTATGGTATACCCGGCAAAGGCCCTTTGTTGCGCCCAGGTATGACCTTTGCCATTGAGCCGATGGTTCTACAGGGCGAACATGAGGTCATTACTTTGCCAGATATGTGGACGGTAGTTGCCAAAGACAAGAAAATTACGGCCCACTTTGAACATACCATCGCTATTACGAACAATGGCGCAGAAATTTTTACACGTTTGGAGTGAAGTAGTCAGTATAAGTCGTAATCGTTCACTAGGCTGTACTGGTCACTATTCACTTTTTACTCAATAAGAGGAGTCAACATCATGAAGGTGAAACCATCCATCAAGAAACGTTGCCCAAAATGCAAAATTATTCGTCGCAATGGTATTGTGCGCGTTATTTGCAAAGACCCTAACCACAAACAACGTCAGGGTTAATCGTTCTAGGAAAAATTTGGCTCTCTGGAGCAACTGTGTATAATAGAGCGGTTGCATATTAGGGGTCAAGCCCAGCATAAGATAACAAGAGGAAGGTATGGCTCGTATTGCAGGTGTTGACATTCCCCGGAACAAACGGGTTGAAATAGCATTGACTTACATCTACGGAATCGGTAAGCCTACTAGCCAGAGCATTCTGGCACAGGCTAATATTAATGCTGATACCCGTGTACGCGACTTATCGGAAACAGATGTGGCCGAATTACGTCGCGTTATTGGCCGTGATCTGATTGTCGAAGGTGATTTACGGCGTGAAATTGCGCTTAACATCAAGCGGCTTACAGAAATCGGTTGTTACCGGGGTTTGCGGCATCGCCGTCATTTGCCAGTTCATGGGCAACGGACACGTACGAATGCTCGTACTCGCAAGGGGCCAAAGAAGACTGTGGCCGGGCGTGGGCGTCGTAAGGGCGGTAAGTAATACCTGTGAAGTAAGCTTGTTCGCCTGGTTAATGGCTTCATTTCGGGAAATGAAATGGGGCTGTTGGTTAAAGCGAGACAACTTTACGGCTAGATGAAGAGGAACTAATGGGACGTAGACGACAAGCACAGGCGACACGCAAGAAAGTTAAGCGATATGTATCAGAAGGGCAGGCGCATATTTTCGCCACCTTTAATAACACGATTGTAACGATGACGGACAAGCAGGGGAACACTATTTGCTGGGCGAGCGCAGGCAATTCCGGTTTTAAGGGTTCTCGTAAAAGTACCCCTATGCGGCCCGTATGGCTAGTCAGGGTGCCTCGCGTACGGCACAAGATGCTGGTTTGCAGTAAGTGGAAATTATTGTGAAAGGGGCTGGCCCCGGTCGGGAACAAGCGATTCGAGCAATTCAGGCTGCTGGCATCAGAATTCGCTCTATTCATGATATTACCCCTGTGCCCCATAATGGTTGTCGGCCTAAGAAACGGCGCCGCAACTAATTCATAAAGAAACCTGGGGATTGAAGGTCTAGAATATTAAGTGATTCTAGCTAATCGATCTCTTGGTCTCTTGAGGATTAATTTGGTGTTTAATGGGAGAGGGAAGAAGGGTTGCCACACCTGTAAACCTCTCTTTAACTCAAACTTCCCCACACGGGGAAGTTTTGTTGATCTTTATCCATGTAGGAGGTAATTAAGTTGGCAAGATATACAGGTCCCGTTTGCAGGCTTTGCCGCCGGGAAGGGGAAAAGCTGTTTTTGAAAGGAACTCGGTGTATGTCACCGAAATGCTCTGTTGACCGACGTGGTTATCCACCTGGACAACATGGCAAGGAAGGGCAATTCCGCCGCGGCCGCGCTTCAGACTATCTCACCCAATTGCGTGAAAAACAAAAAGCGCGTCGTATCTATGGCGTTTTCGAACGACAATTTAGTCGTTATTTTGATCGTGCGGAACGTGTATCGGGTCTTACCGGTGCGAATTTGTTGTCTTTATTAGAAACTCGTTTGGACAATGTGGTTTACCGTTTGGGATTAGCTGAGTCACGCCCACAAGCGCGCCAGATCGTCTCACATGGTCATATCATGTTGAATGGCCGTAAAACAGATGTCGCTTCGGCATTGGTGAAGCCGGGTGACAAGGTTACTATCCGCCCGGAGAGCATGAAACGGCCTTTCTTCAAGGCGCTACGCAGTGAATTGGATGATCGGCGTGTGCATGTTCCGCGCTGGCTGTCCATGGACACGAAGAATATTTCGGCGACTGTCCTTAACCTGCCCTCTCGTGACGACATTGATGTGTCCCTAAACGAACAGCTAATTGTTGAGTATTACTCCCGATAACCTGTTTTGCGGCCGCGGACCGAAACTAATCGGTTCGTGGCCTTTCTCAGTTTATCTGGTTTGTATACAAAGAGGGGTCTGCCTTGGCTATTAATAATCTGGTTTTACCCAAAATCGAAAGTTCGGCTATGTCACGTAAATATGGCCGGTTTGTAGTTGGGCCACTAGAACGTGGTTTTGGTACAACGTTAGGTAATTCTCTGCGCCGTGTGTTACTTTCTTCTTTACCGGGCGCTGCGGTTACATCTATCCGAGTTACGGATGTGGCTCACGAGTTTTCTGCTATACCCTATGTCCGTGAGGATATGATGCAATTGATTCTACAGGTGAAACAAATTCGCCTGGATTTGCATGATACGGATGTGGGGCGGATGCGTCTGGAAGTTCATGGCGCTGGCACAGTTACAGCTGCGGACCTGGTAACACCACCGGAAGTTGATATTATCAACCCTGACCTTTATCTTTTTACTGTTGACTCCGATGAAGCATTTCTGGAAATCGAGATGACGGTGGAAACGGGTCGAGGATATTCTTCGGCTGATGAACGAGGTCGTTTGCCTATTGGTGAATTGCCGGTGGATGCCATTTTTAGCCCGGTTATGCGTGTAAGCTACGAAGTTGAAAAGACACGGGTAGGGCAGGTGGCAAACTATGACCTGCTGACGTTAGAAATTTGGACGGATGGTACGATTCGCCCTGAAGAAGCGTTGGCACAAGCGTCACAGATTCTCATGCAACAGTTACGACCTGTGGCGGGTGTCAGTGAAGAAAGTCTGCTACCGATAGCGGAAGAAAAGAAAGAAGAAACCATCACGAATGAAGCTTATGATACACCCATTGAGCATCTTGATCTCAGTGTGCGTGTATTTAACTCCCTGAAGCGTACTGGTATCACCAAAGTGGGTGAAATGCTGGAGATGCTGGGTCGGGGAGAAGAAACCATGTTGGCGATTCGTAACTTCGGAGAAAAATCTTTGGATGAACTGAAATCACAACTACGGTCAAAGGGCTTCTTGAAGGATGAGGAGATGTTTGGCTGATCGACGGTCGTCAGTTGTCAGAAGACAAATGGTGATGGTTTATCAGAGGAATGAGGAAGCACAATGCGACATAGAATACATGGTTCTCGCCTGGGGCGAGACACAGCCCATCGGCGTGCCCTACGCCAAAACCTGGTAGCAGATTTGATCTGCCATGAAAAGTTGTTACGACGGAAGCCAAAGCCCGCATGTTGCGGCCCTTGGCCGAAAAAATGATTACCCTGGCAAAACGGGGCCTGGCTAAAAAAGCAGAAAACCCGGCCAGTGAAGTTCATGCCCGCCGGCTCGCGGCCGCACGTTTGCCCCGTTTTCGTACAATCGAAGACGATGGTGGAGATGCTCAGCAAATTGATGTGGTGCAACGGCTCTTTAATGAGATTGCTCCCCGTTATACAGAGCGCCCCGGTGGTTATACCCGTATCATCAAACTCGGTCAGCGTAATGGTGACAATGCGCACATGGCTGTGGTTATGTTGGTTGGGAATGACGATAGAAAATAAGTTGAGATTGGTGACGGAAAGACTTAGACGCGGGCTTAAATCCCATAAAATCTCTTTTCATCACCAATTTCTCTTTTGTACTTTAACTGATTAACTGAGGCACAATTGCGTTACCGGGCGCGTGTTGAATATGACGGTACAGCTTACTTTGGGTTTCAAAGGCAACGGGATGACCAGCCTACGATTCAGGGTGAGCTAGAGGCGGCGCTGGAGCGGCTATGTGGGAACAAAGTAGCAGTTCTTGGAGCAGGACGAACAGATAGTGGTGTTCATGCCTGGGGCCAGGTAATTGCCTTTGACCTGGAATGGCGGCACGGCGAAGCAGTTTTACTACGAGCAATAAATGCTCATTTGCCGCCGGATATAGCGTTACAAAGCGTTGAGGTTGCGGCCGCGACTTTCCACCCCCGTTACGCGGCTCAACAGCGAACGTATGAATATGTCATACTTAACAGCCCGAATCGTAGTGCCCTTAGACGAGAAAGAGCCTGGCAAGTGAATTGGCCTTTGGATGTAGAGCGGATGAATGATGCGGCCGCGTTGTTGATCGGATCACATGATTTCGCTACCTTTGGTCAGCCCCCAAAAGGGGATAACACTATCCGTCACGTTTATCAGGCTGAGTGGCATAGGCGAGAAGATGAACTCATCTTCACCATCTCCGCTAATGCTTTTTTGTACCGAATGGTACGTAGCCTGGTAGGAACTTTGGTGGAAGTGGGCAGTGGTAAACAGAGTGTGGCGCAGTTCCAGGAAGTGCTGCAAAGGCAAGCAAGGATCAAGCCGGTACGACTGCCCCCGCTCATGGGCTTTTTTTATTGTCAGTGATTTATTGAATAGAAAGCTAGAATAATGACCACAATAACAAATTAGCGTGGTTTTGGTTCTGGTTATTGTTGTAACTGGCCTTTTGGCTGAATTGGTGAAGGAGAAGCTCACATGAAAACCTACGTGACGAAACCAGCAGATGCCGACGAAGCGCGTCTCTGGTATGTCGTAAATGCTGAAGGCCAGACCCTGGGCCGTCTGGCTTCTCAGATTGCCATTGTTCTCAAAGGAAAACATAAAACTATCTATAGCCCGGCTGTAGACTGTGGGGATTATGTTGTGGTGATCAATGCGGAAAAAATCCAGGTGACAGGCCGTCGCATGGAGCAGAAATTTTATCACCGGCATTCTGGCTACCCTGGTGGTTTGTCGTCTATATCTTTACAGCATCAATTGGGCAAACACCCGCATCGTGTTCTTGAAGCGGCTATTAAAGGTATGTTGCCTAAAAATGCGATGGGACGGAAAATGTTTGCCAAGTTGAAGGTGTATGCAGGCCCCAATCACCCGCATCAGGCACAACAGCCCGTGGATATGGAGCTTTAGGAGAAAAGTATGTTAGAAAATCGGCGATATCATGAAGGCATTGGTCGGCGTAAGCGCTCCTCAGCACGGGTACGGATTTACCCAGGCGGAAACACGGGCGTTTTCCAGGTGAATGGCAAGGATGTGAAAGATTATTTCCCCCGTTTGGGAGATATGGAGATGTTGACAGGGCCGTTAACCGATACAAGCCTCACTAGTGCTATGGATGTTACAGTCCTGGTAGAAGGTGGTGGTATTAGTGGTCAGACAGCGGCCGTACGCCTGGGTCTGGCCCGTGCGTTGGTGGAATATGATGAAAATCTGAAACCCACTTTACGTACCAACGGTCATTTGACGCGGGACGCGCGTATTAAAGAGCGCAAGAAGCCAGGTTTGAAACGGGCACGCAAGGCGCCGACTTATACGAAACGTTAAGAAGGTTTGGCTGTTCGCGGCCGCAATCCCTTTAGCATAAACAAAAACAAAGGCGAGGTTACCCCTCGCCTTTTTCTGGTAAAAGCCCAACCCAAACCCATCAATTTGACCTTGTCCAGATGGCAACAGGGCGCAGATCAGCCTGGTATATCAAGTTGACCATTTGGTGGCGTAGAATCAGAATTCCGAGTCGTTAATGGAACAGGGGCGCAAATGAGCTGGTATACAAATTGACTTTGTGCCATTCCCAGTCATTGACGAGCGCGGGCTTGTCGTCCCAGGAGTGCGGAGTGTTGTTGATGATGTCAAACAGACGAGCGGCCAACGCTTCATGATCACGGGCGGGAATATGGAAGCCAGTTTCGCCATCCTTGATGAGAAAGGCCAGCCCCCCCACTTCTGAGGCAATGACGGGAGTGCCCATAGCCATCGCTTCAAGGGCCACCAGGCCGAAGCTTTCATAGTGAGAAGGCATCACGACAGCTTCTGCGGCCGCGTAATAGTACGGTAGTTCATTCTGATCCTTTGATCCAAGGAACGTGACAAAATCCTTGATATCCAGATCATGGCGCAGGGCCTGGAGCCGAGACATTTCGGCATCCGGCGTATCGGCCCAGGGGTCGCCACCGATGATAGCTACACAGATGTTGCGCGTCTCTTCAGGATAACGCTCCCGTAACAAAGAAACGGCCAGTAGCAGGGTGTCAATACCCTTCAGTGGCTCAATGCGTCCGGCAAAGACGATGTTTTTGTCGGCGACGGGGATACCTAGATGCTCTTTAGCCAGCGTCTGTGAAAGGGGTTTAAATCGTTCCAGATCAACACCGGGGGGAATAACCACCACTTTTTGTAAGTCGGCCTGGTAGAGCCAGCGCAATTGAGCTTCTTCAGCGGGGGTAGCGGCTACAATGCAGTCGGCAACGTGGTGAATGATGTGGGTTTCCCCGTTGATGCGCTCTTGCGGCGCACGCTCACTCTCTTCACTGGCGATGCGGTTTTTCATGTGCCCCAGCGTGTGAAACATTTGCACAATGGGGATGTGTGCCCCCCAAACCTGGCGCAACCCCTCGGCTACTTGCCCCGACAACCAGTAATGGCTGTGGATGAGGTCATACTCGATATTTTCTTCCTGGGCAAAGGCGACGACACCCTCGATAAATTCTCCGATGTAGTGGCCTATTTGGGCCACGGGGATGGGTTTTTCAGGACCAGCCGGGATGTGAATGACGCGGCCGCTAAAACCCAAATCATGGTTGACATAAGGGACACAATCGTCCTGGGAGCGGGTAAATACGTCAACCTGAACGCCTAGCCGCCCCAAGGCCCGGCTCAGATCACGGACATAAACATTCATACCGCCCGTCTTTTTACCCCCTAGCAAGGCCAATGGGCAGGTGTGGACGGAGAGCATAGCGATTCGTAAGGGGTGATTGCCTGGTAAAACCATCATATTACTTCCTAACCTGGACAAGCCAAAAAAGCTTTATCCACCGATTAACGCCGATTTTTGCCGATTAAAGAAATCACGATGTTGGCACATTTTTTCGATTTGAACTGCAAAGATGCAAAGAGCGCAACGCCTTAATTTCGGCTCATCTCGATTCGGTGGACGGTTGTGTCTTGCGCCCCAAAGCGGTATTTGTATTCTTCATTGCCGCGCAAAAAATCGAAAGTATGGTTGCCATGTTCAATGGCCGTTTCGATGGCGCGGGCGGTTAGAACGACCCCCAAACTGAGGTGGCCAGAGCTGGCGGGGTCCAGGCCGGAGTTGTACACCCAAACTCGCCCGGCGTACTCGAAGTTGAAGAGCGCGGCCGCGTTCTGCCCATCTACTTCCATAAACATAAGCTGCAACGTGCCATCGGTCTGGGCCGCGGCCGCGACATCATGAAACACTGCCCGTCGGCCCTCGTCTAACCACGCCTTTTTTTCTGGGGTGCTTTTCTGCAACAGGACTAAAAACGCATCCACCGCCGCCTTGATGTCGTCATCCGGTCCAACGATGACCAATTGCGCTTCGGCCCCTTCGGCCCGACGGAGTTTGCGCCGAACTTCGTGACGCTGTTTTTTGTCCAGTTGTGTTTCTAGATAGGTTTCAAAACTATCGGGCAAGGCAATGGTGGGGCAAACTTCGTGAATGGTTTCGGCAAAAGAAAAACCCCGACTGGCGGCCAGACGGGGCAGGATGGTGCGTGTGGGTGAAGTGGCGGGAATATTACACAGGTCAAACGCCTGCCATCCGGCCACGTCAGTACACAGACAATCAATGACCGCATTCCAGGCGGCTTCGGCGTGCTCCGGGCGTACAATCAAGTCCAGGTAGTCTGTTTCTTGAGTGCAACCATTGAAGTAGAGGACTCCTTCGAGATTGTAGAGGGAAGCCAGGGCGATGAGTTCATCAGCCTGGTTGTGCACGGCTACGGTATAAAGTTCGCCAGGGCCGAGGTGGGTCCACCAGGCGTTTTGGTAAGCCAGGAATTGGAAGGGGGTGGCGGTCATCCCGGCGTGGGCCAGGGTATCCCATTCGGCGGCAAACTGGCTAAAGGCATCGCGGCCGCGAACGAGGGTGGTTCTAAATCCAACTGTATCAGGCATGAAAACAACTCTCCGGTAAATTAAGTGTTGAGGGCACTGCTTAGACGTACCCGATGATGAAAATATTACCGGAAAGTTGTCCTAATGAAAATTGGAAAGGCGTTAGTGGGCTATTTGTGGATAGCCGGGGCGAAAGCGCGGTAAATTTCTAAGAGGGGAAATGGTTCCGCGGCCGCGCCAATCACTTCTATCTCATTCAACGCCGCTACCTGGCTCCACCACCAGCGACCACTGGTACTATTGATGGTAAAACGCAGGCGATCAACCACCACGGGTGAGGCCAGGGTGATGAGTGTGCCCCCATCGGCCAGAGGGTCAACCCGGCCGACATTGATGGTTTGTAGCAACGAGCCATTGTGATAAAGCCGTAGCGTGCCCGTTTCCACATAATAATCACCATACTGAGCCGGTTCACCAAACCCATCCCAATCACCCCCATTGGGCGGCGCGCCAACCAGTAAAATCTGGGTGATCCGCATGTCACTGGGCCAGGTTAGCTCAACCCATTGCCCGTTGGCTAAGTCTAGCTGGGAAATCCAGCCCGTTTCTGCATCCAGGTACGGTTCTTCCGGGGGGACAGGGCCGCCTGCGGGCAAGGGAACCCAGCCGCGCCGGTCAATGATGCGGGCGGGGATAAAGGGTTGGTATTGGTTATTTTCTTCGTGATGACTGCTGGCGGTCGCGGCCGCGTAAGGAGCCACATTGGTCCACCCTTGCTCAGATTGGGTCAGCACATCGTCAATGGAGCCGCTGACATGCCCCATGTGGCAACCGACACAGGTAACAGTCTCGCCAGGGCGTGCCCAGGCGCTCCCCTGAGCGATGGAAATATAACCACGGTTCCAATCACGCACGACGCGGCCGTTGGCATCACGCAGGACGATAAAACCCATGGTGTCGGCAGGTACGGTGGCTGTAAACGCTCCGGCAAAGGTTACAGGTACTTCTGTCCAGAGGACAGCTCGCAGTTCGTTGTCGGCGCGGAAGGTGTTGCAGGGTTGGGGCCAGCCATTGTAACAGTAAGCTCCGGTGAACTGGTTGGCGTCTATCCACACCTGGGCGGTGGCGATGCTCCCTGGTGGTGGGGAATTGTTAGCGAAGGGGGCGTACAGCGAAGCATTGGCGTACACGTTGGGGTTGTGGATGGTGGCTGTTTCGATGTCGTTGGGGCCGTTTTGGCTGAACCAATATTCGGGCAGGCTGTTAGGCACGTTGCCGAAGCGGGGATCATCGTTGGCGATGTCGGTGAAGGTATCGGGCAGGGCGGTCCAGCCGGTGCGGACAACGACCGGTTTGGCATCCATGATGTCGGCTGTAGCCATGCCGATGGCGCTCAAATCTATCGCGACCAAGGTTTTGTTACTGCCATCTATGTTCATGTTGTAGAGGCGATAGCGCACGTTGGAACCCTGGAGTGGGACGGTGTAACTGCCTTCGCTGTAATTGCCAGATGCAGGCAGGCTGTTGTCCTGGCTCGATTGGGAGTAAAGGATGGTTCCATCGGGTAGGCCCCAGGGGTGTAGAGCGTAAGGGCCGTTACTATTACCTTGCCCCCAGGCCTGATCGTAGCTGAGGCCAGCGATGGCGTCGGTGGTGTTGCTGTACATCATTTCCAGGCCGGGCCGGGCCACGCGGATGCCAGTGTTGAAGGTGGAATGCACCATCGTGTTGTCGGGTTGCATGACGTAGGCGATGTGCAGGTCGTTGCCGAGGAGAAGGGGGGCAGGTTGCGCGGCCGCGTAGGTATCACTTGTGCCGCTATCATCGGTCAGGTTCCAGACATAACGGGGTGTCCAGGCCACCCGGCGAAAATCAGTGCCGTCCGGGTTGAGGGTCATCAAATGCCAGGTGTTGGGGCCACGTCGTACTTCATACCCTTCGGGCAAGATGGCTTCGGCTGGGTTGAAGGGTTGATCAGGATTTGCCAGGATGATGGTTCCGTCGGGCATGACGGTGTTGCCAGGGGCGTTGTCTATGCGGTTGTAGATGAGTTGATCGCTGGGTTGGTTAAACTGATTCCACCAGCGGGAAACGAGAATGCGGCCATCGGGCAAGGGCGTGGGGTGAAGGGCGCTGGCCCGTTCGGTGGTGATGCGGCGCATGTTTGTGCCGTTGCTGTTCATGATGTAGACGTTGAAGGTGCGGCGGCCATCATAATGGGCACGGGTGGGGTAGCGGGATGAATTGAAGACGATGCGGCCATCGGCCAGATAAGCCGGGAAGAGGTCGTCGTAATGGCCGTAGGTTTCCTGGTTGCCGAATTGGCTGGCGTTGGGAATCTGTACGGTGGAGTCGGAGAAGGTGAGTTGTTGGAAGCCGGTGCCGTTGACATTGATTTCGTAGAGCCGCCAGCCATAGTTGGCCGAGGCCGGGTTGAGGCTTTTTGTGCCCGCGAAGACGATTTTGGTGCCCGCGAAGTTGACATCGGGGGATTGGATGTCTATGAGGCCGGGGGTGTTGTAGACGGTGAGGGTGCCGTTGGTCTGGCGCAGGACGAGTCGGCTATAGGGGGCAAATTTTTCGATGCCCGTACCGAATTGCCCGGCTGGGCCTAGTTCGTCGGAAAAGATGGAATCTTCTGTCGCCAGGTGACTGCGGGCCACGAAGACGATGGCTGGTAGGGCCAGGTTTTGTTGGGGTGGCTTGAGGCCGTAGGTGATGGAGGCGAAGCTGGTGAGGATGAGGAGGGGAAGGATGAGTTTGAGGAAAGAAGGATAACGACCCATAGAAAGCTCCTACAAGAATAATGAACCGCAGAGACGCAGAGAGCGCAAAGAAAAGAGAAGGTAAGCGTTCAGTCGAATTGGTGTATCCGTTCAGACCGCCCGGCCGTAAAACGGGCCGGGCTATGGTTACAAAGGCCGTTGGCCTGGCGTTTTAGCCCATAGGGCTTGGTATGTTTAGCCCGGCGGTTCGACCGCCGGGCGGGACTGAGGGGGTATGCTAATGGGTTTGCGGCCGCAATCGGTATGGTACTTTGGTCAGGGGTGGTTAGCGCAGGGGTTGAAATTCGTCTACCCGCCAAAGAATTCCCCCGTCTAGGATGTCAGGGTTGTTGTAGTTAATATGATTGGGGAAATGGTAGGTATCGTCAAACATGAGGGTTGTCCAACGGCCTTCATCCATCTGGGCCAGGGTGCGGGCCTGGGTAAAGAGGTTGGGGACGAAGAAAGTAGACGGATCAAATTCGGTGACTTCGCAATTGCCCATTTCTATGGGTGTGGGAACGCAGGTGGCTGTGGCGGAACTAACTTCGCCGAAGCGGATGACGATTTCGTGCCGCTGCATGTGCCAGAAGGAGATGGTGGTGACGACGATGCGATAATCGCCCAGCCCCATCTCTTGCCATTGGCTTTCGGCCTGGTCAAGGGTGGTCAAGAGGGCGTCGGTTTGGGCGGGGGGCAGGGTGGGTGCGGCGGTAGATGTGGGGTTCGCGGCCGCGGTTGGGGTCATGGTGGGCGGAGTCGGGAGAAGTTCGTCCGCTTGTGGGGTACAGGCCATCAAACTAAGGGCTAAAAAGAGCAGGTATAACCATTGTTTCATTGGGGGTCTCCTTGTGCTGTCAAACTTGCCTCTTTAACGCACTGGTGGGCGAATGAGTTCCAGGCAGGTGACAGAGAGAGTTAAGGGTTGCGGCCGCGCCTCAGCACCGCCAGCACAAAACGGGGCAAGGCCAGCATCCGCCGCCAGCGCCAGGGTTCACGCCAGAGGCGGTAGAGCCACTCCAGCCCCAGCCGCTGCATGATGCGGGGAGCACGGATGGCTTTGCCGGTGATGAAGTCTAGCGCACCGCCTACGCCCATGGCGACGCGCACGGTGGTGAGGGTGTGGCGATTGCGGTCTATCCATTTGTCTTGTTGGGGGGCGCCATAGGCGACGTACAAAATATCGGCCTGGCTGGTGTTGATGCGGCCGCAAATGGTCTCATCTTCGCGGGGATCAGGTGAACCGGCGTAAGTCCCGGCGATGATGAGACCGGGGTAAAGGGTTTGCAGGATGTGCCCGGCTTCTTCGGCCACGCCTGCGGCCGCGCCGAGGAGAAAAAGGGACCAGCTTTGCGCGGCCGCGCGTTCAGCCAGTTGGTACACCAATTCTGAGCCAGGCACTCGTTCGGGGATGGGTTGACCCAACCAGCGAGAAGCCCAGACCAGGCCAATCCCATCCGGCAGGCACAGATCCGCCTGGTTGAGAATGCGCTGAAAGTCCGGGTCTTGTTGGGCCGCCATGACAAATTCCGGGTTGGGGGTAGTGATCTGATGCAGGCGCGGCTCGGCCATGAACGCCGTCAACTGGGCCAGCGTTTGTTGCATGGTGAGGCGGGCAATGGGGATGCCCAGAATGGTGAGGGGTGAGCGGTGAGGTGTTTTCATGGAGCGGATAGTGGCTCACGGCTTAGTGATAAGGGTAAGCAGTTGCGCGGCCGCGTTTTCCCAGGTGAACCGGCGTACATTTTGATAACCTTTGCGGCTGAGTTCCTGACGTAACAGGGGGTCATGGGCCAGTTGGTGGATCGCGGCCGCGATTTTAGCCACGTTGAGCGGATCAACCAGCAGAGCCGCGTCTCCGGCTACTTCGGGCAGGGAGCTACTGTTGGCGCACAAAACGGGGGTGCCCACGGATTGCGCTTCTAAGACGGGGAAACCAAATCCTTCGTATAGAGAAGGGTAAAGTAACGCGGCCGCGTTGGTTAAAAGCACTGTTTTTTCCTCGTCAGAGACATATCCAGGCAGGTGAATGCGCTCCCGAATGGCCGGTGGCTGTTGGGTAAGGGTGTCCAATAGTTCCTGAGCCAGCCAACCCACTCGCCCAGCCAATACCAGGTGATGAGGTACACCACTTTGGGCGTAAGCCTGCACCAGACGAACCAGGTTTTTGCGTGGTTGCAGCGTGCCGACGTAAAGGAAATAAGGCGTAGCGTTGAGGGATGAGAGGAGAGTGGAGACTGGAGACTGGGGACTGGAGACTGGAGACTGTTCCTTACTTTTTGGCAATCCGGGGTAAACCACGGTCACTTTGTCTGGTGATGTGCCATAGAATTGGAGCAGATCAGTTTTGGTGGCCTGGGAGTCGGCCAGGATGTGGTGGGCACGCCGGGCGTTGTGAGCGGTGCTCCAATGCAGGTAGAGCCGTTGGCTAAGGGGATGGGCCTGGGGGAAATAGCGGTAGCCGAGGTCGTGAATGGTGGCGAGAGCGCGGCCGCGGTAGGTCAGCGGAATCACGTGGGCTGGCGTAAAAAAAACGTCCGGTGGGTGACGATGAAGCTCCTGGGCCAGCCGGATATGGGTCCACAAGCGGGGCCACGGGATAACAACATTTTCGACGTGATCAGCCAAAGTAAACAGGTTTTTGGGGGGAGCCTGGTTGAAGTATAAGCGGATTTTATGCGTCGTGGGGCGTGTTTTTTCGATGAAGGCCTGGATCAGGTAGTAGGCATAGGCTTCTGTGCCTGTGCGCTGGGTGGTAACAGCTCGGCTGGCATCTATCCCGATGAGCATAGTTGAGGGTGAGATGAACAGTTATTCGGCTATTTGTAAAAACTCTCTGGCAACCCACCCCTGTTCACCATCAACCCGGCGTACTTTGACCCAGTTGTAAGTGCCATCAAAGACTGGTTCATCTTCTAGCAGGCTAAGAATTTCCCCGTCTTGCAGACGAAAAACGGTAGCACCGTTCACATCGGGTTCGGCGCGGAGCCATAAGCCAGATGCGCCGGTGCCGGTAACGACGGCGGGAATAATGCGGGGGGTAATGGTGGGGGTAGGCAGTTCTTGTTCCAGGGTGGGGGCGGGGGTGAAGGTGGGCGGGAACTGTTGAATGTCCCCGGATGCTTCAGGGGTTTCGGGTGTCGTTTGTGGATTGGCGACGCTGGCTTCATCGGTGACTTCGGCGTCAAGTTCAGTGGTTGAACCGTCTTGTTGGTTGAGGTACATGACACCCACCGCACCCACAAAAACAAATACCATAAGAACCAGGGTGACACTGGCGCGACGGAGCATGGCTTCTCGTTCCAGGGTGTAGAAGCGTGCGCCACCACGGCGAATGTTCTGGTAAGTGGTCAGGGCCAAAATGAGGCCAATGACAGTGAGGATGATAGGTAAGACGTCGCGCATGAATGAATATTAGCGTAAGCCGGGCGTTGTAAGGCGTGAATGAGGCCCTCTTTCCTGGCACATTTAGGCATTCTCTAACGTTTCTAGAAGCTCTTTTTCGGAGATGGGGCCAGGCCGGACAATGGAAATGGGGGTGACGGTGCAATCTACGATAGTGGACGCGGCCGCGTGGTAGGCATGTGCCCCATCGATAATGGCCGCTACCTGACCAACCAGGGCAGACCAGGCCATGTTGGCCGTAAGGGCGGGCGCTTCACCAGACCGGTTGGCACTGGTAACGGCCATCGCTCCGCCTATCTGGCGGATGATTTGCCGGGCCAGGGTGTGGGCAGGCAAACGGACGGCAATGTTGTTGCCTGGTGAAATAGACGGCGGTAAGGCCGGATGGCGCGGCACGATGAGGGTGAGGGGGCCGGGCCAGAAATGGCGGATTAGGAGTGTGGCCGCCTCAGGTACGGTAGTACATACCTTGCCCAAATCGCTTATATCGGCCAACAAAATCGGGATACCTTTATCCAGATCACGTTGTTTGGCGGCATAGAGGCGGGCGATCGCGGCCGCGTTCCAAGGGTCGCAGCCTACACCATACACGGTATCGGTAGGGAAAACGATGAGTTCACCTGCACGAAGCAGGTCAGTTGCTTGCTGAATGGTTTTACGTTTGTCGCCGTCTAAAAATAGCGTTTCAGTCATAGCTCAGGTTTGGATAAAGATGAAACGATCTTTACCTGCATAATCTTGAAGGCATTGTACGATGGCCTGGGGGAAAAACTGACGGGCTAAAGCGGTTGCGGCCGCGCCCTGTTGCCAGCCGATTTCCAAAAAAATTGCCCCCAGGGGAGCCAGTTTGGCCGTAGCCTGACTCAGTAGCTCCCTAATGAGTGCCAACCCATCAGCCCCGCCGCGTAAGGCCAGGGTTGGTTCGTATGATTTTACCCTGTCGTCCAGGAGTGTCCATTCGTCATCGCGCACATAGGGCAAGTTGGCGACGATAAAATCGAATGGCCGGGTTATTGGTTCGAGAAGATGGTCGGTAAAAAAAGCAATTCGCCCCTCCACCTGGTACAGGCGGGCGTTTTCTTGGGCCAGAGCCAGAGCCATCGGTGAAATGTCTACGGCGGATAGATGGGCCTGGGGTAATTTCTGGGCCAGGGCAATAACGATGCAGCCTGTGCCTGTGCCTATATCGACACCCACTAGAATCGGGTTAGGCCTGTTTTTAGCCCAACGAACGACCTGTTCCACTAGTTGCTCTGTTTCGGGGGCGGGGATAAGTGCGGCAGGTGTGACTTTGAGGGTTAGATTAAAGAATGGGGCGGTACCCAAGAATGGGGAATGGGTTCGTGTTTTTGGGCACGGCTCAGGTAGGTGTGATAGGTGGTGAGGTTGCGCCGCGACCTCATCCTCACCGTGGGCCAACAAATAACTCTGGCTAACTCCCAACGCAAGCCAGGAGCAATCGGGCTTCCGCCCCACGCCCATATTGTGGCTAACTCCCTTTCCCCATCTGCTAATGCCGCTCGAATCTGCATACCTCAGCCAACACACAAACGTCAGAGGTTATCTGGCCTCTGACGTTTATAAAACTAGTCTATGAAATGTAACCGGGGGATTATAACGCCGCTGGGGAATTAACCCCATATCTTCAAGATCACCTAAGATTTCTGGCACTTTCTAAGGGGTTTGTAAATCGGTGCGTACATGGATGAAAGGCGGGTTGGTTTTTCAAAAGGATCAGATGCCGGTGAAATTGGGAATTTCACCAGCGATGGCTTTGTACATCCTTTGACATCCCGTTCAATAACTGTTTCAGCGGCGCATCGATGTACACCTGTACATAGTTGGTGACATTGTCTTTCACATGGTCGCGCAGGGGTGTTGTAGGGGAAATAAAGGAGCAGATGCAAGCCACGCCGTTGCGGGAGAGTAATTTAGCCACAAACGTGACCCGTTCAATGTTTTTCGCGGTCAGCGGCGGAAAAGCCCAGATCACGGGTTAAGCCTTCACGCACGACATCGCCATCCAGTCGTTCCGCTTTTATACCGCGCCGATGTAATTCTTCTTCCAGGAGCAGGGCGATAGTGGTTTTGCCAGCTCCAGAGAGGCCCGTCATCCATATAACGAACCCTTTTTGCTCTGATTGATTTGACATGATTTATACCTCGTGGTTAGTTGTTGATTGAGTTATTGATGGCTTCGTCACGAACGAACCCTTTTTCTAAAAAAGTAGCCCAGAATTTTTGTGGGCGTTTTCCGCGGCGGAGTGAGCCACCGGAATCCAAATGTAGTTCAGGATGGCGGGGCGTTTCATAAGGATCATCAATGCCGGTAAACCCTTTGATTTCGCCACGTCTGGCTTTGGCATACAGGCCGTTGGTGGCGCGGCTTTCACAAATTTCCAGGGGCGTCTACAAACCCTTCCACATAATGTTCCCCGCCCACTATCGTGCGGATTTCGTTACGGGTAGTGCGATAAGGGCTGACAGCCGCGCAGATGACGACACCCCCATGTTGAACGATCTCGGAAGCGACGAACCCGATGCGGCGCACATTGGCATCGCGGTCTTCTTTGCTAAAGCCTAGTTCACCGGAGAAATGGGCGCGGACGACATCACCATCGAGTAGGGTTACGTTGCGGCCGCGTTCCTGCAACAGTATGGTCAAAATCTGGGCTGTGGTGGATTTCCCGGCACAGGCCAGACCTGTCAGCCACACACAAACCCCTTGCCGGTAGCGGGGCGGGTTCATCTCGGCCAATATTTCGGCTACTTCCGGGCGTGTAAACCACTCTGGCAGGGGGCGACCATTGAGTAAATATTCCTCGCGTACCTGTGTGCCTGAGATGTTAGCCGTGCGTGTTTGATCGGCGATCTTGTCAATTTCCTCATACCGGTCTTCGTCTGGCAGATAAACCAACATCTGGAAAGGTACGGCTTTGACACCGATTTCTTCAGTGTATTTTTCTACGAGTTCCTGAGCATCATACGGCCCATAGAACGGCTTGCCGGTTGAATCATTGCCTGGCCCGGCATGATCCCGGCCTACAATGAGATGGTTAGCGCCGTAATTGCGCCGAATAATAGCGTGCCATACGGCTTCTCGGGGGCCGCCCATGCGCATGGCCAGAGGCAACAAGGAGAAAACAATACGGTCTGGATCATAATAACGGTTGGCCAAGGCCTTATAAGTACGCACACGCGTATAAGAATCCACATCACCAGGCCGGGTCATGCCCACCACCGGATGAAGAAGGAGAACCCCATCGATTTCTTCGATGGCTCTTTTGGTAAGTTCCTCATGAACCCGGTGTAAGGGGTTGGCGGTTTGGAAAGCGACCACATTTTTATGTCCGGTTGTTTCCAGGCAGGCGCGTGTCTCCGCTGGGGTTTGGCGCAGGTTTGGAAATCATAATGCCGGGGTAGCTGAATGACTTTAAGTGGGCCAGAGATATTGTATGGCCCCCAACGGTGCATTTCGGCCACGATTGGGTGGCGTAAATCAAGGGTGCCAAACACTTTCTGGGCCGTTTCATCGCGGTCCCAGGTGTACATCTCTTCCACTGTCATGATGGCTAAAATCTCGTTGCTGATGTCTCGTAGGGCAATATCTTGCCCAATTTTGACGCCATCTTCGGCCTCGATGGGCAGGGTAACGGGCATGGGAAAAAGTGTGCCGTTGGTGAGGCGCATTTCGTCTAATACCTGCTGATAATCAGCCTGGCCCATGAAGCGGTCTAGTGGGGAGAAGGCACCAATGGCTAGCATCTCCAGGATCAGCAGACGGCGCGGCGAGAAAGCTGGATGAAGGCAGATGGCTGGCATATTGGCGCAATTCGAAGGCTTCTGATTCCGGTATTAGTAAATCAATGAGCTGGCCGCCGTAAGGGGTGATGAGGTTACTGGTGGTAGTTGTATTCATAGTAAAGCTCCTCTATAGGGGTAGTTTCCATTCATTATGGTTAGTAATGAAGAAGATTCCTAGATTCGTGTTCTCTCTTATCAAATGGATAATTGTGCAGGACAAAAATAAGGGCATTGTGTGCGTAATGCCAGGCAATTGTACTTAATTTCACATGGGGTACAAATCAAACGTATCTAAAATGTACCCTCTTGTATTGTGGCTAAACTTGTTTTGGGGTCAATGCCAGACAATAACCAATGAATTTGCCCAGCTCGTTGGCTTTCCTGGTCTATGAAGAAGCCCGGTTGGGTAATGATAGCGAATATCGCCAACCTGGTAATGGAAATGAGTTAGCTCTTGGGATGGACTAGGGCGAGAAGGCGGCAAACGGGGATGTGAGCGCGATATGCGAGGCCCTGTAAAACGGCCATTTCGTACCCTTCAACGTCAATTTTTATAACGGTGGGGGCAGGCACGCGGCCGCGTTGGATCAGGATATCACCGGAAGAAATGGGCACTAAGATACCCTCAGGTTTAACCTCATCTGCATAAAACAGTTTATGAATCCCCATACCGGTGCGTTCAGCCGGATACAACGTGGTTTCCCCTTCAGATTCTCCCAAGGCCATCGGCAACGGTTGTATATTTTGCGCCTCGTTTAATTGACGATTCCGACACAGCCACTCATAGCTCTGTGGTTCTGGTTCGAAAGCATAAACGAGGCCGTTTTTACCTACAACCTGGCTCAATATGAGCGAATAAACGCCGATATTAGCACCGACATCCCAGAAAATATCATCTGCCTCTGTAGCGGCGATCAAATAGTTTAGCATTCTATCTTCGCCATGAAGTTCACGAATGCGGCGATAAAGGATGGGTGTAGGGGTCCAGAATGTGGCGGTGATTCCGCTGATGGTAAGGGGGGTACGCGGCCACAATAAACCGATAAACGCTGTTTTGACGAGATAATAAGGGCGGTGTATGAAATGATACAGGCCCCACTGCCTTAGTTTGTTTTCCAATGACTGTTTCAAAGTGATAGTGCTAAGATTCATAGATATCACAACTGCTTTTCTGACGACTGGCGTGATACTGTTTTACGCCACAGAGTCTTTAATTGGTACAGACTTGAACGCCAGGTCTGATTAAATGGCTGAGTACGCCAATAATCCCATTCATCTGTTACCTGATCATGCGTTTTACGAAAAAAAGCAGTTTGATGCATATGGGATACCTCGCTCCACCCCGGTTGCTGATACAGAAACTGGTGCAAGATGGAGACCGTTTTGAGGTGTGTATCATCCAAAATCATGAGACCACTTACACGCAAATGTTGGGCCGTATAAAACCAATCAATGAAGGGTAAAGGGAAAGCATGACCACCATCAATAAGGACGACATCCAAAGGATGCGTTTGAGAGAGTGTGGGTAAGACAAATTCCGAGCGGGCCACTATGAATGATGTTTGGTCTAGAGATATTTGATAATGCTCAGCACTTTTTCGTGTTGCATCAATATGCTCCTGGTTAGGAACAATAGATTGATGTTGACAACCAGCCAAAGCAAAAATAAGTGTAGATAAACCACAACCAGTTTCTAAAGTACGTTGTTCGGGCGACAGTTGTTGGTAGAGGAATTTCAAAACTTCGGAATGAAGACCGATACAACGGGATTAACTTGCCGCGGAGTAGGGTGGACGGCCGGTCTCGCCGCCATAATTTGCGTGAGAATGGCGTCCTGAGCGATGGTTGACAACAGAAAGTTTCCTTTTTTGATCTAAACTTACAAGTTAGGGTTGCACAATAACAGTAGTCAACAACAGGCCTACCATCGGGAAATCAGTATAGTCAGGCCCTGGATTGTTCCGGAAATCCGCTTCCAAAGATTGGTCGTTTAGCTGTAAAGCTATAACATGTTGGACTTCTAAAAGGTTTTGATAGCTCAATAGTGAAGGTACCATTGCTATCAGTTTGACCAGAACCCAATAGTTCACCCACATAACTCACATTGATTACTTTGATGGGAATATTAGCAGGTCCTTTGCCCGTAATGGTTGTACTACCTGCTACTAAGGGTTCATTAACTGTGAACCGACGACTTTCATCAATGGTTACCTGAGGTCCGGGGTATGCAGGAATGATAGGTGCTGGATAACCGCCGGTAGAATCATCGGTTACCTGGCCTGGATAGCTATTATTTTGCTGGGGAGTTTGTTCCACTTCCTCGTTCGCTGGTCCACAAGCTATCAAAAGAGCAGATAATGAACACAAGAGGAAGAAAACATGAATAAGCGTAATTCTTTTCATTAACATTTTTACCTTTTTGAACAAACTTAGCTCAATATTGCATAAGTATGATCTGAGAATCCGCTAAAGCCTCGACGCCTGAGTGGACGCTTTTGGAACGCGGAACAAATTTACGCAATGCTGTGCTTAGTAAGGATGCGGTGCCTCTGGTTGCGTGCTCAAATAGGCAACTCTTTGGCAGATTCAACGATTTTTCATCTGAATATTGGGGCAATTATGCCGTATGTTGACAAAAAAAAGAAGCCACCCATCACTGGGTGGCTTCTTTTTTAGTAAGGTTTAATTTAGCTTATTGGTTGAAACCTTCGTAGTTGGTAATGTCGAGTACACCATCACCAGCATCGCGGTCAGATTCCTGATTGATAGCTACAATCGGAACACCAGCAGTTACAGCTTCAACAACAACACTGTGTCGGGTGTTGAAAGCGGGCATCCCACCACTGACAGCGGTAAAGCCAGCTTGCCCATTGTACAGTTCAAAGAAGTTTACCGCGGCGCCAGCGGCGACGGCACTAGAAGTTTGAACAACATGGGTTGAACCAGTAGAGCTGGTGAAGGTAGCGCGGATGACAGTAGCTGTAGAGGCACTGGCATTAACAACCGTCAAACCAGAAGCTTGACCATTGAAGAATTCCTTGTAAAGAGGAATATAAACGGTATCAGAAGCATTGGCGGTGTTGAAGCCACTGTAAACAGCCTTGACAGGGGCGCCGAGATAGGTGCGATTTTCATTAACGGTTACGACAATCGGTTGGTTAGAGTCAGCAACCATGGAGTAGAACACACAACGATTTTGGGCTGGGGTGTCCAAATCACCGGTGTTACCCTGGAGTTGATTAACAACTACAGAGGCCCCAGGAGCAATCGTAACGGAATCGCTTGTGGTATGACCTGGGCTTAACGGGCAACCAGCGCTGGCACTGGTAACGGTGAAGTCAAGATTAACGGTGGCCTGAGCAAGACCGGTATTGAGGATAGTCGCACCAGTTGTACCGCCATTGAAGCTGTTCTTCATAGCAGGAGCGGCCACAATTGTGCCAGCATCAGCATCGGAAAGACCACGGGTGGCTAAAACGTAGTTGGCTACAGAAGCACCATGGATGTATTCAATGACAACACCAGCGACTGGGGTGTCGGAGGTTACAGTTGCACCACCAAAACAGGGAGCTACGGAGCTACCACCACCATTACCACCATTGCAGGAAGGTACGCCAGCTGCCAAAGGAGCGAAGGCGAACATCTTGTTAGCGGTGATGATCTGGTTCTGGGTATAGGTGTTGCCGTTGTTCATACGATAGCTGATCGTAACGTTGGCATCGGCGCCAGCGGCTTGGACGAAGAAGACAGTGCTCTGGCCAGAGAAATTGTGTTTTACGGTGGGGAAGTAAAGCTTGGTGGCGGCTGAGGTGCCATCAACGCCCTGATAGAAAGAACGGGCAGCCCCATTGCTCACACCAACAGAACCAGAGGCGTTGTTGTTGACGGAAGTAATGGCGTAAACCGGACTATCAGAGGAAATAACTGCAGAACCTTCGAATCCCGCAGGTAGGGCAGGGCTGAGACCAATGCGGCAACCGGAAACTGTGACAGGATTTGTACAGTTGGCGGCGAGGCCAGGATGGAAGGTTACGGAATAATCACCGGGTAAGGTGACGCTGCTATTGTAGGTAGAGCCGGAGCTACTGTCATAAGCTGTGGCTACCACGTTGGCACTCGTAGACGTTGCATTCTGAATGGTGAAACTGGCCCACCAGCCAGCTCCGTCTGGTCCTTGGGCTAATGATGTGGCTACAACGCCAATCGTCATTATGATGACCAGAGCTAAAACAGTAAATAATTTTCTTTTGTTCATTCAAACCTCCATATTTCAGATAGTGAAACTAATCAAGTACAAGGGGGAGTTTAGCGGTTAAGGGTGTTTGCGTCCATAACCCGTTTGGATTACTAGAGGAGTATTTTGGTCTAAATTAGCCCAGATACCTAAGTCTTGAAGTCGTTTTTGGATTTCTGCCTCTTCGCTTGTTGACAGGGTTGTCGAGCTGGTTATTGTATGGTGCGCCTCAATAGTTTGTTGAGGGAACGTTGTTACGTAATCAGGGTCAAAGGCTTCTACGGTTGGTTTACCATCCATATCTTCGGGTAAGGGAAGCCCAAGCGCATAAAGAATGGTAGGTGTCACCTGAGTAATATTAGCGGGTGGTAAGTTGGCTGATTGTATGTGGGGGCCGTGAAGAACGAAGATGCCTTCACGCCGGTGAAAACCACTCATACTGTCACAAGATTGGAGGGTGGTTCCGTCTCCGGCGAATTCTCGGCGCATGACAGTGATGTAGCTGTAATCGCGCATGATGATATTGAGATCGGGAGCGCGGTCGAAGTGGGGGCCGTCATAAAGCTGTTCACGACGATATAGCTCGCTGATGACGGGAAGGTTATCTTCGGGGTCTAGCCAGTTTTGTAGATCGGTCATCAGGTTTTGGATGGTTTGTTCGTATTCCTGACCTGGGGAAACAATACCTTCTGGCTCGCGGCCGCGTACATTCACAAATATTTGCCCTACATTACCAAAACTATAGGCCACCGTTTTAGACCAATCTACAACCTCAGTGAGCGATTTGTGTTCGGTCGGTACAAGAACATGTAACCATTGAGGGAGTAGGGCTTTAGCCGCCTGGGTACGAGCACGGCCAATACGTCGCCAAATACGTTCGCGGGAAAAGCCGAGTTTGCGAGCCAGGGTACTATAACTGTTCGCGGCCGCGGACCGTTGCCGCCTTACCAGATACCCCTTTTGCTCCAACCAGCTATTCAAGAATACCTCTTTGTAAAGAGGCCCCATGCCATGATCGGAGCCAACCACCACCGTGGCCTCTTCACCCGCCAGAGCCACCATTTCGCCTAAAACCTGATCCAAATATTTGTGTAGCTCCAGAGGTGCCTGCTGAAATTGAGGGGATATGGTTGGATCATAACGCGGGTGAGTTTCGTCCATATGGTGCCACATGAACGACAAAATCTGGTCAATATTCATAAAAACAGTCATGAACAAGTCCCAGGGCCGGGTACGCATCAGGTGAAGCGCTGTTTCGGCCCGGATACGGGTTGTTTCCAGGGCGGCTTGCAGATAGGCGGCATCGTTATCACCTTCATACCGTACTGGGTTGTCAATGCGATAATCCCTTTGCAGAATTTCTGATTTGAGGCTTGGCGGATAGACAAACTCCCATTCCGGGGCTGATCCCAAACCGGAAATCATAAAACCATTGACAGGCTCCGGGGGATACGTGAAGGGAACATTGACGGCTCCCACCTGCAATCCGTGATGGCTGGCCCAATGGAAGAGAGTGCCCAGACTGGGTAAATCATTTCGTACCGTCAGCAATTCATAATTGCTGGGATTGCGTCGGAAAAAATCGAATGTACCGTGGCGTCCGGGGTTTTTCCCCGTGATAAAGGATGTCCAGGCGGGTGGGGAGAGGGTGGGAACTGTTGAGCGCAGACGACGAGAGGTTCCGTTGGCCATCAGGCGGGCTAGATTAGGCAGGTGGCCTTGCTGAATCCACGGTTCAATCAGGTCAAAGGTAGCACCATCCCAGCCAATAATCAGGACACGGCGGGAAGGAGTTAAATCAGATGAAGCAGTCATACCGGTTTCCTTGTTTTAGATGATAGACGTTGTTTAAGTAACTGATAAAACATCGTGCGTTCGTTAGGGGGAAAAGCGCCCAACAAAAATAGCACCAGCAGGTAGGTGATACTGCCGAGGGCTGTTTTGGCCCATAAGTTCCAGGTATATGTTTGCCAGATAACCAGACTCATGATCAAGGTGCCGATCAGCGGCCGCCAGACATAGTGCCAGCCAGAAAATCCGGGTAAATATGGCCTTAATACCCAGGCGTTTAGAATGAATAATACAATGACTGAAACGACTCTGGCGATGGAAGCACCGACCGCACCCAGACTGGGTGATAAGATCAGGTTAATGCCCAGGTTTAGCCCGGTGGTGATCACGAGAAAACGAGCTAATAGGTCTTGGCGATTGACTACAATGAGCAAACGATTGTCCAGAACGTTCAAAAAGAAGCAGGCCAACATAAGCGCCATGATCTGTAGTGATGGCACCGCTTCAGGGAGATTTTGGCGGTAGATCAAAAGAATAAGGTCATTCGCCAGGAGAAAGGTAGCCGCCATAATGGGCAAACCCACCAGGAGCAAATATTTGTATGACTTGGCATAGAAAGATAATAATTTTTCTGTGCCGTCCTGATAGGTTCGGGTTAGGATGGGCAATACGGCAATGCGATATCCCTGGGGAATCATGCCTAACGCCACGATGACCGCACTAGCCGCACCGTATAACCCAATCGCCTTTTCGCTACTCACAAAGGAAAGGATGACGTTATCCAGGCGATTGTCCAGGATAAAGAAGATACCAATGAACACAAAGGCCAGCTAATACGCAACTGAGGGCGTATGAAAGTCCAACTGGGTCGTGCCCAATGCCGAATGTAGCGACTTTGGATAACGAGCAAATTGATTACCAGGGCCATCAGGTTATTGGCGAGGAAGATGAAGGCCATAGCCACGAGTCCGTAACCTTGAGACAACAGGAAAAGGCCCACGGTAAGTTGGACTAAACTGCCCCCAGTAACACTCAGGCTGGTAAAATGAAACTCTTCAAAAGCGGCGAAATTGGCCCAACAGAGGTTGTTTATGTTTTCGGGCCAGATGCTTAAGAGCATGATGCTGATAACGAGCTTGGTTTCCGGCTGGTAACTGGTGAGTTGAATGATGAAGATGAATAAGGCAATGGTAAGGGTGGAAAGGATGAAGCGAATAAAAGCGAAGTTGCTGAAATAGACCGCGGCCGCGTCCCGGTTTTTAGATACTTCTCGCGTCAATAAATGGTCTAACCCCCAAAACGAAAACCGACTGCCAATAAAAAAGTAGGACACCCCCAACGTGTATATCCCTGCTTGCTCAACCCCTAGCAACTGCACAATGAGGACAAAAAGAACATGCCGACGGCTTGTAGCATAAGGCACAGATGGAACCAGATAAAAAGGTGGTTGGCGGGTTGTTAACCGTCAATTGGGACGGTTATTTCTCAGGCGATAGCGTAACCCGGCCGTTAGACCGGACACCGCGGCCGCGACCGGCCCCCGATTGCCCGCCCCCTGTCCAGGTACTAAACTCCGCCCCAACGCATAGGCATAGGCATAAAAGAGCAACAATAAACGGTGCATTCCCCGGCTATGTTTACGCAAAAAAATCATTTTGCTCCGGTTCCACTGGTAAGCCACCCAGGCACTGCGGCTAGCCTGCCCGATTTTGTGCCACATATGGGCTGAGGGAACAAACCACACCTGTAAACCAGCCTGACGCAAACGTAGACACAAATCTGGCTCCTCATAATAAACAAAAAAAGCCGGATCAAACCCGCCCGTGATAACCAACGCCTCACGGGTTAGTAACATGCCAGTTGACCAGGCATAATCAATCTGGCGCTCTTGATTATGGGCTGGGCCATCCAGTTGGCCCCGTCCCAGGTCAACACCACCTAAATCCCATCGCTTTTGCTGTGCCCCAGTTGACCAGATGCGGTGAGGGTCAGCCAAGTAATAAATTTTGCCGGTGAGACAGCCGACTTGCGGCCGCGTTTCCGCCACCTTCACCAACTCACGCAAAAAATCCGGGGCCAGCTTCACATCCGAATCAAGCCGCAAGACATAGACCGCTCCGTTAGTCAGGGCGTGGGCAAAACCGGCATTCGAGGCCCCGGATGCCCCCCGATTTTCCCCTAACGGTAATACCCTTGCCCAGGGAAACTCTGCCTCAAGCATGGTGAGCGTCTCATCGGTAGAGCCGTTATCAACGACCAAGACCTGATAGTTGGCATACGCCAGTGCTTGTACCGATTGGAGGGTCAGCCGTAGGTCTTCACACCGGTTCCAGGCCGGAATGACAATCCATACCAGGGGAAATGCGTCCATCACTTAAATGTAGCCTAATCGTTCCAGATGTTGCAGAACCTGCGCTTCTTCCTCAGAGGAGAAACGATGCCCGCCGCCCGTTTGCAGATGATCATCATCATCCTGATAGGTAACGGTTAGGGTTCCTGGGGTGAAGAGTTCGGTTAAAGCGCGGCCATCAAAACCTTGGGGAACAGGGGTATTGAGGAAAGCCAGAATGGTGGGGGTGATGTCAATTAGATTGGCCCCGCTGATAGGGCCAGCCTGCACGCCGGGGCCGCTGGCGATGAGGATGCCTTCCGGGCGGTGGGTTCCCGTGAGCGGAATGGCGCTGAAATCCCAGTTGACCACCGGCTCAAACAAGGGCGGCCAATTTTGATCATAGCGTGCCCGCCCCCAGTAGCCGTAATCGTGCCAGATAACGATGAGGTCTGGGGCTTTCTCCATGTGGGGGCCGTGATAGACCGCTTCGCGCCGTAATACTTGTTTGACAATGAGTTGCCCCTCAGGCGAACGAAGTTGGACGAGGTCGCGGATAATTTGCTCACACACGGCTTCATATTCAGCGCCGGGCGCGACTATGCCCTGCGGCTCGCGGCCGCGTAAGTTGACAAAAATGTTGCCGCACGCCCCCAATGAATAAGCCTGCGTCTTGCTCCAATCAATCGCCGAGGCGAACAACTGGGACTCCATACGCTCCTTGGCCTGGGTAAACTGGCCCTGGTACTGTCGCCGCACCCAGGTTCGTAGGCGGGTGGGGACATACTTTTTGTATGACGCGGCCGCGAAATTGATCAATCGGTTGCGCCAACTACCCTTTTTACGTCCCTTGAAGGCCAGCAAACCCGTGTCGGCTAGCCAGCGGTTCAGGTTAACCAGAGCATGAAGTGGGCCGCCGCCATGATCAGAGATAACCAGAAGCAGGGTGTTCTCATCGGCAAAACGGAGTAAGCGGGGCAACTCGTCGTCAATGGCTTTGTAGACGTTGAAGATGGCGTCACGATAGGGCGCGGCCGCGGGCGATTCATCCATCATCAGCCCCCAAAAGGCGTGATGGGATTGATCCGGCCCCGTCATTACTACAATGGCATATTGCCAATCCTCTTCGGCCAGGAGCGTTTCCGTGACAGCGATGCGGTCAATCTCACTCTGCACCAGGTCGCGGGCATATTGGCCCAGGGCATCAGCATGGCGGGGGTGATAATCCGGGTGAACGACGTAATTGGGGGCAACAGTCTGGATTTTCTGATACAGCGAGGGCGGTTGGGTAATGTCTGGCCCCACCAGGGTGCCAAACAAACCACTTATCATCAAACCCGGAATGACGGGTGGGGGGAATGTTTGCGGCACATTGATGGAGATGGAGCGGTAGCCTTGCCGTCCCAAATAGTCAAACATAAGGGGTGATTGAATCCGCGTGGCGTCCATCAATTCCATGTTGTAACTATCGGGACGCCGTTGCACATGGTCATACACACCATGTTGCCCCTGGTTGCGCCCGGTCAGGAAACTAATCCAGGCCGGTGTGGTCACGGGGTGAATGGTAGACATGAGTGGCCCGTGGCTACCGGTTTGTTGTAGACGAGCTAAATGAGGGAGTTTGCCTTCGTTGATCCAGGGGGTAAGCAGGTCCCAGGTGGCTCCGTCCAGGCCAAGCACCAGGACTCGTCGCTGGTTAAGTTTGGGTGTTGTCATAGCGGATGGGATGGTATCAAGGGGGGCGTTTTTTGTCGAACCGGGCTTAATCTTTTGACCAGGCCGCGGCTCCCCAACACCAGGCCAGTTTCGTCAGGTAGAGGGCTGGCAGGGTCGTCCAATGGTGGAGAAAAGTGCGCGGCCGCGTCGCTACAATCTTGCCACTAACCCCGGCGGCAATGAACGGGGCCAGGAGCAAAATGAGCGGCCGCGAACGTAACCAGCCAGGTGCAGGCAACCAATCAGCGTGATTGAGGCGAATCTGGCGCATGTAAAAACCAGAGTGGGCGCAATCTTGCCATACCCGGGCAAACGTGGTGCGATTATGCTGGTGGTAGACCGCGGCCGCGGGCCAAAAATAAAGATCAAACCCCGCTCGGCGCATTCGTACCGTCCACTCAATATCATGCGCTCGTGGCAAATCAGGGTTTAGGCCACCCACCTGGGCGATAACGTGCCGTTGCACGGATAAATTTAACGTAGGCAGATAGGGATAAAGCCTCGCCGGATTAGTGCTGAAATATTCGTGGAAGATCGCCAGGTTGTAACTCAGGCTCCAATAAGTTTCGCCTTCAGGCAGAACACCCCCACCTACAACGGCGTGTCCTTCGGTCTGGGCCTGCAAATGGTGGGCCAGCCAATCTGGTTGGGGTAGGCAGTCGCTATCGAGGAATAGAAGCAGGTCGTGTTGAGCCGCTTTGATTCCCAGGTTGCGGGCAATAGCTGAGTTAACCGGCTGTCCGGTATCTATCAACCGGATATTCGCCCCCGCCGGAACCAGTTTATGTTCGTCTCGACCCACAATTAAAATTTCGCCTATCTGGTCAGCGGCCGTTTGCGCTTGCAGGTGGGCAATAACTCTATGGATGAGCGGTGAGTTCAGACTGGGGATGATGATGGAGACGCGCATAATTCAAGCAGGGTTTTCTCCAGAGTGGCCCAGGAGAAACGTTGATTGGTTTGTTGGATGTTGGCTCTGAAGCGGGGTTCGAGGTTTTGGCTCAAGTAATGACAGACCGCGGCCGCGAGCGCTGAACTATTCTCCGGCGGCACGACCAACCCCGTCACCCCATCTTCTACCGCTTCGGCCAGCCCCCCTACATTCGTGGTAATAACCGGACAACCATGCCCCAGCGCTACCTGTACCACCGCGCTTTGTGTGGCACTGCGGTATGGCAAAATGGCGACGTTGGCCCGTTGCACATAGGCTATCAGTTCTTCATCAGGCACATAACGGTCAATAAGGGTGATATGCGGCCGCAAACCCAGCCGCTCTATCTGCCCCGCATAGCTTTCTGCCCCCTGCCAAAATTCGCCCACGATGACCAGATGCACCGGGCGTTGGGCCAGCACCAGCGGCAACGCCTCTAACAGCACGTCCAACCCTTTGTAGGGACGCACGAAGCCGAAGAAAAGCAGGATGGGGCGGTCGGTGGGGAGAGGGATGGTGGGGGACGCGGCCGCGGATTGTCCCAATCCTTCATACGTGGGCAAAGGCGTTACCTGCACCCGCGCCTCAGGCCAAATGCCCCGTAATCGCTGCCCATCCGCCTGCGAATGCACGATAAACCCATCCCCTGATGACAAGGCCAGCCGCAAGGCCAACTTATCCAACCGGCTCTCTTCATGCGGTAGCACATTGTGGCAGATAAACAGCAATTTAGGCGGCCCAGGTAGCCGCTTGATACCCCAGCCCAGATAAGCCCACACCGGTGCCCAAAAGGGAACCCACCAGGGAATCACCACCACATCCGCCTGCCAGGACCGAATGCGCCGCAACGTGCGCCACCAACTCAGGGGATTGAGTGAATCAAGCCAATATTCAGCTTCTGTCCTAAGGGGGTTGTGGCTGGGATCCCGATCATCACGACCGGGGAACAGCCAGCGCGGATATTGGCGCGAAAAGGAGATAAGCAATACCTCATGCTCCTGGCGCAACTGCTGGGCCAGCAGGGTGGTGTAATGGGCAATGCCCCCGCGATAAGGAAAGGTGGGGCCAATCAGACAGAAACGAGTCACAGCGTTGATTATAGCGATGGAGCAGAGACGGGTAAAATGAAGGGGGAAAAAATGTTTGGTTGGTCTTTCGTCATTTTCTTGAGGCAAAATAATCTAGATGATTCTCGTTACTGGTGGTACAGGTTTTGTCGGGCGGTCGGTGGTGCGCTGGCTGGAGATGGCCGGAAAGCCGCATCTAGTGTTCCGCGGCCGCATCAACGACCCCGTCGCCCTCCGTGAACCCATGCAGGGGGTCCACACCCTCATCCATCTCGCTGGGGCAGAACGGCGCGGTAGTAATCGCGCCCTCCGCACCAATGACCTTCAAGGCACAACCCAACTGCTCCGCGTGGCCCAAAGCGCGGGCGTCCAGCACATCATCTACCTCAGCCGCCTGGGGGCCGATCCCAACGCTGCGCCGCCCCTGCTCCGCACCAAAGGGGAAGTGGAACGGCTCATCCGCCGCAGTAACCTCTCCCACACCATCGTCCGCACCGCCTCTCTCTATGGCCGCGAAGATCGTTTCCTCAACACCATTCTCAGCGTGACCCGCTGGACATGGCCGTTGGTTATCTTGCCCGGTGGCGGCGAAATTTCCCTGCAACCACTCTGGGTTGAAGATGCGGCCAAATGCCTCGTGGCCTGCCTGGATCGCCCGGATTTGCATGGCCAGACGATCACGTTGGCGGGGGCGGAGCGGTTTCGGTTTAAGGAGTTGATAGAAATGGTGCTGGACGCGGCCGCGATGACCCGTTACCCGTTCTATCTGCGTATGCCCTTCACCCGCGTGTTCGCCATACTCCTCTTCGGCTGGCGCTTCCATCCCCCCGTCAGCCGCTATTTCCTGGATCGCCTCTCCATCCCCGGAAGTCACCGACCTGGATACCGTGCGCCGCCATTTTGATTTCCAGCCCGCCCGCCTGCGCGAAACCATCGCCTACCTGCGCCGCTGAGAGGCTTTGTGATACAATCCGCCCCGAAACTGACCACCAGTGTTGAACCCCAAATAACAAGGGGTTGCAAGGTGGCAGGGTTGCAGCGTTGCAAAGGGGCAGAGTTGCAGAGGGTAAGTCACCTCTATACTTTGCCACCTTGCCACTTTGCCACTTTGCAACTTTGCCACTTTTTACAGGAGAATGGCATGGCAACCGAAGCACGCATTGAAAATATCGCCCAATTTGATGGGCAAGAAGTCACCATCAAGGGGTGGGTTTATGCCACCACCGGCAAAGGGAAACTCCAATTTTTGCGCCTGCGCGATGGCAGCGGCATTCTGCAAGCCGTCGCCTACCGCCCTGACCTGGGCGATGACCTGTTTGCCACGATTAAAGCGTTGGGGCAGGAATCATCCGTTATTGTGACGGGCAAGGTGCGGAAAGATGACCGTGCGCCCGGTGTGCCCGGTGGTTATGAAATGGGCATCACCGGTCTAACGGTGGTGCAGGAAGTTCATGATTACCCCATCACCCCCAAGGAACACGGCGTAGAATTCCTGATGGATAACCGCCATTTTTGGCTCCGCTCCAGCCAACAATGGGCCATTATGCGGATTCGTTCCACCATCAAACGGGCGATTATTGACTTTTTGGATGAGCAGGGTTTCCTGAATATTGACACGCCGATTATTACGCCCGCGGCCGCGGAAGGAACCAGCACCCTCTTTGAAGTTGATTATTACGAGGACAAAGCCTACCTGGCCCAAACCGGACAGCTTTACAACGAAGCCAACATCATGGCCTTCAGTTCGTCAGCTATATCGTTCAGACCGTACTGGAAAAACGCCGCGCGGAACTGGCCGTCTTAGAGCGTGATCTGACCGCTCGGGAACGTAGCTCGGCCCCCTTCCCGCGCATCAGCTACGATGAGGCCATCGAGCGGCTCAAAGCCATCCGCGAAGCCGAGTGACCCGGAGCGGCGTGACCTATTAGCCATCGAATGGGGCGATGATTTTGGTTCACCCCATGAGACGGAATTGACGAAGCAGTTTGATAAGCCGGTGTTTGTCTATGGCTACCCCAGTGCGGTCAAGGCGTTCTACATGGAACCGTGGCCCGGCCGCCCCGAAGTGTGCAAAAGTGTAGACCTGCTGGCCCCGGAAGGGTACGGTGAAATTATTGGTGGCAGTGAGCGTATGAGTGATCCCGCCCTGCTCATGGCCGCCATTGAACGCCACCAACTGCCCCCGGAACCGTACCAGTGGTACATTGATTTGCGTCGGTTTGGTACAGCGCAACATAGTGGCTTGGCCTGGGACTGGAGCGCACCGTGGCCTGGATTTGTGGCATCGAACACATCCGCCAGACCAGTGCCTTCCCCCGCACCCTCAATCGGCTAACCCCCTAACAGGAGATTTTTGCCACGAATTTCACGAATGAATCTGCTGAAATAACTCACGCCAAGGCGCAAAGAACGCCAAGTCACCAGAGAAAAATTCGTGTTAATTCGTGAAATTCGTGGCTAAGTCTTTTTGTTCATTGTCACAGCTTCCAGGTGACGTAGGGTTGGTTGGCCTCAACCCGCTCGCGGATGGCTCCCAAGAGCTTTTGTAAGCCTTCATTTTCTGGGGCCATATTCAAATGTTGGCGTAAAAAGGCGTAGACCAACAAATCCCGGTACTCCATAAACAAGGGAATACGTTGGAGCCATTCTGTGCTTAGGGTGGATTCGGTCTGGTAGCCAGCCAGGAAATGGGTCATAAACTCCTGGGCGAAGGCGGCCCGTTGTTCAGTCTCTGATCGGGGGAGGCGCCAAAGGGCATAGTACAGGGCGTTGGCCAGGTCATAAACGCGCCAGTGGTAACAACAGTCATCGAAGTCGAAAAGGTGAATCTGGCCGTTGTGCAGGAACAGGTTCCCGGCATGAACGTCGCAGTGGATGAGGTGGTAGACGTCGCGGCCGCGCTCCCACCCCTCATCTGTGCCCAAATCCCCTCTAGCCCGGCCGAATGGCCTCATCCTCAGCCGTTAACCCACCCAACAGCCGCTCCGGGGCATCTTCCTCAAACCATTCCAGCCGCTTTACCGCCGGATCAACCGGGGTGTAATCGACACTCAGCCGGTGCATCTGGCCGATGAGTTGCCCCATTTTGTGATACAAATCGGGCGTAAAATCTTCAGGCTGGGGTGGCCCACCAAGGCAAATTGCCACAGCACCACCACATACGACCCCCTTCTACAGGCAATTCAACCAACCACCTTCCATCTAGGGTGGCGATGGGCTGACAGACCGCCACCCCCCGTGCCGCCAGAAAATTGATCCACGCCAACTCTGCCTGCACCTGGGTAGCCGGGCGGTGGGAGCTATGGGTGAGACGCAAGATCGCGGCCGCGCCATCCCGCTCAAACCGGTAAATCGTATTGGCGAATTCCCGTATAAAGGTTAAATCAGCCCGTGTGCCACCCCACGGCGCAATCGCCTGGGCCAAAAATTCATCATTGATTTGCGTTAGTTCTGTTTGTGCCATCACTCACCTTTTTGTTGGTTTCAGTCTCTCAATCTCTCAGTCTCTCAATCTCTCCCCCGCCAACGCGGCCGCACCCCACAACGGCGCATCATCCCCCAACTCCGCCAGGACAATCTCCACATCCACCTCTGGCAGAGCGTGTGTCCTGGCGGTGTTACGCACCGCTTCCCACCACAACGGCCCACTTTTCGTGACGCCACCCCCCAGGATAATCCGTTGCGGGTTCATCACGTTACACACCGCCCCCAACCCCTGCCCCAAAAAACTGCCCGCTTCGGTGAGCACCTGCCGCGCCAGAAAAATGTTGCCGTGCGCGGCCGCGTTCACCTCTTTCGCCGTAAAGTGCAAACGTGCCCCTTCTTCTGAGTTCCCCCGAGTTCCCACAGTTCTTAAGAGTTCCCCTGTGTTCCTCTCCACCCATTCCCTAAACGGCCTGCCCCACTCCGGATACTCATCCACCAACATCTGCATCCGTCTGGCGATGGCCGGTGGGACAGCCGCACCAACCCCTGCGATACATCCACCGGCCCACCAAAGCTGACGCCGATCACATCGGGAGAGCCTACCTCAGCCACCAATTCACGAGCCATCGCCAGCATGGTGGTATATTCATGCAACCCATCGGCCGAATCCGGGGTGAAAACGCGTCGCCGGGCCAGCCAGTGGGGGGTGAAGGGGGGAACGGGTCGCGGCCGCGGACAATTTTGTGCCACCAAAATCAAGAGCTAAAACCACAGTCATAACATCACCTTTAGCGGTCAGGAGTCATCGGATAAGAGGAGGATTCCTAATCCGTTGATGTCATTCTTCACCCTGCAATCTGTGCAAAACATTGACAAAATAAGTGCTACGTGAATGCGAAGCTGTACACCTTGTGCTCACCGTTCTAATCATGTAGAATGTTCAAAACTTTGTGAAACTTCGCACAAACAAACCTCAAAACTCTGAACTCCAAACTCGAAACTAACCAAAGGATACCATGACCCCACCCCAAACCAAACCCATCGTCCAGCTCGAAAAACTGAGCAAATCCTTCCAGGAAGGGGGCAAAGATCGGCTGGTGCTGGACAGCCTGAACAACAACTTTTACCCCGGTGAGTTTGCCGTTTTGTTGGGGCGGAGTGGGAGTGGTAAAAGCACCCTGCTCAACCTCATCGCGGGCATCGAAAGGCCGTTATCCGGCCACATTCATGTCAACGGCACGACGATTACCGCCCTACGCGAACGAGAGCAAACCCTGTTTCGCCGCGATCATATCGGCTTCGTCTTCCAGTTTTTTAACCTGATCCCCACCCTGACCGTGTTAGAAAACATCACCTTGCCCCAGGAATTGGCGGGGCAAAACCGGAAACAGGCGGAAGCCGGGGCCATGCAATTGTTGGCCCAGGTGGGGCTGGCGGATCGGCGCGACACTTTTCCTGACAAACTCTCTGGCGGCGAGCAACAGCGCGTCGCCATTGCCCGCGCCCTGGCCCACGACCCGCTCATCGTGTTGGCAGATGAACCCACTGGCAACCTGGACGAGGAAACGGGGGATCGGGTGATGAATCTTCTGCTTTCCCTGACCCGGCAGGCGGGCAAAACCCTCATCATGGCCACCCACAACCCCGAAGTTGTCCCCTTCGCCGACCGCGTTTTCCACATTCACGAAGGCAAACTGGTGGAAGAAGGCAAAGTGGCAGAGTTGCAAGTGGCGGTTTTCCACCAATGGGCTGGGCGAAATCCGTGCCGCTTTTCAATCGTCAATCGTAAATCGTCAAGCGAAAATCCTATGTCCTTACTCCCCCTCTACCGCACCGCCTGGCGACGCATCCGGCGTCGGCCGTTGCAATATTTGTTGTTTGTTTTAGGCGTGGCGATTGGTGTCGCCATGATGGTTTCGATTGACCTGGCCAATGGCTCGGCGCAACGGGCCTTCCAACTGTCCACCGACGCCATCACCGGCAAAACCACCCATCGCATCTCGCCGGTTGACGGGGCTGGATGAGGCGGTATACGCCCTGTTTGCGCCGCGAGGTGGGACCGTGCTGTCCGCGCCAGTGGTGGAAGGATATGTGCGCGTGGCCGAACTGGGCGATCAGCCTGGTACCGGTTGCTGGGGTTGATCCGTTTGCCGAGCCGCCATTTCGCAACTATCTGGGGAAATTTCCGCAACGACGGCCTGACCCCGTTTCTGCACCCGGCCAACACGGTCATCCTCAGCACCGGGGCTGGCGGAGCGGTTTGGGCTGGAACTGGGTGACACCATCACCCTGGACAATGCGGGCAACCTGACCACGGCGGCGATTGTGGCCCTGGTGCAACCGGCCGATAGCGCAAGGAACGGGCGATGAGTGCCCTGGTTTTTACCGATATTGCCACGGCCCAAGAGGTGTTGAACTTACGCGGCCGCGTCTCCCATATTGACCTCATCATCCACGATGACGCGGCCCTGGCTCCTATCCAGGCCATCTTGCCAGAGGGCGTGCGGCTAGAGCTTGCGGCCGCGAGCGGCAACACCATCCAACAGATGAGCGCGGCCTTCACCTGAACCTCACCGCCCTGAGCATGTTGGCCCTGGTGGTGGGCATGTTCCTCATCTACAACACCGTCACCTTCAGCATTATCCAGCGGCGGCCCCTGTTCGGCGTGTTGCGCTGTCTGGGTGTGACCGGTTGGAACTATTCAGCCTCATTTTGGCCGGGGGTTGTCCTGGCCTGGTGGGGTCGGTGCTGGGGGTAGGGTTGGGCGTGGTGTTGGGGCAGGCGATGGTGCGGTTGGTGACACAGACGATCAACGATTTTTATTTTGTGGTGACGGTGCAGGAAGTGACCATCCCCGCGCTCAGTCTGGTGAAGGGGGTGGTGGTGGGCGTCGCGGCCGCGATTCTGGCCTCACTCGTACCCGCCATCGAAGCCATGCGAACCACCCCCACCAGCAATCTGCAACGCTCCGCCCTCGAGAGCAAAACCCGCCGCTTCATCCCCTGGCTCGTCCTCGTCTGGGCAGTTATGGTCATCGTGGGGGCGTTCCTGCTCTGGCTGAAAGGGCTGAGCCTGATCATCACCTTCGCCGGGCTGTTCACCGTGCTCATCGCCTTCGCCCTGCTGACCGCCCCGGTGACGATGTGGCTGATGGAACGGCTTTCCCCCCTGACCGGCGCGATTTTTGGCCCCATCGGGCGCATGGCCCCGCGTGACATCGTGCGTTCCCTCAGCCGCACCAGCGTCGCCATCGCCGCCCTGATGACCGCCGTCTCCGTCATCGTCGGCGTCTCCATCATGATCGGCTCCTTCCGCCAGACCGTTGTCACCTGGCTGGACAGCACCTTGCAGGCCGATGTGTTCATCTCGCCGCCGACGCTCACCGCCACACGCAACATGGGCACCATCCAGCCCGAAGTGGTTGCGTTAGCCGCCAATTGGCCGGGGGTTGCGGCCACTGCCACTGTGCGGAGTGTGATGGTCAACGTGCCCGACCTGGGGCGCGACATCGAATTACGGGCCATTGCCGGGGATGTGACACGGGGCGAGCGGCAATATGCCTGGACGGACGATCAGCCTGATTTGTGGGGGCGTTTTGTGGCGGGCGAAGGGATCATGCTGTCGGAGCCGCTGGTGCTCAAAGAAAACCTGGGCACTCCCCCGGCTCCCATCACCCTGATGACAGACGAAGGGCCACGGACGTTCCCGGTGTTGGCCGTTTTTTATGATTACTCGTCGGATCAGGGCAGTATGATGATTGGCGATGGGTTGTACCGGCAGAACTGGCACGATACGGCTATTTCGTCGCTGGCGTTGCTGACCGCACCCGGTGTGGATGTGGATCAGGTGGTGGCTGAATTGCAGACCGCCCTGACCGACGTGCAGGAGCTTTCTATCCGTTCCAATCAGGGCATCCGGCAAGGGTCAATGGAGATTTTTGATCGCACCTTCGCCATTACCGCCGCCCTGCGCTTGCTGGCGACGATTGTGGCTTTTATCGGGGTGTTGAGTGCCCTGCTGAGTCTGCAACTGGAGCGGACGCGGGAGTTGGGGGTATTGCGGGCTACCGGTATGAGTTTGCGCCAGATGTGGCAGATGATTTTGCTGGAGACGGGGCTGATGGGGGCGTTGGCCGGTCTGTTGGCGATGCCGACGGGGTATGTGCTGGCCTGGATTCTCATTTACATCATCAACGTGCGCTCGTTTGGCTGGACGTTGCAGATGGATTTACAGCCGGGTTATTTTTTGCAGGCCCTGCTGGTGGCGGTGGTGTCGGCCTTGTTGGCGGCGGTTTATCCTTCGTGCGGCTGGGGGGATGGTGGTGGCCTGGCGGTGCGGCAAGAGATGAGACTAGAGACTAGAGACTAAGAGACTAGAGGGGATCTCAGTCTCTCAATCTCTCAGTCTCTTAGTCTCTTGATTAAACACAATGAAACGATTTCTCATTTTCCTAACCTTTGTTTTGCTGGTGGCCCTGGCTTTTTGGCTGGGGCAGAGGGGTGATGAAGATGCGGCCGCGGCCGCGCCATCCCTCATCTCCCAGTTAGCCCAACCCAACACGGCGGGGTTTGCCCAGGCCCTGGAGCCGGGGGTGATGGAATTCCCGCGTGATTTGGGGCCACATCCTGAGTACCAGACCGAATGGTGGTATTACACCGGCAACCTGCAAACCGCCGAGGGGCGGCAGTTTGGCTACCAACTCACCTTCTTCCGCAGTGCGCTTGTGCCCGAAAACCAGTTTGAGGCAGGGGTAGACGGCTCGGATTGGCGTACCAATCAGGTGTATCTGGCCCATTTCACCATTAGCGACATCGCCGAGGGGCAGTTTTATGCTGAGGAGCAGTTTAGCCGGGGCGCGGCCGCGTTGGCCGGAGCGCAGGCGGAGCCGTACCACATCTGGCTGAATAAGTGGCAGGCGGAAGAGGTGGGGCCGGGCCAGGTGCGGTTGTTGGCTCAGGGGGAGATGACAACGTTAGAGCTGATGGTGACGGAAACGCGGCCGCGTGTTTTGCATGGCGATGAGGGGTTGAGTGCCAAAGGGGGTGCGCCGGGCAACGCTTCCTACTACTACTCCCTCATCGGGCTGGACTCCGCCGGAACGATCACCGTGAATGGTGAATCGTTTGCCGTGACGGGGGAGAGTTGGAAGGATCACGAATACAGCACCAGCGCCTTAAGTGAGGGGTCGGTGGGCTGGGATTGGTACTCCATCCAGTTGGACAACGATTACGCCCTGATGTTTTTCCAGATTCGGCGCGAGGATGGCACGTTGGAGCCGTTTTCGTCGGGTAGTTGGATTGATCCGCAGGGGAACGTGACCCCGTTGACGCTGGCGGATTGGCAGATGGAGCCGTTGGACAGTTGGACGAGTCCCACCAGCGGCGCAGAATACCCCATCGGCTGGCGTATCACGCTGGACACGATTGGGCTAGAGTTGGAAGGGTCAGCCCTCATGCCCAACCAGGAACTTAACGTTTCGACGATTTACTGGGAAGGGGCGTCGGCATTCACGGGCACACTCAACGGCGAACCGGTGACGGCGTTGGGGTATGTGGAGATGACGGGGTATGCGAGGTAGGGGGAACTCGTGGGAACTCTGGGAACTCGTGGGAATTTGGGGAGAGATAACACGGATAGGTGGGAACACGGGAACACGGATGGAAACAAACGCCCAACCGATGAAAGACTAGTTGAGCGTTTTGTGGAGTTTCTTACAATCCTGAAATGGGCTTCACTTGTTGTATTATGACAACAAATTGGGTATAGTATAAATGTTCTATCAGATTCAGTAACCTCACTAAATTTTGGAAATGTGGTGTGCCAATGTCGAATCTTGGTTATTCCAATACCATTCCTGTTACTCCATTGCCACCTAATGCCCTTGAAGCGGTTTATGATGGCTTGCGCCTGCGAGGCTTTCAAAGACAAGCCATAGAGGCTGATTATGCCTTTTCCGACAGGAATGGTAGACAGGTTGAGACAAACTTACTGGCATTTGCTCATGAGACCTTTCGCACCCCCGATTACAGAGGGGTTACTGTTTTCAACCCTGCTAATGGCATTGATGATCGTCAACTGGCTCAAACATTAGCCCAATCCGCCGCCCCGTTTCATCTCATCCATCGTCAACAAACGGAACGCTTTTCTTTCTGGTTCACCAATGCGACCGATAAGAATGCCCTTAATGTTGAAGCGACCCCTATTCAAACTGATATTGAGTACACTCACTTAAGCCATTTTTTTGAGCGATATGCTACAGATATTAGCCCTCAACGCATTGTCGATGTCAAACAAGGGCGTGATTTCTTCAAGCATTTTGAACATGCCGGCTCATTTCAACTTTCCTTATGGGCCATTGATGCGACGGGTGATTTGTTGGTTACACGTTTTGGTCGTGCTGTTGAAGCACTTCGCCAACATGCCTTACCAACATCATTAATAGCTGACGTAGCAACTCAGCTGTTGGGAGCAACGATTCTCGCCCATACTGGAGCGTTTGGCCCTGATTTACGACGCACCGATCCTTCTCTCGATCATTTGATCTCTGTTGCTCACAACTCTTTTCCTAATTATTTTGACTTGAATCTATTCAACCGGTGGTATAGCTCAGTAACACCGGCCTACAACATCCTGACAGAACTACGCTATTCAAATTTCTCACCTGAGCTTCTAACTCGACTTTATCAAGAAGCCTTCCCTGATGTAAGACAACGCAGGGAGTTAGGGCGGTATGACACTCCCCTTTATCTAACCAGAAGAATTTGGGAAACTATCCCTGTGGAGTTTCTGCCTCCCGAAAGAAGGGTAGCTGCGGATATGACTTGCGGTTGGGGCAGTTTTCTTATTTCTGGACATGAACGTTTGTCACGGATCATGGATATGAGAGGACATTCTCTCCGTGAACACCTTTATGGTAATGATAATGAACAATTCGCAACACGGCTGGCTGGATTGGGTCTGTTGATCTCAACCTTGCAAGATAGTTGGCATATTTCAAGCCAGGACGGTTTGAATTGGGAAATACCTGGGCTACAACCCAATATTATCGTGGGCAACCCACCCTTTCACGGGAGCCGGAAAGATCCCTCAGAGGAACATGCCGAGAGTCCAGTGCGATTTGAACGAGCCAATCAATTTCTGTCTCATGCCATAGACATTTTGGCTCCGGACGGTTTTTTGGCGATGTTGATGCCTCAGTCTTTTGTCGCGGCCGAAGCCTCACCACAATTACGCAGAAAACTCTTAGAGTCCTGTGATGTTTTTGAGATGTGGGAATTGCCACTTGGTGCATTTGATGGGGCACAAACAAATCCACTAGTCATTTTTGCTCAAAAGAAAGCGCAACGTGGATTGTCGAACTTCCCTGTAAAAATACGCAATGTTCAAGCTAAACAGCTTGATATTTTTAAAGATAATGGTCCGTTTACGGCTTCAAATCTTGTAGGGAGCCAAATTCAATGGAATGAACAGAACCGCCGTTCTCAGCAATCCAGAAACACACATATTTTTGATTATCAGTTTATTTTGCCCCAATATAGCTGGGATAAAATACGTTCCAACTGTGAGGATTTATCAAGTAAAGCAATTATTTTCCCTGGAACAATACAAGGTCATCTTGATAGAAGGCGACATACTAGTGACCCTAATGGCAAATCAATACAGTTACTTGCAAAACCCAAGAAGGTCATCAATGACTCTTTTCAGATAAGGTACAGCAATCCAAAACCTTTCATTTATCCAAATGATTTTGAGGAGCCAAGAATTGATAAAGAGGGTTTCCTAGCAGGTAATAAAGTCCTTATCAATGCCCTAGCTAACCCAAGTTGGGGGAAAAGAGTAAAAGCTGTTATAGACAGACGTGGCTTTTTTGTTTCACATAACTTTATAGTTTTAGTTCCAAAACCCACGGAACCATTTGTAACCAACGAGGTTTTGGCGGCTGTAATAGACTGGAAAGTTGGTAACGCTTGGCTTCTTGAGCATCTTAAACAAACGCAGTTTCCAATGAGAGCAATTCGAAGCCTTCCATTTCCTCACCTTACGAAAGAAGATTGTGAACAATTAACCCATGCAGTGCTAGAAATTGAAAACGCATGGTTTACCAAAGTGGAAGATGTGCCAGAAGCCAAACACGCTATAGATATGGTTTTGCGAAATGCATATCAACTGAATGAAGAAAAACCTATGAACGCTTAAGTTTAATTGAGGCGTGGGATTCCCATTCTGCTCCCACGATTGATCGGCAATTTGATATAAATGCTCAATGGGAAATCACTGGTGTGGTAGATAGTGTTGACGCTTTACAGGGAGAAATCACATTTTGGCTAAATGGTTTTGATGAATTACAGACCGTTCCTATTGTGCCAGTGATGCCGGGTTGGTTATTACGACCAGAGGTAGAGTTCCGCACAGCTATTCCACGGGCTTGTATGAAAAAGCGTAGCTTGGCAAATAATACATCATGGGGTTTCTTTCATCCCCAGGTTTTTTCATACTACAGTGAAGATCAATTAATTGAGGAACTTGCAAAAGTCTTGAGTTAGTTCAGAAAATTACATGGAAGAACGACCTGTTGTTAGAGTGGCATTTCTTGATGTTGGTCAAGGTGATACCAATATTGTTTCTGTTCCAATGACACAAGAGGCTGTCATCGTAGACTGCAACGATGCTGATACAGTTCTCGATTATTTGGAACGAGAAGGTATACAACATCTTCGTGGTTTGCTTGTAACCCATTTACATCTCGATCATTATAGTGGTGTCGTTCAGTTACTTGATAATCTTGAACAAATCGCAAATCTTAATTGTGAACGAATTCTTTTCCGTGGGCCGTTGTTAAGTCGATCATTACGTGATGCCTTACTACCCGATGAGGATAACCATTCTGAAGGTGAACCTGGGAATTCAACGGATACCAGAAAACGAAAAGATAGCCTTGTCGGTCTCCTCAAATGGGCACAACTCTATAAACAAAAACACAACAGTTTAACAATACAATATGAGTTTACTCTTCCTTTGAGTGATATTCTGGAACTTTTACATCCGTGGGAAATAGATGTCCCCGATCTTCTTGCAAGCGGTCTCAACAATACATCAGCCATTATTAAAGTGAAAGGTAGCGGAAGTAGCGCATTGTTGACCGGTGACATAGAGCCTATAGGTTGGAGCAGAGTAGATCGTACAGATTTACAAAGCGATGTGCTTAAATTTCCTCACCATGGAGCATGGCAAAGCAACGATGTTGGCTCTTTGCTTGAGGCAGTTCAACCCTCAGTGGTTGTAATCTCCGTAGGCACTTCAGGAAGCCGCTATAACCATCCAAACCCGCATGTATTTGAAGCCTTGGCTCAGTTGAACGGTACACGGTTGCTTTGTACTCAAGCCACAGGCCAATGTGGACATTTGACAGGACAGAAATACGGCGACGTAATCGAATCATTCAAAAGAGAAGCAGAGAGTACGGGAAGTTTTTTTATTGAACGGAACGGTTGTCCTTGTGCGGGGACCATTGTTGTTGAATTGGGGGATTCTGTACGCATCTTGCAACCCCGTCCCGATTTTCACAGAACCGAGATAATTGGCCGCTTTTACGAGCAACATAAGTGTAATCTTCAAAACGATTAAACAAGTTTATGGCCTTATCCTGTTCGGCAAGTTGTGAGACCGGTCAGAAGCATTAGGGCAGTTTCAGTACGGCATAGCCAGCGGCCGCGCATGAGCAATTTCCCGCCGCCCAATGGGTCGAACCTCGCGCTCTAGCAGTGACACCACCGCTACCGTTTCCCCATCCAGGCTCACAAACTCCACTTCATATCCGTTCCCCGATCCATGCACCAATACAACCGTGCCAATGTCACCTTTCTTAAGGCTATGCTCCGGTAAATCAACAAGCAAAACGGCTCTATCAAGTTCTTTCATCATCATTTCACCCACTAAGAAGCCGATGTTCTGGCAAAGCCGATCAACCTCTCTCATCGCCCTCATCATCCGGCTCATGTCTGGAATCCGGGATATTGTCCACGACCCCTTCTCCGTCACACAACTTGCAGTTTAATTCATAACCCAGAAAGCGACTCCGCCCGGCTTCCGTCTGCACCCATAGACGATTGACCAGCGGCGGGTTATGGCGGACATGTTGGCGATGACCACAGGCAAGAACGGCTTGCCAGTCTCCTATCTCATCCTGGCTAAAACTGACAATCTTCTGTTTCATGGTTTTCCTTAATCACCCTAACCTGGACAAGCCAGAACCAAAAAAGAAGGAACACAGAGGGCACAGAGAAGACACAGAGATACACAGAGTTTTAAGAAAGACCCTGGCTTTTTCTCTGTGAACCTCGGCGTTTTTCTCTGCGAATCTCTGTGTAACCTCTTTCTGGCTAACTGTACAAGAAGTTGACTCGTAAGGTATTAACCAGCAATGCGCCACTTTTCCTCAAGCCGCTGTTTTTTGTCCCATCCGGTAGGCAGTAAAACTGGCAAGGGCAAACATCATGGTTAACAGGATCGCCGCCAGAATATACAGCCAGACCAGCGCAACCGATTCCAACAGGGCAAAGGTCAACAATGGCCCAGTGGCACTGGCGAGATCACCCACCGTAAACAGCGTGCCCAACCAGCGGCCGCGTTCCCCTTCCCCCACCTCATGCCCCAATAACACCGTGGCCATCCCCTGATTACTGCCACTGGTCATACTGTTCAACGGCACAGCTACCGCCGCTCCCCAGGCTGGCCCCAATGCCAACGTGAGAAAACCGACGATGCCCGGAATCAGCCCCGCGGCCGCGACGCCCCACCTGTTTTTCACCCTATCCGACCAATGGCCCACCCCCAGGCCAAACCACATGCCCAAAAAGGTGCTTAACCCCAGCCCAAAACCGGTGAGGGTGGTGATGCCGATGGCGCGGCCGCGAACCAGCACCGTCTCCCCCACCACTTCACGCAAATACAGGCCAAACGTGGGGAAAAACATCCCGGCCATGATGAGGCGGTTGACGGCGAGTAAGGCAAGGATGGTCAAGATGGCGAGAGAGATGTGTTGCGTACCCCTCACCCTGGCCCTCTCCCCCGCAGGGAGAAGGGCCGGGGATGAGGGTTCGCCCTTCGTTTCCGGTAAGACGAAAAAAGCCACGAGCGCACCCAAACCGGCCAACGCGGCCGCGACGCCCATCGCCCCGTGATACCCCAACCAGTCTGTCAGTACCCCGCCGATGAAGGAGCCAGCCCCCGCCCCACTGAAGAAGGCAATGTTGTAATAACCGATGTTGCGGCCGCGGTTGCCTTCATGCGACACATCCAACACGATGGCATTGCCCGCCACCCAAATGCCCGACCAGGCCGTGCCCCACAACAGACGGGCCACCAGCAAGGGCCAGTACCCTTGCCCCAAGGCCACCAACGCATTAGACAAGACACCGATGAACAGTGCCGGGATGAAAATGTGGCGTCGCGGCCGCTGATCCAGCAACCAACCGGCCACCCCATTCATCCCCAACCGCACCCACCGGTTCGCCGACAGCATCACCCCCACCCCTGCCAGCACAATCCCCGCCTCACCAGTGTGCGTCGGCAACACCGTATACAGCGTCGCATCCCCCAATAACGAAAGGCGGTGGCTATGCCCACCGCCCATAACACCCGTCGGGTCGAAAACGAATTGGTGATTGTTTGCACCGTAGAAAAAGAGCAGTGAGCAGTGAGCAGTGAGCAGTGAGCAGTGAGCAGTGAGCAGTGAGCAGTTTCAATCAACAAGTGGACTCAAATTTAATCTTTATGTCAACCTGTCATTCTGAGAGTATCCACGGGCGGAGTGCCCGTTCAATGAGTACAGAAACTTTGGATTGTCATGCTGAACGGAGTCTTCGGAGTGAAGCATCCCGTAAATCTAGCTCGTAGGGATTCTTCCTCGAAGACTCGTCAGAATGACATATTCTGAGTAGGAGTCCGCGACGAAGAATCCCGTTTGGATGGGCGGTGTCTTCATGAAATAAGACGAGGGAGCCGTCAACGGGCCACTGATGCCCCGATCCAGGGCCAGTTTGGCACAACGCACCGCATCAATCACCACCCCGGCGGAGTTGGGCGAATCCCACACTTCCAACTTCAGTTCCAGTTGCAAGGGCACGTCCCCAAACGCTCGCCCTTCCATGCGGATGTGACACCATTTGCGATCCGTCAGCCAGGGCACATAGTCGCTGGGACCAACATGCACATTTTCTGGAGCCAATTGATAGGGCAACTGGCTGGTCACGGCGTTGGTCTTGGAGATTTTCTTCGACTCCAGCCGCTCCCGCTCCAGCATGTTGTAAAAATCCATGTTGCCGCCAAAATTCAACTGGTAGGTACGATCCAGGTGAATGCCCCGATCTTTAAACAGATTGGTCAGGACACGATGGGTAATCGTCGCCCCGACCTGGCTCTTGATGTCGTCGCCAATAATAGGCAGGTTCCGTTCGCGGAAACGATTGGCCCAATATTCCTGGCTGGCGATGAAGACGGGGATGCAGTTAACAAAAGCACAACCGGCTTCGAGGATTTGTTCCACATACCATTTGGTCGCCATCTCGGAACCAACCGGCAGGTAACTGACGACCACATCGGTTTTGGTATCTTTCAAGATTTTGACGATGTTATCGGTGGGGCCAGGTGCTTTTTCCACCACCTGACTGACATATTTGCCCAAACCATCGTGGGTCATGCCGCGATAAACCGGGACATTCAGTTTAGGCACGTCGGCAAATTTGATGGTGTTGTTGGGGTGCGCCCAAATCGCCTCACTCAAATCTTTGCCCACCTTGCCTTTGACCACATCAAAGGCGGCGGTGAATTCGATGTCGCGGATGTGGTAGCCACCCAGGTTGACGTGCATCAAACCAGGGACTTCGGCGTCTTCGGGGGCGTTTTTGTAAAACTCGACACCTTGCACAAATGATGAAGCACAATTACCGACACCGATAATTGCCACGCGGACTTTTTTGCGTTTTTCAGCCATTGGTTTCTCCTCACTTTTTAGGAATTTGGGGAAAGGGCGTCCGGTGAACCAGGTAGTGACGGTTCAGGGTGACGCCGGTCCGATTTGTAAGTTTGTGACAGCTAAGGCCGCGAGGTAATTATAGCGGCTTTTGAGGGGATGGGTGTTAGAGGTGTGATAGAGGAAGAAACCGGGAATGCTGTGAAAAGAGTCATTCATTCGTTCATTAAAGTAGAAACAGGAGATGACCAGATGAATTCATTCATTTATCCCCAGTTAGCTTCTTTGGCCACAGCGGCGGTTGCATCCTTTTTAGCGAAAGAGAAGGAAGCATTCATGGCAGAGGTTGGGCCACAGGCAGGGCAGAAGGTAGGAGGGTTGTTGGGAGCCATAGAGAAACAATGGCGTGATCAGCCCGCGGCCGCGAACCTGCTTCTCCATCTCCCCACACAACCAAATCATAAGCGCACACTGCAACAACGACTTCTTCAGAAATGACAAATGATCCGGGTTTTGCTCAAACAGTCCACAAACATCTTACGGCCATCGGGCAAGACAGCCAGGATCAAAATTTCTGGTCCAGATATATGGCGGTGAAGTAAGCAAAATTATCAATATTGGCTATGCCGAAGTCGTCAACATTGATTAAAGCACCCACGGAAAATGATGAACACCTGGCTAAACCGCTGGCAAGCTATTCGAGGTGAATGGGCCTTTTATCGCATTTTGCGTGATTGGGCGGCGGAACAAGAAGGTGGGTCAACTGTTATCGCCGAATTTGAGCGGGATCGGCGACAGGGTCGTTCCCTGTTGCGCCATTTCCTGCAAACGCAACTCACCGATGAAACAGCCCGCCAGGAATTGATCGAAGCATTGGAAAATCGGCACAACCGGTTTGTCAATGTGGTAACGAACAGTCAGGTGGGCAAGATTGTCAATATTGCCGAGGCAGGCGCGGTTTATTGGCAAGTTACGGTTTTTAGTGATGTGCGGCAGGTAGTGGCTTTGGTGGGGATGGTGGTGCTGATCGCGGCCGCGTTAGGAGCCACTATCTGGTATCTCAATCAGCCGCGCAAAATGACTGGCGATTTTAATATTGCCGTGGCCGAGTTTGAGCAAATTGGTGAGACCGATACGGATGTGGCTGCGGCCGCGTTGGTGAGCCAGCTACTTTATAACTTTCTTAATGATGTCTATCCTGACCCAGATGTGGTACAGGTTACACATGACAGAATTGGCCTTATTCAGGAAGGGGAACAGGCCCGCCAGCTTGCCGAACGAATCAATGCCGATGTCGTTATTTATGGCACAGTGTCCGTTTTGGGCGATGAGGTTCAGGTAAAACCTTTCTTTTATGTTGTCGCACCATACCTTTCTGACATCCGTGAGATTAATCGTCAAATCAATGGTGAAACACAACTAACACCTTCGATTCAGTTTCTCCTGGCTGAGATCATAAACCCTTCTCTAGAAAATACACGCGAAATGAAAGAACGCACTCGTGTTTTGACGGAGTTTACCAGAGCCTTAATTTATTTGGCATTGGCTGAACCGAATCTAGCTTATGAAGCGATTTATTTAGCAATCAAAGCGGCCGAACAACAAGCTCCCTTTCCCGGCGAAGAAATCATGTACTTGTATGCTTCTCATATTTCTCTCTTACAAATAGAAAAAGGAAAGAAGCCAGAAGAAACTTGTACTGTACTACCTCTTGAAAGCCCACTTCGAGAAGAAATGACCCGGGCACAAGCGTATCTGGCGCAATCACTTGCTCGGAACCCAACTTACGGTCGAGCTTATATCGCCAAGGCCAATATCTACCTTTCATTTGGAGAATTTGCGGAAGCTGAACGGTATTATCAGGATGCCAAGATGCTACCAGATCAACCTTTTGGATCATTTGTTGCTGAAAAGGCGGAACTGGGCTTGGGAAACAGTGATCGCATCAATTTTCAATGTGCTCGTCGCAACGCAACAAACCTGGATGCTACCCAAGAAGTGGTATGGGCAAATCAGGCTTTGACTCACTATCAGGCGGTGATTGATCGTTACAATGAGGACAAGAGCAAGCCGGATGCTACTTTAAGGGAATTGACCTCGCTAGCTTATTACCTGCAAGGAGTGGTATATCAGGAGGCCGGTGAAGTTATGACCGCATTTAGGGCAACAGAATATTCTCTGGCACTAACAGAGAATCCATCGTTTCGCTCTATTGTACTGGTGCTTCAGAATGAGGTTCGCCCATGAAGAACAATCTCTACTTTATCATTATTTGTGCCTTGTTGGGAATGCTTTTATGGGGTTGCCAGAGCGATGCCTCTACACCGTTTTTGACACCCCTGCCGTCATTGTTGCCACCTACTCCGGTACCGGTGACCGCGGCCACGCTGAGTTCCCAAATTGGGATGATCATCACCCGAACCATAACTGTTACTGTGCCCGTCATTATTTCGCCAACACCGGCCATCACATTTACGACTGATGTCACTGTGACACCTACTTTAGTCAGTCCGTTTTGTGGCTTTATAGCCAATTGGGTGCGCTATACTATCCAACCTGGCGATACTGTTGGTGTTTTGGCTCAGCGAACCGGTACGACCATTACGGCCATTCAGCAAGTAAACTGTTTAGCTGATGTGAATGATATTGAGGCTGGCAACCCCTTATATCTTCCTTATCTTCCACCAACCTTACCACCTATTACCAGAGATAGCCTCAATGGTTCACCGACACCTACGATTGCAGATATTGGTCCTGGTCCTGGTACAACGGTGCCTGGTTTACCTGCACTTGCGGTGACTCCAGAATTTGGCTTACCAGGAACCATGTTCACCATTACGATGACCAGTTTTCCACCCCAAACAGCAATCACCCTTACCATTGCTCTTGACGGTGTGACCCAGGCAAACTCACCGATAATCGTCACCAACAGTCAGGGTGGAGCACAATATCTTTTTCGTTCCCCGGCTACACCCTCAACTGGCAACTATGTGATTCAGGTAGTTGGGTACGATGCAGCTGTTTCGTTCGATGTATATTTGCCCGAAGAAGGAGAGTGAGAGATGAACACCCTAACAGAAATATCACCACAACTACCCGACGGGTATATTCAGTCAAGACGGATTATCCTCAAATTCCGTGAGGAAGTTGTTCGCTATGAAGATGAAGCAGATCTCGAAGAAGAGGCGGAAAAATATATCTATAAATATGGTTTGTTGCCATGGGAAAGGTTAACAGAGGCATTTCCCGGAATCAGCGTGAAACGGCTGTATACATCACTTTCTGGGGCTGAAATCAGAAAGATGAGTGAGGAAGCGCGAAAGCTAGACCCAGATTATAAGCCGATTGACTTTTTGACTTTTTTTGTCGTGGATGTTCCTGAAGATAGCGACCTGGAAGAAGCAGTTAGAATGCTTCAATCGTGGGATTTGTTGGAATATGCTTATGTGGCTTCACCGGCAGGACCTGGTCCGGCGCAACCACAGACGGTCAATCAGCATTTTGGCCGTCAGACCTATCTGCAAGCGGCCGCGAATGGTGGCATCAATGCCATTCGTGCCTGGGAAGAAGCAGGAGGAACCGGTCAACTTGTTCAGTTTGCTGATTTAGAAAAAGGTTGGCGTTTAAACCACCCTGATCTGTTCCCGGCCGGTCAGGGAGCCACTACTATTCAGGCATTACGGGCAGTGCCTGTGTTTGTGACTGAGGAAAGCCACGGTACCAATGTGTTGGGGATATTGGTTGCACAAGATAATGGTCAAGGTTGCGTAGGGATTGCCAGAGATGCAACCGCCTATACACTCTCGATGTTTGACACAAATTCTGCCATTCCCAATCTAGCGGATGCAATTGCCTTAGCTCAAAATCGTTTGAACGTTGGTGATGTTCTGCTCATCGAAGCACAGTTGATCAAACAACTAAATGCGCCAATAGAGATTGCGGATGGCGACCAAAGGAAGCAATGGTTGGTGCCTGTCGAGTTTGATGATCATATACGGGCACGAATTCTTGAGGCATCCACGAAGTTAGTAATTATTGAGGCGGCTGGTAATGGCAACATGAATCTGGATGATGTAACTGATAGTTTAGGACGATTTTTGCATCGGCCAGAACATGCAGATAAAGATACCGGCGCAATTCTGGTAGCGGCGGGGGGACAATGGATAGGTGGTCGTTATCAGCGAGAACAATCGTCTAATTATGGTTCACGTATAGATTGCCATGCTCAGGGTTCAGGTGTAACAACGACCCATTATAGGCCTGATGCACCTGTTTCTAGTTTGGTTTTGAGTTACTTACATATATTTGCACGGACATCTGCGGCCGCGGCTATTATCGCCGGAGTTGCTGTTCTGGTACAAAGTATGAAGAAAGCTCAAACGATCAGCCAGACTCCCTTGTCACCGGCACAGGTACGAATGATTTTGCGGGACCCGAACAATGGTACACCCTCTGTCAATCAAAACGATGGGATAGGCACGATGCCCGACCTGGAAAAAATTATCCGGAACGGCTTCTAATTCTTAGTCCATAAACTACCAGAGGCAACCAAAGGATGAACGTAATAAGAGAAACAACGCGGCCGCGCGCCCAACTTTCCGGCTCAAACCACATAATCAACTGGTGTTCCCCTTGCGGCACAAACACCCCCCGAACAACACATCCGTCTGGTGTATCGCCACCAGTTCCCCATCCAGCGTGGCCTGCCAGCCAGGGTAATAACTGTCAGTGAGAATGAGCAGGGCGGGCGCGGCCGCGTCAACTGTCATCTCGATGTGTTCAGGGGTATAGGTAGTGATGGAGACTGGGAGATTGGGAGATTGAGAGACTGAGAGACTGAGAGACTGGTGACTGGTAACTGCTCACTGCTAACTGCTAACTGCTCACTGCTCACTACCCCCCGCCGGGCCGGGTCAAAAGCTGGGTCACGCATGAGGTCAAGAGCCGCGGCCGCGTCGTCCGCCACAGCCCAGGCCGTCACCAGGAAAGCCCGGGGCAACACATCCAAATTCTCGTAAATCTTCACATCGCCAGAGTGAATCAGCCGGTACTGGCCCAAAACCAGCGGCTGGAAACTGCCATCGCGGCTATCTACCAGGCTCAGGCCGTTGAGGCGAGGGGGCGAGGGGGCGAGGGGGCGACGCGGCGACACGGCGATGGCGGTTGGGGTAGTGGGTTCGGGGAAAACGACGCGCCAGAGGGTGTCAGACACAAGTTCGGGGGTGAGTTGCCAGATTTGGCCGGATGATGTGGTTATGTCAACCAAAAAATCGCCGGATGTGGCGACCAGCCAGAGTTCGGTGGCTTCATAAGAGGGAATGTGGCCGACCGCGGCCGCGGCCGTCAGCGTCACCGGATGTTGCAAGTCAAAAAACACCCCGTTCACCCAGGCATCGCCCACTTTGTCCGTAATCACATAGCCAATGTTGAACAAATCGAGCCAGCGCGCTTCGGGCACGGCATCCAAATTCTCGCGCAGACGGCCATCCGTCGTGACCATCCCTTCGGGCAAAATCAGGGTAGTGAGTTGGCTGTACGCCTGCAACGGCAAAATGCCGCCATCGAACCCATCCGCGGCCGCGAGACCGTACACTAGCGGCAAATTCGGGGCCACCACCTCTTTCTGCTTCATCGCCACCGTGTAATCAAACCGGGCCAACGCCGACAACCGCCCGGCATAAATCGTATCAATCTCCGCCTGATCGCCTACATCGAAGAAGATGTCGGAGAGGCTCAAAAAACGAGATTGAGAGACTGAGAGACTGGAGACTGGAGACTGGGGATCAAGTGCTGAGTGCTGAGTGCTGAGTGCTGAGTTATCTCCCCAACCAACCTGAAACCTGGAACCTGAAACCTGAAACTCCGAACTCGAAACTCGGAACTCGGAACTCAAAACTCTCGTTATCGGCGGCCGCAAATCAAAAAACGCTTCTGGTGTGGTGGGGTTGGCGTGGTAGGGCAGGGTGCGGGAAGCCAGGTAAAGCGACGCGGCGACAAGGAGAAGGGTGACACGGCGACAACCCGCCAGCGGCCAACAGCCAGCGGCCAGCGGCGGTAACCAACAGCCAGCGGCCAACAACCAATTCCGCCAGCCAGCCAATGAGCGTCAACCAGGACGGATATTCAGGCGAAGCTTCTTGCCCAGGGGAAGCCATCGCGCCAACGGCACAGAGAGCACCCCCATACCATCAACAACCCCAACAAAACCACCCCCCAACGAACGGCTTTCCGCCACTGCCCACTGTTCACTGTCCACTGTTCACTATTCACCTCTCTCCCACCCCATCCCCGCCAACAACGCCATCCCCAACCCATACAGCACCAGCCACCGGGCCGGGGCGCGAAACAAATCGAAGCCGGGCAGTCGCGCCAGAAGCCAGTACGCTGGATTGAACCGTCCCAACGCCAGAAACAACCCCAACCCGGCCAACAACAAAACCGGCCAAACGGCGCGATCCCGCCGCCATTGCCAGGCTCCCACCAACGCCAGCAACAGAGCCGTCAGCGGCAAAAAGGCGACATATTCGCTGAACAGGCTTTGGCCGTAGCCAGGGAGCAGAGAACGGGTCAGCAGAAGCGGGTGCAGGGAGAAGGAAACGGCCTCATTGAACGGCAGACCCCCCTGGCGGCTGGACAAACCGGTGAGTTCGAGGGTAGGCAGGAGTTGCGCGGCCGCAAGCCCCACCGCCAGTATCGTGCCGAGGATTAGCGGGGCGGCCTGATGGATGACGCGTGATGCGTGATACGTGATGCGTTTTTCGCCAGCCGCCAGCGGCCAACTGCTAATGGCTACTGTCGCGGCCGCGCCCACCCCAGTAATAAACGCCGTCTGCGTATGCCCGGCCAGAAGTTGCAGAGCGAAGAACAGGGCGATGCCTAGCACGCGGGTGATAAATGGGGAGTTGAGACTGAGAGATTGAGAGATTGAGAGACTAGAGACTGGAGACTGCTCACTGCTCACTGCTAACTGCTCACTGCTAACTGTTAACTGTTTACTGCTCACGGCCCAGAGTATCCACGGCAACCAGGCCAACCCCTGCAACTGGTTCACATGCTCTACCTGAGCCGTCAGGTAGCCACCGAGGGCAAACAGGATAGCGGAGAGGAACGCGGCCGCGTCCCCCAGCCCCAGCATCCGTTTACCCAACCGGTACGTCCCCCAACCGGCAATCACCAGATGGAGCAGAATGCTGGCACTCACCGCATACGGCGTCGGCAGGAGCAACCAGAGGGGCCAGTTGAGCGGGTACAACACCCCGGCCTGACTATTCGCCAGGAAGGGTGCGCCCATGAACAAATTGGGGTTCCACAGCGGGATCGAACCGGCGCGTAACCGTTCCGCGGCCGCGTGCCAGTAGGGGTAAAAGTACAAAAACAGGTCGCCCCGCCCCAAAATCAGGTTACTGAAGGCCAGTTTGTGGAAAAAAAGCAGGATGAGAAGCGCGATGAGCAGGTAGGGGGCAAGGCGTCGCGCTGAGTGTTGAGTGCTGAGTGCTGAGTGCTGAGTGCTGAGTATGGTGTCTTTCACCGCATCGCCCCCTCGCCCTGTCGCCCTCTCGCCGCGTCGCCCTGTCGCCCCGTCACGATACGATGGAGCGACACGCCACTCTGCCCATCCGGTAATTCCGTCGTGCCCACCAACTCCAGGGTGTAACCGGCATCGGTCAGGGTGCGGGCGATGGGTTCTCCCACGGCGGGGTCAGGGGGAAGAACGAGGTATTTCGCGGCCGCGTCGTCACCAAACACGCGCAAATTGTCCAACAGAGCTTCGCTATCGGCGAACCAGTAATGGTACACCCGCTCGTTGAACAGATAATACCGCCAATGCCAGCCGTACCAATGGTCATACAACACCGTGCCATACGGCTCATCCGCCAGCCACTCAGCCACCTGCGCCGTGCCCTCATCCCAGTTGGCATTGCCGCCGATGGGGTAGTCGGAACGTGCGGCCGCGGCCGCGACCGGCAATTGGGCCAGAAGAAGCAAGGCAAAAATCGTGTGGCGTGTGCCGCGTGGCGTCAGCTTTAATCCGGTCAGGGTGTGGAGAATCGGCAACAGGGCCGGACCAAAAAATCCCACCAGCCGACCGGTAAACCGACCTAAGATGATACCGATGATCGGGACAATCGGGAGCAAATACCGATCCCAGGCCGGGATCGCCACAAACCAATGGAACAGGAAGTAGGCGATGGTAAAGAGGACAAACAGTTGATCGGTGTAAGTAGGCCGATCTTCGTCCTGAATGAGAAAGGCCAAAAACAGCGGCAAAAGCAAGATCAAACCGAATCCCAGCACGGGCGATCCCACCGTATATTGCCACAACGTCCCCCACTGCTCCAGGCGCGACCACAATTCCCACGACCAACTCAGCCGCAGGCCGCCATAGCTGAACATCTGCCCCTGCCACAGGGTCAATTGGCCGCTACGGGCCAGTTCCCACAGCAACAGGGCCAGAATCACCGGCACAAAACCGGTCAACCAGCGTCGCCAGTCGCGGCCGCGCCACCCCATCAGTGCCCCCACCCCCACCACCAACGGCAAAAACAGCCCCGCCTGGAACTTCGTCACCACCGCCAAACCAAAGAACAAACCGGCGAGAGTGGGCGAGTGGGCAGTGGGCGAGTGGGCGAGGACCAGGCAGGCTCTGCCAACCTGGAACCTGGAACCTGGAACCTGAAACTCCGAAACTCGAAACTCAAAACTCAAAACTACCAATCCCGCCACCACCCAAAACACCATCATCGGGTCGAGAAAGGCCGTGCCGCTGAACTGGATGGTGTAAGGTGAGGTAGCCACAAACGCGGCCGCGATCCAGCCCGCCCACTCGTCGCCATACAACTGCCACACCAACCGGGCCATCAGCGGAACCAGCAAAATCGAAGCGATGAAATTGGGCAGGCGGGCCACAAACGGGGCCGGTGTGCCCAAAATGGGGTAGAAAATCGCTTGCAGATAAAAAAGGAAGGGGGGTTTATCCACCCAGGCCGATTGGAGCAGAGGGTCTTGCCACGTGCCGATGAGCCGGGCATAACTGCCATACAACGCCTCATCACCGTGGAAACTATTGGCAAAGAGAGAGGGGAACCGGACCGCGGCCGCGAGCAAAACCAGCCCCACCAGCACCCACAATGATTGACGATTGACGATTGACGATTGACGATTGGACATGAGGGCACGATTATAACCCTGGCCTATCCCCCCTGGCATCTTTGGGACGGGTTTGGGTGTAACCTTTGAGCCTGCCGAAGGTTTGTTCCACCAGTCAATACTATTTTCGACTCTGGCGAATTTTCAGTCTACCTCTGGATGTAGAACAGCCTTTCCAGGCTGTTCGTCCTCTGGTAATTACAAAAAACGCCAATGTCGAATACGATTGACGAAACCTTCGGCAAGCTCTATTACGAGGGGGACTGAATGCTTATGTTTGGCGTAGCCACAATCGTAAATCTAAAATCGTCAATCGTAAATGCTATATAATCCTCGCCATGAAATCCTGGCTCAACCTGCATCGCTTCTCCACCCGCCTGCTCCTCGTCTTCCTGGGGTTGATCCTGCTCACCACCCTCAGTGCCGGCATACCCGCTTATCTGCTCACCCGCACCGAACTTGAGGCCCAGGCCTGGCTCCAGGTGCAAACAGGTCAACAGGCCACCCGTTCCCTGCTCCTGGCCGAACAAGATCGCCTGGAAAACCTGGCGAACCTGTTGGCGGAACGGCCCACCCTGCAAACACTCGCCACCAACCAGGATTGGCTGACGTTAGGGCCTTACTTAGACGAATTCCAACGGCAAAGTAAGCTGGACATTCTGTTATTTTGTGACACCCAGCAAACCTCCATCGTTTCGCGGCCGCAAATGACCACCTGCCCCGTAGCTAACGGCTTCACCACCCTATCCGGCCAACCCGTTATGCTCGCCAACCATCCCGTCTTTTCCCCCGACAATACGACAACCCTGGGCACAGTGATCATCGGTCTATGGCTCGATCAGCCTTTTGTGGCCCGTCTGGCGGCCAATACTGGCCTGCTCCCCACCATCATCCTGGCCGACGGAACCCGCTTCGTCACCCAACTCAGTGACACGCTCACCGAAACCGAATCCGGTGAAACACCTCTACCCGATAGCTACATCATCAACGCGGGCGACGACAGTTACGCGCCTACCCTCTTCCCCCTTGCTGAAGAAGGGCTACAGATGGAGTTAGCCCTGCCGGTAGCCGGATTGATCATCACCGAACGGCGCGCCCTGACGATTTTGATCGTGAGTACCGGGTTGGTGGCCTTCATCGGCATAGATTTGGGAGCCTGGCTCATCCGCCGCCTGACCGCCCCCTTGCATGAACTGACCGCGGCCGCGGAGCAGATTAGCCAGGGCAATTTTGTCACCCCCATTCCCACCTTGTCTGGGCCAGTAGAAGTGACCACGCTGGCGGATGCACTGGACAAAAGCCACACCACCATGCGCCACGCCCTCGACGAACTGGCCCAGGCCCGCGACTGGTTCGATACCCTCATCCAATCCATCGTTGAGGGGGTTGTCACCTTTGACACCCACGGACATATCACCTTTCTTAGCCACGGGGCCGAGCGGATTATCGGTTGGCGCAGTGATGAGGTTCGCGGCCGCGCCATCAACACCATCTTCCCACTCCCCGCCGACCAAACCGGCACCTTCCTCGACCTCATTCCACCCCCTGGTGAACAACGACAAATCGAAGTCCTCACCGCCAGTGGCAAGACGATTATCCTGGCCGTCACCGGGGCACGGCTCATTCCCCCGCACAGCCATACCATCCAGGTCGCCCTGGTTCTACGTGATGTCACCCAGGAAGCCGCCTGGCATAACCTGAGTGCCTATTTTCTGGCTAACATCACCCACGAATTCCGCACCCCCCTCAGCACCCTCAATGCCTCGATTGAACTCCTGCTCGACGAAGCTGAAGATTTTTCCCCGGCGGAGATGCGTGAACTACTCAAACCAACCTATCTGAGCTTGCTAACTTTGCAAACCCTGATTGACAACCTGCTGGAAAGTAGCCGCCTGGAAGCCGGGCAGTTTAATCTGCGCCCCCGCCCTACCCAACTCAATCAACTCCTGGCCGATGCCGTGCGCATTGTTCAACCCTTGCTGGAACGCCGCCAACAAACCCTCACCGTCGCCGAATCGGCCCAACGCTTGGGCCAGGGTTCCACTTTGCTGGCGGATCCGGCCCGTCTGACCCAGGTTTTGGTCAACTTGCTGACCAACGCCAGCAAATACAGCCCACAAAACAGTGAAATCGAGGTGCAAATCAGCCAGAGTACCACCACGCTCCGTCTGTCGGTGGCGGATCAGGGGGCTGGTATCCCCCCCGCCGAACGGTTCAACCTGTTCCGCCGCTTCGTCCGCCTGGATCGCCCCGATGGGGAGCAGTACGGCGTGGGATTGGGGCTGTACGTGGTCAAACATACGATTGAGGCCCATCGCGGCCGCGTCGGCGTCGAAGATCGTCCTGGGGGATCACTGTTTTGGATAGAATTACCTCTTACCGCAGAGGAACTCTAGGAACTCTGGGAACTCACTGTTCACTGGTCACTGGTTACTGCTCACTGCTTACTGCTTACTGCTCACTCTCCCATGAAACTCCTCATCGTCGAAGACGACCTCGCCCTCTCTGATGTCCTGGCCTTCACCCTGCGCCGGGCCGGGTTTACGATTGCCCTGGCCCACGATGGGCTGTCTGCCCTTACCACCTGGCAAAAAGAGCAACCTGACCTGATTGTCCTGGATTTGAACCTACCCAAAACTGGATGGCCTGTCTGTCTGCCGCCAGATTCGTGCCCAGAGTGATACGCCCATCATCATTCTCACCGTGCGCGGGGGTGATGAAGCTGTTGTAAAAGGATTGGAACTGGGCGCGGACGATTATGTGGTCAAACCGTTTAGTCCCAGCCAGTTAGTCGCCAGAGTCAGAGCTTTGTTGCGCCGTGCCGGTCGCCATGCCGCCCCCGGTCAGATGGAAATGGGCGAATGGGTGCTGGACCGCGGCCGCAACGAACTCCAATCCCCTACCCATCCCCCTATCCGCCTCACCCCTCTCGAAGTCCGCCTGCTCGAGAGCCTGCTCCACCACACCGGCCAGGTGCTCCCTAGCGACAGCCTCATCCAACTCGTCTGGGGTGCCGAAGGCGGCGACCGGGCCATGCTCAAACAACTCGTCTACCGCCTCCGCGCCAAACTCGAAGCCAACCCGGATCAGTCAATTCAGATAGAGACTGTTCCAGGAATTGGTTACGCTTTGCGGGAAGCGTAAAGCCGCTGGCGGTTTTACTAACGGCTAACGGCTCGCGGCTCGCGGCTAACGGCTCCCCCATCTGTTACCCCTTTGTGACCACCTCATAACCGCTCTTGTTACCACCCTCTGCCAAAATAAAGTCAGGTTAAGACTGAGGAAACTTCTCCCCAGTTGTTTTGAGTTCCTAGAGTCGCCGTGGCTCAACCATCATGCCTGACATCACTGTTTACCCAGAGTGGACACCCACTCTATCTGATTTTACGTTTGACCCAGAGATAGCCCGTCGCCTGCCCCCGGCCCTGGCTTTTCGTTATTTGGCTATACCCGTGGCTGAGGAACGCGGCCGCGTGACCGTTCTCATCGCTGATCCTTACAACCAGCAAGCTGTGGCGGAGATCGCGGCCGCGTTGCCCCATCACCCCTATCTCGTCAAAAGCGACCCGGCCATGATAACCAACCTGCTCCAGCAAACCTGGCCCGAGGAAACCCAACCAACCATTCTGCGCCTGCTCGTCGCCACCCCACCCGGCCCCATCGCCGCCCCCTTCCGCGCCTACGTGCAACGGCTAGGCAACCTGCTCCACAGCCAGATTATCTACTTACCTTTGCCGGAGAACGCGGCCGCGTTAGACACACTCAGTCAGTCAACCAACCAACAAACCGATCTGGTAGCGCTACAAGAACCAACACGCTCCTGGTTGACCCAATTCCTGCACGGCTCTCTGGCTCAGCAAGCGATTCGCCACATTCCCACCTCTATTCTCTTGGCTCGGCAACCGCGTTGGCCCCTGCGCCGCCTGCTCCTCATCATCCACGGCGACGAACGAGAAGAAGCCATCCTCTCCTGGGTGCTCCGTCTGGCCCAACCGGTAAAGGCTGAAATCACTCTGCTGGCTGTCACCCCGGCCCATCCCTGGCTTTACAACCGGGAAGGACGCGCCTTACAAGGGCTGGCCGCCCTGCTAGAGCCAGACACACTCTTAACGCAACAGGCCCGGCAGATGGCCCAACAGATCACCCAGGCCGGTCTTCAAGGGGAACTCCGTCTACGGCAAGGCCCACCCGCCGCACAGATTCGCCAGGAGATAGCCGCCTGTGACCCGGATCTCATCCTGACTTGCGGCCGCGCCGACGAAACCGGCCATTGGTTCAGCGATTTCATCCTCTCCAGCCATCACTGGCTCGACCGGCCCGTGCTCCTCGTCAGATCAGGGGAGTCACCTGGTAATTGAGAGATTGGTTACTGCTCACTGCTCACTGCTCACTGCTCACTGCTCACTGCTCACTGCTCACTGCTCACTGCTCACTGCTCACTGTTCACTGCTCACTGCTCACTGCTCACTGCTCACTGCTCACTGCTCACTGTTCACTGCTCACTGTTCACTGCTCACTGCTCACTGTTCACTTTCCTCAACAGGACACCTGCCATGTCAATCATTCTCGAAAAACTGACCAAACGATATGACGGCTACCCGGTGGTCAACAACGTCTCCCTGGAAATCGCCGACGGCGAGTTCTTTGTGTTGTTAGGGTCCAGTGGCAGTGGCAAAACCACCATTTTGGGCATGATTGCCGGGTTGGTCGGCATTGACCAGGGGCGCATTCTCTTGCATGGGCGTGATGTCACCTACCTGCCGACCCAACAGCGCAACGTGGGCTTTGTGTTTCAGAATTACGCCCTATTTCAGCACATGACCGTAGCCGAGAATATCGAATTTGGGTTACGGGTGCGGAAGGTGTCCGCGGCCGCGCGCCGTCAACGTCGTGATGAACTGCTCGAACTGGTCGGGCTAAGTGGGTTAGGCAACCGCCTGCCCCGGCAAATTTCTGGCGGGCAACAGCAACGGGTAGCCCTGGCCCGTGCCCTGTCCCACCGGCCCGATGTGCTTCTCCTCGACGAACCGTTAGGTGCTCTGGACGCCAAAATCCGCACCGAACTGCGCCGCACCCTCAAGACCATCCAACAAGAACTAAAGGTCACCACCATTCTCGTCACTCATGACCAGGAAGAGGCGTTTGAACTGGCTGACCGGGCTGGGGTGATGAGTTTTGGCCGGTTATTGGAAGTGGGCGCACCGGATCTGCTTCTATCAGCGGCCGCAGACCGAATTCGTCGCCACTTTCCTGGGCACAGCCAACCTGCTCGTGGGTGAATCTGCCTACGGCGGTATCCAGGTGGGGCCACAACATTTCAGCCTCAACAGCCACACCACCCCCATCGAAGAAGGCCAACGGGTTCAGGTACTCTTCCGTCCTGAAGATGTCGCTCTCTCGGCCACGAACCAGGAACTAGACTGCCCGCCATTGGGTCACGGCATCGTCGAAAACATTGTCTTTAGTGGGGCTTTCCAACGGTTGCGCCTGCGTCTGCCCGCCTTACCCGGCGTGCGCCCCATCGCTCCCGCCCCTGCCTATGGCGACGATGCCATCCTGGTCGAAGTCACCCGCACCCAAGATCAAATCAGTCGCCTGCCTCTCCAACCGCAACAAAGTGTGTGGGTGGGCCTACACCGCATCCATGCCCTGGCCCATCCCGGCCTGCGTTTCCTCATCGTTACCGATGGCTCTCCCCTGGCCGAAGCCGCCCTCACCTATGGCGGCCATCTGGCCCGGCTGGCTCATGCCCGTGTCACCTTACTTGCTTACGGAGCCGATGAAGCCAGTCGGCAAAACCATCTCCAGGATTGTAAAGAAAAGTTAGGCAGTGGCCTGGCCGCCCTGGACTTGCGGACATCGGGTGAAGAATTAGAGGTGGCCGTGGCTCAGGAGATCGAACAACAACCGGTAGATATGGTCATTATGGGCTTCAAGCCGGATCAACATCATTTCCATCTGGCCGAAGGGGTGTTGGGCGGTAACGAACATCATCTGTTGCTTGTACCGCAAATGCGGCCCATTCCTACTCGTGCTCTCGTCTGTGTCAGCAGTGGTGAACCGGCCAAAGAAGATGTGCGCTTCACCGCCCGACTCATTCGCCACTTGGGAGCCGAGGCCAAATTACTGGCTGTTATCCCTCCCCGCCAACAGGGTGAACTGAGCCAGCAACGGGTACAAAGGTTCCTAGATGGAGGCGTGAAAACATCGGAACTGCTAGGGGTTCCGGCGGAAACGACCATTCGCACTGGCACCGTAAGCCAGGAAATTCAACAGGAATTAGCGTCTGGTGCGTATGATTTGCTGGTTCTGGGATCGCCCTTGCCGGATCGGGTGGGGATGTTTCCTGGATGGGATCATCAGCCAGGTCATCACGGCTGTCCCCCAGTTCCCGACACTTATTGTACGTTCGGCTAAAGCGGAGCGGGCGGAGCCTCTCCTGCGCACTGCCAACGGTTATCCTTATTTGCTTCAGGAGGTTTTTTAATGCGTAAACAGTTTTGGATTTTACTCTTGCTTATGGCCATTCTATCTCTGACCGCTTGTGGTGGTTCAGATGATAATCCCGCCGAAGGAGACACGGTTACGCTGATTTTGGGTGCTTACACCACGCCGCGTGAGGCGTATGCCGAGATTATCCCGCTGTTCCAGGCGCAATGGCTCGAAGAAACCGGGCAAAATGTCATATTTGAAGAGTCTTACCTCGGTTCCGGGGCGCAATCACGCGCCGTCGTTGAGGGATTTGAGGCGGATATTGTGGCCTTGTCGCTGGAAGCAGACGTTATTCGCCTTGAGGATGCCGGTTTAATCACTCATGATTGGCGCAGTGAGCCGTATGGCGGCATGGTCAGCACCTCGGTTGTCTCCTTTGCCGTGCGGGCCGGGAACCCGAAGAACATTCTGGACTGGGCTGATCTGGCCCAACCGGGGTTGGAAATCTTGACCCCCAACCCCAAAACCAGCAGTAGGGCCATGTGGAACATCCTGTCACTGTATGGGGCGGCCAAACGGGGGTTTGTTGCAGGTGTACCGGCGGATGACGACGCGGCCGCGCAAGCCTTTCTCCTCTCTATTTTGAACAATATCACAGTTCTAGACAAGGGCGCACGGGAAAGCATTACCAATTACGAACAAGGTGTCGGAGACGTGGCTATTACGAGAATGAGGTGCTGGTGGGGCAACAGAATGGTCTGGATTACGAACTGGTCATTCCCCGCTCGTCCATTCTCATCGAGAACCCGGTAGCGGTGGTAGACACCCACGTGGACAAACATGGAACCCGTGGAAGGGCCGAGGCGTTTGTCGCCTTCCTGTTCACCACTGAAGCCCAGGAGATATTTGCCAGCCACGGTTTACGCTCACCCGATCCTGACGTTGCGGCCGCGACCGCCGACCAATACCCCCCGTTAGAAGACCTGTTCACCATCGCCTACTTTGGCGGCTGGGCCGAGGCCACACCCGCCTTCTTTGGCGAGGAAGGAATTTACATCACGACGGTAGCGCAGGTACAACAACTAGCAGATCAATAAGAAAAAGCGGTTACACAGAGAGTCACAGAGATGGCACCGAGGGACACAGAGTTTAAACCATCATCTTCTCAGTGAATCTCTGTGCCTCCTCTGTGTGCTCTGTGTGCTCTGTGTGCCTTCTTTTCCCTCGGAGTAACCTATGTCCACTTTAACACTCATCCCAACCAAGCCCAAACCACCTCTCCCCTGGGGCAAATGGGGCATTCGCGGCGTGGCGTTGAGCTACCTGGCCGTTTTGCTCCTCATTTCCCCTCATGGTCATCCTGCGTGATGGCTTGCGCGAAGGCATCGGTGAACTGGTACGACAGGTCACGTTGCCCATCGCCTGGAACGCCCTAAAGCTCACCCTCTGGACGTCGGCGGTGATGACCATCATTAATGCCATCATGGGCCTGCTGACCGCCTACGTATTGCGCGTTACAGCTTTCCCGGCCACGCTCTGCTGAATGCCATCATTGACCTGCCCCTGGCGATTCCGACGTTGGTCACAGGGGTGATGCTGGTTGTGCTCTACGGGCCACAACAGGCGTTAGGGGCCTGGCTGAAAGAGGCGTGGGGGATCAAAATCATCTTTGCCCCGCCGGGGATTATCCTGGCGTTGCTCTTTATCACCTTCCCCTTTGTGGTGCGGAGTTATCCAACCGGTGTTGCTGGCCCTAGATAGGACGCAAGAGGACGCGGCCGCGACGCTGGGAGCCGGTGGTCTGACCATTTTTCGCCGCATCATTCTCCCCCCTCTCCTTTTACCTTTGTTGAGTGGTTCCTTGCTCAGTTTTGCCCGTGCCGTCGGCGAATTCGGCTCTATCGTCATCGTTGCTGGCAACATCCCCATGGTCTCCCAAACCGCCGCCGTCTACGTCCTGGGCGAGGTGGAGTCCGAAAACTGGTTGGGAGCCAG